>DATCSK010000029.1:0-58526 GCA_036568505.1 Pseudomonadales bacterium | reverse complement strand
CGATATAGCGGCGGTAGGTAAACGGTCGCAGGCAAGCCATCAACCGTTCGCAATCGGCGGCCTGCCCGGCCACGGCACGCGCCTTGATCATGGCGTAGCGTTCCCACTCCCGTCCTTGATTCTGGTAGTACTCCTCCATCGCATCAAAGCTGAGCGCCAACGCGCCGCTTTGCCCCCAGGGACGCAATCGCATATCGACACGAAACACCTGGCCATCGGCCGTCTGATGATCCAGCGCATGAATCAATTTACGTCCCAGCCGGGTGAAGAACTCATGGTTATCCATGGCGCGCGGCTTGCCCCGCGTTTCACCGTTATCGGGGTAAGTGAAAATCAGATCAATATCCGATGACACATTCAATTCACCGGCACCGAGCTTGCCCATGCCCAACACGACCATGCGCTGAGGCACACCATCGACTGACATCGGCTCGCCCAACTCGGCACACAATCGCGGATGCCACCAATCCAATGCTTCGGCAATGCACGCATCGGCCAAGACACTCATGTCACGAATGGTTTCTTCAAGCTCGGCCAGACGCGCGAAATCACGCCACACAATGCGCACCATTTCGCGACGACGAAACACCCGCAATGCTTTCAATAAATCCGCTTCGTTATCAACGGTGGATAAGCGCGCTTGCAGGCTGGCGGCATACCATCCGGGCGCGTACGTGCGCCACAAGTCATTTTCCAGCTCGGCCAATAACCCTGGCTGCGCAATCAGACTGTCCGCGACAAACCGGCTGGTCGCAAACACACGATGAAAAGCCGCCGCTTTGCCGGCATCGGCCAACCATGCCGGCTCACTGCCGAGCGATTCGAGCAACCGTTCACGACGCGATGCCCAGTCGGCATGCAGGAGCTCAGGAATACCATCAGACATACAACAACCCGTTACCGCCGTGTTTAGCGATCGCTATCGGCCAGCGGTGCGACGCGCATAACCTCTTCAATCGTGGTCACTCCATTGGCGACTTTTTGTGCGCCCGACAATCGCAGGGTGCGCATGCCTTCGCGCATCGCCGACTGACGCAAGGCTTTCAGGTCAGTATCACCGCGAACCATCTCGCGCGTACTGTCGCTCATCAATAAAATCTCATAAACGCCCTGGCGTCCCAGATAACCGGTTTTCCGGCATTCGAGACAACCCACCGGGCGATAGATTTTTTTCGGTGCCGGCACCTGCCAAGGGCGTGTCAGCTGCTTCCAGGCATCGGCGTCCACCGGCGCTTCTTCTTTGCAATGCGGGCACAGGGTGCGCACCAGACGCTGCGCCATCACACCCAACAAGGTGGCTTTAATCAGGTAAGCCGGCACCCCGAGCTCCAACAAGCGCGACACGGCGGTCGGGCTGTCGTTGGTGTGCAAGGTCGACAACACCAGGTGGCCGGTTAACGCCGCCTGCACCGCCATCTGCGCGGTTTCAAGATCGCGGATCTCGCCGACCATGATGATGTCCGGGTCTTGTCGCAACAGTGCGCGCACGCCGCTGGCAAAATCCAGATCAATATTGTGCTGCACTTGCATCTGGTTAAACGCAGGCTCGATCATCTCGATCGGGTCTTCAATGGTGCAGAGATTCACTTCCGGCGTGGCCAATTGTTTTAACGTGGAATACAAGGTGGTGGTTTTACCCGAGCCGGTCGGGCCCGTCACCAGCACAATGCCGTTGGGTTGACCCACCATGGCTTGCCAGCGATCGTAATCGGCATCCTGCAACCCCAACTCTTTATAGGTGCGCAACAACACATCGGGATCAAAAATACGCATCACCAGTTTTTCACCGAAAGCCGTCGGCATGGTGGACAAGCGCAATTCGATTTCATTGCCTTCCGGCGATTTGGTTTTCAGACGGCCGTCTTGCGGGCGGCGTTTTTCGGCAATGTTCATGCGCCCCAAAATCTTGATGCGGCTGATGACCGCTGTCAGCACTTGCATCGGCATTTGATACACCGTGTGCATCACGCCATCAATACGAAACCGCACATTGCCTTTTTCACGACGCGGTTCAATGTGGATATCGCTGGCACGCTGATCAAACGCGTATTGGAACAACCAATCGACCACGTTGACGATGTGCTGGTCATTCGCATCCGGGTCTTTCAAATTGCCGAGTTCGAGCATTTGCTCGAAGTTCGCCAAACCGCCGGCGTGGCTCGTGCCGCCACGCGTCATCCCGCTGACCGAACGCGCCAGCGTGTAAAACTCAACCGTGAACCGGTCGATATCGTCCGGATTGGCCACGACCCGCTTCAGCGGTCGACGCAACACGTGCTCCAGATTGGCTTCCCAGCTGTGCACAAAGGGCTCGGCACTGGCAATCACCACTTCGTCGCGGGTGGCTGATACCGCAAGAATTTTATGACGCTGCGCAAACGCAAACGACATGACTTCGGTGATCGCAGAAGCATCGATTTTCAGCGGATCGATACGCAGATACGGTTGTCCGGCGTGCTCGGCCAACCACACCGTCAATGCTTCGATATCCAGCACCTTATTAGGCCGGCGTGCGTCCTCAACCGATTGACCGGCCAGATAGCTCAACGGGTGCATGGCCGCTTGGGCCGCGGTGCGCGGCGTGCTCTCGAGCCGCGCCAGCTCATCCGCACTGATCAAGCCATCGGCGCGCAGGCTGTGCAATAACGAGCGCAGATCAACCACGCGATCTGCCATGGGTCTTGAAGCCGCTGTGCTCATAAGGAAAGTGCTTTCTCTGCCCGAGTGATGGCTTCAGCTTACCGCATCTGCCGGCATCCGCACACAGGCCGCTCCGGCTTGCCTCGCCGGCTGCCTAGTCTTCATCGAATCGCCTGCCTATACTGACGCCTTCCCGGGGGCGACCGTGCGGCCCCCGACAGCACGCCGATAGCAATGCACGGCCGAGGCCTTCCATGAAACTGTTAAAAGCACTGCTCAGCAGCATCCTGATTATCGCGATCAGCCTGTTTTTGTTTGAACTGGTCGGCCAGAAAATGCTGTTCAAAGGGCAGCTCTATATCGTGGACAACGTCGACCACCGGATGCCGCCCAATGCCGAGGACCGTATTAATTCGGACGGCATTCGCTCCGATCGCGAAGCCGTCGATTTCCATGCCGACAATCTGAACATCGTGTTTCTCGGCGATTCCTTTGTGTTTGGCATGAAACTGCCGCCGGAGGAGTCTGTGCCCGCCCTGTTGGAGAAAAAAGCACGCGCCCTGCACCCGGATAAAAACGTGCAGGTTGCCAATTTTGGCTGGGTTTCGTCATCGCCCTTGCTCAGTTACCGGTTACTCAAGGACATTGGCAAAAAATACAAACCCGATGTGGTGATCCTGGCGGTGGACATGACCGACATCCACGACGACATCAAATACACCGCATTGCTGGAACGCCAAGGGATTTATCCGCTGCTCGACTACACCCCGGTGAGCGTACTGGCAGCACGGCAAATCCTTCAGAACGTGGGTTCCGATGCCGTGTACGAGCAGGTTTTCGGCTTCCCGAAACAGCGCTTTTTCGCCACCGCCCGCCCTTTGAGCGAGACACGACCGTATTTTGCCGCCATCCAGAACAGCATCGATGCCATCAACGCTTATGTTCAGGATGAGCTGGGCGCGCAGTTTGTGCTGCTGATCTTCCCGCGCGGCTATCAATACAGCACCCGGGAAACCCCCCACAACTGGGAAGCCGCCGAGTACGAACCGATGGGCCCCTACGTGCTGGAGCCGTTTGTGTTCTTTGATGCACTCAAAGCCCAAGCACCTTACCCGGTCTTTTCATTACTGCCGGATTTCCAGCACACCGACGTTTTTCCCACCACCTTCGATGACGACCCCCACTGGACCCCCGAGGGCAGTCAGGTCGCTGCCGATGCGGTCTACCGGTACTGCCTGCAAGCCGGGTGTTTCGATTAAGGTGCTGCGCGACCACCCATTAAAAATTTGACCTCCGTGGGTAGTCTTGCCCTGCCGGCCTGCCTATACTGGCGCCTTCTCCAACGGCAGGGGTCCCTCATGGCTTTGTTAAGCGGCACACTCAACGGCCTGTTTGGCGCATCACCCATCAAGCCCATTCAAGAACACATGACCCGGGCCCACGAATGCGTCTCGGGCCTGAATGAATTTCTCGAAGCCACTTTAGCCAACGACTGGCCGCGTGCCGAAGCCGCCCAGGGGCGCATCACCGAACTCGAAAATGCTGCCGATGAGTTAAAAATGACCATCCGCCTGCACCTGCCCAAAAGCCTGTTTATGCCGGCGCCGCGTGAAGACTTCCTCGAATTACTGCACGTGCAAGAACGCATCGCCAACCGGGCGCGTGATATTGCCGGCATCATGCTCGGCCGCCGCATGAGCTTTCCGGCCAATATGGCCGACCCCATGCGCGAGTACCTGGCCGCCTGCATTGCCACTTCGGCCAAAGCCCTCACTGCCATTCAGGAGCTCGATGAGCTGCTGGAAACCGGCTTCAGCGGCCCCGAAGTCGAGTTGGTGCAAAATTTGATTCGCGAGCTCAACGAGCTGGAACACCGGACCGACGTGTTGCAAATCGACATCCGCTCACTGCTGTTTGCTCAAGAAGATGATCTGCGTGCCGTGGACGTGATTTTCCTCTACAAGATCATCGACGGCGTGGGCGACTTGGCTAACGCAGCCCAGCAAGTCGGCAGCCGTCTGCAAATTCTGATCGCACGCTAAGGAGCCGTTTATGGAGATCATTGACCAGCACGGCAACCTGCTGCTGATCCTCGCCTGTTGCTTTGGCTTTTTTATGGCCTGGGGCGTGGGCGCCAACGACGTGGCCAATGCCATGGGCACCTCGGTCGGCTCCAAAGCCCTGACTGTCCGGCAAGCGATTTTTATCGCGATGATTTTCGAATTCCTCGGCGCTTATCTGGCCGGTGGCTCGGTCACTGACACCATTCGCAAAGGCATCATTGCCCCGGAAGCGTTTACCGGCACGCCCGAGTTGCTGGTCTTTGGCATGATGGCCGCACTGCTCGCGGCCGGTACGTGGCTGTTTCTGGCCAGCATGATGGGCTGGCCGGTGTCGACCACCCACTCCATCGTCGGCGCGATCGTTGGCTTTGTCGCCGCCGGCATCGGTGTCGATGCGGTCAATTGGGACCAAGTAACCGAGATCGTGATGAGCTGGGTGGTGTCACCCATGATGGCCGGCATTATTTCTTTCGGCCTGTTCATGAGCGTTCAAAAGCTTATTCTCACGCAGCCCGATCCGTTTAGTCGCGCCAAAAAACTGGTGCCTGTGTACATGTTCTTCGTTGGCCTGATGGTCGGCATGGTCACCATACTGAAGGGCCTTAAATACGTCCTCAAAGACCATCACGTCGAGTTCAGCTTCATGCAATCGCTCGGTTTGTCTGCCATCATCGGCCTGATCGTTGCCGGCGTTGGCGCCTTGCTGTTAACGCGCATTCGCCGTGATTTGGTTGCCGAACAAACCTCGCGCTACGCCAGCGTCGAGAAAATTTTCGCTGTCCTCATGGTATTTACTGCCTGTGCGATGGCCTTTGCCCACGGCTCCAATGACGTGGCCAATGCCATCGGCCCATTGGCCGCCATTGTCAGCGTGATCGAATCGGGCGGCACCGTTGCAAAAACCGCCGCATTACCCGGCTGGATCCTGCTGCTGGGTGCTGGCGGCATTGTGTTTGGTCTGGCCACGTATGGCTTTCGCGTGATTGCCACCGTCGGCAAAAAAATCACTGAACTCACGCCCAGCCGCGGCTTTGCTGCCGAACTGGGTGCGGCATCAACCGTGGTGATTGCATCCGGCACCGGCCTGCCCATTTCAACAACGCACACGCTGGTCGGTGCCATTCTGGGCGTGGGCATTGCCCGCGGCATCAGCGCGCTGAACCTGCGCGTGATCGGCTCCATTTTCATGTCGTGGATCATCACCTTGCCAGCCGGCGCCGGCTTGGCCATCGTGTTCTTCTTCATGTTCAAAGGTATGTTCATGTAAGCCGGCACTGCGGTGGCCGGCTTGTTGTTACACTGACCACCATGAACACGCTGCCCGATTTCAAAACCCAACTCACCGAGCTCATCGCCATTCCGTCGATGAGCTCCTCAAGCGACCCTCTGTGGGACGTCGGCAACCGGGCCGTGGTTGAACGACTCGCCGACTGGCTCGGCACACTCGGTTTTACCATTACCCTTCAAGATATTGCCGGTGAGCCGAATAAAGCCAATCTGATTGCACGCATAGGGCACGGCGACGACGGCCTGGTGCTGGCCGGTCATACCGACACCGTGCCGGCCGGTGACAGCGGCTGGATCAGCGATCCGTTCACGCTCACGGAGCGCGACGGTTGCTTTCATGGTCTTGGCAGTACCGACATGAAAGGGTTTTTCCCGGTCGCGATCGCCGCAGCCCGCGATGCCATCGCCGCAGGCGTCCTGAAAAAACCACTGACTATTGTCGCGACCGCCGACGAAGAAAGCTCCATGAGCGGTATTCGCGCCCTGGTTGCCGCCGGCATGCCACGCGCCCGTTTCGCCGTGGTCGGCGAACCCACCAATCTCAAGCCGGTGCGCATGCACAAAGGCATGATGATGGAATCACTGCAGTTGACCGGACAATCCGGCCACTCGTCGAACCCGGCGCTGGGCCGCAACAGCATCGACGCAATGGCCGATTGCCTGGAGGCCTTAAAAACCTTTCGCGGCCGCTTGCGTGCTTCACAACGGCACAACGGTTTTGCCGTGCCGCACGCCACCATGAACTTCGGCGCCCTGCACGGCGGCCAGAACGCCAACAAGATCTGCGGCCACTGCCAACTCGATTTTGATATCCGGCCCTTGCCCGACATGCATCTGGACAGTCTGCGCCGGCAGTTACAGCATGCGATTCAGCCCGAAGCCGCCCGTCACGGCATCGACGCGGTCATTACCGCGCTGTTTCCCGGCGTGCCTGCCTTTGAAACCGCCGCCGATTGCGAGCTGGTACAACTGGCCGAACAACTGACCGGGCATGCCGCGATCTCGGCCGGCTTTGCCACCGAAGCACCCTTCCTGCAGCAGCTGGGCATGGAAACCATCGTGATGGGACCCGGCAGCATTGATTGCGCGCACCAGCCCAATGAATTTCTGGAACACGCACAAATCCAGCCTGCCATTGACACGCTGCAGGCACTCATTCGCCGCTTCTGTTTATAATCGCAGCTGACTGCGGAGCGACTCATGGACGCCAACACCACACAAAAATTCGTACGCGACTTCCGCCAGGCAGCGCCGTATATCGAATCACACAGCGACAAGACCTTTGTGCTGGCCTTGCCCGGCGAAGCACTGGCTGACGATAACCTTGCCAATATCGTCCACGACCTGGCGCTGCTGAACAGTCTCGATGTGCGCCTGGTGATTGTGTACGGTTGTCGCCCCCAGGCGGAAGCGCGCTTGACCGAGCGCCAGCTCGAAGCGCCCATCGTTCACGATTTACGCGTCACCGATGCCGCCGCTTTGGAAGTGGTGCGCGAAACCGCGATGAACCTTTGCTCGCAACTCGAAGCCTGGTTCTCCATGGGCCTGCCCGATTCGCCCATGCACGGCATGCGCTTGCGCACCGCTTCCGGTAACTTTATTACCGCGCAGCCGATCGGCGTGCGTCACGGTGTGGATTATCACTTTACCGGCGAAGTGCGGCGTGTTGATACCGAAGCGATTCGCGCATTACTGGATCGGCAAACCATCACGCTGGTACCCACGCTCGGTTATTCGCCCACCGGCGAAACCTTTAATCTCGGCTTAGAAACAACCGCCGTTGCCGTTGCGCGCGCCTTGAAAGCCGACAAACTGATTGCCTTTGTCGACGATGACGGCTTGCGTGACCGCGATGGCAAGCTGCTGCGCGAGATGACGCATGCCGATATCGCGCAACTGCCCGACAATCACCTCTGGGATATTGCAACACTCGCCTCGGTGACCGCGAACGGTGTTGAACGCTGCCATCTCATCAGCTATCAACACAACGGCGCATTACTGGTCGAGCTCTTTAGTCGCGACGGCGCCGGCACCCTGATTACCGCCGCACCGTACGAGCGCATTCGCCCGGCCAGCATTGATGACATCGCCGGCATTGTCGGACTGATTGAGCCCTTGGAGGCCGCCGGCGTGCTGGTGCATCGCTCACGCGAATTATTGGAAACCGACATTCATCATTTCACGGTTGTCGAACGCGACGGCGTCGTCATTGGTTGCGCGGCATTATTTTCATACCCGTCGGCCAATACCGGCGAGATTGCCTGCGTGGTATCGCACCCGGATTACCGTGGCAGCGGCCGCGCACTGGCGTTGCTTGCGCACCTTGAAAAGCAGGCGCGCGCTGCAGGACTGTCTTCCGTGTTTGTGCTCACCACACAAACCGCGCACTGGTTCCGTGAACAAGGTTTTGTTCCCGCGGCATTGGATATGCTGCCACCCGAGAAACAGGCGCTGTACAACTACCAACGCAATTCGAAAGTGTTTCAAAAAACATTGTCCTGACGGAACCTTGTTATAGAGCCTGCTGTGAGCTACCAAATTACGCTCGATGAATCCACGATGCTTGTGCAGGTTATTTATGCAGGCCCTGCAAGCCTTACCAAAAGAATGCGAGCCGTCAGCGACGTTTGCACGCAATACGCGCATCTGGCACCGCTCAACATATTGGTCGATGTCCGCCGCCTCAACATGGAATTATCGCTCGACGAGCAAAAATATTTTGGTGAATACCTGGCTACGCATCCCGTGCTTGCAAATGCCAAAGTTGCAGTGCTTCACCCGCCCGGCCACAACCCGAACCTCATTATTGATGCAACCGCCTTTGCCAATGGCTACCGATTGGCTCAATTCAACCTTCAACGCGATGCCGCGTCATGGCTACTGCAGCCATAACAGCATCAACCCCCGTATAATGGCGACTTCACTCAGGAATCTCTCAATGACTCAAACCAAAAAATACGATGCCCGCGTGACGCCGCAGGGCAACACGTGGACGGCCGAAATCACACGCCGCGTCAGTTCCCAGCGTACCGTGGTATCAAAAAGCCAGGACGGCTTTTTGAATGAAGCCGACGCGCTCGCCTGGGCCAAAACAACGCTGCTGGAATTTTCCCAAACGCATGCCGATAAAAACAAGCGGCACGCACGGGAACGCGCGCAAAAAACGCCACCTCACCACGCTGAAGAGCAACCCAAAAAACCTCGCCTGACATGAGGCTGTGTGGCGTATACTGAAGCACCTACCCTGCACTCTCACGGAGGCATTAACATGAAAAACGTAACCGTATTTTTATTAAGCCTTTTTTGTGTCGCCTTGTCGGCTCATGCCAACAACGACGTCTGCAAACAAACGGATGCCAATGGCGTGGATTATTACGTTGATTGCGCCAATGCGTCTGACGGCCTGGTGGTTTCCGAAGACATCGAGCCAGGCCCTGCCGTCGATAACCCGCCACCGGCTATCGAGGCGATAGACGCAGGCATGAAAGACGCCTCCACGAATGATGAAGATGCCCAAGAATAGTACGCCGGCTGCCTCTGCTGCGACGAATCCTGTTTAGCGCAGGGTTCGCCGCAGGATCAACCCGTCAGTTCAGTTTATTCGATGTACGCCATACCGCCTTGCACAAACCCTTTTAATGCAATGGTTGCGTCCGACCAACATTCGGCCATGTCGTCTGTCCATTCATCGCCCATCGCCGCTTGAACGCTTTCCATCAAAGCGTCAATCAAACCAAAATAATATTCTTTATCTTTCAAGCCATAGACCTGATGGCGCATGACCTCATTGCACATGCTGCCTTCGGCATAGTTCGGAAACCTCAAGGTGTCGATCAGGAATTCAGCAATAATCTTGAATTTACGCTCCCCGAAATAATGGATGTCGGTGCCGTGAAAGTAGCGCTCCCGGGTTTCCGGGAAGCGGTCAAAATAACGCTGGAACAGGTTGCTCGCCACCGCATCAGCGCCCTGCCTCTCAATCGCTCGTGCAACAGAGCCTTCCAACACCGCAATATGATGCTCGTACATACTCACCTCTCGATCGAAATCGGCGAACAACCAAGGATTGCAGTCTACTATCGACACGGCCATTGAGTCTTGTGCAGGATCAAGTGCCGATCATCTGCCGGTTTTGGGTGCCTTACAGCACCCTCGGTCATGGCGTTCGGATCAACCTTTTCTACCGAGAACTGGTATATGATCAAGACTCGATTGATCGCCAAGGAGGGATTGGCATGAAACACATCATCGCACTGTGCCTAGGACTGTGTTGTATCGGCATGTCGGCCCACGCTGACAATGCCGTCTGCAAGCAAACGGATGCCAACGGCGTTGTCGTATACGGCGATTGCACCGGCGAATTAGAGGCTGCCGAACGTGTCGACGTCGATGTCACCAATATCGCAAGTCCGCCGCCTGCTGTGGCCATTATGAATAACGCCCAAACCTCGCCCGATGAGGACGACGGTGATAATGACGACAGCGACGATAGCAACAACAATAACGATGACGATGACGGCTGTGATGACTGCGGTGACTACGTGGATGACGCGTACGTCAATCCTCGTGCGGTTGACCGTGCACTGGATCGCGCCGACGACGAACACCCCGAAGCGGACCGCGTTCGCGACGAAGAGGCTGTTCGTGGCGGGGGTATTCGTGGTGGGGGCGGACTTCGTCGTTAAAAACAGGCGTTTGCAGTCAGTCCTGCCCCGCCGGGCAGGGCGGACGCTCGCCCGCCATCCGTTACATCGCTCGCTATTCGCCGGTCCTATCCAGCCAATCGCAAACGGCTTTGCGCACTTGCGGCTCATCTGCCTGCGCAGCCATCAGGCTCTGCCACGCACCTTGCAACAAACCGGCCGTCATGCGCCGCCGCAGCGGCTGTATCGCTGCAGCACCATCAGCATCGAGCAAAACAGACACCAAGCGATCCCACGCGGCGGCTAACGGCGCGTCATCGTCTGCCGTCGTTACCGTCAACACACCAGCGGCCATGAGCAATGGCGCGGCATCCATGATCTGCTGATGAATGCGCAGCAAGCTACGATCAAGCCACAGCCCATAGCCTCCGCCGCGCTCAAGCTCCTGCCCGGCCATGGTGATCCAGACCTGCAAACACTCTAGCGCGATAGCCTGTCGCAGTGCGGCCTTGGATGCGAAATACAAAAAAAAGCCGGGGCGCGACAAGCCGGCCTCGGCAGCAATCTGCGCTACCGAGCTGCCTGCATAACCATCACGGATAAAACAAGCACGGCCCGCCTGCAACCATTGCCGGCGGGACTGGCGTTTTTTGCGCTCTCTCTGACTCATTTATATATTCTTATCTATAAATAGATAAAAGTATATTTATTATGAAGGATTGTCGTCAGCGCTGCGCCCATACTGGGCTTCTGGTATCCTTCTGCTCCTGTCTTTCGCTGCATACAAGGGTCACGCCATGCCGCAATACCGCTCTCATACTTCGACTGCTGGCCGTAATATGGCCGGCGCCCGCGCCCTGTGGCGCGCCACCGGCATGAAAGACGGCGACTTCGGCAAGCCCATCATTGCGGTGGCCAACTCCTTCACCCAGTTCGTGCCGGGGCATGTGCACCTGAAAGACATGGGGCAGCTGGTCGCACGCGAAATCGAGCGCGCCGGCGGGGTAGCCAAGGAATTCAACACCATCGCCGTCGATGACGGCATTGCCATGGGGCATGACGGCATGCTCTACAGCCTGCCCAGCCGTGATTTGATTGCCGACTCCGTGGAGTACATGGTCAATGCCCACTGCGCGGACGCACTGGTGTGCATCTCCAATTGCGACAAGATCACTCCCGGCATGCTCAATGCCGCATTGCGGCTGAATATTCCGGTGGTGTTTGTTTCCGGCGGCCCGATGGAAGCCGGCAAAACCAAGCTCGCTGATCATGCGCTGGATCTGGTCGATGCCATGGTCATTGCCGCCGACAGCAAGGCCTCGGATGAACTGGTGGCCGAATACGAGCGCTCGGCCTGCCCAACCTGCGGTTCATGCTCCGGCATGTTTACGGCCAATTCCATGAATTGCCTGACCGAAGCACTGGGCTTGTCACTGCCCGGTAATGGCAGCACCCTGGCCACGCACACCGATCGCGAACAACTATTCCTGAAAGCCGGCCGCCTGATTGTGGATTTGTGCCGTCGTTATTACGAAGAAGACGACCTCTCTGTATTGCCGCGCTCCATTGCCAGCCTGGCGGCGTTCAAAAATGCCATGACGCTGGATATCGCAATGGGCGGCTCGACCAACACCATTTTGCATTTGCTGGCCGCCGCGCAAGAAGCCAATGTCGATTTCACCATGTCGAATATCGACCAACTGTCGCGCAAAATACCGCAGCTGTGCAAAGTGGCACCGAACATCCAAACCTACCACATGGAAGATGTGCACCGTGCCGGCGGTGTATTCGGCATCCTCGGCGAGCTGTCGCGCGCAAACTTACTGGATGTCGGGGTGCCCACCGTGCACAGCAAAACATTGGGCGATGCCATTGCGCAGTGGGATATCACGCTCACACAAGACGAGGCCGTTAAAACGTTTTTTAAAGCCGGTCCTGCAGGCATTCCAACGCAACAAGCCTTTAGCCAATCGACCCGCTGGCCATCATTGGATGATGATCGCGCCACTGGCTGTATTCGTAATCTGGAACACGCTTACAGCCTGGAGGGCGGCCTAGCAGTCCTCTACGGCAATATTGCGCCCGATGGTTGTGTGGTGAAAACATCGGGTGTCGATGAAAGCATTCACGTATTTAATGGCCGCGCTGTCGTGTTTGAAAGCCAGGACGATGCCGTATCGGCCATTCTGGCTGACAAGGTAAAAGCCGGTGATGTGGTGGTCATTCGCTACGAGGGCCCGCGCGGCGGCCCCGGCATGCAAGAAATGCTTTATCCAACAAGCTACCTGAAATCAAAAGATTTGGGCAAGGTGTGCGCCTTGCTGACCGATGGTCGATTCTCCGGTGGCACATCGGGCTTATCCATCGGCCACGTTTCACCGGAAGCAGCCAGTGGCGGCGCAATTGCATTGGTAGAAAACGGCGATCCGATTTGCATTAATATTCCCAAGCGCAGCATCGATTTGGATATCCCCGATGAAGTCCTTGAGGCACGCCGCAAGGCCATGGCCGCGCGTGGCGACAAAGCCTGGAAGCCGGCCAAACCGCGCCCGCGGCAAGTATCCGCAGCCCTGAAAGCGTATGCACTATTGGCCACCAGTGCCGACAAAGGCGCCGTGCGCGACCTATCAAAGCTCGAATAAACGACAGACAATAAAAAAGCCGCCATCAGGCGGCTTTTTTATTGTCTGCACAACAACATCAGAAATAGAATATCACGCCGGCCATCGGGCCTTTCATTCGAACATTGTAGGTGTACTTGGAGAAACCATTGCCGTCACTGTAATCGACGTCCAGCACCCGATAACCAAAAGCGGCTTCGGCATTTTCTGCAAACTTCCAGCCCAGTGCCGCACTGACTTGCCAGGTTTGATCGGTATTGGCAGACAAATCAAAACCACCAACATCACCGCCCAGTGCATAGTTCCAGTTATTGCCCAGATCACCGACATAGCGCAGGCCAACAATAAGATCTGCCCAATCCTCATCCACACTGCCCTTCACACCCGGCGGCGTAAATTTCACGCTGATATCGTTTTGAAAATAACGCGCACCGGCAACCCATTGCAACCCGTCAATATCACCGAGATCACCGGCTACTTTTAAATCCAGTATCACCGTTACCAGCTCAGGACGCACTTTGATGCCGGCCGGTGTATACGATGATGACGCCATATCCAGCCACGTGGCATCGACAATATAGTCGATCGGTTGATCAGCATTTTTTGCTTCGAAATGAAATTCGAAGGCAGCTTTCAAATTGGGAGCGACATCATCCCAAAAATTGATATCAATATTTGCCGGCAGACCCTTGGTCACTGTGTTGCCTTTGGTATCAGCTGCCCACACATACGGCGCAAAGGCAAACTCCCACTCGGACGCTTGCGCCAAGGATGGAACTGCACTCATGCCGGCCAGTACGGCTATTGCTACTTGTTTTTTCATTGCGCGATCCCCTTAAGTGAACTGTCACCAACATCTTCCATGTTTACGCACCACCCCAACCACATGCTCAGGCGATTCGCACGGAAAGATATTATCTATATCCGCTGCATCAATCGTTCCTGCCGGTACCAATGTTTCCAGCAGGAATACGCGTAGATTCTGCCAGTATTCCCCACCCACTACAATAATCGGGAAATCGTTGATCTTGCCGGTCTGAATCAACGTGGCTGCCTCAAAAATCTCATCAAGCGTGCCAAACCCTCCGGGCATCAACACAAAAGCACACGAATGCTTCACCAGCATGACTTTACGCACAAAAAAGTATTTAAAACTCACGCGCACGTCCAGGTACGGATTGGCCGATTCTTCTTTCGGCAATTGAATCGTGCACCCCACCGAACACCCACCGCCTTCTTTGGCACCCCGATTGGCAGCCTCCATGATGCCCGGCCCGCCACCGGTCATGACCGTAAAGCCCGCTTCGGCTAACGCCCGGCCAATAGCTTGCGCCTGCTGGTAATAAGGGTGTGTTTCGGGGAAACGCGCCGACCCAAACACCGTCACGCAAGGTCCGAGCTTACGCAACGCACGAAACCCTTTGATGCATTCGCGTGCAATGCGCCAGGTGCGCGTGACATCTTTCCACTGATTTTGCGCACCCTTGAGAAGGTCCGCATCATAAATACGCATAGCAACAAGCTCCCTGTCATCAGACTGCTTCAGTATAGAAGACGCGGGCATAAAAAAAGCGCGGACCAGCCGCGCTTTTTGATCGAAGAGCCTCAGCTCTTTTTCTTCAGATATTCGTTGATTGCCTTTTGGCGATCGGATTCTTTATCCAGATAATCCATCCACTGCTCTGCAGGCTTGCGGGTTTTTTCATTTTTGAGTGCACGCGTAAATGCCTGACGCGCATCGCTAAAGTCATTGTTATAGAACAACGCTTGCCCCAGCAACATTTCGGCCTCTTCAGGGCGCTTTAGCTTGCCCTTTTTGATGCCATTGCGAACCGCTGTCACCGCGGCTTTATACTGGTCGCGAGATAGATACACCTGCGCCAAGCGGATATAGGCCTCGCCATTTGGTGATGCCTCGGCAGCTTTCTCAAGTTCCGGCAAAGCCCATTCCAGCTCTTGGGCACGACGCCACTGCTCACCTAGAAACTCTTGTATCTTGGGTGTCGGCTTGATGATGCCATCGCGAATGCCTGCATCCACCACTTTGGCCGCCTTATACGGCGCATCACGAACGGCCAGCATTTGCGCCAACAGCATCAACTCGCCTTCTTTCGTTACAAAACCCTGTAAATAGGCGGTTTCCAGCGTATCAAACTGGCGGTCTTCTTCGTCCAGCTGACCATACATCATGGCTAACTGAACCCAGTACTCGCCTTTCGGCCAACGGCGAACCAATTCTTCCAATACTGCCGCCGTCTGTTTGTAATCATTCTTTTGGTAATAGATAACGCGCAGCATCAGATACCACTGCTCTTTGGCTTCCATGCCGCGCTCTTTGGCCATCGCCATGCCCTTTTGGACATTGGCCAGCGCAGGATTGTATTGCTCGGTCAATAAATACGCCTGCCCAAGCAGAATATAGCTATCCGGACCGGGGTTATCGGCAACCTCCAGCCATTCCGTCAGCATTTTAATAGCGCCCTTGTAATCTTCGGTCGCCATCATCAATTGGGCCAAGGTGTATTTGATCTCGGCCTCAAGCCCGTAAGGAATATTTTCTTGTGCTGCGACTTGCTTGAAGGCATGAATCGCTTTCGGGTAGTCGGCTACCTGCAAATGAATGGCACCAATGGTCCGCCAGACCATCGCCGTTTCATAACTGTTGAGCTTGCCCGACTTGCTGTCCTCATCAAGCAACTCCTGCAAAACATCAATGGCCGCCTGAGGGTTCTGGGTTTCTTCGCCGACTTTTTGCGCTTTACCCATGCCTTCAAACACTTTCATCCGCAACGCAGGCGTGCGACGCGTGGGGCGTTTGGGGGCTTCGGTTTTTTCTTCTGCTGCCGCCTGTCCCAAGTGACCGGGCACCTGTGGCAATACAGCAGCCGTCATCAGCGTCAACAACAAGGCCGTGCCTACTGATAGCAGGCTACGTGTCCAACGCTGATCGTTACTCAATATCATTCTTATTTCTCAAGCTGATACGTAAATTTATTCTGTACACCGGCAACTTCCGTTGGCTCGCCATTCACGACACGCGGCTTGTATTTGAACTTGCTCGCCGCCGAGACCGATGCACTCTCAAAAATACCTTTGGGCTGGCAGTCCACCGGCACCGGGTCGCGCACGGCCCCGGTTTGGGTCACGGTGTATTCCACCGTGCAATAACCTTCAATGCCTTGCGTTTGTGCGCGACGCGGGTACATCGGCGCCACTTTCACCATGGGCAGGTATTCGCCGTCTGCGGTCTGAATACCCACTTTGCCAATTTCAATTTTAGGTTTGCCGGTATTCATGCCCGTCAAATCCAGTTTGACGTCCAAATCGACATCCACATCCATTTGCTGCTGCGGTGGCGGCGAATCGTCTTCTTTTTCGGGCTTATCGGGCTTGCGTAATTTCGCGTTTTCTTGAATTTCGGTATCAGGCATCTGGATATCGGCCAACTTGGTCGTTGGTTTCTCATCCAATTGCTTGTCGCCCATTTCAATCAGGGTATACATCAGCACCAGCAACCCGAAAGTTGCCAGAAGGCCAAATACCGCATTAATACTCAGTCGGACTGCATACATACTGGGCTACTTACTGTTTGTCCGTAGTGGCTAGTGATACGTCGTACACACCAGCAGCGCGTGAAGCATCGATTACAGCAGCAAAGGTTTCAGCATTCGATTCGTTATCGGCCTGAATAACCACCGCACCTTTCGGGTTTTCTGCGTGCATGCGCTCAATAACAGAACGTACCGCACGCACGTCTACCCGCACCCGGTCAATCCAGATTTCATTGGTCGGACTGATCGCGATCAGAATATTGACGTTATCTTTCTTGGTTTGCGTCGAAGCTTCCGGGCGATTGACTTCAATCCCGGCTTCTTTGATAAACGAGGCCGTCACAATAAAGAAGATCAACATGATGAACACGACGTCCAGCATCGGGGTCAAGTCGATTTCTTGTGATGTTTCCTCGGCGCGTGATTGCGTTGCTCTGCGCATGGCTCTTCTCTAATCAGTGATCGGTGGTGAGGTGGTCTGCAAACAGCGCTGATTCGCGCTGTGCAACCCGCGTAATATAGGTGTTAGCAAATACGCCCGAGAGCGCCGCGACCATGCCCGCCATCGTGGGGATCGTCGCCATCGATACGCCGCTGGCCATTGCGCGAGCTTCGCCACCGCCCGTCACGGCCATAATATTGAATACTTCGATCATGCCGGTCACGGTGCCGAGCAGCCCCATCAACGGGCACAACGCCACCACGGCCTTGATCAAGCTCATGTTCTGATCGATGCTCTCGTTCATCTGCGAGATCAGTGAACGCCGGATCTGCCGTGCGTTCCAGGATTTTCGTTCGGCCCGCGATTCCCAAACTTCCATGGCAGCAGCCATGTCTTTTTGCAGGGCGAAACGAAAATACCAGATGCGCTCAAAAACCAGCGTCCACATCCAGAAGGTGAGGATGGCAATTGCATACAGCACCGTCCCACCCGACTGCAGAAATGCGCGAACACCTTCAAAATGGTCGTACAACCAATACATTCGGCATTACCCCTGCTGGGCTTCGTTCCGCTCGGCAATGATGCCGGTCGTCTGCTCTTCCAGAATATGGATGATCTTCTTGCTACGGCCAGCCACCCAGGTATGCAGCAGCAGCGACGGAATCGCCACGCACAAGCCCAACACCGTGGTCACCAACGCGCTGGAGATACCGCCGGCCATTGCCTTCGGATCGCCCGCACCGTAAATGGTGATGGCCTGGAAGGTAATAATCATACCGGTCACCGTACCCAGCAGACCCAACAGCGGCGCAACGCCGGTGATGATCTTCAACATGGTCTGACCGTATTCCAGTTTCGGAATTTCCTTCAGCACGGCTTCGCTGAGCTTGAGCTCCAGCGTTTCTGCGTTCGCGGCTGGATTGGCTTCATACACCGCCAATACACGTCCCAATGGGTTGTTCGCGTTTGCTGTATCGCTCTTGAGCTGCGCTTTCACTTTGCTACCCACTGCGGTCAGTACGGCCACACGGATAAAGGCAATGATGAAGGCCAACACACCGATCGCGGTAATGATGTAACCCACCACACCGCCTTGATGCCAACGCTCTTCCAATGTCGGGCTGTTGATCAATGCGGACAGGAAGGAGCCTCCGGTAGGACCGGTGGGATCAATACCGAAACGGGTCATGCCTTCGGTCGCTTGAGCAAGTGCCTTGGCTTCAGCCAAATAACCACCTGACGGCTGACGCGGCAATTCGCTGACGGTGTTTTTGCTGCTATCAAACGACAGGTAGTTACCGTCTTCTGATACCAGGTTAAACACGCCCACGCGCACGACGCGCTTTGGAGCCGGCTCGCCATTCGTGCTGGTCACCGTTGAGTCAAACTCGACAACTTTGCCCGACTCGACCATCTCACGCTGGATCTCGAACCACAGGCGCTCGATTTCTTCGATGCTGGGCAATTGATTGGTGCTGCTGGATTTCTTCACCAAATCATCAAGGAACAGCTCGCGATTGGGGTACTGCACACTCACCAACGAGGTGCCGAAAATCGTCCGCAAATCACCGCTGGTCGTCGTGATATGACCAAACAACTCGGTCAAGCTGCCCAAGCGCTCACGCAAGGTCTGCTCGGCGACAGCCAGTTTTTTCTCGTTCGCATTGAATGCTTCTTCAAGCTTGGCTGCACGCGCTTCCTCTCGCTGACGCTCGGCAACCGCGTCCTTCAGCATGCCGGCCTGCTCTGCGCGATTTTGCGCAAACCTGGCTTCCCGTGCTGCGTTTTCACGCGATTCCTGAACGCGACCATTCTCGATCTGCGTCAACAGCTCGTCCATAGACGCGGCAGGCTGCAAACGCACACGCGTATAAACTGCCTTGCTTTTTGTTGCTGCCTTGGACGGCTTGCTTTCCGATGCTGCGGGCTGGCTGCTGGCAACGGCGGTGCCGTTTTTCAGCTTGGCCTGGCACTGATCCACATCATCCAGGAATTGCTTGACCATCGGGTTCGACGATTCGCGACCCTCCGCAAACATGGCCTTGCCCGATGAGGCGCTTTGCCCGCTGTTCTGCTTAACCATGGCGATCACCATCGGGTTTTCCAGCAGGCCTTTCTCACTGCATTCCTGCAGCTGTGCAGAGAATGTGTCGTAATCAAAGTCTTGAGCAACAGCGCCCGTGGCGGCTACCGCCATGGCACTACCAAGAAGGAGCGATTTAAAGGACAGCAATTTCATTTCACATCCTCCGGTGCAGCAATCGGCAAGTTCATGATGTCAATCGAGGCCTGCTTGCGAGCCATACGAATGCCATTACGCACTGAAGCGCGGTATTCCGAAGCAGGCAATTCGACCCACTCCTTGAGTTCGTTATCCCACACGCCGGTTTGTTTGCCGTCGGTGGTCTGATACATCAACGCGATACGACCGACACGCAGGATGTCGACTTCGCGATCAAGTCCGCCCATCTGAATGGTGTCGCTATAAGCTTCAACTTTGCGGCCGTATTCGGTTTCAATTTTGTACGCCTCAAGCACCTGGCGGAATTTCTCGGCCGGCGTCAGGTTGGCTTTGTTCAAATTGGCGCGAATATGCTTCACGCGCTGATAACGCTCTTCGGTATGGAAGGG
This sequence comes from Pseudomonadales bacterium, assembly GCA_036568505.1. Classification (GTDB taxonomy): domain Bacteria; phylum Pseudomonadota; class Gammaproteobacteria; order Pseudomonadales; family M0112; genus M0112. Next base: position 38,648 of record DATCSK010000029.1, on the reverse strand, counting down.
CAAATCCAGGCGCACGAAATCTTCCAGTGTATCGAGCATGCGTTCGGCCAACGGCTGAATGCGACGCTGCGTCACCGTAACGTTTTGTGTTTGCTCTTCAATGTTGGCCAGCTCTTCAACCTGGTTATCGATCTGGATTTCCAGCTTGGCGTTGTAGACTTTCAAGTCTTCAATCAGCTTGAGCTCGCGCTTGTAGTCTTGCAGCAGCTTGCTGGTGTCATCCGAGGTGCGGTCAATCTTCTTTTGAGACTGAACGGCTTGTGCGGTACGCACATCACCTACCTTGAGGACTGCTTCCAATGGGTCAGCGACAGCAGCCGATACCAAGGAGCCCAGGGATACGGCGGCAAGGACCGCAACCGTTTTGAGTCGGTTCGTCTTCATGGGAACTGTTTTCCTACGGTTGTATAACTACAGGGTTCTTTTTTTAACTACAACGACAGCGAGCGTCACTGCTACGGCATGTACATTTTTATTCTTCCACCGGCTCTCTCCGGAGACGGCACCTCTACCTTTCGGCAGATTTGGAGAGAGGCATTTAATAACACTCCGCTGCAAGAATCAATGGCGTTTCACCCTTGACTTATTACACCGCCCGCCTCTCCCACACTTCAAACGTATATTCTGAAGGCGCGGCGCCCGACTCGGCCGATACCCGCACCCAGTGCTCGGGATTGGGTTCGGGAAAGTAGGCGTCGCCCTCGGGCCGCAAATGCACGCGGGTGATATAGAGACGCTCGACCCGGGGCAATGCCTCGGCATAAACAGCGGCCCCGCCAATCACCATCACTTCATCGGCACCGTCTGCATCGGCTTGCTGCCGGGCGAGCGCCAGCGCCTCATCCAGCGTGGTGGCCACCTGCACCCCTGCCGCCTCAAAGCCAGCCTGCCGGGTCAGCACAATATTGGTTCGCCCGGGCAGCGGCCGGCCAATCGACTCAAACGTTTTGCGGCCCATGATGATGGGCTTGCCCAAGGTCACGGCCTTGAAGTATTTGAGATCCGCCGGAATATGCCATGGCAGGGCGTTATCACGCCCGATCACGCCGTTATCGGCCATGCCGACAATCAGGGACACCCGCATTAAATCGCCACCGGCGCTTTGATGTGCGGGTCTGCCTGATAATTCAGCAGCTCGAAGTCTTCAAACCGGAAGGCAAACAGATCGGTCACCGCGGGATTGATCTTCATGGTCGGCAGTGGATGCGGCGTGCGCGCCAGCTGCTCGTGAGCCTGCTCAATGTGATTACTGTAGAGGTGTGCATCGCCAAAGGTGTGAACAAAATCGCCCGGCTTCAAGCCGCTGACCTGCGCCACCATCATGGTCAGCAACGCATAGGACGCAATATTGAATGGCACGCCCAGAAAGATATCGGCGCTGCGCTGATACAGCTGACACGACAGGCGGCCATCGGCCACATAGAACTGGAACAGACTGTGGCAGGGTGGCAGTGCCATGCGCTCGACATCGGCCACGTTCCAGGCGCTGACCATCAGCCGGCGGGAATCCGGCGTCTTCTTGATTTGCTCCAGCACACGGCTGATCTGGTCAATCTTGCCACCGTCGGGGGTTGGCCAATTACGCCATTGATGGCCGTACACGGGACCAAGATCGCCGTTCTCATCGGCCCATTCATCCCAAATGGACACGCCGTTCTCTTTTAAGTACCGGATATTGGTGTCGCCCTGCAAAAACCACAGCAGCTCGTGAATAATCGATCGCAAATGCACTTTTTTGGTGGTGATCAGCGGAAAGCCTTCGGCCAGATCAAAGCGCATTTGATAACCGAACACGCTGCGGGTGCCGGTGCCGGTACGGTCTTCGCGCACGGTGCCGTTTTCCAGCACATGACGCATCAAATCAAGGTATTGCTTCATAACGGGTTCCGTGCGGTTGGCCGAGAATACGCCCAGGCCAGAAAAGCGAGCCCGCCGGCGAACATGAATAAAGACAGCTCTTGCCCGCGGGTCATCCAGCCAAACCATTCCACACCAATGTGGCTGTCGGGCTCACGAACGAATTCTACAAGAAAGCGGCTGGCCGCATACACGCATAAAAAGACACCCGTGACACTGCCGGCCGGGCGCGGGCGGCGCGAGAAGGCATACACCACCACGAACAGCAGCACGCCCTCGAGAAAAGCCTGATACAGCTGCGATGGATGGCGCGCCAACTGCAGCGGATCGTGCGGAAACAGCATGGCCCACGGCAAATCGGTGGGCCTGCCCCACAGCTCTTGGCCGATAAAATTCCCCAACCGTCCCAAGCCCAGACCGATCGGCGCTAATGGCGCCACAAAATCAAACACCGCCAGCAAGGGTCGTTGCCGGCGCCACGAAAAATACAGCAGCCCTGCGCCCACGCCCAGCAAACCGCCGTGGAAGGCCATGCCACCCTGCCACACGCGGAAGATCCATAGCGGATCATCCACCCACTGAGCCCAGCCGTAAAACAGCCCATAGCCCAAGCGGCCACCAATAATCACGCCGAGCATGGCGTAAAAAATCAGGTCCTCAAATTCCTTCGCCTGCACCACCGCGCCCGGCCGACGGCATTCGCGCGTGCCCAGCCACCAGGCCACGGCAAACGCGCCCAAATACATCAGGCCGTACCAGTGCACCTGCAAGGGGCCCAGACTAATCGCCACCGGATCAATATTCGGGTGATGCAACATTTATAAAGCCCCCAAACTGCGCGCAATAAACTGAATACCCAATACCAGCAGGAACACCGCAAACACCCGCTTGAGCTTGTCGGCCGACAGCCGATGCGCCAAGCGAGCGCCCACGCGAGCGCATAACGCACTGGTCGCCACGATACCGACAAATGCCGGCCAATACAGATAACCGCTGCTGCCCATCGGCAAACCGGCAACACTCCAGCCGGCCACCGCATAGGCCATCGCACCAAAGAAGGCGATGGGGACCCCACAGGCCGCCGCCGTACCCACCGCCTCTTGCATGCGCACATTGCACCAGCTCAAGAAAGGAACAGTTAGTGAGCCCCCACCAATGCCAAAGAGTGCGGAAATACTACCCAAAAGGGTTCCAACGGCCAGCAGCACCGGCTTGCCCGGCAAGTCCCTACTGGGCTTGGGTTTGAGCCCCAGACCCATTTGCACGGCCACCAGCAGCGCAAAAATACCGATCAAGCCCTGCAATTGCTGGCCGGGCAGCCACGCCGCCAGCCACGCCCCCGCCCACACGCCCACGGCCAAGCCCGGCGCCAAGGCGATAAACACCGGCCAGCGCACGGCGGCCTTTTGATGATGCGAACGGGCAGCACTCAAGCCGGTCACCACAATGGTTGCCAGCGAGGTGCCGATGGCAAGCTGCGTGAGAATGGCCGCGTCAAAGCCTTGCAAGGTAAACACCAGAATCAGTGCCGGTACGATGATCAGGCCACCGCCAATACCGAACAAGCCGGCCAGCACGCCCGCCACGCAACCGGTCAGCAGATAAATCAGCAGCGCTGGCAGCAATTCCATGAGCGTTCCGGTTCGGGCGGTGGGCGAGTATTATCCGGTTGCGTGTTACAAAAGGCCACCGCCGCATGTGTTTGATCGTTCTCGCTTACCGGATTCACCCGGATTATCCGCTGATCGTCGCCGCCAACCGCGATGAGTTTTACGCACGCCCCACGCAAGCGGCCGGCTTTTGGGCTGAACACCCTGACTTGTTGGCTGGCCGCGACGAACAATCGGGCGGCACCTGGCTCGGCATCACCCGCAGCGGCCGCTTTGCTGCCGTCACCAATGTACGCCGTGGCGGCATGGTCAATACGGGCCTGCGCTCTCGCGGGCAACTGGTCTGTGATTTTCTCACCGGCAATGCCAACGCACTGGCCTTCAGTGAGACCGTCGCGCGCGATGCGCATCACTACGGCGCTTTTAATCTGCTGACTTGGGATGGCGATAACTTGATCGCCCATCACAGCCTGAGCAATGACAGCGAACTGCTGGAGCCCGGCATTCACGGGCTCAGCAACGACCGCCTCAACACGCCGTGGCCCAAACTGACGCGCAGCCTGAACGCACTGCGCGCATGCATCGACGACAACCCATCACCCGAGGCACTGTTTGGTGTATTGCGCGATACCACACGCCCCGCCGATCATGAGCTTCCCGACACCGGCATTGGTTTAAAACAAGAACAGCTGCTCGGCTCACCGTTTATACGGTCAGCCGATTACGGCACCCGTGCCTGCACGGTGTTACGCGTGCATCGCAGCGGGCGCGTGGATTTTCATGAACAAACGTTTGACGCCCAAGGCATCCAAGGTGCCGAGGTGCACGAAACCTTTTCAGTGCCTGGTGATTAGCGCGCCTCCGGCGTCGACCGCAACAGACGGGTAATGCCGGCGGCCGACAAGGCTTCATCCAACGCCTCGTGAATGTCGCGCGCATTATCAAACTTCAATACTTTCTTCAAAAGCTTCTCGGCTTTGTCCTGACTGAAAAAACGCACCACGGCTTTTACACGCAACAAGTTGGTGGCGTTCATCGACAAGGAGTCGTACCCCATCGCCAGCAACAGCAATGCCGCACCCGGATCGCCGGCCAGCTCGCCACAAATACTGACTTGCTTGCCTTCTTTGTGTGCTGCTTGGGCCACATCGCGCAAAGCACGCAACACAGCAGGATGATACGCATGATACAAATTGGCCACGCGTGCGTTATTGCGATCGACCGCCAGCAGGTATTGCGTTAAATCGTTGCTGCCGACCGATAAAAAATCGACACGCCGCGCCAGATCACGCGCCTGATACACCGCCGAAGGCACTTCGACCATGACCCCCATCGGTGGCAACGGAATTTCCAGTCCGTCCTCAATCAACTCATCGTGCGCGCGATACACCAGCTCCAAGGCTTCTTCGAGTTCCGGCACGCTGCTGATCATCGGCAACATGATGCGCAAGTTATTCAAGCCAACACTCGCCTTCATCATGGCGCGCACTTGGCCCAAGAAAATTTCCGGATGGTCCAGGGTCACGCGAATACCGCGCCAACCCAAAAACGGGTTGTCTTCTTCAATCGGAAAATACGGCAACGCTTTATCACCGCCGATATCCAGTGTGCGCATGGTCACGGGCAAGGGCGCAAACGCCTCGAGCTGCTTGCGATAAATAACGCGCTGCTCTTCTTCGCTAGGGAATCGATCCTGCATCAAGAACGGTATCTCGGTACGGTACAAACCCACGCCTTCAGCGCCGTTATCAATAGAGCGCGCGATATCGGACATTAAACCGGTGTTGACCAACAAAGGCACGCGGTGTCCGTCGGTGGTAATGCACGGCACGTCGCGCAGCTCTTCAAGGCCGCGCGTGACCAGTTTTTCTTCTTCAAAAATCTGCTCGTAATGCTGGCGCAGTTCAGCCGCAGGGTGGGTGTGCACCTCACCGCTATAACCGTCAATGATGACGGGCTGACCGTCGATATCGCTGTACGGCAATTCCGACGCACCCATCACGGTGGGGATGCCCATGGAACGCGCCAGAATCGCAACGTGTGAGTTACGCGAACCCTTGATCGACACCAGGCCGACCAGGTTTTCGCGCGGGATTTCGCCCAACATCGAGGCCGTCAATTCTTCACTCACCAAGACCGTGGCGGCCGGGTATTCGCGTTGCGTTTGATCGGCCTGCTGCAAAGCCGCCAACACACGGCGACCCAAATCCTTGACATCGACGGCGCGCTCGCGCAGGTATTCATCGTCCATGGATTCGAATGTGCGCACATGCTCGAGCATGACCTGACTCAACGCACCTTGCGCCCATTGCTTCTGCTCGCGGATGACTTCGACCACTTCAGCCACCAGGGCATTGTCGTCCAACATGCTTAAATACACATCGAACAGCGCCTGCTCTTCAATGGCCAGACGATCGGACAAGCGCTTGCTTAATGTGCGAATGTCTTTGCGTACTTGCTCAACCGCTTTTTTAAGTCGCGTGATCTCTTTGGCGGGCGCTGTGATCTTTTTGCTGGGCACGCCTTTTAATTCGGCCGGCGGATACACCACCACCGCATCGCCAATCGCAATACCGCCCGCACCGGCAATACCCCCAAACGTCGCGCCCGATCCATCCGGGCGAATCGGACTGCGCACCGCACCGGTAGCGCGTGCATGCGCAATCACACCCGCCAACTGCGCTGACATCGTGATCAAAAAGGCTTCTTCGCTTTCGTCAAACCGGCGCTGATCTTTTTGCTGAATGACCAACACGCCCAACACTTCGCGATGGTGAACAATCGGCACGCCCAAAAACGATTTGAACGGATCTTCACCGATGCCTTTTAAATAGCGGAAATTCGGGTGCGACTCGGCATCATCCAGATTGACCGGTTCTTCACGCCGCGCCACCAAGCCCACCAAACCTTCGTCCATGCCCAAGCTGATTTTGCCTTGCGCGGCTTTGTTCAAACCTTCGGTGGCCATGAACACCAAGCGATCAATGCTGGGCTCATGAATGTAGACAGAGCACACGTGGGTATCCATCGCATCGCGCACGCGCGTCACAATAATGTCGAGCGCGGTTTGCAGGTCGTGGACGGCATTGACCTCCTGCACCACGCTGCGCAATGTTCGAAGCATGTTTTCCATTACGCGACATCCCGGCTTAGACGATCCAGTGCCGGCAACAACTCTTTCAACGCCCGGCGATACACTTCGCGCTTGAACACAATCACCTGACTGAGCGGATACCAGTAACTCACCCAGCGCCAGTCTTCAAATTCTTGCGGTTGCACGCGATCAAGCACCACGGCATCGTCCTCGGCGGTGAGCTGCAATAAAAACCAACGCTGCTTCTGACCAATGCACGGATTGCCCGTTTGATTGGAGCGGCGATAACGTCCCGGCAAGCGGTAACGCAACCAGCCTTTGGTGCTGGCCACCATGCGCACCTGATCGGGCAATAAGCCAACCTCTTCGTGCAGCTCGCGATAGAGCGCCTCTTCGGGCGTCTCGCCGGCATGGATGCCACCCTGCGGAAACTGCCACGCATTTTGACCAATGCGCCGCGCCCACAGCAGCTGACCGGCGGCATTGGCCACCACAATGCCGACATTGGGCCGGTATCCCTGTTCATCAATCACGCTGTCGTCGCGCATGCAAAACTCCTTATTGACAGCCATTCTTCCACACCCGCCGCCTTGCCCACAAACGCTATTGCTTGAGTGCACCGTCAGGCTACGGCTATGCTGGCACACCACACGGCCACTCTTACCGGCAAGGCAACCCGCATGGCGCTCGCGCTTTTTGATCTGGATAACACACTGCTCGGCGGCGACAGCGACCATGCCTGGGGCGAGTTCCTCTGCCAGAAAGGCATCGTTGATACCGAGGCCTACCGCAGCGCGAACGATCACTTTTATGCGGCCTATCAAGCCGGCACCCTGGATATTCGCGCCTACCTTGCTTTTGCTTTAACGCCGCTGATCGGTGAAGCACCTGACACCTTGGCCGCATGGCATCAGGACTTCATGCGCGACTACATTGCCCCCATGCGCTTGGCCAAGGCCGATGCCCTGCTCGACAAGCACCGCCAGCAAGGCGACACGCTGCTGATCATCACCGCCACCAACCGCTTTGTCACCGGCCCGATTGCGCAATGGCTGGGCGTTGAAAACCTGCTCGCCACCGAGCCGGCCATGGAGCACGGCCGTTACACCGGCGCTGTCGACGGCGTGCCCTGCTTTCGCGAAGGCAAGGTCACGCGATTGAACGCCTGGCTCGCCGACCACCAACAAACACTGGACGGCAGCTGGTTTTACAGCGACTCCCACAACGACCTGCCCTTACTGGAGGCCGTGACGCACCCGGTCGCTGTCGATGCCGATGCCGAGTTAACCCGCATTGCCACCGACCGTGGCTGGCCGCGCCTGTCGCTGCGCTGAGGAGCCGATCATGAATACCCGTCAACCGACACCCGGATTGGTATCACTGACCTACGTGATTTACGGCCTGCATGCGTTCAGCGCCTTCAGCGGCATTTTAAGTCCGGCGTTTGTGCTGACGGCCTTTTTAACCGGCTGGCCATCGATCATTGCGGTGATTCTGAATTACGCCAAACGCAGCGAAGCCGCGGGCACCTATCTGGAATCGCACATGACCTGGCTGATTCGCACGTTCTGGTTTGCCGTATTGTGGCTGGTGTTATCCGGCCTGTTGATACTGAGCTTCTTTGGCATACCGGTGGCGATTTTTGTGCTGTGCTTCACCGGCATCTGGGTGCTCTACCGCATTATTCGCGGCCTGCTGTGCATGATTGACGAGCAAGCTATTGCACCGGTCATCATCCCGCCGAGCACTGCCGAGTAAACCCGGTCAGTCGGCGGGCAACACGCGGCAGAACAGCGTCTTTAAATAATCGGTCTCGGGAATCGCGGGCGGCACCGGGTGATCGGCACCCAGGCCGGTGGTGGCGACAATGCGCGTTTCGCGATCAATATGACGACTCGCACCGCGCACCACGTCGGTTAACGCATCGCGCGTCAAATGCAGCGAACACGATGCCGATACCAGCAAACCTTCTTTATCCACCAGGCGCATTGCCAGTTCATTGACGCGGCGATATCCCTGCTCGCCTTTGCTCATGTCTTTACGACGCTTGATAAAGGCCGGCGGATCAACCACCACCGCATCAAATTTTTCACCGGCGGCAATCAATTCACGCATGGCATCCAGTGCCTGACCTTGTACGGTAGTGATGCGATCAACGCAGTCGTTCAGCTTGGCGTTTTCAATCGCCATGTTCAGCGCAGGCTCGGAACTATCGATCAATACCGCCTCGCTGGCACCGGCGACCAGGGCTTGCACACCCCAACCACCGATATAGCTGAACACATCCAGCACGCGCTTGCCTTTCGCCCAGCGTTGCAACTGCGCACGGCCGTCGCGGTGATCGTAGAACCAACCGGTTTTCTGGCCGTCCATCACCGGCACTAAAAATTTTGCGCCGTTCTCCATCATCTCAACCTGCTCGGGCACCGTGCCGCGTACCACCTCGGTGTAGGTTTCCAACCCTTCGAGCTCGCGCACACCGCTGGTGTTGCGCAACACAATACCGGCCGGTTTCAGCTCGGCTTCCAAGGCGTTAATCACCGCCTCTTTGTGGCGCTCGATACCGGCTGCACCGATTTGCGCGACCAACACATCGCCATAGCGATCGACCACCAAACCCGGCAGACCGTCACCTTCACCGTAAATCAGGCGATAAAACGGTTCGCCAAAACACTGTTCACGCCACTCCAGCGCGCGGCGGATGCGTTTGCGGAAGAACGCGGTATCAATCGGCTGATCCGGACGGCGTGACAACAAGCGCGCACAAATCAGCGAATGCGGGTTCACGTACGCAATGCCGACCGGCTTGCCGTTGGCATCCTGCACCTGAACAATGTCGCCCGGCGTCAACACCGTCAACGGTGTTTTATCGGTATTCACCTCGTTGCTGTACACCCAGCAGTGGCCACCGCGCAGACGTTTGTCGGCGCGTTCACGCAGAATCAGGATAGGCAGGTCGGGCGTTGTCATTACCATTCACTCGCAGGGCTCAAAGACGACAAAGCCCCGCCAAGCGGGGCTTTGTCACAGGTATTGCTTACTCGTCGCAGGCAGCGGCGTAACCGGCGGCATCCAGCAGGCTGTCGAGCTCGGCGGCGTTGGCCGGCTTTAACTTGAAGAACCAGGCGCCTTCGTAAGGGTCGTTATTAATCGTCTCGGGCACATCAACAATCACCTCGTTGACCGCGATCACCTCGCCACCCACCGGCGCGTAAATGTCGGAAGCCGCTTTCACCGACTCCACCACACCGGCCTGCTGACCGGCATCCAGCGTGGCGCCCACGTCCGGCAGCTCGACAAACACCACATCGCCCAAGGCATCTTGCGCGTGATCGGTAATACCGACGGTCACGGTGCCATCGGCCTCAAGGCGTGCCCACTCGTGGGATGCGGCATAACAGAGGTTATCGGGTGTGTTGCTCATGATCGGCTCCCTGTTCGGATGGCGGGCATTCTACACCGAACGCCACCGGCAAAAAACTCACAACCCCATCGCCTGCTTCACCAGCTGGCGCTTGATGGGCCCGGAGGCATCAAACAGGCGCATGCCGGTGTTACGCAGCCAGCGCACGGGTAAAGCGCGTTCTTCAAACAGGCGCTTGAAACCTTCCATGGTCGCCATCATCAACAGGTTGTCGCCTTTGCGGCGGCGCTGGTAACGCTCGAGCACGGCCGGCTCGCCCGGCGAGAGGCCGCGGTTGCGGGCCGAATGCAATTCTTCGGCCAGCACTTTCACATCTTTCAAGCCCAAATTAATGCCTTGGCCGGCCAGCGGATGAAGGGTGTGTGCGGCATCGGCCACCAAGGCAATGCCCGGCTGCACGTAATCGGTGGCGTGACTTTGCTTGAGTGGAAAGGCGGCACGCGTTGAAACCGCGAGCACCTTGCCCAAGGTGTATTGACTGGCGCGCGTCAATGCGTCGGCAAAAGCATCGTCATTGAGCGTCATTAACCGTTCGGCTTCGGCTTGCGTGCATGACCAGACGATCGAGACTAACGAGGCATCGGTGCCGTCATCGAGCGGCAAAAAGGCCAGCGGCCCGGTGCCATGAAACCATTGCCATGCAGTGTGTTGATGCGGTTGCTGCAACTGAATGGTGGCGACAATCGCACGGTGGCCGTACTCCCACTCGCGGGTATTAAAGCCTGCCAGTTCACGCACCCATGAACGCGCACCATCGGCCCCCACTAATAATTGTGTATTGACGGTGTCGCCGTTATCGAGTTTGACGATGCGCTCGTGCGTGGCATGCCCTTCACCAAAATAATGCCGGTGTGCATCGGCCACACCCACGCCACGCAAACAGCGCACACGACCCTGCGTTTGCAACACATGATCAAGCGCTTGCAAGGTGACGCGGTTTTCAACAATGAAGCCCAGTTCATTCACCTGCACATCGGCGGCATTAAATTCAACCGAGGCGGTACCTTCTGCATCGCGCACGCTCATGTGCGCAAACGGTGTGGCGCGGCGCGCCTGCATTTGCGGCCATGCGCCCAGTTCGTTTAAGAATGCGATGCTGCCGGCCGATAACGCACTGACACGTAAATCAAAACCGTTCACGCCTTCGGCGGGCGCATCGGCCGGCACGGCTGGTGCCGGATCAAGCAGCAAGACATCCCAGCCTTGTTTGCCCAAGGCAATCGCCAATGCAGAGCCGGCCAGACCGGCGCCGGCAATCACGATATCGGCGTTCACGCTCATGGGGTTTTGCCTTTCCAGCCGGGGTGGTGTTTACCGATGCCGGTGGTTTCACGCACAAAGGTTTTTTTCAATGCGGGCAGCACATCCAGCGCCAATAAACCCAAACCGCGCAAGCGACTCGCCAGCGGATTGCGGGCGGTAAAAACACGCGTAATGCCTTCGCTGAAATCGGCGGTGCGTTGTTGGTCGGCCAACTGCGCATCAAGGTATTGCTGCAATGCGTTCAAACTGCCCGGGTCGCCGGCTTGCCAGGCGCGTGCAATGCAATCGCTTAACACCGCGATATCGCGCAATGCGAGATTAAAGCCTTGACCGGCCACCGGGTGCAGGGCATGCGCGGCATTGCCAACAAGGGCCATACGCGGGCGAACCTGTTCGCAGGCATGGCTGCGCGACAAGGGGTAACTCGCACGCTCACCGACTTTGAGCAACTTGCCCAAGCGATAACCGAAACGCTCTTGCAGTCGCGCGAGAAACTGTTCTTCCGGCAATGCCAAGGTTGCTTCGGCTTCTTGCGGCGGCAATGTCCACACCAGCGCCGAGCGATGCCAGCCTTCGGCATCGGGCAATGGCAACATCGCTAGCGGGCCTTGATCGGTGAAACGTTCGAATGCGCGACCTTGATGCGATTGTTCAGTGGCAATGTTGGCGATGATGGCGCGCTGTGCGTAATCGGTATGGTCAACGCGAATGCCCAGTTGCTCGCGCAACGCCGAGCGCGCGCCATCGGCCACGATTAAAAGCCGTGCGGTCAATGATGCCTCATCAACCTGCAGCGTCACGCAGTCACTGCCAACCTTGGCCGCCGTGACGCGGCCGGTTTGCCATTGCACAGCGGGGAATTGCGCTTGGCCCATCATGATCGCATGACCTAAATGACGGTTCTCAACCACATAGCCGAGCGCGGGCAAATTGTCTTCTTTGGCTTGCATCAACATGGAACCGAAGTGGCCACGATCGGAGACATGAATGCTGTCGATCACGCAGGCGCGTTCATGCACCGCCTGCCACAATTTCGCGCGCTCAAGTACGTGCACCGCACTTAATGCCAATGCGGTGGAGCGTTGATCGAAACTGGGGTTGTCGTTGTGCTTGGCCGCATCGAACGGATGCGGCTCAATCACGCGGATGCGCGGCGCATTGTCGCCACACGCCGCTGCAATGAGCGCGGCCAGCGTGCCACCGACCATGCCTCCGCCGGCAATGACGATGTCGGCATCGGTACTCATGCACGCGCCATCAGCTGTTCAATGTCTTCGGCGCTTTTCGGCACATCGCGCGTCAACACATCGCAGCCGGTTTTTGTAACGACCACATCGTCTTCAATACGAATACCGATGCCTTTAAACGCTTTCGGCACACCGCGTTGCGTGGGCGACACATAAATACCGGGCTCTACGGTGAGCACCATGCCCGGCTCAAACGGTCGCCAACGGCCGTTGATTTTGTAATCGCCCACGTCATGCACGTCGAGCCCTAACCAGTGGCCTGCACGGTGCATGTAAAAGTCACGGTAGGCGCCGGCCTTCATCAACTCCGCCGGCTTGCCTTTCAACAAGCCGAGTTTGACCAACCCTTCGGTAATCACGCGCACGGTCACTTCGTGCGGCTTGTTCCAATGCACGCCGGGGCGAATGCTGTCGATCGCGGCCAGTTGTGCGTTTAACACCACCTCGTACAGGGCGCGTTGCTCGGCGGTGAAGGTTCCGTTCACCGGGAATGTGCGGGTAATGTCGGCGGCATAGCCGTGCAACTCGCAACCGGCATCGATCAACACCAAATCGCCGTCACGCAACTCGGCGTTGTTATTGATGTAATGCAAGATGCAGGCATTGGCACCGCCGCCCACAATGGTGCCGTAGGCCGGAAAGCGACTGCCGCCTTCAAGAAATACTTTTTGCAATGCCGCTTCCAAATGGTATTCGTGCAAGCCGGGCTTGGCCGCTTGCATGGCGGCAATGTGCGCTTGCGCTGAAATGCGTGCGGCTTCGCGCATTACTTTGATTTCAGCGACTGATTTAAACAGGCGCATTTCATGCAGTGGCTTGCGGATATCTTCCAGTACAGCGGGTGCTTGCACTCCGGCGCGAGACTGGGCGCGCACCTCGTTCAACCAACCTTGCAGGCGCTCTTCAAACACGGCGTGTGCGCCCAAGGGAAAATACACGCGCTCGCGATTGGCGAGCAACGCCGGCAGCCGTTTATCGAGCTCGCCGATCGGGAACGCTGCGGTTGCGCAATAGTCGCGCACGGCGCCTTCCATCCCGGCGCGCGGGCCATTCCAGATTTCCATGGCTTTGTCGCGCTCGCGACAAAACAGCGTCATACCCCCCGCTTGCGAGGTATCCATCACCAGCAGGGCATCGGGTTCGTCAAAACCCGTCAGGTATAAAAAATCGCTGTCTTGGCGAAACGGGAAATGCGTGTCGCGGCTGCGGACGAGTTCTTGTGCGGCGGCAACAATCACCACACTGTTGGGTGCCAATTGTTTGATCAGGCGCTTGCGGCGCGCGGCAAATTCAGCAGAAGCAATGGCCATGCGATTCTCAGTGCAGTGACGGTGTTTGGGGGTTGGGATTGGCGTTCGTGTGCGGGTCGCGCGCCTCTAAAAACACATTCATCGCGGCCATGCGCAGGTATTCCACCAGCTCCATAAAATCGGCTTCGCTGTCGTCGCTTTCTTCGGGCACGCCAATGCGCGAGATAGCCACCAGGTCGGACAGCACTTCCTGTGTCTCGACGCTCGGCGTCTGGCCGCTTGTGCCGACCTTCAAGGCAAAGCCGGCCAGAAAACCCTCGCACCACTGGCCGAGCGCAACGGCGCGATGGCCGATATCTTCATCATCGTCAGGCAGCAGCGGATAAAAGCCAAGCTCGGGACTGGCCAGGCCGGCCTCAATATGCGCAATCCATTCGCCCAGATCCACCATATTGGCCAACTGTTCGGGGCTGATGTCCATATGGGCGGCCAGCTGCTGACACAGCGTCACTGCATCGGGCATATCGGCCGCGCAGCAGCTGCCGGCCACGTAACCATGCAACTCGGCCGGCGATGCCACGGCACCGGCTGCCGCCAGCGCACCGGCAAGTGATTCAAATTGTTCAGAGTTCACGCTAAGCCCCTCATACCATGGTCATTTCATTGACCGCTTACCGGCCGGCCTCTATAGTACGGCAACGATGTCCCCTGCGGAACTCAGTGATGGCCAACCGCGAATTTACAGCCCTGCAACGTCGAGTCGACGAGCTCATTGCGCTCTGTCATCAACTCAAAGACGAAAACCAAGCCCTCAAGGCGCGTGAAGATGCCCTGTTGCAGGAGCGTAATCGCTTGTCGGACAAATCCGAGCTGGCACGCAGCCGTATCGATTCCATGATCAGCCGACTCAAAGCGCTGGAGCAAAGTCAGTGAGCAAACCCACGGCAACCAATACCGTCACGGTCACCATTCTTGATCAGCACTATCAGGTCAGCTGCCCGGACGATCAACGCGAGGCGTTACTGGATGCCGGCCGCTATCTCGATGAACAAATGCGCATGATTCGCTCCAAGGGCCGCGTGATCGGCATTGAACGCATTGCCGTCATGGCGGCGCTGAACGTTGCCTTTGATTTGTTGCACGGCGACAACGCTCCGGCCAAAGACGGCGGCGTTACATTAAAAGAAATACGCGAGCTCAATAATCGACTCGGTGGCGCGCTGCAAGATATTCGCCAACTTGAAATTTGATACTTATCACGGTTTTTTAACTGTCCTTTTCATTCCCTCTGCTATACTGAAATAGAATTCCTGGGGTACTGGCCATGACAGTACGTCCTCGAGCCGATAAGTATCACTCAGGGAGTTACCCTAGTTACGCTGGTGTGCATGTCCGCATGACGGAAAGCCTGACGCGTATCGGTAATTCCCGCCTTGAACCACTGGGTTCAAGGGCCACTCTGTCGGCGGTACTCTGGGAACTCATTCCTTTTTATTCTCCAGCCGGTTTATCGCATGGCTGATCTGCACGCACTGCGTAACGCACTTCGCCAACAGCGCACCGGCCTGAGTGCTCTTGAGCAACTTCAACACGCCGAACAATTACGTCACCACTTTGCCGAACACGCCCTGTTTGCCAATGCACAACGCATCGGGTTTTATTTGGCGGTCAATGGCGAAGCCGATCCCGGCCTGTTACTGAAGCAAGCGCTCGCACGCAAGGCACTCTGCTATCTGCCGCGCCTGCAAGACGGGCACATGCGGTTTCATGCCTTCACCGAAGCCGATGCCCTGCTCGCCAACCGTTATGGCATTCCGGAGCCGGCCGCTGCATCACCCTCGATAGCCGCACACGATCTTGATCTTGTTTTGCTGCCCTTGGTTGCCTTTGACGACCGGGGCACCCGGCTTGGCATGGGCGGCGGGTTTTATGACCGCACGCTGGCATTTTGCCTGCAAGAAGCGAGGCTAAAACCGCATCGGGTGGGGGTTGCGTATGGTTTTCAGGAGGTCGAGCGGTTGGAGCGTCAGGCCTGGGATGTGCCGCTAGAAGGCGTGATTACCGAGGCCGGTTACCGGGCGTTCTAGCCGGCCAGTACTTGCGCGGCCGCCGTCAGGCTGATGCCCATAATCAGGAAGGCCATGGCCAGTACAAGAATGTCGGGTTTGCGGCGAATCATGGTGCGGTCCGGCAGCTCGGTCTCTGCGGTGAAGGGCCCTTTGCGCATCACCGTATCCAAAGCCTAGACCAGCCCCTACAACCCTGCCGGGCGGCTTGCCGGAACTGTGGAACAGTTCACAGGGATCGTGAAACACCCTGAAACCATGGCTTAAGACAAAAACAATCGGTACGCCGGATTCTCGGTTTCATCCCCAAAGGGATAACCCAATCCCTGCAAGAACTGACGGAATGCCTTGTGCTCGGCTTTTGGCACTTCCAGTCCCACCAACACCCGTCCGTAGGCTGCACCGTGATTGCGGTAATGGAACATGCTGATGTTCCAGCGCCCGCCCAGTTGATTGAGGAAGTTCATTAACGCGCCGGGACGCTCGGGGAATTCGAAGTGATACACCACCTCGTTTTTCACGCCCGCACGGCCACCCACCATGTGCCGGGTGTGCAGTTTGGCCATTTCGTTATCGGTCATGTCGACCACGGGGTAACCTTTGCCCGTCAACTGCTTGATCAGCTGCTCGCGATCGCCGTTATCCGGTGCTATTTGCAGGCCCACAAAAATGCGCGCCTCGGCGGCATCGGCATAGCGGTAATTGAATTCGGTGATGTTGTGCTTGCCGATGGCGTTGCAGAACGCACGGAAGCTACCCGGTTTTTCCGGAATGGTCACGCACAACACGGCCTCACGGCGTTCGCCGATTTCAGTGCGCTCGGAGATGTAGCGCAGGCGGTCAAAATTAATGTTGGCGCCGCTGGCAATCGCCAGCACCGTTGCACCTTTCAAGCCTTTTTCAGCCACGTACTTTTTCAAGCCCGCCAAGGCCAAAGCGCCCGCAGGCTCGGCAATGGAGCGCGTGTCCTCAAAAATGTCCTTGATGGCCGCACAGATTTCATCGGTGCTGGCGGTGATGACGTCATCCACCGTTTTGCGGATCACCCGGAACGGTTCTTCGCCGATTTGTGCCACGGCCACCCCGTCGGCAAACAAGCCGACTTCTTTGAGCTTCACGCGACGGCCGGCTTTCATGGCAGCGGCCAGACAGGCCGCCTCTTCCGGTTCAACGCCGATCACTTTCACGTCCGGCCGCACGTATTTGATATACGCGGCCACGCCGGCCAGCAAGCCACCGCCGCCGCAAGGCACAAACACCGCATCCAGGGGGCCGGTGACCTGACGCAGGATTTCCATGCCCACGGTGCCTTGGCCGGCAATCACTTCGGCATCATCGTAGGGGTGCACAAAGGCATAGCCTTTTTCGCTCGCCAGGCGCTTGGCCTCAACCGAGGCCTCGTCGTAGGCATCGCCGTGCAGTACCACTTTGGCGCCGCGATTACGCACCGCGTTGACCTTGATCATTGGCGTGGTACGCGGCATCACGATCGTGGCGGTCACGCCCAGCTTGGCCGCCGACAAGGCGACACCCTGCGCATGATTCCCGGCCGAGGCACAAACCACGCCTTTTTTCAGCGCTTCCGGCGACAAGGACGCCATCTTGTTATAGGCGCCACGAATCTTGAACGAGAACACCGGCTGCAAGTCTTCGCGTTTCAGCAATACGGTATTGCCGAGGCGGTGGCTCATTAACCGCGCTTCGTCGACGGGAGTTTCAACGGCCACGTCATAGACACGGGCGGCGAGAATTTTGCGGATGTAGTGATGTGGCATCGATGCCGTTCCTGTCGTATGTGTCGAGGACTGATCGCGTATTGTGGCATTATACATGTCACTTTTTACTGCGGTGGATACCGATGACTCAGGATGAACTGAAAAAAGCCGCCGGACAGGCAGCCCTCGACTACATTCTGCCCAAGCTCGACGACAACAGCATCGTCGGTGTCGGCACCGGCTCAACCACCAATTGCTTTATTGATGCCCTGGCCACTCGAAAAGCCTGCTTTCAAGGCACCGTGGCCAGCTCCGAGGCCTCCGCCGCACGGCTCAAGCAACACGGCATTCCGGTATTCGAGCTAAACAGCGTGGATGGCGTCGCCGTTTATGTCGATGGCGCTGACGAGGCCAACGACCGTTTGGAGCTCATCAAAGGCGGTGGCGCGGCACTCACCCGTGAGAAAATTATTGCCGCCGTGGCCCGCGAGTTTGTCTGCATTGCCGATGAGTCCAAGCTGGTCGGCGTGCTGGGTCGCTTCCCCTTGCCCGTTGAAGTCATCCCGATGGCGCGCAGCCATGTCGCGCGTGAACTGGTGAAATTAGGCGGCGACCCGGTCTACCGCGAAGGCGTGGTCACCGATAACGGCAACATCATTCTGGATGTGTACAACTTCCCGATCGCCACACCCACCAAAACCGAAGAGGCCATTAACAACATCACCGGCGTGGTCACTAACGGTATTTTTGCACGCAGGCCGGCCGATGTGTTGTTGTTGGCGGGCAAGGCCGGCATCAAAACCATCAAGGCACGCCGATAACTAACACAGCTTGCCCGGATTCAATATGCCATTCGGGTCAAATACGCGCTTTAAATTTTGCATGGCCTGTAGCCGCGCTTTAGCCTCCATCGACTGCAAACTGTCACGCCGCAACAGACCCACGCCATGCTCTGCGGTAATGGTGCCGTTATAATCTTTCACCAGCTGCCATACCTTGGCCTGTGTGATCGCGTGATCATCACTGTTCACAATATTCAAATGCAGATTGCCGTCGCCCAAGTGACCGAACACGACGGCATCGGGCCACTGCTGACCCATGCGGGCCAACACCGCCGGCATGCACGCCAAACGGAAGCCGATATCGCATTTGAACGGCTGCTGCGGCTTTAATGCTGCCGTGATCGATTCGCGCACCGCCCAAAAGCGTTCGGCCTGCGTTGCCGATTGCGCAAGCAGCACATCGCTGACCGGTTGATGCTGCAATGCACGGGCCAATGCCTCTGCGCTCATGGATTCTGCGGGCGCTTCCATTAATAAATAAAGGGCCGCGGGCGGCACATCCAGCGGCGCCGACTGTTCGGCGTTACCCCATTGCCAAGCGCGGGCATCCATCAATTCACAGGCGTGCAATTCGAAAGCCTGCATTGCCTGCATCACCGCAGGCAATGCCGTGACATCATCCAGCAGCAATAACGCCGTGGCCAGCGCTGGCGGTGTTGATTGCAAACGCAGCCCGGCCAATACAATCATGCCCAGGGTCCCTTCGCTGCCAACGAACAACTCGCGCAGGGCATAACCCGCATTGTCTTTACGCAAACAACGCATCTCAGCAATCGTCGCACCATGGCCCGTTATCACGTTCAAACCCGCCACTTGTGCGCGCGTCATGCCGTAACGCAATACGCGCACACCGCCGGCGTTGGTCGCAATATTGCCGCCTATCTGGCTGCTGCCATCGGCGGCGAATTCCACGGGATAATACAAGCCGTGTTCGCGTGCGGTCTGCTGCAGCTGCGCGGTAATCACGCCAGGCTCACACAGGATCAAACGCTCGGTAGCATCGACTTCGATAATGCGGTTCATTTTTTCAAACGACACAACGATTTCGCCGTGCAACGCAGCCGCACCGCCGGCCAAGCCCGTGCGGCCGCCCGATGGCACCAACGGGCAATGCCATTCATTTGCCCGTTGCAGCAAGGCCTGCACCTGCTCGGCATTGCGTGGAAATACAATCGCCACCGGATCAGGCTCGATCACCGGCATCCAGTCGCGGCCGTAGGTGTGACGACTATGGCTATCCGTGCGCACGGCGTCTTTGCCCAACAACGCGATCAAGGCATCGAGTTGATAATCCGCCAGCATATGCGTCATGAGGTTTTCTCGCGAGCATGCAGCTCATCCAGTATTTTAGTAAACACATCGTGACGTCGTGTGCGCGCTTCATTGACCAAATGATGACCGGCCCCATGAATGCTGTCGATGCGGGCATTAGGAAACTGCTTACGGATGCGTTTGAGGTTATACCGCCAATTCACCGTGCCGTCGGCATCGCCTTGAATGACACGCACAGGAAAGTCGACTTTGGGGTAACGCTCGAATCGCGCAGCCCAATCGATCATCGCACCCACCCAACGCACGGGAATGCGCCGCGACTGTAACGGATCGGCCGTGCGCACAAAATCAACAAAGCCGGCGTTATCGGCGTTACGCACAAAAACACGCTTCACCGAAGTGATCCAGTGACGGGCAAGCCGATACTGCAAAGTCACCCACGGCCATTGCGCGGCGCGGATCAATGGCGCCAAGACCACGGCAGCACAAAATGCCGGTGTCTCTTGTTGTTCCGTACACTCAAATAAATACCGCAACACGATGGCGCCTCCCGTGCTTTGCCCCACTGCATGCCACGGCTTGGGCAAACGCCCCGACAATGCGCTCAGCAAGTCACGAAAACACTGGCTGTATTCTTCGAATGAATCAATCGCTGCCGGCTCGCCCGATGACAGGCCATGACCCGGCAGATCCCAGATAACAGCGGCATAGCCGTCGCGCACCACGGCGGCCAACAGATGATCGAACAATCCGGCGTGATCAAAATAACCATGGCTTACGACCACCGTGCCGCGCGCCTCACGCGGCATCAACACATGGCAGGCAATACGGTAATCGCCCAGATCCAATGCCCCGAAATATTGCTGAACGCCCTCGACACGCTTTGATAAATCGAGTCGGTAATAATGCAGGTATTCCGCACACACGCCTTCCCGGTCGACGGGATGCTCCAGCGTGAGCGCCGGCAGGTGTCGTTTGAGTTCTGAAAAATCAGGCAGCATGGCGCGCAATAAAAAGGGCGATTCACTCGCCCTTTTTATCTCACTTTACTTCCGGCTTCAATTTACCGCTGCCGTAACGGCCGGCCATTTTTTCCAATGAAATCGGCCGGATCTTACGGGCATTGCCCGCCGTACCAAATGCCTCATAGCGCTCAATGCAAATATCGCGCATGGCATTCACGCTTTCTTGCAAATATTTGCGCGGGTCAAACTCGGCCGGCTTTGTCGCCAAATAACGCCGAATCGAACCGGTTGATGCCAAGCGCAAATCGGTATCGATATTGACCTTGCGCACGCCGTGCTTAATGCCTTCTGCAATTTCGGCCAAAGGCACGCCGTAGGTTTCCGGGATTTCGCCGCCAAACTCGTTGATAATCGCCAGCCAATCTTGCGGCACACTGGAAGAGCCGTGCATCACCAAATGCGTATTGGGGATGCGTTTGTGAATCGCCTTGATGCGTTTAATGTCCAGAATGTCGCCGGTCGGTGGACGCGAAAATTTATACGCGCCGTGACTGGTGCCAATCGCGATCGCCAGTGCATCGACTTCGGTTTCTTTGACAAATTGCGCGGCTTCTTCCGGGTCGGTCAGCAACATGGAATGATCGAGCGTGCCTGCTGCACCCACGCCGTCTTCTTCACCGGCTTGTCCGGTTTCGAGCGAACCCAGACACCCCAGCTCGCCTTCCACAGACACGCCACAGGCATGCGCCATTTCAACGACGCGCTTGGTGACGTTGCGGTTGTAGTTATAGGCCGCCGGTGTTTTACCGTCGGTTTTCAAAGAGCCGTCCATCATCACCGAGCTGAACCCCAGTTGAATCGAACGCTGACAAATCGCAGGGCTGGTGCCGTGATCCTGATGCATGCACACCGGAATATGCGGAAACTCTTCAATGGCCGCCAGAATCAAATGCCGCAGAAACGGCGCACCGGCATATTTACGCGCGCCGGCAGAGGCCTGCACGATGACCGGCGACTTGGTTTTATCGGCAGCCTCCATGATGGCACGCATTTGCTCCAGATTATTCACATTGAATGCCGGCACGCCGTAACCGTGTTCTGCCGCGTGATCGAGCAATTGACGTAAACTGATTAGTGCCATGATGAAACTCCTTTGTCTAAAAAGTACTTATTGTTTTGCGCGGTCTTCCAGCGCCGCGACTGCTGGCAATGCCTTGCCCTCTACGTATTCTAAAAAAGCACCGCCGCCGGTTGAAATGTACGACACTTTATCGGCAATGGCGTATTTATCGATGGCTGCCAGCGTATCACCGCCACCGGCCAGTGAAAATGCGGCACTGTCGGCAATCGCACGCGCCAAGGCTTCCGTGCCGCCACCAAACTGATCAAACTCGAACACCCCGACAGGCCCGTTCCAGAGAATCGTGCCGGCGTTCTTGAGCATGCCTTCCATCATGGCACGGGTTTGCGGGCCAATGTCGAAAATCATGTCGTCGTCGGCCACGTCGTCAACGAGCTTGGTCTCGGCCACTGCATCCGCAGCAAACGCCTTGCCTGTCACCACATCCACCGGTAAGGGGATGTGCACTTTTTGCATTAAGCGGCGTGCGTCATCGAGCAGCTCGTGCTCACACAGGGATTGGCCCACCGGCTTGCCTGCGGCCGCTAAAAAAGTATTGGCGATACCACCACCGACAATCAGCTGATCGACTTTGTCGGACAAGGTATCGAGCACCGTCAACTTGGTCGACACTTTTGAACCGCCAACAATGGCCACCATGGGGCGTGCCGGGTGCGCCAAGGCTTTTTCCAATGCCGTCAATTCGCCAGCCAGCAACAAGCCGGCACACGCCTCTTTGGCAAACCGTGCGACACCGTGCGTTGAGGCTTCAGCGCGATGCGCCGTACCAAAAGCATCCATGACGTAGACATCGCACAGACTGGCGTATTGTTTTGCGAGCGCCTCGCTGTCTTTCTTCTCACCCTTGTTGAAGCGCACGTTTTCCAGCAGCACCAATTCGCCCGGCTTTACGGCAGGGGCTGCATTCAAATAGTTTTTAATCAGCGGCACATCGCGCCCTAACAATGCACCCAATACCTTGGCCACGGGCGCCAAGCTGAATGCGGCATTGCCTTGCTCATCCGCTGCTTCGGTTGGCCGCCCCAAATGCGACATCACCATCACGGCAGCGCCGGCTTGCAGCGCATACTGCACCGTTGCCAATGCTGCACGAATACGCGCATCGCTGGTGACCGCACCGTCGGTGACCGGTACGTTCAAATCTTCACGAATCAGCACGCGCTTACCGGCCAAATCGAGTTCGGTCATATTACGAATTGCCATACCGCATCCTTCTTATTACTTTTATCAACGCTTCCAACGACTGGCGACATCCAACATGCGGTTGGCATACGCCCATTCATTATCAAACCATGCCAGCACTTTGACTAACCGCTGCCCGCTCACGCGCGTTTGACTGGCATCGACAATGCCCGAGCGCGGGTCGTGATTAAAATCGCACGACGCTAACGGCTCGGTGGTAAAACCCAAAATGTTTTTAAGCGGCGCCGTCTCGCTCGCGCGTTGCAACACCGCATTCACCTCATTACGGGTGGTATCGCGTTTGACCACCACCGTTAAATCCATCGCCGAGACATTGGTGGTGGGCACACGCAAGGCTTGTGCCTCGAACTTGCCCGCCAATGCTGGCAGCACCCGGCCAATGCCGGCGGCCAACGCGGTATCCACCGGAATCATCGACTCACTGGCACTGCGCGTTTTGCGTAAGTCGGTGTGGTGATAGGCATCAATGACCGGCTGGTCGTTCATCATCGAATGCAGCGTCGTCAACACACCGCACTCGATACCCAAAGCTTTATCCAGCACCTGAATGACCGGAATAATGCAATTACTGGTGCACGATGCCGTCGAGATCACGGTCTGCGCGGCACTGAGCAGCTCATCGTTCACACCGTACACAATGGCGGCAATGTCCGGGTCCGCCGGATTCGAAAACATCACCCGACGCGCGCCCTGCGCCAAGTGTTTTTCGGCATCGGCCTGCGCGGTATAACCGCCGCTGCATTCCAGCACGATATCGACATCCTGCCAGTGCAGATCATCAAGGCGCTCGTGATGGGTCAGCGCAATCGCATCGCCATTGACGGTCAGCGTTTCGCCGGCAAGCGACAAGCTGCCTGAAAAGCGGCCGTGCGTGGAATCGTACTGCAGCAGATGCGCCATGGTGCGCGCATCACCGGGTTCGTTGATCGCCACCACTTGCATGCGCTTGCGGTAATCGCCTTCGTAGAGTGCACGCAGTGCCGATCGGCCAATGCGTCCAAACCCGTTGATGGCAATTCGAAGCGTCATGCTTGGCCCATCACTCGCTCAGCCGCGGCCACCACATTGTCGACCGTGAAACCAAACAGCTTCATCAGGTCGGCAATCGGTGCCGAAGCACCGAAGGTGGTCATGCCAATGACTTCGCCATCCAGACCGACATAACGGCGCCAGTAGTCGGCATGCGCGGCCTCAATCGCCACCCGTGCGCGCACGGCATTCGGCAACACCGCCTCGCGATAGGCCGCATCTTGTGCATCAAATACATCGGTCGATGGCATGGATACCACGCGCACTTGTTTACCGGCTGCTTGCAACTGCTCCGCCGCAGCCATCGCCAGCGCCACTTCCGAACCGGTCGCAATCAAAATGACCTGCGGCTTGCCCGTACCGTCTTTCAATACATACGCGCCGCGTGCGATATTGCCAAGCTGCTCGGCGGTGCGTGTTTGATGCGGTAAATTCTGGCGCGTCAACACCAACGCTGTCGGACCCTTGGCGTATTCAATCGCCGCCTGCCATGCCACGGCTGTCTCCACGGTGTCGCACGGACGCCAGGTTGATAAGTTCGGCGTGGTGCGCAAGCTGGTCAATTGCTCGACCGGCTGGTGCGTGGGGCCGTCTTCGCCCAGACCAATCGAGTCGTGCGTGTACACCTGAATGCTGCGCTGACGCATTAAGGCAGCCATGCGCAGCGCATTGCGTGCGTATTCCATAAACACCAGGAAGGTGCCGCCGTAAGGAATCAAACCGCCGTGCAGGGCCACGCCGTTCATGATTGCGGTCATGCCAAATTCGCGCACGCCGTAATACATATAATTACCGCTGGCATCCTCACGCGTGACGCCTTTGCTGCCTTTCCAGATGGTGTTATTGGAGCCGGCCAAATCGGCTGAACCGCCCAGCAATTCAGGCAGCAACGGGCCGTACGCATCGAGCGCGTTTTGCGACGCCACGCGGGTGGCAATGCTTTTGCCATCGGCTTGGCATTGCGCAATATAGGCGGCGGCTTTTTCAGCAAAATCATCGGGCAAGGTACCGCTCATGCGTCGTTCGAATTCAGCCGCCAATGCGGGATGGGCTTTCTGGTACTCGGCAAACAACGCGTTCCAGCGGTCTTCTTCTTCAGCGCCGGTTTCGCGCGCATCCCAGGCACGGTAAATATCCTCCGGGATTTCAAACGGCGCATGCTTCCAAGCAAAGGCTTCGCGGGCTGCGGCAATTTCAGCATCGCCCAAGGGCGAGCCGTGTACTTTTTCAGAGCCTTGTTTATTGGGTGCACCCTTACCAATCACCGTGCGGCAACAAATCAATGTCGGGCGTGCCGTCTCGGCTTGTGCCGTTTCAATGGCTTGACGCAATTCAACGGCGTCATGGCCATCCACGTTCGGGATTACCTGCCAGCCGTAGGCTTCAAAACGTTTCGGTGTGTCGTCGGTGAACCAGCCTTCGACTTTTCCGTCGATGGAAATGCCGTTGTCGTCCCAGAAAGCCACCAATTTGCCCAAGCCCAAGGTACCGGCCAATGAGCAGGCTTCGTGCGAAATACCTTCCATCAGGCAACCGTCGCCCAGAAACACCCAGGTCCGGTGATCCACAATCGGCAAGCCGTCGCGGTTGAATTGTGCGGCCAGAATCTTTTCAGCCAGTGCCATGCCCACCGCATTGGTGATGCCCTGACCCAGCGGGCCGGTGGTGGTTTCAATGCCCGGCGCTTCGCCGTGTTCCGGGTGGCCGGCGGTTTTGGAGTGCAGTTGACGGAAGTTTTTCAGTTCGCTGATCGGCAGGTCGTAACCGGTCAGGTGCAGCAAGGAGTACAGCAACATCGATCCGTGGCCGTTCGACAGCACAAAGCGGTCGCGATTGACCCAATCCGGGTTGGCCGGGTTGTGCGACATAAAGTCGTTCCACAGCACTTCGGCGATATCGGCCATGCCCATCGGGGCGCCGGGGTGGCCGCTATTGGCCTGCTGGACGGCGTCCATACTGAGAACACGAATGGCATTGGCAAGGTCTTGGCGCGAGGGCATCGGGCGGCTCCGGGTCAGGGGGAATTCAAAGCCGGCTATTGTCCCGCAGCTGGCCGACAGGGGCAATGATAAAGCCCCGAAAAGTCGGCGAAACCGGCATGCGGCCTGCAATATCAAAAAGTTTTGATATAGCTTTTCAGGCCTGCTAGACTCCCCCGCCTATGACGTCATTGCATGCCCATCATCAGCCGAGCCCGCCGGCCGAGGCCACGGCCTCCCCGGACACGCTGGCTGCCTTCAATAAAGCCGCCGGCGATGCCTTACGGCTGTCGATTTTGCGGGTGTTGCGGCGGGCTTCCTACAGCGTGATGGAGCTCTGCCAGATTCTGGATGTCCGCCAACCGGCACTGTCCCATCATTTAAAGGTGCTCGCCCAGGCCAATCTGGTCACCAGCCGCCGCGAGGGCAACACGCTGTTTTACCGCCGTGCCAACGGTCAGCGCAGCGATGGCCTGGAACTGTTGCAGCAGCAGCTGTTTCGTACCGTGGATACCCTCCTGCTCGATGCCGGCTGCGAGCCGCGCATTCGTGCGGTGCAACAAGAGCGTTCGGCCTCGTCACGGGAATTCTTTCGCGAGAATGCGCACGATTTTCGTGAGCAACAAGAACGCATGGCCAGTCTGGATCAGTACATCGACACATTGACCGATATGCTGGATTCCCTTGCCTTCCCCAATACCGAACACGCCATTGAAGTCGGCCCCGGCGAAGGCCATTTCTTGCCTGCACTCGCCAAACGCTTCACTGCCGTCACCGCCGTTGATAACAGCCCGCAAATGCTCGCGCGCAGCGAAGCCCTTGCGCGGGCAAACCGGCTGGCCAATGTGCAGTGCCGACATGGCGAACCCGACAGCCTGGACGCACACATCACAAGCTGTGTGGTGATCAACATGGTATTGCACCATGTCGCGGCACCCGGCGAGTTGCTGGCCGATTGCGCCGCACTGCTCGCGCCCGGCGGTTGCCTGCTGGTCGCCGAGCTGTGTCCACACGAACAAGAGTGGGCACGCGAAGCTTGTGGCGATATCTGGCTGGGCATCGAACCCGATGATTTACTCAGCTGGGCCGAAGACGCCGGCCTGATCGAAGGCCAAAGTGTTTACCTCGCATTGCGGAATGGTTTTCGCATGCAGATCCGACCGTTTCACCAACCCAACCAACCCGTTCGTCATTAATACAGGATATAACCATGAGCGAATACTCCATCTTCACCTCCGAATCCGTTTCCGAAGGCCACCCGGACAAAATGGCCGATCAGGTGTCGGACGCCATTCTCGATGCGATGCTAAAGCAAGATCCGAATTCCCGCGTGGCGGTCGAGACCCTGCTGAAAACCGGCATGGTGGTGGTCGCTGGCGAAGTGCGCACCGGCGCGGTGATTCCCTTTGAAGAAATCATTCGCGGTGTCGTCAACGACATTGGTTACGATCATTCCGACAAAGGCTTTGACGGCCACACCTGTGCGGTGATCAATGCCATCGGCGCACAAAGCCAGGACATCGCCATGGGCGTGGACGAAGGCAAGAAAAAAGAAATGGGTGCCGGCGACCAAGGCCTGATGTTCGGTTATGCCACCAACGAAACCGACACATTAATGCCGGCTCCGATTTACTACGCGCATCGTTTGATGGAAAAACAAGCCGAGCTGCGCAAAAGCGGCAAACTGAAGTGGCTGCGTCCGGATGCCAAATCACAGGTGACCTTGCGTTACGAAAACGGCAAGCCGGTGGCTTGCGATGCGGTGGTGATCTCGACCCAGCACGCGCCGGATGTCACGCAAAAGAAAATCCATGAAGCGATCATGGAGGAACTGATCAAACAAGTGATGCCCAAAGAGTGGCTGCACAAGAAAACGCAATACCACATCAACCCGACCGGCCAGTTCATCATCGGCGGCCCGATGGGTGACTGCGGCCTGACCGGCCGTAAAATCATTGTCGATACCTACGGCGGCATGGCCCGTCACGGCGGTGGCGCGTTCTCCGGCAAAGACCCATCCAAAGTAGACCGCTCTGCTGCGTATGCCGGCCGTTATGTCGCCAAAAACATTGTGGCTGCAGGCCTTGCTGCGCGTTGCGAAATCCAGATTTCATACGCCATTGGTGTGGCCGAGCCGACGTCGATTTCCGTCAACACCTTTGATACCGGCAAAATCAGCGACGAGAAAATCGTGCAACTGATCCGCCGTCACTTTGATCTGCGCCCACGTGGCCTGATCGAGATGCTGAATCTGAAGCAGCCGATGTATCGCCAAACCGCTGCCTACGGCCATTTTGGTCGCAAAGCCGCCAAGAACGCGTTCACCTGGGAACGTACCGACAAAGCCAAAGCCCTGAAAGCCGACGCCTGATTATTTTATTGATTGTTTAAGGACAGACCATGAACGCGAAAGTAAATACCAAGAAAAAAGCAGCCACCCCGGCCTCTAAAAAACCGGCCGCTAAAAAAGCCAAGGCCGATTACAAAGTGGCTGACATCACACTGGCTGCCTACGGCCGCCGTGAAATCGCCATTGCCGAAACCGAAATGCCGGCATTGATGGCGCTGCGCGACAAGTACCGTAAAAAGCAGCCCTTAAAAGGCGCCAAAATTTTGGGCTGCATTCACATGACCATTCAAACCGCGGTGTTGATTGAAACACTGGTGGAATTGGGTGCCGAAGTGCGCTGGTCATCGTGCAATATCTTCTCGACACAAGATCACGCGGCAGCGGCCATCGCAGCAGCCGGCATTCCGGTTTACGCATGGAAAGGCGAAACCGAAAAAGAATACGACTGGTGCCTGGAGCAAACCATCCTGAAAGATGGCAAGCCATGGGATGCCAACATGATTCTCGATGACGGCGGCGACTTGACGCTGATGCTGCACCAGAAATATTCCAAAGTGCTCGATCGCGTACACGGTGTGACCGAAGAAACCACCACCGGCGTGCATCGCCTGATCAAAATGCTCGAAGCCGGCACGCTGAAAATTCCGGCCGTGAACGTGAATGACTCGGTCACCAAATCAAAGAACGACAACAAGTACGGTTGCCGTCACTCATTGAACGACGCCATCAAGCGCGGCACCGACCATTTGCTGGCCGGCAAGAAAGCACTGGTGATCGGTTACGGCGACGTGGGCAAAGGTTCTGCACAATCGCTGCGTCAGGAAGGCATGATCGTGCGCATTTCTGAAATCGATCCGATCTGCGCCATGCAAGCTTGCATGGACGGCTACGAAGTGGTGTCGCCCTTTATTGATGGTGTGAACACCGGCAAAGCCAGCTGCATCAATGTTGCATTGCTGGGTTCAACCGACTTGGTAGTGACCACCACCGGCAATACCGATGTCTGCAACCGCCATATGCTGGCAGCCCTCAAGAACGGCGCGGTGGTGTGCAACATCGGCCACTTCGATAACGAAATCGACACCGCGTTCATGCGCAAGAACTGGAGATGGGAAGAAGTCAAACCCCAGGTGCACCAGATCTTCCGCAGCAAGAAAGACGGTGACTTTTTGATTTTGCTGGCCGAAGGCCGCTTGGTGAACCTGGGCAATGCCACCGGTCACCCGTCACGCATCATGGACGGCTCGTTCACCAATCAGGTGCTTGCACAGATTTATCTGTACGAGCGTCGGTTTGCCGACTTGGAGCCGGCCATGAAACAAGCCGCACTGCGCGTGGAAGTGTTGCCGAAAAAGCTCGACGAAGAAGTGGCCGCTCACATGGTGCGTGGCTTTGGTGGCGTGCTGACCCGCCTCACCAAAGAGCAGGCTGATTACATTCATGTGAAGGTCGATGGCCCTTACAAGCCCGACAGCTACAAGTACTAACCCCCGAGCCACTGTTAAGTAAGGAACACTGCATGAGCCGCGAATCGATTCACCTGAGCTTTGAGTTCTTTCCGCCTAAAACGCCGGAAGGTCACGACAAGCTGATGCAAACGGTGGATGAGCTGGGCGCGCTGAAGCCCGGGTTTTTCTCGGTCACTTACGGTGCCGGCGGCTCCACGCGCAGCAACACGCGCGATGCCGTATTGGCAATTCGCAACAAAGGCCATGCAGTGGCTCCGCACTTGAGTTTTGGTAACGACGATCAGGACACCCTGCTCGCACTGTTGCAGGAATACCGCGATGCCGGCATCAACCGCATCGTGGCCCTGCGCGGTGACTTGCCTTCGGGCATGGCCGATTCATCGCGGCTGGTGTATGCACGCGATCTGGTGGCGTTTATTCGCACCCACTTTGGCAACCACTTTCATCTGGAAGTCGCCGCCTATCCTGAAATTCACCCCGATGCGCCCGGCTATTTGGCCGATGTGCACTTTTTGAAAAGCAAATTCGATGCCGGCGCCAACAGCGGCATCACCCAATACTTCTATAACGCCGAAGCCTACGCGCAGTTTATTGAAGCGTGTGCCAAGGCCGGCATCACTCAGCCGATTGTGCCGGGCATCATGCCGATCACGAATGCGGCTAACCTGCTGCGCTTCTCCGATAACTGCGGAGCCGACATTCCGCGCTGGCTGCGTTACCGCCTGCAGGATTTGAAAGACCAACCGGAAGCACTCAAAGCCTACGGCGTTGACGTGGTCACCCGCCTGTGCGAACGCCTGATCGAATTGGGCGCGCCCGGTTTGCATTTCTACACCATGAACCAGACCGAGCCCACCACCACCTTGGTAAAAGCTTTAGGTTTACGCTGATGCGCACCGTGCGCGTGTACACCGCACAAGCGATCCGCGCGAACAGCACCCTGTTATTGGAAGAAGCTCCCAGCCATCATTTGGGCCGCGTATTGCGCGCCAAGCCGGGTCAGACCGTCGTGCTGTTTGACGGCAGCGGTGGCGAATACCCCGGCAGGATTACTGCGATTGATAAACACGGCGTGACCGTTGCCGTCACTGCCCACAACCCCGTCGAACGCGAGCGCGCGACTGCGCTGCATTTGGGTTTGGCCTTGATTAAGCCGGAGCGTTTTGACTGGGCGATTGAAAAGTGCACCGAGTTAGGCGCCGCGGCCATCACCCCGCTCTATACCCAATACACCGACCAGAAAATCCGCCGCGAGCAGCTCGATAAAAAATTGCAGCGCTGGCAGCAGATCGCCATCAGTGCGTGCGAACAAAGCGGCCGCAACCGCATACCGGTGATTCATGCGCCATTAGCGCTGGACGAATGGTTAACGGCACGCGATGAAGCAGCAAAGTTCGTGGCGGACCCGTCTGGTTTGACGCTTGATCAAAACACCGCTGCAACCACTGCGGCATTATTGATCGGCCCCGAAGGCGGTTTAACCGCAGAAGAAGTGCAGGCGGGCTTGCAGGCCGGATTCAATAAACTCGCGCTGGGACCTGCGATATTGCGGGCAGAAACTGCCGCCATCACCGCATTGACCATCATCATGCCCTGATACCCGCCGTTAACAGCGCTCGGTCTCACCCACAAGCCTTCATGCCCATGCTTACTTGTTAATAAACGTCGCTTTCGCACGTTTTGACAAAAACAGGTACGGCACCCAAATCAGGCAGCTGACCAGTGAACGGCCGAACTCTTTAGTGGTCTCCGAATCAAAAACGGGGGTGCCGGGAAAAATCCAGGTCACGGCGTACGAGTCCAGCACAATAAACGCTGCTGAAAATATGGCTGCGACGGCATACCACTTGGGGAAGCTCGCTTTTTTAGCAAAAAACAGAAAAATCATGTACAAAAACGCCAAGCCAACGGCCGCATTGACCACTATTTCCGCTATTAATATCGGCGCCCAAAAGGGTGAATAGACTGAACTGCCTTCTGTGGTCAATGCTGCCCAGGTGCCGTCGGTAAACAACGCGAGGTAAATGCTCCACAACACGTAGGCTGCGCGCAACGGCGTGATAATCACACCGGCCGCCACCAGTATCAGCCAACCCCTGATTTTCAGTGCTTCGGGTTTTTCGACTGTTTCAATTTCCACGGCGGCTTCCGTTTGCATGGCATTTCCTTTTTGATTGTTCGTAATCGCTGGATGCTGCTTATTCGCTTGGCACAACTGCCGGCGCGGCATCGGGCTGTTCGTGGCAAGCATCGCCTGCGCATGCCGCAACATCTTCATCTGCCGGTGGCGGGCTCAAGGAGCCGCTGGCCACGCCAACATCGGGCACGGTATGAACACGCTTGATGCGGCGGATATCTTCAATTCTGTAAACTAGATCGCCGGTGTTTTCATCGTCTTTATATTCGTGCAACAAATCGTCATTACCCCAATATTTAACGTTCTCGAGCAAAATAAAGCCTTTATCAAAAACGTTCTGGCTAATGCCATCATAGGTTTTTTGAGGGATCTGTCCGTAGTAGTAATACGACTCCACACCGCCGTCCTCTTCGGGCACGTTGATTTGCACGAAAACCCAAATCTTTTCATGAGCATTGTTAGCGTCTGACGCTTGAATGTCGGTTCTGGCATCACAACCCAAAAGCACGACGGCCAACAACACACTGCCCATTAATCGGTTCATAAGCACTCCCGCTGCGATCACACGCCTCATCTTAACCTTCGGGCATCGCGGCAAGTTTGCCGGCACGCCAAATGCGATACTGCACTTCGCTACCGATGGGCACATACACGACCACCGGTAACTTGCTGTTGTAGCGAATGCGGTATGGCTCACCGCCAAGCGTGACAAAGCGCTCGACTTTCGGCGCATTCGGATCAATCGCCATCAGGGTGCCGGCCATGATGCCCATGCTATTCACCACATAACGGGTAAAGCCCCAACCATCTACCGTGACCGCTTCCATGCTACCGCTGTAAAAATAACGGTTGCCGGCATCAAGCCGCTCGGTCTTGCCAACAACAAGTTCAACTTGCAGCGCATTTTCATCGGCCGCTTCAGGCAGGTTCAATACATAACGCGTCTGCCCCGTTTCAGCCGGCGGAAAAGCATTCATAACGTCAGCCGCATTCACCACCCATGCAACACACAAACCTAAAACCGCGACGAATGCTCGGCATGATTTCATATTCGCTCCCTTTACCCTTGCCATATTCTGAAGCGTTGCTGACCGGCTTGTTCACGCCGGGACCACACGAATTGCACCAGCACTTCGCGCATGGCCGGTACCTTGCCTGCATTGCCAAAAACAGAGGCTGCCGGATTGGGTACCGTTGCCGGAAAACTGAGCACCAGATCACCCTGCCCCTGCAGGGCTTTGCGTATTTGCGGTGTGATGCGCCAGCCCCAATACCAGTCGCGGTGGTTCGCGAATGTCACGCTCGCTTCATCCCAACGGGTCTGCCCATTGGACGGGTTCGCCGTACCGCTCATCGGCTTGCTGATACCGCCGGCGACCGGCTTCCAGGTGTTGTGGCCATCACTCAGGGTGGCCTGATCAAAATGCAGCACAACGGGCGGCAAGGTGTCGCGCGCCAAGCCGCCAACCAAAAAAGTAATGGTTCGGGTGTCGGGCGTAATGTTGTCTTGGGTGCGCAGGAAAAAACGAATATTGTCGTAGCCATCAAAATCACGGTCGTCGTGAGTGCCCCAATAGCCATTCGTTACAAAATGGTTTGTCGCCAGATAGACCGAGTCTTCTGAGCAAGCTACCGACAGCACGCTCAAAAACAGCAACAGCGCATAATATTGAATTGCTTTAATGCTTAGTGCACTCCATTGGCTTATTGGCTGAGCAGAAAGCCAAGATGCCGCGCACCCTGCGCGACATCTTGCATGCATCACGCAGACAGTGCTTTTGGATTCGCACCATACGGGTTTTCGTCTGGCTGGCTGTCTAATATCAAGAACACCAGCAACGCCACAGCACCAATCAACGGGATCAACGTAATCAACAACCACCAACCACTGCGCCCGGTGTCGTGTAAACGCCGGACGGCCACAGCAATGCTTGGAACAATCACCGCCAAGCTATACACACCGCTCAGCAGACCGATACCAAAGTCAGCATTCAATGTGCCTGTTACGCTATCGATAACGGTTAAAGCAATGCTGATCAGTGTATTGAATAACACGAAAAACCAGTATTCTTTGCGCTGCGCGCGACCACTGAATACGGCATACTGCTTGAGAACCTTAAGATACCAATCCATCCTGGACTCCTTGTTGTCATGCCCCGCGTATTTGGCTGCCGCCGGGGTGATACGGCTACTCCATTGCCCCATCGCAACCCAGGCACTCAAGCCGCCATCAATCCAGGCGGCCGATTGCTGGATCGGTACTTATTTCAACTGCTTAAGCACTTCTTTTTCAATTTTGCTGATATCCGGAATCAATGCGGGCTCGCCGCTGGCCTTAACGGCCATGATATCGAGCTTGCCTACTTTGACATGCTTGTCTTCTATCACTTCTTCCTTAATCAAACGCAGCAGACGCGGCGTCGCTTGCGTCAGGATGGCGTAAAACGGCATCGCGTCGGCATCCTCACTGCCGTTCAAAACGGCAATGTGGATATTCGGCCCACGCTCGCAGGGCTGCTCACTTAGGGTCTCGTACGCAATCAAGGGAATCGTTTTGGTGCGCCATTCAATGGTGCCCAGGAACCACTCCGGCGTGCCTTCCACCGGCTGCGGCTCTTCGTAGTGAATCACTTCGGCAACGGTGACGCCGGGCAACAACAGATACTGATTGCCACTCACCGGGATCAGCAAGGTTGCCAGATCATTAGGTATTTCACGGGTTTGTGCTTCGCTGGCCATGGAGGTTCCTTGATTGACGTTATGCGCAGGCGCGCACTAAAGCTTGTGCTAATTCGATGGGGGTGCCGCTTAATTCAACGGCACCACTGGCGCGTGCCGCATCGGGCATGGAGGCAATGGTACTGGTCGATGCGTCTTGTGCCCAGACTCGGCCACCGGCACCGTGCACCGCTGCGCAACCGGCTTTGCCATCATCGCCCATGCCGGTAAAAATAATCGTGCCCATGTGTTTGCCGTACACTTCGGCCACATTTTTCATCACGTGATTGATCGAGGGTGAATACACGCCGCTCCATGGTTCACTCACGCTGGCGATGCGGCCATCGGCACCAAACAGCACTTGATGCTCAACCGGCACAATCGATACCTGGCCATGCTTGAGCGGCGATTCACCGCATAAATTGAAACGAAAGCTGTTGTCTTTGCCCAAAACACGCACCAACAGTTTTTCAAACCCTTTGTTGATGTGCTGCGCATACACAAACGCAACCGGCAGGCCTTCTGGCAAATGATCAAGAAATTCCTTAACGGCATGCGGGCCGCCCGTAGAGGCCGCGAGCACCCACACGTGATAGGGCTCTCCGGCACGCGCAGCACTGCGTTTAACGGCCTGCTGTAACCGTGGCTGCGCTTTAGTGGTCGCGGTTGCAGGCACGGACAGCCAATGAATTTCGCCTTGTTCGTCGAGTTCATCGAGCTTTTCCAGCATGCGATGTCGCCAGGCGACTTCACCACTTTCAACGAGAAAGCCTTCGCCAAAAACCATCGGCCGCTCCACCGAATCCATGAGCAACTCCATGGCTTCCACGGCACGGTCTTCATCGCTGATTTCAACAACCCAAAGGTCGGCCTGCTGCCGGGTGCTGTCGGTGCTCAGCTGGTCGGCCAGCATCTGCGTCGTGAGATGGCCGTACTCACTGAACAATTCCTGCATGGCTGCCAGCTGTTCGGCTGACTCCCCTACCAGCATGACATGCAAGGCATTGCTCATGGGTTATCCCTTTTTCTTGCCGAGTAACTCTTGGATGTTCGAGAGCAACTCAGCCTCTTGATAAGGTTTACCCAAATAGCGGTTCACGCCTAAGGACATGGCGCGCTCGCGGTGTTTCTCACCGGTACGCGAAGTAATCATGATAATGGGAATGCCTTTCAAGCGGTTTTCATGGCGCATGCGGCCCGCCACTTCAAAGCCGTCCATGCGTGGCATTTCAATATCCAGCAACATGATATCCGGCACAAAGTCCTGCAGCTGCGTCACCGCATCAAGGCCGTCTTTTGCCGTGCGCACTTCATAACCTTCGCGCTCAAGGAAGCGGGTTGTTACCTTGCGTACCGTGACCGAATCATCAACCACCATCACGGTACGCACGCGGGCATCTTCGATTTCTGCTGCGGTGTCAGCATGCACTTCTAACTGCTGACGCTGGCCACGAACAAAGTCGCCGCGAATCATCGCAATCAAATCGAGAATCACGACCACGCTACCGTCACCGAGTACGGTCGCGCCGGACAATCCCTGCACCATACCAAACTGACGGCCCAAGGTTTTCACCACGATTTCGCGGCTACCCAACAGGCGATCGACCTGAATCGCAACCGAATGCTCGCTGCCGCGCACCAGCAACACAGGCAAAGGCATGGTAAAGCCTTCCATGTTCGGACGTTCTTGCGTGTGCAGCAGGTTGCCCAGATAACGCAGGTGGTAACTGTCGCCGGCGTACTCGAACAACGGTGCATCGGGCTGGTAGTAGGCTTCCAGCTCATACGGGCTGACACGCACGATCCCTTCAATCGACGTCAGCGGAATCGCGTATTGATCATCGCCAATCGCCACCATCAATGCACGGTTAACCGACATGGTGAATGGCAGACGAATTTCAAAGCGCGTACCTTTACCCGGCTCGGTATGAATATCAATGGAACCACCAAGCTGTTTGATCTCGCTGGCAACAACGTCCATGCCCACGCCACGGCCTGAAATCTGCGTGACTTGCTCGGCGGTACTAAAGCCTGCCGACATAATGAACTGCACAATCTCGTGATCACTCAAGTTGGCATCGGCATCCATCAGACCCCGTTCGATCGCCTTTTTACGAACGGCTGCCAGATTCACACCCTTGCCATCGTCCGACAGATTAATGACCACTTCGCTGCCTTCGCGCGTCAGCGCCAGGGTGATGGTGCCCGCCGCCGATTTGCCGGCTGCTTTACGGCCTGCCGCATCTTCAAGACCGTGGTCCATCGCGTTACGCAGCATGTGCTCTAATGGCGCGCCAATGCGATCGAGCATGGTGCGATCCATTTCGCCTTCGGCATTGAGTACTTCAAAGTTCACTTGCTTCTTCAGTTCGCCAGAAATCTGCCGAACGATACGGCGCAGCTTGGGCACCATGCGCTCGAACGGCACCATCTGCGATTGCATTAAGCCTTCTTGCAGTTCGGTGTTAATCCGTGACTGCTGCAGAACCAGCGTTTCCATGTCGCGGGTTTTATCAAACAGGCCATCGGTAATATCACGGATATCGTGCGAGCTCTCGAACAGGGCGCGCGACAACTGCTGCAGCATGGAGTAGCGATCCATCTCCAGCGGGTCAAAGTCTTCACGTCCTTCGACTTCCAGCTGCTCCTGACGGAAAGAAATCTGCGCTTGCGTTTCCATGTCCAGACGACGCAGCTGATCAACCAGACGATCGATAGTAGCCTGCATGTCGTTCAATGAACGGCCAAACTCGTTAATTTGTTCTTCAACGCGCGCACGCGAGATACTGGTTTCACCGGCAAGGTTCACCAAGTCTTCAAGCAGCTCGGCAGAAACCCGCACAGCCTCTTGTGCCGATGCGCCTTGCGATGCCGCCGCAATGGCTTGTTGCAGGCGCGATGGCGGGGGTGGTACACGACCCACATTCACATTGCGGGCAACAAACGGAATCACGTTGTCGACTATTGGTGCTACCGGTTTTTCGGCCGGCTTCTTCTCGGTCGGCTGACTGGACACCAGCGTTGGTGCAACCGGTGCGGGCGCGGCAGCAGCAGCGGATTCGCCGTGCTGACGCACTTTGTCCATCTGCGCGTTTAGCTGGTCCTGGAATTTCTGCACACTTTCAAAGAACGCATCATTCCAGTCTTTCGGCGAATGCTCTTTGCCAACAATAAAGGTTTCCATGTCATGGCTGACATCGCCCAACTTGCGCAAGCCGGCCAAACGCGCACCGCCTTTTAGCGTGTGCAATAACCGTTTGAGCTCCTCGAGTGGTGCGCGATCGGCGCGCTTGGCCAGCCATTCATGGATGCTCACATCAATGGCATCGATCAATTCGTTTGCTTCTTCCATGAAGATTTCGAGAATCTCTTCATCCACGGCTTCGGCGGTTTCATCATCGTCTACGACTGCCGGAGCAAACGCGGCCGCTTCGGCAGCATCCTGTGCCGCCTCGGCTTCATCCACTGCTTCGACGACCTCGATTTCTTCCGGCTCGGCCGTGGGCTCGGCCGCATCATCCGCCGGAGCGGCAACCGCGTCAGCGTCAGCCTCGACATCAACTGCCTGCAGCGTTTCTCCACGCTTCGCCGCATCCACCAAAGTGATCAGCTGGTCCAGATAACGTTGCAACACATCAAAGAACACATCATCCCAATCTTTTGGCGAATGCTCTTTGCCAATGATGAAGGTTTCCATGTCGTGGCTGACATCACCCAGCACTTTAATGCCGGCAAGGCGCGCACTG
This sequence comes from Pseudomonadales bacterium, assembly GCA_036568505.1. GTDB lineage: Bacteria > Pseudomonadota > Gammaproteobacteria > Pseudomonadales > M0112 > M0112. The sequence continues at coordinate 271 of DATCSK010000029.1, read as the reverse complement.
CCCTTGATGGTATGCAGCTGACGCTTTAGCTCTTCCAGATAAGTGCGACTCGTACGATCACCCACCCAGGCGTTCACGCTGATATCAATCGCTTCGGTCAGTTCATCGGCTTCCTCAAAGAAAATCTCGAGAATTTCCGGATCAACGTCTTCGGCCAACTCGACTTCATCGTCTTCAACAGCAACAACCTCTGGCTCTGGCTCTGGCTCTGGCTCTGGCTCTGGCTCTGGCTCTGGCTCTGGCTCTGGCTCTGGCTCTGGCTCTGGCTCTG
>DATCSK010000028.1:0-89172 GCA_036568505.1 Pseudomonadales bacterium | reverse complement strand
ACTTCGCATAGTCAGCCTCCCTTTTGAAAGATTACGCCCATGCCCTTGTACGCACATCGTCCGGGAGATACAAACGCATGAGCAACAATATTTTCCCCAGCGCCCAGGGTCCGTTAATCAAGACCACTTGCATCATATTGGCGCCGGTTTCCCGGTAGGTCAAAAACTCCCAACTAAAGTAAAAGATCATGGCGTACAACAACATACCGCAGAAAAAAGTACCGACTGCGCGATACCAACCTGATGTGTGCTGGTTGGTGAAAAAAGCAAACAAGGAAATCGCGTAAAAAGGTCCGAATAAAAATACATCAAACTCATTAATCAACTGCAAAAAAACAGGGGCATTTTTGTACAGAGGCTCCACCTCGGTATAACCAACAAACGCCCGACCAACCCAATGCTGCCCACAAGGCCCTTGCAAGCCCTGCGAAATATTCCCCCAGTCACAGCCCGAAAACCCAAAGAAGAACATGGGCTCATAAAACCAGGCAACAAAGCCGAAAAACAGAAACATCAAAATAAAAAGCCAGTCGTACCACTGTTTTTTAGCCATGACAGATTCCTTGTAACAATGATTCAACGGCCAAACCGCGTAACGCCTGCGTTACGCGTCGTGTAATGAATATACCAGAGATACCGATATTGCATGCGATGCAACAGAAGGTCAGAGGAATGCGACTACTCGGATGAGCGGACAACAGCGATCAAGCGGTCCATTAAACTCAGGTGCTCATCCGAAATATCAATGATTTCACAGCCCGACCAGTACGCGTCCGACTTTTGATCCGCAGCGGGGCTATTCCAAAGACAATCCACACCCAGCTCAATCACGCAGGGTTCACTATTGCCAATAACGCCCGATTCCAACTCAACGGCCAACTGGTAAATGCCATCAGCCACCAAAGGGCTGCTATCAACCAGCATCAAGCCACCCTGCGACAAGTTGGCAATCAGGCCCAATGATTCTCCGGTTTGTCGATTCACGACGCGAATGCGTTTATTCAGCGAATAGCGGGGGTATTTACGGCGACTTTCGTGATTATTCGAATCCATGACGCTATCCTTTTTCAAATGAGGTATGACCAAACCCCTGCATCACGCGGTAGCAGGCTGCGCCATCGTTGCCTTTAATCGTGCCAGAATATTTTCCAGGGCGCGCTCGAAAAACGGCTTTGCCGAACCACTGATCATGCGGGCCTTGCCAAGCAACATCAAGCGCGCGATATCCAAGCCGCCTTTCATCGCTATTTGCTGACCACCCAAGTCCACCAACATGTATCGCGAGGTCTTGGCGTTAAACCAGCTGACCTTGGCGCGTAAATTCGTATGCTCATCCAACTCATCAAACTCAAGCCATGTGCCGTATTCCATCAATCGCAACTTTTCAACCAAGTCACGCTCGGCCGCCGACCACGCCTCGGGATCCGGCTCGTCGCCACCCAGCTGCTCGGTCACCTCGGCTTCCATCTGGATGCGTTGCTCGGGCTCTGCCACCCCAACCGGCTTGCTGTCCAATACAAGGTTGTGAGCATCGCGCAAATGGCGCAGCAGTGTTTGGGTACGCACAGGATCATAACCAACCGTTTCCAAACCCTCTTGAATGGATTTCTGCATGGGCTCGGTCATCTGACGCAGGCAGTCACGCTGGGCATCATCGGATTGCGGCTGAATACTCCAGATAATGTCGTCGACCAATTCCAATGCAGCTTTCCATTCAGCCGAATCGGGGCCATGCCTCAACAAATTAAATGTCAGGTAGTCGAGCCAAGGATGCAATAACAACACAATGCAATACGACGGAAGCTCGTGCCCGGCCATGCGCTGCTTCAGCTCGTACAGTACGGTACGTTTTCCATCACGAAGACGCTCTTCGCCTTGCGCTTTTTCGCGTGCACGGCGCTCCATCAAACCGACGCCGCGCTCAACGCTGCGATTAAACTCTTGCACTTCCACAAGCAAGTCATCAATCAGCGTCAAATCGTTACTGAATTCTTTGAGAATACGGCGAACGACTTCTTTGATTTTGCTAAAGACCCTGAATTCACTTTCACCGTTGGCCTTCACCCAACGGGAGCCCGCTTCAGCCAGTGCATTCAACAGCAAGCGCGATGAGTGCTCCGGGCTTTCAAACAAATGACCGTCGAGAAATGCGATTTTCAAATACGGCGTATGCAAATAACTCAATACGGCCTTGACTGCATCCGGCAGCTGTTTATCGCTCAGCATGTATTCGAAAATCATGCCCACCAAATCGATGATGCGGCCATCGTCATCGGCAAGGCGTTTATCATCGCCCAAGTGTTGTTTTAACTGCGTGGTCACCGACTGAAACTGTGCCACCGTCATGGCCGGCGGCACATCGGATGCCTCCAGAGTATCGGCATGCCCCGATGTTGATACGGACTGCAACGCGACCACAACTTCGCCAGGCGCACACGGCACGCCCGCCACCGTCTCGGCACGTTGCCCTGCAGAGCCGGCTGCGGCATGAGGAGAGGACTGAGGGAATGCCGGGCCACTGAAATAACCCGGGCTATACGCCGGCGGCGAACTATCTGCCTGACCTGCCTGACCTGCCTGACCTGCCTGACCTGCCTGTCCTGCCTGTCCTGCCTGTCCTGCCTGTCCTAGCTGCACTTGGCGAATAGCGCTGTAGAGTTCGCTTTCAGCCGCACTGTTAACGACGGGCATACTGCTAGCGACTTCATTACCGTTCGCCTTTGCTGCGACCGAAGGCGTGGCCACTGGTTTGGCCGGCTCCGGCACGGGTGCCTCTGGCTCTGCTTTTGGGGCAACAGGCTCGGCCTGTTTTTGAATAGGGCCGCGCTTGGGTCTGAGATTCGGCAACACCCCGTTGTCAATCAAGTACTGATTGGCCGCTTTATAGAAAGACTCGGACTGCCCCAGCAAGCGCTTTTCAAATAATCGATAAACATGCAACGGCATCGAGCCGTCGATCTCAATCACATCCAACGCACCGCGTAGCGCATTGGCAAATCGGTAAGGACCTAACGGATTGCCATCCTCCGCCAGTCTCGCCCCGCCATTCACGACGGCCATACGCTGATTCAGCGCTTGAAGCAGCTCGGAATGGCGTGCCGTCACACGGCGTGAAATGGAGGCGGCGGCGAGCTCTTGCTCCAACTCATCGTTCGCAACAAGTGACAAGTCGGTTGAAAGGTCTTCTTCAACGGGTGTTTTATTGCCCAAGGATTTATTCTGAAAGAGGGTAAAGCCCTCCGATAAGTACTGCTTGAAATCGAGGCTCAATATGCCGCGCTTGGCCTTTAATTCACGAACCAGCGCCAACAGATGCAGCTGCTGATCGCCCTTGAGCGCATCCGACATTTCCATCAAGCTGTTTTCAAGCGTTGCCAGATACGTCGGCAGTAAATTATCCGCAAACTCGAGCGTTAATTTTTCGAGTGCCACACAATGCTTTTTATGCTGAATTGCCGCGTCCATACGTAAAATTCCCAAGAATCCGATCCCAACACACAGCAAGAAATACTTTTAGCCTGATGTCATCACACCCGAGGCCAACCGTGCCGCCATTTGAAAGCCATTCCGGCTGGAAACGCGAACTTTATCACATTTTTCCGTTAAAAATCCCCTCCAAACCCATCGCCCAAAGGCCTGGACGAAAGCCGCACCCAATAAAAAAGCGACCCTTGGCATCAAAGGTCGCTTGGGAGAAATCACCGCCGGCGTTACCGGCAGCGATAAATCAGGAAACGCTGGCTGCCCTCATCCGGCAGACCCTGAGGGACCACCGTATCCCCCCCCATGGCAGCTGCATCATTACAGGCCAAGGTTTGCAGCTCTTTGGCTACGGTGTTGGTGTTACGCTGAATAAAGCCTATTTTTGCAGCGGTTCTCGTATTGGTCTGGCCAATTTGCTCACACGTCGACACGTGCTCCGGCTTGACCACCGTCACGTGGCGCGAGCCCGCGGTAGGCTCAACCCACGTACAGGCTGATACAGCCAACAAACCAACCGCCATCGACAAAAAACGGGTATAACGCATCATCCTATTCCTCGCATTACCAGGCACAGAAGGCACCTCAAACGCGCGGCAGTCTAGCCGCTACCCCCTTGATACGCAAGAAAGGCTGCGTATCGGGAAACTTCACATGACCGGCTGCTGCGCTTTATTTGCCCATCATGTCATTGGCTGCAATATAGGCAAACGTCATCGACGGCCCAATCGTCGAGCCTGCGCCCGCATAGGTTGGCCCCATGACGGCTGCCGAACAGTTCCCTACGGCATACAAACCCGGGATCACCTGCCCATTGCCATCCAAAACACGGGCTTTCTCATCGGCTTGCAAGCCGCCTTTTGTCCCCAGATCCCCCGGGAATATCTGCACAGCGTAATACGGGGGCTCAATGGCTGCCAAACACGGGTTAGGCGTTACCGAGGCATCACCGTAATAGCGGTCGTACTCATTCGCACCCTTGCCGTAATCCAGATCGTTACCCGTCACCGCGTATTCGTTCATCTTACGCAACGACTCCATCAAGCCATTCGCATCCACCTTGATTTTGGCGGCCAACCCCTCAACCGTATCGGCTTTGTAGATAAAGCTATCCCATAGGTGCTTGGGCACGGCAAAGTCGGGCATATTAGCGCCTGGCAATACAGGACCCATCGGGTACTTTTTGCGGTAATGACGACCGAAGACCATCCAAGCCGGCAAAACTTCACGCCCTTTGCCCTGCTCTTTATGCATGTCCTTGACGATCTCGATGTACGCGGCCGCCTCATCGGTAAAACGCTTGCCGTCCGGCGCCACAAACAAGCAGCCCGGCAACGACTTTTCAATAATCATCATCCGTGCCGTTGGCTCACCCGGCGGCATGCAGGTGGGACCCCACCACGCATCGTCCATAAAGCCTGTGCCTGCACCAACCCGCATACCGGCTTCGATACCATCACCGGTATTGGCCGGATTGGCGGCCGTCCACTCGGCCTTGGTAGGGCCCGGTAAATATTTTTCACGCATGGCCTGATTGCTTTCGAAACCGCCGGCGGCCAGCAACACGCCTTTACGGGCCTGAATACGCATCAGTCGGCCCTCACGCTCCACGACCGCACCCACGACCCGGCCATCCTCAACCACGAGATCTTTCAATGGACAGTTCCGCCACAGGGGGATGTCGCGATCGAGCATCGACATGCGTAAGGAGCCCATCAAACCATTACCGAATGTCAGTCGGCGGCTGCGCTTACTCTTCAATCGGTATTTGAAATCGCCGACATAATTCAAAATGGATTTGATCATTTGCCAAATCCAGCCCGGCGCTTGCTGGAAAACATCACGCACTTCATAGGTCGTCATCATCAGACGACCAAAAATAAGCAATTGCACGTGCTGGTCGCGCAGGTGCTCAAATTCATCGCCTAACAAACGGCCATCAAACGCCTTGGGTTCAGTGCTGCGACTGCCCGGCTTGTAGCCTGGCACTGCGGGATAATAGTCAGGGTAAATGTCCAGCGCCTGAAACTGGGTGCGCGTATTTTCCATGGTCCACTGAACCATTTCTTTGCCGTAGGTGACATAGGCCTTGAGTCGTTCTTCGGGCACTTTGCCTTCGGTCAGGTGCTTGAGATACGCCAAGCCTTCTTCATCGGAATCCTGAATGCCGGTCGCCGGCATCAAATGGCCATTCACAATCCAGATCACACCGCCTGACATCGCCGAAGAACCACCGTACTTGTCGCTCTTCTCAATCAATAACGTATCCGCACCCAAATCATGCGCCTTCAGCGCTCCCAGCATGCCGCCAGAACCCGAGCCAACCACCAAAACATCAACACTGTGATCCCACGCCTGATCTGCCATTCCGGGCTCCATTTGTCTTATGCTGGAAAGGCAGGAATGGTAATCAATTTAACCGCCCATCGCCAGTGATGGCCGATGGCACGCTGATACAGCTCAACATAAAAAAGCCGGTATTCGTTACACTGGACGGACAATCGGAGGAGTACCTATGCACATCCAAGACCCCCACCAAGGAGCCGCTTTCTGGCAAACCGGTTTTCGCCCGTTTTTCCTATTGGCCGCCGTGTGTGCTGCTATTGAGATTCCATTATGGGCAGGCTTGGGACAAGTACTGCTGTACCCCGATTATTTCAGCCCGGCTCGCGGACATGCCCACGAAATGATTTGGGGTTATGCGAGCGCTGTTATTGCAGGCTTTCTACTAACGGCCGTACGCAACTGGACCAACCGCCCCACTGCGAGCGGCAAGAGCCTGATGTTGCTGGTAGCACTCTGGCTGACGGGGCGAGTCGCACTCTGGCTCAGCCTGTGGCTTCCGGCCACTGTCATTGCCGTCGCTGACATGCTCTTTTTACCGGCACTGCTATTGGCCGTCACCCGCCCGATTTTATTGTCTGCCAATCGCCGCAATTACGGCATACCCGTGTTTCTCGGTCTGCTGATCATTGGCAATGCCGTGATGCATGCCGAGGCATTGGGGATGGCGCCATCACTCGACACGGCCTGGAATACAGGCCTCATCGGCGTATTGTTATTCATTGCGCTCATTGGCGGTCGCGTCATACCGTTTTTTTCTGAGCGCGCCATCCATGACTATCAAGGACAACGATCGAAGCCGGTTGAATGGATGGTCATCATCGGCATTGCCCTATACGGTGCCGCCAACGTGCTGCTGCCCGGTGTTGTTGCCGGCAGCGTGGCTCTAGCCACCGGCTTATTAGCCTGCGCATGCTGGCTACTGTGGATGGATCGACGTATCTGGACGGTACCGCTGCTCTGGGTGTTGTACCTCGGCTACGGCTGGCTTATTGCGGGACTGATCTTTCTGGGGTTGGCTGATATAGGCGTTTGGGATGACGCCATGCGCTCCGGTATTCATGCGCTCGGCATCGGCTGCATGGGCACGTTGACGCTCGGCATGATGGCACGCGTAGCGCTGGGACATACCGGCCGCGAATTGCGTGCCCCCGTGACGGCCATACTGGCTTTTTTATTAATTTCCTTGTCGGCACTGATTCGCGTCATCATGCCGTGGGTTGATACCGGGCAATACCTTTTGTGGATTCAGTTATCCGGATTATTATGGACCATGGCTTTTGTGACGTTTTTGATTGGCTACAGTCATATTCTGATTAGCCCGCGAGCCGATGGCCAACCGGGATAAACACCCAAAACCCCATCAACAAAAAAGGCCGCAATAGCGGCCTTTTTTGTTGTCACTGTATGCCCTCAGCTTTCTTTGAGAGCGCCAATCAAATCCAGCACTGCCTTTTTACCATCACCAAACAACATCAACGTGTTATCGGCAGCAAACAAAGGATTAGGCAAACCAGCAAAACCGGAACTCAATGAGCGCTTGATCACCACCACCGTTCTGGCTTTATCGACATTAAGGATCGGCATGCCATAAATAGGACTGCCTTTGTCTTCACGCGCCATCGGGTTGGTCACGTCATTAGCACCAATCACAATCGCAACATCCGTCTGCTCAAATGTCGGGTTAATACGCTCCATCTCAATCAATTTGTCGTACGAAATTTCGGCTTCTGCCAACAACACGTTCATGTGCCCTGGCATGCGACCGGCGACCGGATGAATCGCAAACTCCACTTCGACCCCCATGGCCTCCAGCGTGTCTGCCAAATCACGCACCGCATGTTGCGCTTGCGACATGGCCAGACCAAAGCCCGGCACAATCACAACGCGGCGCGCACTTTCAAGCAGCATGGCAATTTCTTCGGCACCCGCAGATTTTACTTTGCCGCCATAAACTTCGTCGTCACTGATGGTTGGACCGCTAGCGCCCATCACACCAAACAACACATTGGTCAGCGAGCGATTCATCGCCTTACACATGATTTTTGTCAAAATAATGCCTGACGCGCCCACCAATGCACCGGTCACGATCAGTGCCGTATTGCCCATAATGAAACCGGCTGCCGATGCTGCAATACCTGAATACGAATTCAGCAATGCAATCACTACCGGCATATCCGCACCACCGATCGGCAACACGAGCAACAAACCCAACAGCAAGGCTGCCGCAACCAAGCCAATAAACAAAGCTTGTTGATGCATGCCCTGCGAAACAGCCCACACTGCGTACAAAGCAAAAATAAACAGTGCGGCCGTAATCACTTGCATGCCTTTAAAACCAATCGGCTTGCCAGAAATAACGAATTCTTGCAGCTTCGCAAAAGCCACCAGCGAACCTGTCAGCGTCACCGCACCAATCAACACCGTCAGGCCAATAGCCACCAACGTGATTGTTTCAACACCGACCGAGCCACTCTGCTGATTTAACGCGGACAAAAGAGCGCCAACGCCCGATACCGGTTGTGTCGCTTTTTCAAACTCGGCCCACGCCACAAACAACGAAGCACCACCACCAAAACCATTCAGTGCAGCCACCATTTGCGGCATCGCTGTCATCTGCACTTTGACCGCCAATACAGCACCGATCGCAGCGCCCAAGACGATACCGGCAATAATCCACTCGAAGCTCACCACTTCTTTATGCGTCAATGTGGCAACGAGTGCGACCAACATACCCATCGCTGCCAATTGATTGCCGCGCACGGCTGTCTTGGGTTTGGTCAGGCCTTTAATACCCAGAATAAACAGCGCCGAAGCCACCAAGTAGGCAAATTCAATTACATATGCATTCATGCCAATCTCTCCTGATTACTTGCGCTTGAACATCGCAAGCATGCGATTGGTGACTAAAAAACCGCCGACCACATTAATCGTGGCCAAGACCACCGCCAAAAAGCCCACTATGGTCAACACCGTGTTATCACCGCCGTGACCGGCAGCCAAGACCGCGCCAACAATCGTGATACCGGAAATCGCATTAGAGCCCGACATTAACGGCGTATGGAGGGTTGCCGGCACTTTGTTGATTAACTCAACACCTAAAAAAACAGCTATCACAAACAGTGCAAACAACAGCATCATTACCATGGGGGTCATATCACATCCTCCGCTCAGGCCTTAGGCGCTAGCTTTAACAGATCACGCAATCGCTGGTGAGGCACATCACCTTGATGCGCCACCAATGTACCGACAACAATCTCATCCTCAAGGTCATACGTGAGATTGCCTTCTTTATCGATCAAGTGCATCAGTGTATTTTCAACATTCTTGCCATACATCTGACTGGCATGGAATGCGACCGTAGACGGTACATTGTCAGGACCTAAAATCGTTACGCCATGAGCCACAACGACTTTGCCCAACTCGGTCAATTCACAATTGCCACCACGCTCGGCAGCCAGATCGACAATCACAGCACCCGGCTTCATGCGCTTAACCATTTCAGCCGTGACCAGAACCGGTGACTTGGCCCCCGGAATCGCCGCTGTCGTAATCACAACATCTTGCTGCGCCAGGACATCCGCCATGGCCTCACGCTGCTTGCGAATAAATTCGTCGCTCTGCTCGGCTGCATAACCGCCCTTGCCCTCAGCGCTCTCTGTCGCAATTTGTAATTCAATGGGCTTGGCACCCACCGACAAGATTTGTTCGCGCGCGGCTGCACGCACATCATAGGCCTCAACCACCGCACCCAAACGACGCGCCGTTGCACAAGCCTGCAGGCCCGCAACACCCGCACCCATAATAAAGACACGCGCGGGACTCAAAGTACCTGCCGCCGTCATATTCATCGGGAACATGCGAGGACTGGTGCTGGCTGCAATCAATACGGCCTTATAGCCGGCAATCATTGCCATGGAGGACAACACGTCCATGCTCTGCGCACGACTGATACGTGGAATCAGCTCCATGGCCATGCCACTGGCACCGGTCTTGGCAACTTGTTGGGCGAACGCGGGGTTGCCCAGCGGATCCATCATGCCGATCAACAATTGGCCTGCCTTGAGGCTGGCTACGTCCGCATCGCCATTGACGCGATTCTGCCCTGCGGTCTGTACCTGCGCGATGATATTCGCACCGGCAAATACCTCGGCACGCGATACCAGGCGAGCACCGGCCTCAACGTAGAGCGCGTCAGGATAACCCGCGGCATCACCTGCACCGGCTTCCATCAGCACTTCGCGACCTTGTTTGACCAATGCAGCCACATTGGCCGGCACCAAAGCCACCCGGGTTTCACCCGGACAAAGTTCCTTCGGGACACCAATAATCACTGAACACCCCCGTTTATCACTTCAATACCCAGCATCACCATCGACCCATTGCGCCCATGGCATGACATGAAAGGGTGCTTACTCTAATAGCTACACCCTGTCCGATCAAACAAAGCAGGCGATCAACCACGACTGGCTCACAGTCAATTCGGTGCCTATCTGCATCTCAACCTTCAGCAGACAAAAGGCACCCGTAGCGGTGCCTTTTGTCATGAATGCTGAATCAACCCGATCTGGTCGGGACGGCAGGATTTGAACCTGCGACCCCCACACCCCCAGTGTGGTGCGCTACCAAGCTGCGCTACGCCCCGAAAAAGAGCGGCGATAATACAGGAATAGAGGGGGCAAGTGAACTAAGAACGCAGTTCGCGCAAGAGATCTTCAAGCTCGGTAACCGTCTGTCGCAGCAACTGTTTATACGGGGTAGCGTCTTCCTTGAGCTGCTCGCCCGATAAGCGTTGACGGGCACCGCCAATCGTGAAGCCCTGATCATAAAGCAGGTTACGGATCTGGCGGATCACCAACACGTCTTGACGTTGATAATAGCGGCGATTACCCCGCCGCTTGACCGGCTTTAACTGAGGAAACTCCTGCTCCCAATAACGCAAAACATGCGGCTTCACCGCACACAGCTCGCTGACCTCGCCAATCGTGAAGTAGCGCTTGCCGGGGATCGGCGGAAGCTCTGTGCTCTCAGTGCTTGGGGCCGGCATAAGCCTCTACCCGGGTCTTGAGCTTTTGCCCAGGACGAAAGGTCACCACGCGACGCGCGGTAATCGGGATTTCCTCGCCGGTTTTCGGATTACGGCCCGGTCGGGAGCGCTTGCTGCGCAAATCGAAATTACCAAAGCCGGACATTTTCACCTGCTGGTTATTTTCCAGCGCGTTGGTAATTTCATCAAAAAACATTTCCACCAGTTCTTTCGCTTCGCGCTTATTCAGGCCCAGCTCTTCGAACAGGCGGTCTGCCATTTCGGCCTTGGTCAATGCGCCTTTATCATCGGTCATCTCAATTCCTCACTATCGCCCCGAACCGGTCGGTTGTACCCTGCACAACGCGCTCGATTACCGAGGTGATTTCATCATCGGTCAGGGTCCGCTCAGGATGCTGAAACACCATCGCAAAACCCAAACTCTTCTTATTGTTACCTAACTCTGTGCCCGTAAATTGATCAAAGACACTCAGCGCCTTCAGATGCGAGCCTGCTAATTGGCGAATTTCATCAGCCACTGTTTGTGCAGAAATTGCACTATCCAGTACCAGCGCCAAATCTCGACGCGTCTCAGGAAATCGCGATAAGCTCTTGAAACTCGGAAGTTTTCCTGATGACACTCGATCCAAGCATAACTCAAAGAGATAAATGGCGCCAGAGAGATCCAGCCGTTGCTGAACCAACGGATGCAGCGCTCCAACCCAACCCGATTCCACGCCATTGATCAAAATTTGAGCAGACTGCCCCGGATGCAGAGCCGCATGACCCGAGGCTTTAAAGGACACACTCTGATCCATGCCGGCCAAGGCCAGCAAGGCCTCGACATCGGATTTAACATCAAAGAAATCGACCGGCCTGCCTTTGGCTTCCCAGTGCGGCTCTTGAGCCAAACCGCAGACAATCCCGGCCATGCGTCGCCGCTGCGCACCGGCATCGGCTCCCGCAAAGACCAAGCCTACCTCAAACAACCGCACACGATGTTGCTGGCGATGCACATTCCCCATCACCGCCTTGAGCAACCCTGGCCACAGCGACAGCCGCATCGCGGCCATATCCGAGGCAATCGGATTCTGCACCGTGACCGCAGCAGACTGCCCCATCAATTGCTGCTGAAACGCCGGATCGACAAAGCTGTAGGTAATGGCTTCGCGATAACCCCGATCCACCAGCAAATCGCGATAACGATCGTCTGACCGTTGCGTTTCCGGACATGGCTTCAGCTGCATGGCATACGACGGTGTCGCGACCGGCAACCGGTTGTAACCATAAACACGGGCGAGTTCTTCGATCAGATCCACTTCACGGCTGATATCAAACCGCCAACTCGGCACCGAGACCTGCCAACCGAGCTGATGAGGCAGCGGATCACAACCCAGCCTTTTTAGAATGCCCACAATGTCGGTATCCGGCATGGCAAGGCCCAACACACGCTCTATCGCATCACGACGCAACAGCACCGCATCGGCCGGAGCCTGCTGTGCGGAGCACGACTCCACCACGGGACCGGCTTGACCGCCGACGATATCGAGCAATAGCGCCGTCGCACGCTCAATAGCACGCCGCTGGCCTTGCGGATCCACGCCTCGCTCAAAACGGTGGGAGCTATCGGTGTGCAATCCGTATTGACGCGCCGTACCGGCCATGGCTACCGCGTCAAAAAAGGCCGCCTCAAGCAATACGTCGCGCGTCGATTCATTAACAGCGGAATGCACCCCACCCATCACGCCGGCAATGGCTAATGGTGCCGCATCATCGGCAATCAGCAATGTCTTTTCGGTCAACGTTTTTTTACTGCCATCCAACAACACCAACGATTCGCCGGCCGCTGCCAAACGCACGGTGATACCGCCATTGATATTGGCGCAATCAAACGCATGCATCGGCTGCCCCAGCTCCAACATGACGTAGTTGGTAACATCGACAATGGCATCAATGGAGCGCACACCGGCACGGCGCAAGCGCTCACGCATCCACAATGGCGTCTTCGCGCCGGCATCAACATTCCGGATAATTCGCCCCACATAATGCGGGCATGCTGCTGCTTTAATCTGTATCGCCGGCACATCCTGAATTGAGGCAACCACGTCCGGCATAGCCGGCTCTTCAACGGCTAATGCATTCAGCGCCGCCACTTCACGCGCCAGACCCCGCAGGCTCAGGCAATCGCCACGATTCGGCGTTAAATCCAACTCAAGGGTATGGTCATCCAGCTTTAAAAATGCACGTAAGTCGACGCCCAGCGGCGCCTCTGCCGGCAATACCAACAAACCATCCGTATCGTCGTCCAGGCCGAGCTCATCGGCACCGCACAACATGCCAAAGGATTCAACGCCGCGCAGTTTGGCCTGGCCTATGGCCTTGTTTTCCGGCAGCAATGCACCGACTTTAGCGAACGGTATTTTTAGACCCACGGCTGCATTGGAGGCCCCGCACACCACCTGAAATGTAGCCGTACCATCCGACACCTGATACACCGACAATCGGTCGGCTTCGGGATGCTTTTCACGCGCAATGATTTCACCCACCACCACACCGCTAAATTCACCCGCGACCGGCAACACGGCATCGACCTCAAGGCCAGCCATCGTTAACTGTGCTGCGAGCTGATCGGCAACAACCGGCTTATCCAGCCATTCGTTCAACCATGCGACACTCACTTGCATGCTGCTCTCTCCCCGTCCTCAGCTAAATTGCTTGAGGAAGTCCACATCGTTTTCAAAGAACAGGCGCAGGTCATTAACGCCATAACGAAGCATCGCCAAACGTTCAACACCCATACCAAATGCAAAACCCTGATAACGCTCGCCATCAATGCCTGTATGACGGAACACTTCCGGATGCACCATGCCGCAGCCCATCACCTCAAGCCAGCCACTGTGCTTGCAGACACGACACCCTTTGCCGCCACAAATAACGCATTCAATATCCACTTCAGCAGAAGGCTCGGTAAAGGGGAAATACGAAGGGCGAAAACGCACGCCTAACGGCTTTTCAAAAAAGGCTGCCAAAAATTCCTGAACAACGCCTTTTAGCTCAGCAAAGTTAGTGTTCTCATCGATGAGCAAGCCTTCGACCTGATGGAACATCGGCGTGTGCGTGACGTCGGAATCACAACGGTACACTCGGCCAGGACAAATAATGCGAATCGGCGGCTTGGTACCTTCCATGACCCGGATTTGCACCGGTGATGTGTGCGTACGCAGCACCATGCCATCCTCAACATAAAAGGTATCGTGCATGGCTCGCGCCGGATGATGCGCAGGAATATTGAGCGCTTCAAAATTGTAATAGTCGGTTTCGATTTCAGGCCCTTCGGCAACATCAAATCCTGCCGATTCAAAGAAAGTACGAATGCGTCGAATGGTTCGCGTTACCGGATGCAAACTGCCCGGCAACTCGCCCCGACCTGGCAAGGTCACGTCCACTTGCTCTCGCGCCAAACGCTCGGCAATGGCTTGCGTTTCCAATGTCAACCGGCGTGCACCAATCGCTCCCTGAATCTGTTCTTTAACAACATTGATTTCAGCGCCCGCCGCAGGACGATCTTCAACTGGCAGCTTCCCTAGCGCCTTCAGCAAATCCGTGACACGACCTTTTTTGCCAAGCCAGCCAACACGCACCTGCTCAAGATCCGCTACCGACTGTGCCGCTTCAACCGCCGCCAGTGCTTCTGCAACCCACGCTTCACGATTTTCCATCAATTCATCACCTTGCATGAAACAAAAGGGGAAAGAGCCGAAAACCCTTTCCCCTTTGATACTGCATCACTGCGAGGCAAGCCTCGCAGCCTGACTCAGGCCAGGGCAGCTTTTGCTTGACCTACAATGGCCGCAAAAGCATCTTTGTCGTTCACCGCCAAATCGGCCAACACTTTACGGTCGAGCTCAATATTGGCTTTACGCAACCCGGCAATCAGGCGGCTATAGCTCAGACCATTGGCACGACTGCCTGCGTTGATACGCACAATCCATAACGCACGGAATTGGCGCTTACGCTGACGGCGATCGCGGTAGGCATACTGGCCTGCCTTGGTCACGGCTTGTTTTGCTACACGAAAGACTCGGCTGCGGGCACCGTAGTAACCCTTCGCCTGATCCAATATTTTCTTGTGTCGGCGATGTGCCGTCACTCCACGTTTTACACGGGCCATACTTTTCTCCTTACCAGATCAGACGATTAACGAATACGCAGCATGCGTTCAACACGATTCAGGTCAGCGGGATCAATGTGATCCGTGCCCCGCAGTTGACGCTTACGCTTCGTCGTCATTTTGGTAAGAATGTGGCTCTTGTTGGCATGCTTGCACTTAATGCGGCCGCCACCAGCCAGTTTAAATCGCTTTTTTGCACCACTATGGGTTTTTGCTTTTGACATAGTCTCTCACTCCGCATTAAAAGGTTTACGAAATGACCACCCGGTCACTTCTTCTTTTTCGGGGCTATCACCATGGTGAGTTGGCGGCCTTCCATTTTTGGATGCTGCTCAACTGCACCATAAGGTGCCAAGTCAGTTTCGACACGCTTCAATAACTGCATGCCTAACTCTTGGTGAGCCATTTCACGACCGCGAAAACGCAGCGTGATCTTGGCTTTATCCCCATGTTCAAGGAAACGTATCAGGTTGCGCAGTTTGACCTGATAATCCCCTTCTTCCGTCCCTGGCCTGAACTTGATCTCCTTGATCGTCGTCCGTACCTGTTTCTTCCGTGCTTCGTTTTGCTGCTTCTTGGCGGCAAACAACTGTTTGCCGTAATCCATGATCTTGCACACAATCGGATCAGAGTCGGCTATCTGAACCAGATCAAGACTGGCCTCTGTAGCCAAACGCATAGCTTCTGCAAGCGGCACAATACCCACTTGCTCGCCATCCGCTCCTACCAGGCGTACTTCACGCGCCTGAATATCTTCATTGAGAAGGTGCTTACGCCCTTTTTCCTGATCGCGCTTGATGGTCAATCCTCCAAAACAATACGACCGCGTCGAGCCAGATCCCGGTCAAGGTGGTTGAGCAGCTTATCTAAAGACAAACTCCCCAAGTCTTCGCCGGTTCGGGTCCGCACGGACACAGTACAGGTTTCCACTTCTTTGTCGCCCACCACCAACAGGTACGGGACCCGCTGAATGGTGTGCTCGCGGATTTTAAAGCCGATCTTCTCATTTCTCAAGTCGGATTCGACTCTAAAGCCTTTGTTTTTCAAGGATTCTTCAACTTCGGCTGCCCAAGGAGCCTGCTTGTCGGTGATATTCATCACCACGGCCTGAACCGGCGCCAGCCAAAGCGGGAAGTTTCCCTCGTAATGCTCGATCAAAATACCGATAAAACGTTCAAACGAACCCAAGATCGCCCGATGCAACATCACCGGTACCCGCCGCGAGCTGTCTTCGGCCACGTACTGGGCATCGAGTCGGCCCGGCATCGAGAAATCAACCTGAATCGTGCCCACCTGCCAGACACGGCCGATACAGTCCTTCAAAGAGAACTCGATCTTCGGACCATAGAATGCGCCTTCGCCCGGCAACTCTTCCCACGGCAAGCCTTTGCTATCGAGTGCCGTTGCCAGCGCTTGTTCGGCTTTGTCCCAGCTCTCATCCGAGCCCACCCGGTTTTCCGGGCGCGTTGACAGACGATAAATAATGTCGGAGAACCCGAAATCCGCATAAACATCATGAAGAAAATCAATAAAATCAGATACTTCTGATTGAATGCTGTCCTCAGCACAGAAGATATGCGCATCATCCTGCGTAAAGCCTCGCACCCGCATAATGCCGTGCAGGGAGCCCGACGGCTCGTTGCGGTGACAGGAACCGAACTCGGCCAAGCGCAGCGGCAAATCACGATAACTGCGCAACCCTTGATTAAACACCTGCACATGGCAAGGGCAGTTCATCGGCTTGACCGCGAAGTCACGCTCCTCCACTTGCAGGGTGAACATGTCCTTGCCGAACTTATCGGCATGGCCGGATTTCTGCCATAAGCTGAAATCCACCACCTGCGGTGTGCGGATCTCCTGGTAACCGCGACGCTGCTGCTCAGCCCGCATGTATTGCTCAATCACTTGCCACAAGGCCCAGCCCTTCGGATGCCAGAACACCATGCCGGGCGCTTCTTCCTGCGTGTGGAACAGATCAAACTTCTTGCCAATCCGCCGGTGATCGCGCTTCTCGGCTTCTTCGATACGATTCAGATACGCGGCCAACTGTTTTTTATCGGGCCAGGCCGTGCCATACACCCGCTGCAACATGGCGTTCTTGGAATCGCCGCGCCAATACGCTCCAGCGACCTTGGTGAGCTTGAATGACTTCAATTTGCCGGTAGAGGGCACGTGCGGGCCACGGCACAAATCCATCCACGACCCTTGGCGATAAACCGAAATAGCCTCCCCGACCGGCAGGTTTTCAATGATCTCGACCTTGTAATGCTCACCCAAGGTTTTAAAGGCTTCTACGGCCTGCTCACGACTCATCTCTTCACGCTGAACGGGCAAGTCTTGCGTCGATAGCGCCAGCATCCGCGTTTCAATGGCCGCCAAATCTTCCGGCGTGAATGCACGCTCGTAGGCAAAATCGTAATAAAAACCGTCCTCAATCACCGGCCCAATGGTGACCTGCGCACCCGGGAATAACTGCTGTACGGCCATGGCCAACAAATGCGCGGTGGAGTGCCGAATGACTTCCAGACCTTCGGCATCGCGGTCGGTAATAATGGCAAGCTCGGCATCGGCCGTGATGCAATAACTGGTATCGACCAATGCGCCATTAACGCGACCGGCAAGCGCGGCCTTGGCAAGGCCGGCACCAATATTGGCGGCCACGTCGGCTACCGTCACCGGTTGATCGAATGGGCGTTGACTGCCATCGGGCAAGGTAATCGTAGGCATTGCGAGACTCCTTGATTCAGTGGTGGCCGCTACCAAAGGCCACGTGAAGAGTTCGAGAATAAAGGCACTGCAGCCTATGGCCTGCAGCGCCCCAAGAATTTGGTAGGCACGATCGGATTCGAACCAACGACCCCCACCATGTCAAGGTGGTGCTCTAACCAACTGAGCTACGTGCCTGCAAGGGGCGGCATTATATGCCTCGCTCCGTTGCGGCTCAACCGTTCTCTGGCATCAATACCCAACGTTCTCTTAAAGCAGCCAGCCGATTCCGTAAGGCAGCCGCGTCTTCAAACTCCAGATTGCGGGCATGCTCGTGCATGGCTTTCTCCACGCGGTCCATTTCACGGCTGAGTTCTGCCGCTGACAAGCTGCTGAGCTCGGCCTCGGCAGCAGCTTCTGCTTGCCGCCGGCGACTTTTCTGCCCCGGCCGCCGGGCTGTCCGCGCCCCCTCCATCACGTCCATGACGGCTTTGGTAATGGTTTTCGGCTCAATGCCGTGCTCTGCGTTAAACGCCTCCTGTTTTTCGCGGCGCCGTGCGGTTTCTTCCATGGCGCGCTGCATGGAGCCGGTTATTTTATCGGCATACAGAATGGCCCGGCCCTCGGCGTTACGGGCAGCACGGCCGATGGTTTGAATCAGGGAGCGATCGGATCGCAAAAAGCCTTCTTTGTCGGCATCAAGGATGGCGACCAACGCGACTTCCGGCATATCCAGGCCTTCTCGAAGCAGGTTGATACCGACCAGCACATCGAACTCCCCCAAACGCAGGTCCCGGATGATTTCAACCCGTTCAACCGTTTCGACACCCGAGTGCAGGTAGCGCACCCGCACGCCGTTTTCATGCAGGTATTCCGTTAGATCTTCCGACATGCGCTTTGTTAAGGTCGTCACCAGCACACGATAGCCGGCGGCAACGGTCCGCCCGATTTCAGACAACAGATCTTCCACTTGCGTGCCGGCCGGACGCACTATCACCAGCGGATCCAACAAGCCGGTGGGGCGTACCACTTGCTCCACCACTTGCCCGGCATGCTCAAGCTCATACTGGCTTGGCGTGGCCGACACATACAATGATTGCGGGGCAACACGCTCCCATTCATCGAACCGCATCGGCCGGTTATCGAGTGCCGAGGGCAGGCGAAAACCATACTCGACCAATGTCGTCTTGCGTGAGCGATCCCCTTTATACATGCCACCCAATTGAGGGATCGTGACGTGCGACTCGTCCACAATCAGCAGCGCATCGTGCGGGAGGTAATCGAATAACGTTGGCGGTGCCTCGCCCGGCTCGCGACCGGATAAATAGCGCGAATAATTTTCGATGCCGTTGCAGTAACCCAGCTCCCGCATCATCTCGATGTCGTAACGGGTGCGCTGCTCCAGCCGCTGCGCTTCCACCAATTTGTCGAGCTCACGCAATTGCTTCAAGCGCTCGGCCAATTCCTGCTCAACGGCATCGGCCGCTTTTAATACCGTTTCACGCGGGGTGACGTAGTGGGTTTTCGGGTACACGGTATAACGCGGCAATTTACCCAGCACTTCGCCGGTTAAAGGATCAAACAGCGACAGCCGCTCAATTTCATCGTCGTACAGCTCGACCCGAATCGCTTCACTGTCGGAGTCGGCCGGATAAATATCAATCACATCGCCGCGTACCCGATAGGTGCCGCGCCAGAAATCCACATCATTGCGGTCGTATTGCATCTCGGCCAGGCGGCGCAGCAAAAAACGCTGATCCAGTTGATCGCCTTTCACGAGATGCAAAATCATACCCAGATACGATTTCGGGTCGCCCAGACCATAAATCGCAGACACCGTGGCCACCACCAGACAATCCCGACGCTCCAATAGTGCTTTGGTGGCTGACAAGCGCATCTGCTCAATGTGCTCGTTGACCGAGGCATCTTTCTCAATAAAGGTGTCCGAGGCCGGCACGTACGCCTCGGGCTGGTAATAGTCGTAATAAGAAACGAAATACTCGACGGCATTGGATGGGAAGAATTCGCGGAACTCCCCATAAAGCTGGGCGGCCAGTGTTTTATTGGGCGCCAACACCATGGTGGGTCGCTGCACGGCCTCAATCACCTTGGCTGCGGTATAGGTCTTGCCCGAACCGGTCACCCCCAGCAACACCTGAGACGCCAAGCCATCGGCCAGGCCTGCGCACAAACGTTCAATGGCCGCAGGCTGATCGCCCGCCGGCTCAAACGGTGCTTGCATGACAAATGGACGTTCCATCCCGACATCTACCCTGTGCAGAACCGACCATGGTACTGCCCTGCAACATTCACCGCCAATTCCGGTTGACCCCCCCGCACTCGGCCATTAAGATACGCGCCTCGTTCCGCCTTAGCTCAGTTGGTAGAGCAATTGACTGTTAATCAATGGGTCGCTGGTTCGAGCCCAGCAGGCGGAGCCACTTAAATAAAAAAGGCTGTCAGAAATGACAGCCTTTTTTATTGATCGTCGGAACGCGGCCGTGTCATGCATAGTTTTCAGCAAACGCTTGCAGGAACGCCTCTTGCTGATCGTCCGGCAAGTGATTGATCCCTGCTGCTGCGGCACGCCCGCCGCCCGTCGGGAAACGGCGGCACAGTTGATCGGCGCCCTCGCGGCGATTCAAGGGCGCACGCACGCTCACGACATAACCACCTTCAGGCTTGGCCGACAGCACCGCATGCGCACGATCGGGCGCTTGATTGGTCAAATCATTACTGAACACACCGCTGATGCGACGCGCCCACGGTTGATCCGGCAAAACATAAACCCCCAACCGCTCGGTTTGCATGACCGGTGACAAGGCCCGTACCGCATCGAAATCAGCATCGTATCCATTTTTAAGGCGCAAAAAAGTCGGTGATTGACCTTGCACCACCAATAACGGATCACCAATGGCGTACAGCTCGCGGTACAACTCGGCCGGATGAAAATGCAGGTCTTCCAAGGAGGGACCGTATCCGTTGTAATTCACCAAAACACCCAGCTCGCGCAAAGCCGCCATGTCCGGTGCACTCAAGGTTAATTGACGCGCCAATGCAGCAGCGCTGGCATCCAGATTATCGCCAAATGCACCCACTACGGCCCAATGGGCATACTTTCCTTTCAAGTCTCCGTTCACCAACAAACTGGTGCACACCTCAGCAGCCGTATTGATGCGTGCCCTCAATTGCGGATGCTTGGGAATATCACCCGCAAAATGATGATCGACATACAATACGCTGGCACCCAGGTTCAATGCCGCCATCACCGCATCGCGGTTCTTATCGAGTGAAATATCCAACACCGTGACCTGATCGCCGGATTGGATGTCGGCTGATGCCACCAATTCAATATCACGCTTCACGCCGGTGACCAAGCGGCTCTGCACCGGTTGGGCCAAACGCAATTGCAGCAACGCGCAAATGCCGTCGGCATCGCCATTAAAAATATCAATACACGCCATATCAAAGACTCAATCGCTTGAAAACACACTCCGGAATATGGCGGATCACCTGCATGATCAACCACCAAAAACCTGGCAAATAGACCGTATTCCGTTTTTTATCCACGGCATTCACAATCCCGGCGCCAACGGTAGCTGCACTGGCCCACAAGGGGCCTTTCTTTAAATGCGCCGTCATCGGCGTATCCACAAAACCGGGCTTGATCGTCAATACATGCACGCCGCGCTTGAATAAGCGATTACGCAAACCCGCCAAAAACACACTCACCATGGCTTTCGC
Organism: Pseudomonadales bacterium; assembly: GCA_036568505.1. GTDB lineage: Bacteria > Pseudomonadota > Gammaproteobacteria > Pseudomonadales > M0112 > M0112. Next base: position 67,702 of record DATCSK010000028.1, on the reverse strand, counting down.
GCTGCCATACACATAGTTCGATTGACGCCCGCGATCACCGGCAACCGAGGTGATCACCGCAATCGTGCCACTGCCTTGCGCTTCCAGCCGATTGGACAAATCCGTCAGCAATGAAATAGCGCTCAACGCGTTGCTGTTGATGTCATTCATCGCTGCGGCATAACTCGCTTGCGACTGCTGCTGATCGCCCAAGGTGCCGTGTGCAATCAAGGCCACATCCACTGAACCCAAGGCATCAAAGGCTGACTGCATGAGCTGTGGATGTTGTGCAAAATCATTCAAATCGGCCGCGGCTGTTGTGACCTGCGAGGCACCGCGCACACGGCAATCATCGGCAATCGATTGCAATTTTTGTGCGTTCCGACCAATAAGGAATAACGCATCCCCCCGCTCGGCCCATAAACGAATAGCCGCTTCGGCCATGGCCGATGTTGCACCGATCACCAATACGTTTGCCACATTAATCTCCTGCCTTGCCTGATACGCGCGCCCAAAAGCCCGACATAATGCCAGGGTCCCGTAATGCTTCTAACTGTTCCCATGCAGGGTATGCCGCCTGAAACTGCTGCGCCGAAACATGCGCATCTTTTGCGGAATAAAAACGACCGCCCGCTGCATCAACAATTTCATCCAACCGCTTAAACAGCATCTGCGTCTTCTCGCCGTGATTTGGAAAATCCAAAGCCAGCGTCACGCCAGGCATTGGAAACGACACCAACCCGGGCGAGGCAATATCACCAAACACCTTCAACACGGCCAAGAATGAACCCGTACCGGAGTTTGCAATGCGCTTTAATATGGCCCGGATGGCTTCTTTGCCGGCGTCCGTGGGTATCGCGCATTGATACTGCAAAAACCCTTTAGGACCGTACATGCGATTCCAGTTGGCAATGCTATCCAGCGGATAAAAATAAGGATCGTAGTGCACCTGACGCGACACACGATTTTGCCGGGGCGCTCGATAATACAGTGCATTAAAAGCCCTCAGCGACCAGTTATTCACCAATGACACCGGCGGCATAACGGGCACGGAGAGTGATCGCTGCTTTGCCTTCACTGCAATGTTTTCAGTGTCTGCATGATTGGCGCGCATAAACAAGCCGCGACCCAAACTCTCGCCACTTGCCGCACAATCCACCCAGGCCACGGTGTATTCATGCGATGCGGAATCTGCCGACACACTAAAAAAATCATCCAGACGTGAAAACCGAATGGTTTCTTCGTTCATCGTGCTGCCACTGACACGACGCAAGCGAATATCCGCCCATGTAATAAACCCGGTTAAGCCCATGCCGCCGATACTGGCCCGATACAGCGCTTCGTTTTGTTGCAGGCTGCAATACTGTCGCGAACCGTCGGTTCGCAATAATTCAAACCCTTCCACAAAACAACCGAAAGTGCCGACGGCATGATGGTTTTTCCCGTGCACGTCATTGGCAATCGCACCGCCCACGCTGACGTACTTGGTGCCGGGCGTCACGGGCAAAAACCAGCCTTTGGGCACAAAGCAATGCAGGATATCGGCCAGCAGAATGCCCGCCTCGCAACGCAAAACACCGCTACTCTCATCAAATGCCATAAAACGGTTAAGTTGCCGACTGCCAACAACTGCCCCACCCGGATTAAGGCACACATCGCCGTAACTGCGGCCATTACCGAACGGCAACAAAGACCCCTGATCAACGGGCAACGCACTGTGCCGATTGGCCAACAACACGCCATGCTGTGCCGTTGCCGGATAGTTTCCCCATGAACAAAATGCGGGCATCACCAACTCGCCAACACAAGAATCAACGCCATACAGGCTGCGGTGTATCGGCTCACCGTGTCTTTAATCGCAAAAACAATGGGGTCATCGTGCATTTGACCGCGATGCGTCAACATCCACACCCGACTCACCCAGTACAGCATCACCGGACATAACAACCATAAAAATTGTGGCTGCCGGTAGAGCTCAGCGACTTTTTGCGTATCGATATACAACGCCATCACCAAAACCGACAAGTACGCACTGGCCGTACCCAATGACAGCAAGGTCGGTAAATCCTCAACACTGTAGCCGCGCCCTTTGATTTCAGCCGCGCCACTGCCCTTCAACACAATCAACTCGGCATAACGTTTAACCAAGGCCAGGCTCAGGAAAATAAAGACCGAAAACGTAATCAGCCAAAAGGACAAATCGACATCAATCGCCAATGCACCACCGGCAATACGACTGGTGTATAAACCGGCCAGCACCACCACATCAACCATCAGCAAACGCTTCAATGAAAAGGAGTACGCCAAGGTCAGCAAATAGTAGAGCCCTAATAACAAGGCAAATGGTAACGACACCAGAAAGACCGCCATGCCGAATCCAACCAGAAACAAGGCCGGAAACAACAACAGTGCGGCGATGATTGGAAAGCTTCCGGCCGCAATCGGTCGATTCTTTTTGCTGCGATGATGACGATCATCATCCAGATCCATCATGTCATTCAAAAGATAAACACTGGAGGCACACAGACAAAAGGCCACGTATGCCAGAGCCGCCTTAATAAACAGTTGCGGCTCATGAAATCGATGCGCCATCAACAAGGGCACAAAAACCAACACATTCTTGACCCATTGATGCACCCGGAGCGCCCTGAGCAAGGTCAGCAACGAAACCGGCTTGGCAAGAAACCACTCACCTGCCTCAACAGCCAATGCTCTGGCGCGACGAGCAAAACCTTCACTCGCATTAACCACATGCGCCGTATGCGCTACACGCCACACCGCAAAATCGGCACTGTCATTGCCCACATAATCAAAACCTTGTTCGCCGTAGCGATCAACCAAGGCGGCGGCTTTTGCTCGACTCTTTAAATTAAGCCCCGCATGACTGGCCATTACGTCATCAAACAAACCGACTTCATTGGCCACCCGGTCTGCCAGCTCACTCGTTGATGCCGTTGCCAATACAATGGTCCTGCCCCGTTGCTTTTGCTCTCGCAAAAATGACAATACATCCTCATAAAACGGCAACACGGCGACATCAATATTACCCATGGCAGCCAGCCGTGCTTTTAGGACGGCTCGCCCTCGCAACAACCAGAACGGCAACAAAAAAACGACCCACGGACTTTGTTTGATAGCGCGCAGGCACGACTCAAACAACATATCCGTTTTAATTAATGTGCCGTCCATATCAACAATCAAGGGACGCATTGCATCAGCGCTCATGACCAAATCCTTTTAATGCCTCATCACTGATGCGATGCGAAGACACCAGCCGAGCCAACGGAAGAATACCCAAAACCACTGCAAACCAGAGTGTCGCAATGCGGCAAATCAGCGTTGCAGCCGCCGCCTCCGGCGCAGGGACGCCCTGCACATGCAACAAGCTGTACATCACCACTTCCGCTGCACCCAAGCCACCCGGAATAAAAGACAGCGCGCCGGCCAATACAGAGACTGCGTAAATACTCACTGCCAGCGACAAAGAAAACTCAACACCCAAATATTTCAAAATCAAATACAAACCGAGCCCTTCGGCACCCCAGGAAATAACGCCTATTGCCAATCCGGCATACAACACACGCGTCTTCAGCAAACGCGCGGCACCCACCATAATCTCATTCAACGATGCCAACAACTTGTGCCAGCGACCCGATACACGGGCACTGAAAAATCCGAGGACACCTTCGATATATCCTTTACGTATCGCCAACACCGACAGCACCACCACAATCAAGGCGCTGATAGAATACGGACGCACCGATGGCACCGCAAAAGCCGCGGATGTCATCAACACCGTCACGGTAATCACATCCACCAGCCGCTCCACAAACAAGGCCGAAAAACTCACCGGGTAACTGACGCCATACGGCTTCATGTATAACGCACGCACCGCTTCACCCACCTTACCTGGCGTGATGGTCAGCGCAAAGCCGGCCAGATAAATCTCAAGATGCTTTAACCTGGGGATGCGACACTGACTGATGCGGAATATATAAAAATCCCAACGCACAAAACGCAAAACATAATTCAGTAGCGACAGAAAAAGAATAACCAACCACGCCTCGACATCCAGCTCACGGATAGCTGAAAATACCGCCTCTTGGTCAACCGCCTTTAGCACCAGAAAATAAAACGCAGCCGCCAGCAGCGCAGAAACCAAAACGGTCAATATCAATCGTTTCACAAAAAACTACCTGCGCTTGAAAATGCCAATGAATTCAATTTTTTCGATTTCGCGGAAACAACGCGGTGACATTCGCATCATGAGCATGATGCTGCTCCGCACTGGAGTGCAACATAGACCAAACGCGATCGGATTGCGTGGAAGAGCCACGAATGCCGCACGATGCATGCAATATGGCACTCACTGCTTCGCAATCATACTCATCGCATGCCGTGCGAAGATGCTCTAACAAGGCCTCCATGTCATCGGCACTTAAGGATTGCTCATGCGCTCTCATGATCATGGGATGACCGGTACATGTCACGTTCTCACCCAGCACCAGCTCTTCATAGAGCTTTTCACCCGGACGCAGGCCCGTCACCTTAATTTCAATGTCACCACTCATTCGCTCAGCTGTTTTGACTTCATAACCCATCAAGCGAATCATTCGGCAGGCCAAGTCATAAATGCTGATTGGTTCGCCCATATTCAATACAAAGACGTCACCACCGCGTGCCATGGCTCCTGCCTGCAGCACTAACTGAGCCGCTTCTGGTGCCGTCATGAAATAACGGATGATGTCTTTATGCGTGACCGTCACCGGCCCACCGGCCTGTATCTGCTCTCGAAATAAAGGCACTACCGAACCAGAAGAACCGAGCACATTACCGAATCGCACCATGCAGAACTTGGTCGATGCCTGAGTCGTGGACAAGGCCTGAAGCACACCCTCTGCCAAGCGCTTGGAGGCGCCCATCACATTTGCCGGACGCACGGCCTTATCCGTTGAAACCAACACAAATACGCCAACACCGGCATCGATGGCTGCCTTGGCCGTGGCGTACGTTCCAAAAACATTATTACGAACACCCTCGATGGCATTGAACTCCACCATGGGTACATGCTTATACGCTGCAGCGTGGTACATCGTCTCGACATCGAATGCCTCCAGAATGCGCCGCATGTGCTTGTAATCACGAACCGAAGCCAACAAAGGCACCAATTCCAGTGATCGGCCGCTATGACGCAATACATCCGTCAGCTCCCGCTCTATTTGATAAAGGGCGTACTCCGACTGTTCGACCATCACCAATCGCCGGGGATTCACTTCCATAATTTGCCGGCACAGTTCAGCACCAATCGAGCCGCCAGCGCCCGTGACCAATACCGAGCGGCCTTCGATGCACGACTTCATCAAGTCTTCACGAGGCATCACCGGATCGCGGCCCAATAAATCTTCAAGATCGATATCCTGAATATCCAGCACATCCAGATCGCCACGCACCAAATCAGCAAATGCCGGAATCGTTCGTATATACACCGGCAGATTGATCAGCTGGTTAATGATTTCACGGCGACGTTTGCGCCCCGTGGCAGGCAAGGCCAACAAAATCTGTGCCACTGAAAATTCGCGCACGATGCTTGCGATATCGTTTGGACTGCGCACTAAAACACCGTGAATCACACTGCCCTGCAATGCGCGATCATCGTCCACAAAGCACACTGCGCGGTATTCATCGCCCTGCACCAAGGCCGTCAACAATTGACGCCCCGCCGAGCCGGCACCATAAATAATGACGCTATCCGCTGCACGCGCCACCTGATAGTGATACCACGCACGCACCATCAAGCGCGAACCACCAATCAACAAAAACGAAAGGCATCCGTACAGAAACAAAAACAGCAGCGATAGTTGCCCGGTAAACGCCCAAACCGTGAAACCCGCAATGACCGTCGACAGGCTGATGCCCTTGACGATAGCAACAATCGCTTGATGCCCCATGTAACGAATCACCGCACGGTACAGACCCAAGCGCAGGAAAATATATTCACTGCACAACAAGGCAATGCCGGCCGCGACAATATGGATGCTATCAATCACCGCCGCTTGCGAGCCGGATGACAGCACCAAAGCGCCCCATAGGGACAAAGGCACAAACAAGGAATCGAGTGACAACAAAAGCATCTGCCGAGCATTTCTCGGCAATTCCATTAACCGGTCGTGCAGGGTATGGGTCAAATCCACCATCCCCGCCAACTGTCTTTTAATCCATGGATTCACGGCAAACCACGCCTTTAATAATGAGCCTGTACACCGGCTAACTTTCTGATTTTATTCTGATTACAGTCTAGTCGAATTACAGCGGCTCCACCAGCTCAAGCAGCCTCCAGACCCCGAAATCGCCACCAGAAAAGCCCCAGACCACCGTAGGCAACAACAACACTGGCCCAGATCCAGTCTGCTTGCGTATGCGCAACCCATGCCCACGGCAATAACCAGAATCCATTCACCAACATCAATGCCCATAAGACCGGGCGATGACCTCCCCAATGCCGCGCCAAGCGCTGATACAAATGGGAACGATGCGCCTGAGCCAATGCATCGCCTCGCTGCCAGCGCGCCAACAGCGTCAAACTGGCATCCACATTAAACGCCGCCGTCACGATCAGCCAAACGCCGAGCTGCTCCCACCCGGCCAGCCAGAGCGGCGCTGACAGCCAAAACCCCAGCATCAGACTGCCGGCATCGCCCATGAACACTTTGGCTGGCGGCCAATTCCACACCAAAAAACCCGCGACGGCAGCCAACCCCAGACCATAAACAACACCCGTATCCGCCACAGGCCATTGCAGCCACACGAGCACCCCCAACACAAACAACGCTTCCAGCGCGGCAAAGCCGTCCAGTCCGTCCATAAAATTAAACAGGTTAAGAAACCACAGTTGGGCAAACACACCGACCAACAGCAGCAGTAACGCCCAAGGCATGCCCACAGCAGTATCGACGATCAGACAGGCCCACACTGACAGCACCAGACACTGCCCTACCAACCGCAAGCGCACCGGCAAGTCACGTCGGTCATCCAGCCAACCCAATATCGACAAAACGCCGGCGCACGCACCAAACCACAACCAATGATCGGGCAACCACCCCATCGTGACGGCCATCACCAGCACCGCCACCAACACCGCAGCAATAACAATACCGCCGCCCACGGCGGTCACTCGTTGATGCGAGCTACGGGCCAGCACATGCGCCACCCACCCATGCCGCCTCGCCAAAGGGATATACAAACCCAGCCCTACGACGACTGCCGCCGCTACTGCCAACATGAGTTGCTCGAGTCTCACATCCATACCTGCATATCACTGCCTCGCTGCATTATAAGCAGCCCAGAAAAAAAGGGCGCCCAAGGGCGCCCTTTCGACCAACACCGTCTTTTATTGCAATACGATGCGGCCCTGGTTTTGTTTCAGCAATGCCGGGCCGATGCCTTTGACCTCCAGCAGCTCATCCACCGACTTGAATGCACCGAATTGGGTGCGATACGCAACGATGGCCGCTGCTTTGGATGGCCCCACACCGATCAAGCCCTCAGCCAATGCATCAGCCGAAGCCGTATTGATATTGACCTTCTGAACGACGGCTGCCGATGCAACCGGCTTGGCCGTATCGGCCTGTACGGCGGCAGCAGGCAATATGGCCGACAACGCACCAACCAATGTCAGTGCCTGAATAAAATAACGCATGCGTCCTTGCATAGATTTCATGGTTTCTCCTTGAGCCTCTCGGCGGTTAATACGCGCCGCGCAGTCTAAAGCAGACCTCCATGCTTAACAGCCGACAATTTCTGCATTAATTGTACGAACCTCGCCCGCAGGATCGTCAGCCTGTGTAATCGGGCGACCTATCACCAAATAACTGACACCGGCCCGCATCGCATCCGCCGGCGTGGCCACACGCGACTGGTCATCTTGTGCCGATCCTGCTGGCCGAATACCCGGCGTAACCAAGACAGGCTGGTCGCTCAGCTGTCCACGCAACAGCGCTGCCTCGTTGGCAGAGCACACCATGCCATCCATGCCCGACTCCATTGCCAAACCAGCCAGCTTCAGCACAGCCTCCGATGGCGTGCCCGGCAAACCGATTTCCGACCATTCTTGCGCGCTATGGCTCGTCAATACGGTCACTGCCGTCAATAAAGTAGCACTGCCTGCTCTGGCGTGATGCGCTGCTTGCATCATGCGTCGCCCACCCAAAGCATGCACATTCACCATCCACACGCCCATATCAACAGCTGCCGACACAGCACCGGCAACGGTATGGGGAATGTCATGGAATTTCAGATCCAGAAACACATCAAATCCACGGGATTGCAGGCCTTTAACGACATTCGGACCCGCATGCGTGAACAGCTCTTTGCCCACTTTCAACCGGCAGCTTTGAGGGTCAAGCCGGTCGGCCAAGGCCAACGCATCGCGGTCCGATGCGTAGTCCAACGCTACAATTATGCGCGGCCCTGCCAGATCGTGATTACTTGTCATTCTCAGTCACCCTCCACACCCTGTATGCGCACGACACTGCCCCATGCTTTACACCCGGGGCATTGCCAGTGCAGGCGCTGCCCATGGAAACCACAATCATTGCATTGGTACGCCGCGCGATTATGTACCAGCCGATCCATCAATCCAGATAATAATTGCAGGTTTTCTTGTGCACGGCCCTCCGCATCCGGCAAATATAAATTCACCAATGTGCGCACGCCCAACAAGCCCGGATAACGTCGCACCTGCTCGACGACCAATGCCAATGCCTCATGATGACGGCCTTCTGCCATCATGGCGTTCGCCAGATACTCCATCACGCGGACAGAGAACTCCCGGGACAAACCTTCCTCCAAAAAATCCAGCAGCACCGGGCGCGACTCCGATTGCAATGCACGCTCAACAATATCAAGCAGCTCAGGTAATGATGAAGGCTGCGCCAACACATGCTTTTTGACTATTTTGAATGCCTTATCTGCATGCCCTGACTCCATTTCCATCACGGCCTGCAATCGCGCGATGCGCAACGATTTAGGGCAAAACCGAGAAGCTTGATCGAGGCATTTACGCATTACCGCCAATTTACCGGAGGCCAATGCCTGCTCAGCCAATTCACAATAATAATGCGACATTGCCAGCGACAATTTGTCACGACCTTTATAAGCGTGAAACCGATGAATGGACAACAAACGATCACCGGTCTGGATCGCTTTCTCCCAATCCTGACTGCTGTCGTGCAACGTCAAGAGCTCTTGCAGCGCCACCTCTTCAAAAGTGCCGCCTGCCGGCAACACCGCCTCGAACATGCGCTCGGCCCGGTCCAGCCAGCCGGCCACGGCGTAGTTACGCCCCAATTCCAGTTGCACCATAGCCAGCTGAGGGGCATCCAAGCCGGATTGATCCAATAAATTCTGATGAATACGAATCGCACGATCGACTTCACCGCGTCGACGCAGAATCGTTCCCAACGCGAGGTGCATTTCAAGTGTGTCCGGACGGACATCCAATGACTGGATAAACAACTCAACGGCCGTATCGGCCTGATCATTCAATAAATAGGCCAGATTTTCGGTGACTGGCAAGTGGCGCTTACGAAACCAACGCCGACCACGACCTTGCTGCGAGAACCCCAACCACCAGCCTGCAGCAACGGCTAGCACCAATACCGCAAGCAGCAACCCGCTGTTTGCACTCATTGCTTCGACGGATTGCCTTGATGGCGCTTGCGTGCCGCATGAACCCAGCCTGCAATCACCGCCAACATCCATCCGATGAGCAGCCCGGATCCAAATGCCCCCATTAACCACCAAGACACGTGACGCTCCGGCAACACCCACAGCACCAAATCCAGGGGGATAACCGCATCATTCGCTAGCGCGAACAAAAATAGCCACACGAGCAGCAAAGCGAGCAATACGATACTTAATACGCGTTTAAAGGATTTGATCATGATGCGATCCGTGCCGCCGACTGACTATCAACATAACCTCAATACCGAGGCGCGACAAGCAATCAGTGTGGCGTTTTAATGCGATTCACGCGTTCGCGCATTTCCTTGCCGGGCTTGAAGTGCGGCACATGCTTGCCCGTCAACTCAACCGTTTCACCCGTCTTCGGATTACGCCCTTTGCGCGGCGCACGGTAATGCAAGGAGAAGCTACCAAAACCACGGATCTCAATACGCCGCCCTGATGACAGGGTATTCGCCATGTGTTCGAGCAAAGCCTTCACGGCCAGTTCGACATCCTTGACATTGAGTTGGCTCTGCCGGGCGGTAATACGCTCGATCAACTCCGACTTTGTCATGGTTTCGCCTTTTTTCTTTTAATTACAGAGGGTTACTATAAACCACTGCTGATCAATCGGCTAGTCGGGGCGCTCTGATCCGGAGCGCCCCTCCCAGAATTACTCTGCACCCTGATCGCGACTTTCCATTTTCGCCTTGATCAAGTCACCCAGCGTCGCCGGCTGAACGGCTTCTTCGCGATGCTGCGCAACGGCCGTTTTCTCATCGTCATCGTCTTTCGATTTGACGGACAAGCTGATCACGCGGCTCTTGCGATCCACGCTGATGATCTTGGCTTCTACGGTATCGCCTTCTTTGAGTACGTTACGGGCGTCTTCCACCTTCTCACGGCTCAATTCAGAGGCCTTGAGAACGGCTTCCACGTCATCGGCCAAGGTAATAATGGCAGCTTTCGCGTCCACCTCTTTGACCGTACCCGTCACGATGGCACCCTTGTCGTTCTCACCAACGTAGTTGGTGAACGGATCAGAGTCCATCTGCTTGATACCGAGAGAAATACGCTCACGCTCGGGATCCACGGACAGGATAACCGTCTCCAATTCCTGGCCTTTGGTATAACGGCGCACGGCTTCTTCGCCGGCTTCGTGCCAGGACAGGTCACTCAAGTGCACCAAACCATCGATACCGCCGTCGAGGCCGATAAAGATACCGAAATCGGTGATGGATTTGATGGTGCCTGAAATCTTGTCGCCTTTATTGTGCTTGCGAGAAAACTCATCCCAGGGATTTTCGTGACACTGCTTGATACCCAGAGAAATACGGCGACGCTCCTCGTCAATATCGAGAATCATCACTTCGACTTCCTGACCCAAAGACACGACTTTCGATGGGTGGATATTTTTGTTGGTCCAATCCATTTCAGAGACGTGAACCAAACCTTCCACACCCTCTTCGATTTCAGCGAAGCAGCCGTAATCGGTCAGGTTGGTGATGCGAGCCATCACGCGGCTCTTCTCGGGGTAACGTGCCTTGATGCTAACCCAGGGGTCATCACCCAATTGCTTCAGACCCAGTGATACGCGATTGCGCTCACGGTCGAACTTGAGGATTTTGACCTGGATTTCTTCACCCACCTGAACGATCTCGCTCGGGTGCTTGATACGCTTCCAGGCCATGTCGGTAATGTGCAACAGACCGTCAACACCACCCAGATCCACGAACGCACCGTAATCGGTGAGGTTCTTGACGATACCTTTAACTTCCATGCCTTCATCAAGGGCTGACAACAGCGCATCACGCTCAACGCTATTGGCTTTCTCAAGCACTGCACGGCGACTCACCACAACGTTGTTACGCTTGGCATCGAGCTTGATAACCTTGAACTCCAGCGGCTTGCCTTCCAGGTGTGCGGTATCGCGCAATGGACGCACATCCACCAGCGAACCCGGCAGGAACGCACGCACGCTGTCGATATCCACGGTAAAGCCACCTTTGACCTTGCCACTGATAATCCCTTTGATAATTTCTTCGCCCTCGAAAACAACTTCGAGCTTCTTCCATGCTTCGGCGCGCTTGGCTTTTTCACGCGACAGACGGGTTTCACCGAAACCGTCTTCAACGGCTTCCAGCACGACCTGCACTTCATCACCGATATCCAGATGAAATTCGCCGTTCTCATCAAGGAACTGGCTTTTCGGAATCACACCTTCGGATTTCAGGCCTGCATGAATCGTGACCCAGTCACTATCAATATCCAGAACCACGCCGGTGACAACAGAGCCGGGAACCATATCGACTGTCTTGAGGCTTTCCTCAAACAGTGCTGCAAAATTTTCCATGGAAGATCTACCAATTGTTAACGGCTTCGGTGGAATCACGCATCAACGTGTTCACCCTGTCACCAGCAGACATAAAGCCTTTTGTGTATTCCGTTGCCATCAACCGATGCTGGTCGGGAGGTGGTTTTGGCAACACCTGTGGCCGAAGCCGTTTCTTCTGCGTTCAAAAAAGCCCGCGTTCACGAGCCAACGACAGCACCCGATCGGTGACTTCCGTGATGCCCATGCCCGTTGTATCAACGATCACCGCATCGTCTGCCGGCACCAAGGGTGACACTGCTCGCTGGCTGTCCCGCTCATCACGGGCTTTCAGATCGCGCAGAAGGTCGGCGATATTAACGCTTTCGCCCTTTGCTTTCAACTGCTTATGACGCCTGTCGGCACGTTCTTCGGCGCTGGCGGTGAGGAATATTTTCAAGGGCGCCTGCGGGAACACCACCGTCCCCATATCGCGGCCATCGGCCACCAGACCCGGGGCCTGCGCGAACCCTCGCTGGCGTGCCAGCAAGGCCCGGCGCACCGCCGGCATAGCCCCCATTTGCGAGGACATGGCGCTGGCCGCTTCCGTGCGAATGGCCTCGGTCACATCACTGCCATCCAGCCAGATCAGCGTCCCCTCGCCCTGCGGCTGAAAAACCACTTGCATGCGTTCGGCCAGCGTAGCCGCACGCGCCTCGTCATCGGCACCACCGCCGTCGCGAATCAAGGCCAAACCGACCAATCGGTACAAGGCGCCACTGTCCAGCAAATGCCAGCCCAAAGCCGTCGCGACACGCTGACTGATCGTCCCTTTACCCGATCCGGCAGGCCCGTCGATGGTAATGACCGGCGCATTCATGGAGCAACCTCGCTCACTGTCATCCCCGCCGCACTGGCCAGAGCCACGAAGCCGGGAAACGATGTCGCCACGTTGGCACAGTCTTCAATCTCGATCGCATCGACTGCCAGCTGGGCGGCCACCGCAAACGCCATGGCAATACGGTGATCGCCATGACTGTGCACCTTGCCGCCTTCGATGGAGCCGCCCTCAATCACCATACCGTCCGGCGTGGCGGTCGCATTCACACCCACAGCCTTCAGGTTGTCCGCCATCACCTGGATACGGTCACTCTCTTTAACGCGCAATTCTTCGGCACCGCTCAAGCGTGTCGTGCCGGCGGCGGCGGCGGCCGCAACAAACAACACCGGAAACTCATCAATCGCCAACGGCACCAGATGTTCGGGAATATCGATACCTTGCAACGATGCTGCGCGCACACGAATATCGGCCACCGGCTCACCACCCACCACACGCTCGTTTTCAACCGCAAGGTCACCGCCCATCAAGCGCAGAATATCAATCACGCCGGTGCGTGTCGGATTGATGCCGACGTGCTCCAACACAATATCGGAGCCGGGAATAATGCTGGCGGCCACCATAAAAAATGCAGCCGATGAAATATCCGCCGGCACTTCAATGGCGGTTGCTGTCAGACAACCACCGCCCTGCACCGAGCAACTCAAACCATCCACTTGTACGCTGTAACCAAAGCCCTGCAACATGCGTTCGGTGTGATCGCGCGTGGGGGCCGGCTCGGTGATGCGTGTTTTACCGCTGGCATACAGCCCCGCCAACAGCAAACAGGATTTCACCTGCGCACTGGCCATCGGCGTCGCGTAATCAATACCTTTCAACGGCGCCGCGCCTTGAATGCGCAACGGGGGACAGCCTTTATCGGCCGTATCAATTACCGCACCCATCAAGCGCAATGGTTTTGCGACACGCTCCATCGGCCTGCGTGTCAATGACGCATCACCGATTAACACCACATCAAACGATTGTCCCGCCATCAAACCCGCCATCAACCGCATGGAAGTACCGGAGTTACCCAAATCCAAATCGTGCGATGGTTTTTTTAAACCGTGCATGCCTACGCCATGAATGCGCACATCGCCCGCAGCCGGTCGATCAATCACAACACCCATGGCGCGAAAGGCATTCAAGGTTGCCAAACTGTCCTCGCCTTCCAAGAAACCGCTGACCTCGGTAACTCCTTCAGCCAGGGACCCCAACATAATCGAACGGTGCGAAATGGATTTATCGCCCGGCACACGCACACGCCCCTGCAAGGGACGACCGGGTGCGGCCCGAAAACTGACCGAGCGAGAAGATGGCGACGACATGCTTATTTCTCCGGAGAATCTGACTCTTCAAATAATGAGGCAAAACGGTCGCGTGCGGCCTTTGCGCGTGAAAAAACCGCTAAAATTGCATCGCTGTCTTCACGCGCAATGGCGTCGCGCAACATGGCGAGATGCTCGGTATAACGGTCCATCTCAGCGAGCAACGCACGGCGATTGGCAACAACAATGTCATGCCACATTTGCGGATCGCTGGCAGCAATACGGGTAAAATCGCGAAATCCGCCGGCAGCAAACCGAAAAATATCTTCCTGCGTGGATTTGCCTGCCAAGTCATCGACCAAAGCATACGCCAACACATGCGGCAGGTGACTCGTCGCTGCCAGCAATTCATCGTGCAATGCGGCCGGCATCTCAATCACTTCCGCACCCACGGCCTGCCAGAGTGCGCGCACGGTATTCACGGCTGCTGTCGATGAGGTCTCAGTCGGCGTCAAAATGACACGGCGCTTGCGATATAACTCGGGTAATGCTGCCATCACACCGCTTTTTTCAGAGCCGGCAATGGGGTGGCCGGGCACAAAGCTTGTCGGCAATTCGCCAAATACCCGTCGTGCCGCTGCAATCACGCTGCCTTTTACACTGGCCGCATCGGTCACGATCACGCCTCGCAAGACGGCCTCGCGCACCGCCGTGAACACGGCAGGCACCGTCAACGTCGGTGTCGTGACAGCAATCACATCGCCGGCCTCCAAGCGCGCCAATATCGCGCCATATTCAATGGCGCCGTCATCGATCAGCCCGCCCTCTATGCCCAATCGAATGGTCTCGGGCGAACGACTGACTGCCAACACTTCATTCGCGACACCGGCACGACGCACGGCCAAAGCCAATGACCCGCCAATCAAACCCAGCCCAACCACCAACAGTCGATTGCACACCAGCGCGCTCATGACAGCTCCTGTAATACCGACGCCAGCGCTGACAAGAAACGTGCGTTTTGTTCCGGCAAACCGACGGTGACACGCAAATGATGCGGCATGGCATAAACGCCAATCGGTCGCACAATCACGCCACGTCGCAATAACCCTTGATAGCAGGCCATGGCATCCACGGGCACCTCAAAAGCAATAAAATTACCCAACGAGGGAATAAAGCGGAGACTCATTGCCTCAAAGCCGGCACTCAACTGCTGCAAACCGTCGCGATTAATACGTGCTGTTTCATCAATATGCGCCTGATCACTCAGCGCTGCTTCAGCAGCGGCCAAGGCCGGTGCATTCACATTGAATGGCATACGCAAGCGATTCATCACATCGGCAATCGCAGGCTGCGAAATACTGTAACCCACGCGCAAAGCAGCCAATCCATAGGCTTTCGAGAAGGTGCGCGTAACAACCAGATTCGGAAATTCGTTCAGCAATGCCACCCCATCGGGCAAATCATGCCCAAGGCCGTATTCAAAATACGCCTCATCCAGCACCACGATCACGTCATCACGCACGGATTGCATAAACCGCCGCAATGCCGCATCAGAAACAGCCGTGCCGGTCGGATTATTCGGATTGGCGATAAACACCAGCCGCGTATCGTCCGCAATAGCGGACGCCATGGCATCGAGATCATGCCCCCAGTTTTTTGCGGGCACGGCAATGGCGCGCGCACCGGCCACCTGCGTGGTGATCGGATACACCACAAACGCATGCTCGGAAAACACCGCCGAAACACCCGGCCGCAAAAAGGCGCGCCCGATTAAATCCAGAATGTCATTGGAGCCATTACCCAACGTGACTTGCGTCGTTTGAACGCTGAGCTTATCGGCCAATGCTTTTTTTAAACGGTAGCCGCCACCATCGGGATACAAGGCCAGTTCGCGCACAACCCCGGCATAAGCCTGACGCGCCAATGCACCGGCACCCAACGGGTTTTCATTGCTTGCAAGTTTGATAATGTCCGTAATGCCCAACTCACGCTGCAATTCTTCAATCGGCTTGCCCGGTTGATAGGGTTGCAGGCTGCGAACACCCGGTGTTGCCAAAGCGATGAAGTCACAGGACACAGGCATCGGCTCCGTCAGCACACTGCACGCGGATAAGAACCCAGTACTTTCAGCATCACCGTGCGCTCTTGCAACTCGGCTAAAATACGGTGGATCACGGCATCATCCTGATGCCCTTCGAATTCCATGAAAAACACATACGCCCAGTTTTCCGTGCGCGATGGCCGTGTGTCGATGCGCGTCAACATAATGCCTTCGCGATGAAACGGCTCCAACAGACGAAACAAGGCACCCGGTTCATTGCGCGTGGATACGGTAATCGAGGTTTTATCATTGCCGCTCGGTTTGACCGTCTCGCGACCGATCACCAAAAATCGTGTGGTATTGCTGGCAACGTCTTCGATATTGTCGGCCAGATGCGTCAAGCCGTAGGTGTTGGCCGCAATGTCGCCGGCAATCGCAGCAACGCCGGCTTCCGATGCAGCACGCCGCGCGGCCTCACCATTGCTGCTGACGGCGACTGTCTCGACATTCGGCCAGTGCCGCGATAACCACTCGCGGCATTGCGCCAACGCTTGCTGATGCGCACAAATCAGTTTGACCGATTCAGGACGCACACCGGGCGCGACCAACAAATGCAGGTGAATCGGCAACTCGACTTCACCGGAAATTTTCAATGAAGAGTTCAGGAAATTATCCAGCGTGTGATTGACCATGCCTTCCGTCGAATTTTCGACCGGCACCACCCCAAAATGGGCTTCACCGGATTCCACCTGACGGAATACCGCATCAATACTGGAAGCCGGTTGACTGATCACGCCATGGCCGAAATGCTTCAGGGTTGCTTCTTGCGTGAAGGTACCGGCCGGGCCGAGATACGCCACTTGCATGGGCTTTTCGAGCGCCAAACAAGCCGACATGATTTCGCGAAAAATCCATGCCATTTTGTCATCGGGCATCGGGCCGGTGTTGCGCTCAATCACGCGACGCAACACTTGCGCTTCACGTTCCGGGCGATAGAACTGCACTTGCTCGTCAATCGCCCGCTGATCGGCCGCGCCATCACCGGCCAGACGCTGCTGCACCTCGGCCTGTTTGACCCCGGCCACCGCTTGCGCCAATCCGGCACGGCGATTCAACAACTCCTGCAAGGATTGATCAATCGCATCAATCTGATCACGCAACGTTTGCAAATCGCGATTGTCTTCAGCCATGACTCGCCTGTGCCTCGGAATATTTATGCGTTTTGTGCGGCAAAATCCTTCATGTATTCCAACAAGGTATCCACCGCCGATTCCGGCACTGCGTTATACACACTCGCACGCATACCGCCCACCGAACGATGCCCTTTCAAATTCAACAAGCCACGCGCCTCGGCGCCTTTCAGGAAGGGCTTATCCAGCTCTTCCCGCGGCAAGGTAAATGGAATATTCATCAAGGAGCGGCTGGCAACTTCCACCGGGTTTTTGTAGTAGCCGCTGTTATCAATATAACCGTACAGCTTTTCTGCCTTACGACGATTGATCACTTCCATTTGCGTCAAACCGCCCTGCTCTTTTAACCATTTGAACACCAAACCGGCCAAGTACCAGGAGTATGTCGGCGGCGTGTTGTACATGGAGTCGTTTTCAGCCTGAATGGCGTAATCCATGATCGTCGGTGTCATCGCATGGGCTTTACCCAGTAAATCACGGCGCACAATCACAATCGTCAAGCCGGCAGGGCCAATATTCTTCTGTGCACCGGCATAAATCAGGCCAAATTTGCTGACATCGGTCGGCCGCGAAAGAATGGTCGATGACATGTCTGCCACCAACGGCACATCGCCGGATTCCGGTGTCCAGAAAAATTCGACGCCGCCAATGGTTTCGTTCGGGGTGTAATGCAAATAGGCTGCATTCGGGTCGCGCCGCCATTGCTCAAAAGCAGGAATCGTACTGAAGTTAGTGTCTTTGCTGCTGGCAACAATATTCGCTTTGCCGTAACGCGCGCCTTCTTCGGCCGCTTTTTTCGACCATTGCCCGGTGATCACGTAATCGGCCGACTCACGACCACGCAACAAGTTCAAAGGAATCGCGGAAAACTGCGCGGTGGCGCCGCCTTGCAAAAACAGCACGGCATAGTCGTTCGGAATATTCAGCAACTCCCGAAGGTCTTGTTCGGCTGCACTGGCAATACCGACCATTTCGGTGCTGCGATGGCTCATTTCCATGACCGACAGGCCTTTGCCCTGCCAATCCATCATTTCACGACGCGCCTGCTCAAGAACGGGCTCAGGAAGGGATGCGGGACCTGCACAAAAATTATACGCTCGGGCCATGACTGCTATGAGACTCCTGTGAGTTCAACTACCGGGTTATTCGCTATCGACCGGGCCATCGGCCTGATCGGCAGCGCCATCTGATTCAATATCCGACGCATCCGATTCGGTTTCTGCAACGCGCGCCAGCCCTACCAGGGTTTCGCCTTCTTTCAAGCGAATGAGGCGCACGCCTTGCGTGTTACGGCTTTGCTCGGAGACTTCTTCCGTGCGTGTGCGCACCAACATGCCCTGATCAGAAATCAGCATCATTTCATCGCCAGCAAAGACCTGGATCGCGCCCACCAAATTGCCGTTACGCTCGCTGGCCTGAATGCTGATCACGCCCATGCCACCACGGCCTTTGACCGGATAATCTTCGATCGGCGTGCGTTTGCCGTAACCGTTTTCAGAAACCGACAAAATACGGCTGCCTGCTTGCGGAATAATCAGTGACATCACCTGCTGCCCTTCCTGCAAGCGAATGCCGCGCACACCGCGTGCCGTACGACCCATCGCGCGCACGTCGCTCTCGTGGAAGCGAATGGCTTTGCCGGAGTTGGCGCACAACATGATGTCGTTATTGCCATCGGTGATGGCCGTGCCGACCAACACATCACCCTCATCCAGCTCGACGGCCCGCAATCCGGTGCTGCGCGGGCGCGAGAAACTGACCAATTCTGTTTTCTTCACCGTGCCATTGGCTGTCGCCATCACAATGTAGTGACCTTCGGTGTATTCCTTCACCGGCAAAATCGAGGTCACGCGCTCGTCTTCTTCAAGCGGCAACAAATTCACCATCGGCCGGCCACGCGAAATACGGCTGGCCACAGGAATTTCATAGACCTTGCGCCAATAGACTTTGCCACGGTTGGTGAAACACAAAATGGTGTCGTGCGTGTTGGCCACAAACAGGTGCTCGACAAAGTCTTCTTCTTTCACTGCAGTAGCCGTTTTGCCGGTGCCGCCACGACGCTGTGCCTGATAAGCATCCAGGGGCTGACTCTTGGCATAACCGCCGTGCGACAGCGTGACCACACGCTCTTCCTCGGCAATCAGATCCGCGACCGTCAAATCCAGTTGCGACGCCATGATTTCAGTTCGACGCTCATCACCAAAACCGGCACGCACTTCTTCAAGCTCGGCGCGAATCACGCCCATTAGCAGCGCTGAATCACCCAAAATATCGAGATACCGGGCAATTTCCGTCAGTTTTTCCTGATACTCGTTCAGCAGTTTTTCATGCTCAAGACCGGTCAGGCGATTCAGGCGTAACTCAAGGATGGCCTGCGCCTGTTCAGGCGAAAGGTGGTATTTGCCATCGCGCATGCCAAAAGCTGCATCCATGCCTTCCGGACGACAGGCATCACTGCCGGCTTTTTCGAGCATGGCGAGCACGCTGCCCGGCTCCCACTCTTTGGCAATCAAACGCTCTTTCGCTTCAGCCGGCGACGGCGACTTCTTGATCAAATCAATAACCGGGTCAATATTCGCGAGCGCAATCGCATAACCTTCCAGGATATGCCCGCGCTCACGCGCTTTGCGCAGCAAATACACCGTACGGCGTGTAACCACTTCGCGGCGATGCAGAATAAAATATTCAAGCATCTGCTTTAGGTTCAGCAGCTTCGGCTGGCCATTCACCAAGGCCACCATATTGATGCCAAACACGTTTTGCAGCTGCGTCTGGCTGTAGAGGTTATTCAGCAGCACTTCGCCGGATTCGCCACGCTTGAGCTCGATCACCACGCGCAGGCCGTCTTTGTCGGACTCATCGCGCAGCTCGCTAATCCCTTCGATTTTCTTTTCTTTGACCAGCTCGGCGATTTTTTCAATCAACCGTGCTTTATTCACCTGATACGGCAATTCGGTAATCACAATAACTTCGCGGTTGCCGCCTTCTTGCGTAATCACTTCGGCACGGCTGCGCACATAAATACGGCCACGACCGGTGCGATACGCCTCCACAATGCCCGCCCGACCATTGATGATGCCCGCGGTCGGGAAATCCGGACCCGGAATAAACTGCATCAAGGCATCGACATCCAACTCCGGGTTATCAATCAACGCCAGACAGCCGTTAACCACTTCCGTAATGTTGTGTGGCGGGATATTGGTCGCCATGCCCACCGCAATACCGGCAGAACCATTGACCAGCAAGTGAGGCACCCGGGTCGGCAACACTGCGGGGATTTGTTCGGTGCCGTCGTAGTTGGGCACCCAATCGGTTGTTTCTTTATCAAGATCGGCCAACAGCTCGTGGGCAAGTTTGGCCATGCGCACTTCGGTGTAACGCATCGCGGCGGCGTTATCGCCGTCAATCGAACCGAAGTTACCCTGACCGTCCACCAGCATGTAACGCATGGAAAACGGCTGCGCCAGACGCACAATCGCGTCATACACGGCCGAATCGCCGTGCGGATGGTATTTACCAATCACATCACCGACCACGCGGGCCGATTTTTTGTAGGGCTTGTTCCAGTCGTTATTGAGGACGCTCATCGCGAATAACACGCGGCGGTGAACCGGTTTCAAACCGTCACGCACATCGGGCAAGGCACGGCCGACGATCACGCTCATTGCGTAATCAAGGTAGCTTTGCTTGAGTTCGTCTTCGATATTGACCGGGTAGATTTCTTTGGCTATTTCACCCATTGCGGCACTCATTCTCCGTATTATTCAGGTGCTGGCAGCCACTCTTCCGTGACAGGCCGGCGGGGGATTTTGGCAAGCTTCAGAATGCTCCGGGAAACCCCGTCACAACCCCGCAATTCAAGCTGGCAATACTACCACAGAAGCCCCCTTTTCTGACACTCTTTTGTCACTGATCACACAACCCAAACAGCCCTCCAAGCCATTCAATTTACTGGACAATTTCGCTTGCCTCGGGCAACCGCTATACTGGCCGGCCGAAGCACTCACCCGGATACGCAGCGCATGAGCCAAGAGCCTGCCTCTCGCCCCACCGACACCCTCGTTGACACCCTGATTCATAGCGCATTGATCATCCCGGTGGTGCCGGCCGGCGTCGTGCTCAAACAGCACTCGCTGGCCATTCATCACGGCCTCATTCACAGCATTCTGCCCACCGAGCTTGCCCGCAGCACATTGACCGCTCGCCAAACCGTCGAATTACCACAACACGTCGTGATTCCCGGGCTGATCAACGCCCACGGTCACGCCGCGATGAGCCTGTTCCGGGGCTTGGCCGATGACTTCCCCCTCATGACGTGGCTGCAAGAGCACATCTGGCCTGCCGAAGGCCGCTGGGTCAGCGATGACTTTGTACGCGATGGCACCGCACTGGCCATTGCCGAGATGCTGCGCTCGGGCACCACCTGCTTCAGCGACATGTATTTCTTCCCCAATGCGGCAGCGGCCACCGCCGAGCAAATGGGCATGCGCGCGCAAATCACTTTCCCGGTGCTCGACTTCCCCACCGTGTGGGCGGCCGATGCCACCGAGTACATCCACAAAGGCCTGGCCGTACAAGACGAATACAAACACAACCCGCTGATCACCGTGGGATTTGGCCCGCATGCGCCGTATACGGTCAGCGATGAACCGATGCAGCGCATCGCCACCCTCGCCGCCGAACTTGACGCACCCATCCAGATTCACGCCCACGAAACCGCCCACGAAGTCGCCGAGAGCATCACGCTGCACGGTAAACGCCCGTTAGCGCGCCTGGCTGATCTCGGCTTGCTCGGCCCACGCACGCAATGCGTGCACATGACGCAGCTCGATGACGGCGATATCGCCCTGCTCAAACAATACGGCAGCCATGTGATCCACTGCCCGGAATCCAACCTGAAACTGGCCAGCGGCTTTTGCCCGGTGCAGCGCCTGCTGGATACCGGTGTGAATGTCGCCCTGGGCACCGATGGCGCTGCCAGCAACAACGATCTCGATTTATTCGGCGAATTGCGCACCGCCGCCCTGCTCGCCAAAGCGGTGGCGGGCGATGCCGCTGCCGTACCGGCCGCCACGGCCCTGGAAATAGCCACCATCAACGGCGCCCGCGCATTGGGTCAAGAAGACCGCATCGGCAGCCTGGAAGCCGGCAAAGCCGCCGACCTCTGCGCCATCGACATGGGCACACTGGAATCACTGCCCTTGTTTCACCCGATCTCACAAATCGTTTATACCAACAGCGCACCGCGCGTCACGCACGTGTGGGTAGCCGGTCGGGCACGACTTGAAAATCGCACCTTGCTGGCTGCCGATTACAATGATCTCGTCACCCGCGCGCGCCGCTGGCAAGCCGCCATCGCCGAGGAATAAATCGCATGACCCAACAACACCAAGAGAATGTCAGCGACAGCGAGCTCGAAAAGTTCGCCCGCATCGCGCACCGCTGGTGGGACACCCACAGCGAATTCAAACCGCTGCACGACATCAACCCGCTGCGCCTGGGCTATATCGAACAACGCACACCGGTAGGTGGCCTGAAGGTTATTGATGTCGGTTGCGGCGGCGGCATTTTGAGCGAGGCCATGGCCTTGCGCGGCGCGGCCGTCACCGGCATCGACATGGGCGATACCGCGCTCGAAGTCGCCAAACTGCATTCGCTGGAAAGCGGCGTGGCCGTGGAATACCTCCACACCAGTGCCGAACGCCTCGCGCAAGAACGCGCAGGCCAGTACGACGTTGTCACTTGCCTTGAAATGCTCGAACACGTGCCGGACCCGGCCTCGGTAATTCGCGCCTGTGCCGACTTATGCAAACCGGGTGGCGCACTCTATTTCTCGACCATTAACCGCAATCCCAAATCGTGGCTGTTTGCCGTCGTCGGTGCCGAATACATTCTGAACATGCTGCCACCGGGTACACACGACTACGCGCAGTTTATTCGCCCGTCAGAACTCACCCGCTGGTTGCGCGATGCGCATCTCGAATTGCTCGACATCACCGGCATGAGCTACAACCCGCTCACCAAACGCTATTGGCTAGGCCGCGACATTGATGTGAATTACATCGTCAGCGCGCGCAAGCCCGGTTAAGCCCATGCCCATTGATGCGGTTTTTTTTGATCTGGATGGCACGCTGGTTGATACCGCGCCGGATTTTCACGTGGTGGTGAATCAATTGCGCGCCGAACACGGCTTGCCCGCACTCGCGTATGCACCGATTCGCGCCACGGTATCCGATGGCGCTGCCGCGCTGGTGCGCATGGCGCTGTCATTAACCGACGCCGATGCGGCCTTTGAACCGGCGCGTCAGCGCTTGCTCGCACTGTATGAAGCCCAGGCGCATCAAGCCTCGATGCCGTTTGCCGGCATCACCGACACCCTGCAATGGCTGGCCGATCGCAATATTCACTGGGGCATTGTCACCAACAAGCCGGTGCGTTATGCCGAACCGTTAATGCAGGCATTGAATCTGCAACCGGCGCATGCCGTGCTGCTATGCCCCGATCACGTCACCCATCGCAAGCCGCACCCCGAGCCGTTATTCCGCGCCTGCGAACTGACCGGTGCCCGCCCGGCGCACTCGGTGTACGTGGGCGATCACCTGCGCGATATCGAATCAGGCCGTAATGCCGGCCTTAAAACCATTGCCGCAGCCTATGGCTATGTGCACGGCGATGACGACGCCGCGCAATGGCAGGCGCAACGCATTGTGCAATCGGCAACCGAACTGCCTGCCTTGCTCGCGCAATGGCATCACTGACCGGAGACACCATGAACACACCCTTACTCGACTACCAAGCACCGGCTGACTTATTGCGCGATCGCATCATCATGGTGACCGGCGCCAGCGACGGCATTGGCCGCGCCATGGCCGAAGGGTTTGCACGTTTTGGTGCCACGGTGATTCTGCACGGCCGCGACACCGATAAACTCGATGCCGTGTATGACGGCATTCTGGAAGCCGGCGGTGCGGAGCCTGCCATTTTGCCGCTGGACTTTAAAACACTGAATACCGATTTGGCCGAACAAGCGCACGACTGGGTGCAAGACACCTTCGGCAAGCTCGATGGCCTGCTGCATAACGCCGCGTTACTCGGTGACCGCTCACCGATTGAAAGCTACAAACCGCACGTGTGGAACGACGTGATGCAAGTGAACCTGAACGCGCCGTTTTTACTCACGCACAGCCTGTTACCGCTGCTGCGTTTATCCGACGATGCCTCGATTATCTTCACCAGCTCCAGCGTGGGCCGCAAAGGCCGTGCTTACTGGGGCGCGTACGCGGTTTCAAAATTCGGCATTGAAGGCCTGATGCAAACGCTGGCCGACGAACTCGAAAACACCAGCCACGTGCGCGTGAACAGCCTGAACCCGGGCGCGACCAACACCGCCATGCGTCGCACCGCGTATCCGGGCGAACATCCGGATGTGAACCCCTTACCCGAGACGTTATTGCCGGCGTTTTTGTATTTGATGGGTAAAGACAGCAAGGGCGTTACGGGGCAGGCATTGGATGTGCGGTAAACACAGATCACTACCCAATCATGGAGAGCATCATGTTTAAAGATGGCACAACTGAAACCACCAAAATTGGTTACATTAATCGCAATAAGCAGAAGGTTCATGGCACACGAGGCATAAAAGGCAATGATCATGGCGCCTATTCATACAAGCTTGAATGTACAAATCCAGAATGCGGCCATGTTTATGGCGCCAATGGGACTGATATATTTCAACGGAAGTGCCCTAAATGCCAACATGGCCATCAAGGAATTCCATTTTAGTACCATCTAAAAAGAGAGGGAACGCCATGGGCTGGGCTGGTTATCAAAAAAATTAGATTCTTGGAGTGAAAATACTCAACGCACAGAGATTGAGGCATTTGTAAACAATCTTCGAGCCATGGATGGATCAGAAATCGGACTTGTAGTAACGATTGCAACACACCTCAGACATAAACTTGAGGCTAAAGGTCACAATATGATGGACCCAATTAACTACTTTTCCGAAAACCCTGACTTCCTCTTATTTTTAAACACCACCATAAGACAACTACAAAAAGAAACCTTCATGCTAGAAGCGGGCGGCTTCATGGTCTGGCTACATACATTTAGAGGAGCTGCCCGACTAGAGCTACGTGGACTAACTCGCAGTATGTGGGGAGAGTTATCACGAGGAATGCCTCATGTAGAACAAGCAGCGCTATCGCATCTCAAACTTACTGGAAATGTATTTTCTATAGACGATTTTGATAGATTTCCACAGGGAATGACGCCAGAGCCGAAATAAAGCTTCCAAATCCTATCGCCTTCTTCTCGCCACCACCCGCTTCTGCTGTTTGGTGCGAACGACCTTGCGTCGTTGGCGGGCCATGCGCAGTTTTTCTTCGAGTGTTTCGGTGTGCACTGGCTTGGCTGGCAAACCCGCCAATGCGTACAAAGCTTTCACCTGATCGACCGGCAACTCCATGTATTGACCGCGACGAATCACCGGCGGAATGGTGACATCGCCATAACGCACGCGCTTTAGGCGGCTGACCTGAATGCCTTGCGATTCCCACAGGCGGCGCACTTCGCGGTTGCGGCCTTCAGCGAGCGTGACATAGAACCAGCGGTTGCTGCCGTCATCGGTGCCGCCGCCCGGCGCGACGCGGGTAAATTTGGCAAGACCGTCTTCGAGCAACACACCATCGGTCAAGCGCTTTAATACATCGTCATCCAACACGCCACGCACACGCACGGAATATTCACGCTCGACCGCTTGCGAGGGATGCATCAATTTGTTGGCCAGTTCACCGTCGGTGGTGAACAGCAACAAGCCGCTGGTGTTGATGTCCAGCCGGCCAATCGCCACCCAGCGTTCGCTTTGCAATTTGGGCAGGCGCGAGAACACGGTGATGCGCCCTTCCGGGTCGTCACGGGTGCAGATTTCGCCTTCGGGTTTGTTGTACAGCAGCACGCGCACGGCACGCTCGGCCGGCGCTTCGATTGACAGCAAGCGGCCATCGACGGTAATGCGGTCATCCACACTGACGCGGTCGCCCAATGTGGCAGGCTGGCCGTTCACGCCGATGCGGCCTTCTTCAATCCAGCGCTCCATCTCACGCCGAGAGCCTAGCCCTGCGGCTGCGAGTACTTTCTGGAGCTTGTCGGTCATGGTGTGTCAGTCAGCCTCACGGATGTCGTCTGCAGGTGATTCGCCACTTTCGATGCTTTCATCGCCATCGATCATGCCGTCGTCATCAATATCGTCTTCGAGATCATCGTCATCGAAGTCGTCGTCTTCGGTATCGGCCGTTGCAAGCGCTGCCACCGGCGGTGCATCACCGAAATTGAGCTTGCCACTCAACTCGTCGAGATCACGAATCTCGGCCAAGGGCGGCAACTCATCGAGATTTTTCATATTGAAATAATCCAGGAAGTTACGCGTGGTGGCATACAGTGCCGGGCGACCGGGCACGTCTTTATGACCCACCACTTTCACCCAATCGCGCTCGAGCAGGGTTTTGATGATGTTGGTGCTGACCGCCACACCACGAACTGACTCCACATCACCCCGGGTAATCGGCTGGCGATAGGCAATCAGTGCGAGCGTTTCAAGCAAGGCGCGCGAATACCGTTGCGGTTTCTCATCCCACAGGCGTGTCACCCACGGGCCCAGATCTTGCCGTACCTGAAACCGAAAACCGCTGGCGACTTCTTTTAATTCAACGCCACGGCCTTCGTAGCTATCGGCCAGTGCGCTTAATGCCGCACGAATGTCGGCCAACTCAGGACGGTGGATTTCATCAAACAATTCCTGCAACTGCTGCACGCTCATGGCGCGGCCTGATGCCAGCAAGGCACCTTCAATAATGCGCTGCAACATCACCGGGTCATCGACCGCTACCTGACCGAGCACGCGCGTGTCGGGCGTGCTGGTTTCTTCGTCGGAATCGATCGCATCCAGCGTGTCGTTATCAATGACGTCGTTGCTCATGCCGTTCTCGCCTTCACATGAATAGGACCTAATGGTTCGGTCTGCACAATTTCAATTAATGATTCTTTGATCAGTTCCATCAACGCCAAAAAGGTGACCACCACGCCCAACCGGCCTTCGTCGACACGGAACAAACTGATAAAGGGAACAAAGCCATCGCTGCGGCTCAGGCGCTCGAGCACCTGGGTCATGCGCTCGCGGGTCGAGAGCTTTTCGCGGTGGATATGATGACTCTGGTTCATCTGTGCGCGTGAAAGTACTTCAGCCAGCGCCAGCAGAATCTCTTTTAATTCGACCTCGGGCTCGGGCCGCGGAATGTGATAATCCGGCGGCTCGGCGGTGGCTTCGAACACATCACGATCCAGACGCGGCAACTCATCGATATCTTCAGCCGCCTGACGGAAGCGCTCGTACTGCTGCAGGCGACGGATCAATTCGGCACGCGGGTCTTCCTCTTCGCCGTCTTCGCCGGTATTGCTGCGCGGCAACAGCATGCGCGATTTGATTTCAGCGAGCATGGCGGCCATCACCAGGTATTCGGCGGCCAGTTCAAACTGCATCACATCCATCAATTCAACATAACGCACGTACTGGTCGGTGATCTCCGACACATCGATCTCGAGAATATCGAGGTTCTGGCGCTTGATCAGGTACAGCAGCAAATCGAGCGGGCCTTCAAAAGCCTCCAGGAAGACTTTTAATGCATCGGGCGGAATGTACAAATCTTTGGGGAGTTCGGTGTAAGCCTGTCCTTGCACAATGGCAAACGGCAACTCTTCTTGCTGGGGCTTGGCTGCGGCACTGCCGGCGACCGAAGCATCGTCAGTCACATCGGGCAATACATCCGCAGGCTGGGCAGTGTCATTCATGCAGCAAAACCGGCAAGGTGGCGGGGGTGGTTCGAATTATGGAGCGAATTATACCGGCATCGGCAGGTGATAACAGCCTTGACAGGCCATCAACGGAAGATATCCGCCGAGCCCTTGCCTTCGCGCAGCACAACCGGGTCGCCGGCCGACAAATCGACAATCGTGGTGGGTTCCAGCCCGCAGTAACCGCCATCAATAATCAGATCCACCGCATGCTCCAGTAAGTGCCTGATTTCATAAGGGTCTGTCTGAGGCAGCTCTTCTCCGGGCAGAATCAGCGTGACGCTCATCAACGGCTCACCGAGGGTGGCCAGCAGATCGCGGGTGATGGGGTGATCGGGCACGCGAATGCCAATGGTCTTGCGTTTGGGGTGCATCAGCCGACGCGGTACTTCTTTGCTGGCCTCCAGAATAAAGGTATAGGCCCCGGGCGTGGCCTGCTTCAGCCAGCGGTAGGTCGGGTTATCGACCCGGGCATAGGTGGCCAACTCCGACAAATCACGGCACACCAGCGTGAAGTTATGTTTATCATCGAGCTTGCGAATGCTGCGAATGCGCTCAATCGCATCTTTATCGCCAATGCGGCAACCCAGCGCATAGGCCGAATCGGTCGGGTAAATAATCACGCCACCGGCATTCAAGATATCCACGGCCTGCCGAATCAAGCGGGCTTGCGGGTTATCGGGGTGAATCACGAAGAACTGGCTCATGCGGAAACTCCGACTGGCAGCCAACGCGTCCAAACCGGCTCGACCCCCTCGGGCAGGCGCGCGACCTTGCCGGGCCGGTTCCAGCGACTGTCTTGCCCGTGAAAATCACTGCCGACCGAGGCTTTAAAACCGTGCGCGGTCATTTGACGGATCAACCAGCGCTCAAGATCACGATCCTGGCCTTTTTGCAGATACGGCCACTCGATCGCATCGCCGCCGGCCTCGGCAAACTCGGTCATCAGCCGCGCCAGCTTGGTGCGTGTCAGCCTGTATTTCAACGGATGCGCCAGCACGGCAACCCCTCCGGCGGCCTGAGTCCAATGCACAATGTCAGCCAGCATCGGCCATTCGCAACGCACGTGCGCCCGCCCGCCATCGCCCAAATAGCGCCGGAAGGCTTCGTCTTCAGAATGCACGGCACCGCACTGCACCAGATAGCGTGCAAAATGCACCCGCCCAATCGAGCCGCCCTGCGCAATCGCCTCGGCACCGGCCAACGCATCGGCAATACCGCAACGCGCCAGCCGCTCGGCCATGCGCGCGGCCCGTGCAGGGCGCATGGCCTGCTGGGTTTGCACGCGCTCGTTAAACACCGGGTCCTCCGGGTTCATGCCCAAGCCCACCACATGCACTTCACCGGCCGACCAGCGCGACGACCATTCAATGCCGCAAATCAGCGCGGGCGTTGCCGCACTGTCGGCGACGGCACGGTAGCCGTCCAAGGTGTCGTGATCGGTGATCGCCATCAGTGCAACATCGGTGGAGGCCACCAACGCCACCAGCTCGGCAGGCGCCAAGGTGCCGTCCGATGCAGTGGTGTGCAGATGCAAGTCAACACGGGGGGTCGCAATAAGGTCTCTGTCCATGCGCTTAGGGTATCATTAGCGGCCTACCCACTGCAGATAAACCCATGCAACAAGTCGCTGAACTCATTCCCCTGCTGCTGTTTTTCGGCACCTACTTTTTAAAAGGCGAGTCCATACAACTCGGCTCGCAGGAGTTCGTGTTCGACGGTTTTATGAGCGCCACGCTGGTGTTTGTGATTGCCTCGGCGGTGGTTGCCGCCGCTGTCTGGATTAAACACCGCACGCTGGAAAAGCGCTTGCTGTTTCTAACCCTGATTATTGTGGTCATGGGCACGCTGACACTGGCCTTTCATAACAGCCACTTCATCATGTGGAAACCCACTGTCTTCAATTGGGGACTGGCGCTGGCATTGCTCGGCGCACGGCTAGTTTTTAAAAACAGCTTGATGAAACTCACACTGGGCAAGCAGCTCAACATGCCCGATGTCGTGTGGTGGCGTCTCGATTTACTGTGGTTCTTCAACTGCCTGTTGGTCGGCAGCCTGAACTTATACGTGGCTTATCAGTACAGTGAAGCCGTGTGGATTAGCTTCAAGCTCATCAGTTCGATTGGCTTTACGGTGTTACTGGCCATTGCCACGGCCGCGATTGTTGCGCCGCATCTATCGAGCGACGATAACCCCACTGCCGAATCATGAGGTCATCATGCTGTTTGCCATTATTTGCCAAGACAATCCCGGCAGCCTGCACGGCCGTCAACAAGCCCGCCCGGCCCATCTGACACGCCTTGAAGACTTGAAGCGCCAAGGCCGCTTACTGCTCGCCGGCCCCTTTCCTGCGATTGAGTCGAACACACCCGGCGATGCGGGCTTTACCGGCAGCCTGATTGTGGCCGAGTTCGCATCGCTCGCCGATGCCGAACAATGGGCCGCTGCTGACCCGTACCATGCAGAAAAAGTGTACCGGAGTGTTACCATCAAGCCTTTCCGGCATGTCTTGCCTTGAGTTGACAGGCTGACCGGTATCATTAAAGTGAGATGGCTTTATTTACTCATCGCGTCGAGGAATGGACTGTGAAACTGTTGACCACCTGCCTGCTATTACTACTCGCCCTGCCCTTGCATGCCGAAACACGCTACATCATTGATAGCCTGTACGTCCCGGTGCGCAGTACCGACAGCCCGCAAGGCCGTATTATTCACAAAGGCCTGAAAAGCGGCACCGCCGTTGAAGTGATTGGCCAGAATGAAGACGGCAGCTTTATTAAAATACGCATCGGCAGCCTTGAGGGCTGGATGCCCAGTCAATACCTGGTCAATGAGCCTGTCGCCAGAGTGCGCCTTGAAGCGGCACAACAACAATTAAAAGCCGTACAAGAAGACGCCACCAAACTGCGCTCCCTGGTGCGCACGCTGGAAGAAAACAACAAGCTGCTGGAAAAACAATCCACCGAAAGCGGCCAGCAAGCCAAACAAGCCGTTGAAGAACTCGCCGAAATTAAAAAAATTGCCACCAACTCCATTCAGCTCAATGAAAACAACAAACAATTGGTCAAAGAAAACGAGCAACTGCACACCGAAGTCGCCGTACTTTCCAGCGAAGTCGAACGCCTGAAAGAACGCACCGAACAAGAATGGTTTTTAAACGGCGTGATTGCCGTCGGGTTTGGTGTGGTGCTGGCACTTGCCATTCCACGTTTGGCGCCGCGCCGTCGCCGCGGTGACTGGAAATAATGCGTTCTTTCGCTTGCCTGTTATTGCTGCTGGCGGTAAGCCTTGGTGTTACCGCCGACAGCAACCCGCAAGGCGCTGATTCAGGCGATGTGCGCGTTGTGCTCGAAACCGACCAAGGCCCGGTGGTCATGCAATTGTTCAACAGCAAAGCACCAAAAACCACACAACAATTTCTGAACCATGTGGATAGCGGTTTTTATGACGGCACGATTTTTCATCGGGTGATTCCCGGCTTTATTATTCAAGGCGGCGGGTTCACGCCCGAGCTGGTTGAAAAAGCCGTATCAGTCAGCATCCCCAACGAATCGCGCAATCGCCTACCCAACCGAAAATGGTCTGTCGCGATGGCACGCCTGAACGACCCGGACAGTGCCGGCAGCCAGTTTTTTATTAATTTAGCCAATAACAGTGAATTGAATTTCAGTTACAGCAAACCGGGTTATACCGTGTTTGCTGACATCATTGCAGGGCAAGACATCCTGGAAGCGGCCACGAAAACACCGCGCGCCACACGCGGCCATCTTGATGACGTACCCGAAACACCCTTATTGATTATCAAAGCGTATCGGCAAGAGCCCGGACTGTGATTGCACTGAGCGTGAACCTCAACAAAATTGCGCTCATCCGCAATTCGCGCGACGGCAATTTCCCGGATGTTGCGGCTTTTGCGCAATCGGCCATTGAGTCCGGCGCCGACGGCATTACCGTGCACCCACGCCCCGACCAGCGGCATATTCGCGTGAGCGATATTCAAGCGTTTGCCGGCCAGTTAAGCGTTGAATTCAACATCGAAGGCAATCCGTTTGCCGGTGCGATGCCCGGCACGCGTGCCGGCATTGCGGACTATCCGGGTTTCATGCCGCTCGTTGAGCGCGCCCGGCCCGCGCAATGCACGCTGGTGCCGGACAACAACAGCCAACTCACCTCCGATCACGGCTTCGATTTAATCGCCGATGGCGATCGCTTGCGTCCCGTGATTGAACAACTGCACGACTGGGGCTGCCGCGTCAGCCTGTTCATGGACCCTGACATCAAACAGATTCAGCGTGCCGCCGCACTGGGCGCCGATCGCATTGAACTCTACACCGGCCCTTTTGCTGCTGCCTGTGCACAGCAGCG
This sequence comes from Pseudomonadales bacterium, assembly GCA_036568505.1. Taxonomy (GTDB): domain Bacteria; phylum Pseudomonadota; class Gammaproteobacteria; order Pseudomonadales; family M0112; genus M0112. The sequence continues at coordinate 35,100 of DATCSK010000028.1, read as the reverse complement.
CCAGATCGCCACCATCACTGAGGCGTATCGACAAGCCGCCGAAGCCGCTGTCGATGCCGGGTTAGGCGTTAACGCCGGCCATGATCTCAACCTTGTGAATATTCCGTTCATGCGCGATTGGCCGGGCTTACTGGAAGTCTCCATTGGCCATGCCTTGGTCGTCGATGCCCTGCTCCACGGCTGGACAAACACCATCCAGGCGTATCGTGAGGCATTAAACCCCGCGACTGGCCGTTAAAACGGCACCCACAAAAAAGCCGCCTTCAGGCGGCTTTTTTGATGCGGCGTAATACGTCATCCAGCAAAATATTGATTGTAATCTTTAGGCGCCCGATCAAATACCCCGTGATCACGCAGCCAGAAATCGAGTTCGATGCGCGCCTCTTGGCGACTCTCGAACGGCCCCAGCGGCTTGCCTTCTCGCGTATAGGCAAACCAGTCACCATCAATACAAAAAAACCGCTCTGAACGAAACACGGACTGTTCCGGGGCATCGCCTTCCCTGCGCATCATCATAAAAGCTCCTTGCTGTTGTTATGAGTGCGTCAAGGATAATCACCGAACACTCAAAAAACCGGAACTTGTACGCATTTTGATCACCCCGAATGCATCCAGAACGCCCATAAAAAAACCGGACGGGCGTCCGGTTTTTTGTTTTGGTGGAGCTAGGCGGGATCGAACCGCCGACCTCTTGCATGCCATGCAAGCGCTCTCCCAGCTGAGCTATAGCCCCTTATAAAAAGGAGGCGTGATTGTAGGGACGCCCTCCAAACCTGTCAAGGCGCATCCGGCTCGGCAGCCATCAATGCGCGATAGGTCTTTTCAAGCTGCTTTTGCTTTTTACCCGACACGCCACCTTGCATCTCCAATGCATGACGCAGACGCGCCCGGCTCATGTCCGAGCCCAGCAATACCATGGCGTCCATAATCGAGAACGAACTGGCAGAACCGGTGACGGCAACAAACACCGGCAACAGGAATTGCTTCATCTTGATGCCCATGGCATCGGCCAAGGCTTTCAAAGCCTCGAAAATGGCATCGCGCTCCCAGCGGCGCAAACCATCAAGCTGCCACAATGACAATTGCAGTATCTGCTGGCAGGTCTCGGCATCCATACCGGTGGCTTCAATGTCTGCGGCCTGGATCGACGGCATGCCATTGACCAGAAAACCGGCCAAGTGGCCAATGTCACTGAGCACTTCCAGGCGCGGCTGAATATGCGGCAGCACGGCCAACAGATTCTCGCGATTGAGCATCCAGGCTTGCAGGGCATCGGCCAGTTGATCGGCATTAAAGTTTTCACGTATCCACAAGCCATTCAACCAACGCAGTTTCTCGACATCGAATACCGGGCCGCCCAGCGACACGCGTTGCAAGTCAAAGTGATTCAGCATTTCTGCGAGCGTGAATTTTTCACGCTCATCGGGCATGGACCATCCCATACGACCAAGATAATTCAGCAAGGCTTCGGGCAAATAACCCATACGGCGATAAAACAAAATGCTGGTCGGGTTTTTACGCTTGCTGAGCTTGCTCTTGTCCGGGTTACGCAGCAGTGGCAAATGGCAAAACTCCGGCGGCTCCCAACCGAAGTAGCGGTACAACAACAAATGTTTGGGGGCCGAGCTGATCCACTCTTCGCCACGAATCACGTGGGTGATTTTCATTAAATGGTCATCGACCACATTGGCCAGATGGTAGGTGGGCATGCCGTCGGCTTTCACCAACACTTGCCTATCGACCTGCGCCCATTCGATTTCAATCGGGCCACGCAATAAATCGTTAATGACACAAATGCCCTCATCAGGCACCTTCATACGAACCACGTGCGCTTCGCCGGCCTCCAGCTTCTCACGCATCTCGGCCTGACTCAGCTGCAGGCAATGACCGTCATAACCAACCGGCTGTTGCTGCTCCATCTGGGTTTTGCGCAAGGCATCGAGCCGTTCGGCACTGCAAAAACAACGAAAGGCATGGCCATTGGCCAACAAGGATTCCGCGTGTTCTTGATAAATCGCGCGGCGTTCGCTTTGCCGATAAGGACCGCAATCCCCACCCACATCGGGGCCTTCATCCCAATCGAGGCCTAACCAACGCAGCGATTCCAGAATGGCCTGCTCGGATTCGGGCGTCGAACGCACCTGGTCAGTATCTTCAATGCGCAACAAAAATTGCCCGCCATGGACTTTGGCAAAACAATAGTTGAATAAGGCGATATAGGCAGTGCCCACATGAGGGTCACCGGTAGGAGAAGGTGCAATACGGGTACGAACTGTCATGAGTTGGCCTGAGCTGCCCCTTGTATCCAGAAATTACCCGGCACCCCAAGGGAGGTGCCGAGCGACGTCATTATACTTCGAGTGCTTTCTGGATTTGATCTGCGTAACGCTGCAATTCATTCATATTGCTGTACAGCGTGTTCACGGAGGCACCACCGCCGAGGGCTTCTGCATGAATCAGCTTCAGTGCAGCTTCAACCGCCAGCTGACGCTTTTGACCTTCGCCATAAGCCTTGTCTTGCGCGTTATACAGTTCAATCTGAATGCCTTTCTCGTCTGCCATGCTGTTCTCCTTTTATTCTGGGTAACCCAAGGCCTACGCCTGAGAGCGGCTATTCTGTGATATTTATCACACTACGCCAAGCCCTCCGGCACAAAACAGCCTATTTCATCGATAAATGGATGATTTTCCAGAGCAAGCGGGGCATCCAGCGGCGCAACAGCACCAAAGTTTTAGCCTCGCCACCGGGAATCAGGATTTCAGTGCGCTTCTGTAGCCCCTTCTCGACCTGGTCGACAATGAACTCCGGGCTGGCCAGCCGGTTCTTTTCTTTGGCCATTTGGATATTTTTCGGATTGGAACCTGTTTCAGCCTGTTTCAGCAGCGGCGTATTGACCATTGGCGGGCAAACCAACATGACGTGCACCCCCGTGTGCCGCGTCTCTTCAATCAGAATTTCGACATAGGCATTGGTGGCCGCTTTGGTGGCGCAATAAGCCGCCAAGTGTGATGCCAGCACCGAGCCTGCAATGGAGCCGAAGATCACGATCTGCCCTTTACCGGCTTTCACCATGGGCGGCATGACATCGGCAATCGTATTCACCGTTCCACCGTAATTGATCATCATCGCTTTATTGGCTTGCCCTTCAGGCGCCTCCAGAATCGGGCTGGTTGGCATGATGGCAGCGCAATGCACCAGCAGATCAATAGCCCCCAAGCTATCGCGAACGGCCGCCAGCGTGCTTTTAACCGACGTGAGATCGGAGACATCACAACGGTAGGCTTCAATGCCGGCTGCAGCCGATACCGTGGCCTGCATGCCCGCTTCGTTCATATCAAGCACCGCCACTTTGGCACCACCGGCCGCCAAGCGCTTGGCCATCAATTGCCCCATGCCACTGCCGCCGCCGGTTACAACGGCCACTTTTCCTTGATAACTCATGACACACTCCTCAGTGATTAAATGATGCCTGGAATAATGGCTTTACGATTCGATGGGTAATCGCTAAACGTCTTTTGATACCAGCGATGGTGCGCTAACGCTCGCGGAAACAAATTCGCAAATGAAAACAATGCAAACGACCAACCTGCCGGCGTTGCCGTAAGCATGGCCCAACCCGTCCACTCAATGATTTCGCCCAGATAATTCGGCACCGAAATCCAGCGATACAAACCGCCGTGCGGGATTTTATACCCCGTTTCACCGGGCTGCCTGAGATGACGCAAAATAGCATCGGATTGAATATTGATCGTGACACCCACCAGCATCAATACAGCGCCGCCCATAAACCATGGCGTCAGCAACCAGGCCGTGTCCAACAAATGCGGTGCCAGCGAACTCACCGCATAACCATTCAAAAACCCGTTAATGCTATTGAATACAAAACCGAAAGCGACCGCCCCCATTGGCATACGTTTGCCGTGATCGCGCATGCGCAAAGGAAAAATAATAGAACGATAAATATAGTGCGTCTGCCACACGCCCCACACCAACAGTGGCACGGTTGCCAGCGAATGCGTGCCCAATAACCAATAGGTCAATGCGAACGCCAGCAGACACGGAAACTCCATCAGCAACCAACCCGCACGCGATGGCAAGGTCCATTCATCGGTTGCTTTTTTGAATCGCCCGTACGGGGTGGTGTAAAAGAAAGAGCCCGCAAAGCCCGCAACCGACATCACGACGATAAACCACAGTAAAGCCTGATACAGCGCAACAACCGTCATGAAGCCTCTCACCCGTGCATTCAGAGCCTGTATCCTGCCGTCGCGCGCCCTTGCGCGCAAGCGACTTACTAAAAATTAACCGCTGGCTCACTGGCTGGCATTACAATACTCGCTACGATCACCCGCCCGGATTCACGCATGAACAATTTGGCCACACTGCCCCGCCTGCCCAACGGCGACATTCGCTACCCACGCGGCTGGTTCATTATTGGCACATCCGAAGACTTCAAAGCCGGCGCATCCGTGCGCATGAAGTACTTCGAGAAAGAGCTGGTCGGTTACCGCGGCCTCGATGATAACGCCGTGCACGTCCTGGATGGCTACTGCCCGCATTTGGGTGCGCATTTGGGTGTTGGTGGCATCATCGAAGGCAATAACATTCGCTGCCCGTTTCATGCCTGGCAGTTCGATAGCAGCGGCCAATGCGTGGACATCCCTTACGCCAATCGCATTCCCGCCAAAGCCTGCCTGCGCACATGGCATGTCCATGAAAGTCATGGCTGGGTGTTTTTGTGGCACGACCCCGAAGGCAATGCACCGCAATACGACATTCCGGTGCTGGAAGAATTCGGTGATCCGGAGTGGTCGGACTGGATCAGTCGTCGCCTTGAGCTCAAAACACACCCCCGAGAAATTATCGAGAACGTTGCAGACAAAGCCCACTTTGTCTTTGTGCATGGCTTTAAAGAAGTTCTGGAGTTCTCGAATATTTACGAAGGGCATTTGGCCACCCAAATCATGCAGGGCCTGTCGGAGTTCGGCTCCATCAGCAACACGCGCGCCACCTACTACGGACCGGCTTATCAAATCACCTGGATGAGCAGCATCTTCCAAAGCCGCCTCGTCAATGCAAACACACCGATTGATGCCAACACCGTGCATTTATGGTTTGGCGTGATGCTGAAAAAAGAACCCATCACGCCGGAAACCAAAATGATGCTGGAGTTCATGCTTGAGCAACAGGAAGTCGAGCTCGGCACTGACATTTCAGACGAACACCTTGAAACCATTCAAATGGCTTATGTTGAAGGCACCCGTAAAGGCTTTGATGAAGACGTGGCGATTTGGGAACACAAACTCTATCGCACCGACCCGGTATTGTGTGACGGCGACGGTCCGCTGGCTAAATTACGCCGCTGGTACGCGCAATTTTATACCGACGTGAATCAGGCCCGCTGAACATGATTGAGTTGTATGCGTTTCCAACCCCCAATGGCCACAAAATCACCATTGCATTGGAAGAGCTGGCCCTTGAGTACCGCATCATCCCCATCAACATCAGCCGGGGTGATCAGTTTTTACCCGAGTTCTTGGCGATCAGCCCGAACAACCGCATTCCCGCGATCATTGATCGCACACCTCGCGATGGCGGCGCACCGGTACCGGTCTTTGAAAGTGGCGCGATCCTGATGTATCTCGCCGAAAAAGCCGGGCGATTACTGCCTGCCGAGACCCGCCCACGAAAAACCGTACTCGAATGGCTGATGTGGCAAATGGGCGGTGCCGGCCCCATGCTCGGCCAAGCACACCACTTTCGTCAGTTTGCTGCTGAAAAACTGGATTACCCCATCCAACGCTACACCAACGAGGCCAACCGCCTTTATGGTGTGCTAGAGAAACGCCTGCAAGGACGTGATTACGTGGCCGATGAATATTCCATCGCCGACATTGCGCTGTTCCCGTGGATGATGGCGCCCTATCACGAATGGCAAGGCATTGAGATCGCTCAATACCCGAACATCAACGCATGGTTGGCACGCATCGCGGCACGCGATGCCGTGCAGCGCGGCCTGCACGCCGGTGATGCGCTGTGGAAAAACCCGCCGCTCACTGCCGATGAAAAAGCCGGCCTGTTTTTACGTTGATGCCGTTTAAACCTTCAGAATAAAACCGGTCGCGCGCACCGGACGACTGATCGCATGGTAGTCGTACTCGGCACCCAATTCTTTCTCACACCGTTCTGCCAATTCCAAAAATGACGTACGACCCGGATCAGCAATATAGACATGCTTCACGCCGGCTTTTTTAGCACGGCGAATCAACTTGAACAGCGGGTCGATCATTTCGTCCCAAAAGCAGATATCCGATCCAATCAGGTATTGATAGGCCGACAAGCGTGGGCCCGATATTTTTTCAAAACGACTTTTCAGCGTGTCGACGGTCACGCCATTCAATTCTGCTTGCGCGTGCAGAAACGGAAATACCGCAGGATCCAAATCAACCGCCGTCATTTTGCACTGGAATTGCTTGGCCATAAAAATACTGGCCGGCCCCCAGCCACAACCAATCTCCATGCCTTTCGCACGCTGCTTGGGCGGATTCTTTTTCAGAAAATCCATTAACAACATGCTGGAGCGCCACACCTTATTGCCGTGTGTTGAAAAGTCCTCCAGTTCACGCTTTAAACGCCGCACTTCCGGGTGCGAGGCCATCATCAAATCGACGCCGAAAGCACGGGTCACCGTGCGTGGTTTTTTGCGGGTAGCAGCCATAAATCGATACAACCTGATCCGTGATAAGAAAAAATAAACACCCCGCCGAAGCGGGGTGCGTGATTATGCCATGTTACATAGATAGCGTCAGGACAATGTGCCGCCGTCCATGCGAATGTCTTCGCCGGTAATGTGAATGCCGTCTTCGGATGCGAGCATGGCAATCACACCGGCCACCACTTCAGGGCCCTTCATACCCGTCAATGAACTGATGCGACTGAGTAGCGCCAAGTCTGCACCATCCGGAAAGGTCACGCCGGCTGCCATATTGGTCGCGATATCGCCCGGACACACACAATTGGCACGCACACCGCGCTTGGCATATTCCACGGCGATGCTACGCGTCATCGCCAGCACACCGCCCTTGGATGCCGAATACGCAGCCCCCCACGGCAGACCGGCCAACGATGCGGTCGATGCCGCATTCACGATATTGCCTTTCGAATCGAGCAAATGCGGCAATGCTTCACGGCACATCAGAAAGGTGCCCGTCAGGTTGATCGCAATCACACGCTGCCAATTGGCTGTCGTCAGTTCATGGGCATTATCAAAGCGCAAAATGCCGGCCATATTGCAAAGCACATCCAGACGGTCCCACTGCGTAATGCAGGCCTCGACACAGGCTTTGATGGCTGCTTCATCGCTCACATCACACACGTGCACAAACGCTTGGCCACCGTGCTCTGCAATGGTTGATTGCGTTGCCTCTAACCCGGCTGGATTGATGTCCACGCAAAAAACACGCGCCCCTTCAGCTGCCAACCGGACGGCCGTTGCTTGCCCAATACCACTGCCCGCACCCGTGATCAGTGCGACCTTATCGTCGAAGCGCTTCATGGTGGTTCCTTATCGTTTTTAGCACCGTATCATGGCCGATATCACACAGCCTCACCCAAACGCATGGGGCGCGGCTCACCGCCACGGCCGTGAGCGATTAATCAGATCCGGCACGGTCAAATTCCCGGACGATTGCGCGGCCGGCGCACGCGGCTCGGGCCTTGGCTTGATCGGTCGAGGCGGCTTGCCCGGATAACCGGGGTATCCGGGTCGAGGGCGATAATAATCACCGTAACCATAGACCGGCCACGCCCAATCGCCCACCGACTCGACCTCATTGTTATTGTTGTATTGCGCATTCAACACGGCATCACGATACGCCTGCTCTTCTTGCTCCAATGCCGCCTGACGCAAAGCCGCTTCCCGCTCGCGGCGATCGGCGGCCATGCGGTCCGTGACTTCTCTTGATGCCTCCAACTCTGCCTGCGTGCGCTCACGCGCTGCCTGCCAATCCTCTGCGTCAGGGCCGGCGGGCATCACAATCACTTCGATTTTTTCACCGTGTGCCGCTGTCGGTGGATGATCGGTATAACGCACTTTGCCATCTGCGGACGTGGATTTATAAACCACGACACCCTCGGCCGTCGCCATCGACATACCCAACAGCAGCACCACCCACACCACCATGATTCGCGTCATCATGAGACCCCTCACCCACAAGGCACCTTTATCGCATTATAAACCACGGTAAAATTTAGTTTTTATTTTTAAAATCAATGCGTTAGTTATAGGCCATGCCTGACAAAACGGCAACACCAGCAGCCGCATCAAAAGTGCTAGAATGCAGCCCTGCTTTTTTAGCCCCACAAGCTTTCGGAGCCCTTATCCATGCCGCTGGTCTTGAACGAAGAACAAAAACTCCTCAAAGATACCGCCTGCGAATTCTTGCAAGCCAATGCACCCGTCGAAGCCTTTCGCAAACTGCGCGATGAAGGCAATCCGCAAGGCTACTCCAGCGACTTGTGGCAACAAATGAGCGAACTGGGCTGGGCCAGCATTACCTTACCCGAAGCCTACGACGGCCTTGCGTTCGGCTTCACCGGTTTAGGCGTTGTCCTGGAAGAAGCCGGCAAAACACTGGCTCGCTCTCCGTTGTTTGCCAGCGTGGTCTTGGGCGCTTCGGGCATTTTACTGGCCGGCAACGACGCACAAAAACAGACCTTGCTGCCTCAATCGGCGGCCGGACAACTGACACTGGCCTTGGCCATTGATGAAGGCACCCACCACAATCCTCTGGATATTCGCACCGAAGCACGAGCCGAAGGCACCGGCTATGTCGTAAACGGCGAGAAAACATTGGTTGTTGACGGCATGAGCGCCAGCAAACTGATCGTCGCGGCCCGCACCGGCGGTACCAATCCCGGCGCCGAGGGCATCACCCTGCTACTGATCGATGCCGATACAGCCGGCATTGAGCGCCAGCCCCTGTCATTGGTTGACGCACACCCGGCTGCCCGCATTCGCTTCAACGACGTTGCCGTCACCGCCGATTGCGTACTCGGCACAGCCGGTCAGGGCTACGCCGTTTTAGAGCAAATGCTCGATCGTGGACGCATTGCCATCGCCGCTGAAATGCTGGGCAACATGCAAGCCATGTTTGACCGTACCAATGCTTACCTGAAAGAGCGGGAGCAGTTCGGCGTCAAAATTGGCAGCTTTCAGGCCCTCAAACACCGCGCCGCACAAATGTACATCGACATTGAGCTGTGCAAATCCATCGTATTAGAAGCGTTACAAGCGATTGATGAAGCGCCCGACCAAGTGCCGGCCCTCGCCAGCCTGGTGAAGAGTAAAGTCGGTGAAGCCTGTCTGCGGGTTATGGATGAAGCCACCCAAATGCACGGCGGCATTGGCGTGACCGATGAATTGGATGTGGGTCTGTTCCTGAAGCGCTCGCGCGTATTAAATCAATTGTTTGGGACGCCTGCATTCCACCGTGATCGCTACGCCAGTTTGCACGGCTACTAAACTGAAGCCATAAAAAAGCCCGGCTAATACCGGGCTTTTTTATGGCTCTGGCCGGATGCGCTTATTCGTCCAGCAAATCGAAATCGTATTTGCTCACGCCGCACTCGGGGCACTCCCAATCTTCCGGAACGTCTTCCCAACGGGTGCCTGGCGCAATACCTTCTTCAGGCAAACCCAGCTCTTCGTCATAGGTGAAGCCGCAAATCACGCATTGGTATTTCTTGAATTCGCTCATAACGCTTTCTCCGAGACCATCAATAGCAACATCAGGGCGCTATTAGACCATTATTTCAGGCCGAGTAACATTGACCTTTCTCAATCTCGCGCCACCCCGCCATGACCCTGCCGTTACACGAGCATTCATGTCATAAACACGCCAAAAACAAGCCTTTAGGGCCTCTCGCACACCGTGCTATTAGTACTCAAAATAGCATTGACTAATGAAGAGGCCTTCCCTATAGTGTGCCCTCCTCGGCGCGGGTAGCTCAGCTGGATAGAGTACCTGGCTACGAACCAGGCGGTCGGGGGTTCGACTCCCTCCCCGCGCACCATATTCAAGACCCGGATCCGTCCGGGTTTTTTATTGCCCCAAAAAAACGGCCCACTGCATGAGCCGTTTTTTCAAAAGCAGGCACAAGAACCCACCCGATGTTCTGCACCGATTACCTAAAAACGGGTGCAGTGAATACCGTCCGGGTGCTCGATCGTCGCCACGCATTCGTTGCAGTGCAGGCAACGGCTTTTATACGCCACATCCGCCGCAGCCTTATTCGGCAAATCCGGATCACTCAGCAATGTGCGCCCCAGCTGAATAAAATCGAACCCCTCCCGCATCAGCTCGGCGAAACTGTCGTTGGTGCTAGCGCCCCCCACATAAATCATGTTGCATTGAACTGCCTCGCGCACGCGACGCGCCTGCTCAAGAAAGTACAACTCGTGATACGGATAATCACGGAACATGCTCGGCCCCACCGCACGCAAAATCAGTTTCATGAGCGGGTTTTTCTCGGCTTTTAACATCGGCCCCAACATATTGTCGCCACGGAACATGATCATCGGATTCATGGTGCTGGTGCCGCCGCTGGTCACGATGCCATCAATACCACCTTGATCAAGCAGTTTGGAAATGGCGATTGCATCGTCATAGTCCAGTCCGCCGCGCACGCCTTCCGTCAGACTGATCTTACCGATCACCGGAAAGTCATCACCCACCGCTTTGCGTACGGCTTCAAGCACTTCCAACGGCAGCCGCATACGGTTCATCAGCGAGCCACCGTAACGGTCTTTGCGCTTATTGGTTTTCGGGCTCATGAACTGGCACAAGCCGTAGCCATGGCCAAAGTGAATTTCCAGGCAATCAAAACCTGCCGACTTCATAAAAACCGCTGCATCGTAATAGGTCTGCACCAGTTCCTTGATATGCGCTTCGGTCATGCCATCGCAAAACAGCATGCCATTGGCCACGCCCAGCATATTGATACCAAACTGCGGGCCCCTCGGCCGGCGGCGCTGCAAGTCTTTATTCTTGGAGAACCCGCCACCATGCCCCATCTGACCCGACACTTTCGTTCCCGCCTGATGCAATGCTTCAATCAAGGAAGACAGCGGATCGCGCACGTGCTCGCCCATGTACATCATGTTTTCATTGAGGCGGCCATCGGCTTCGGTCGCGCAATACCCCAGCGTGGTCATCGCAACCCCGCCTTGGGCAATCGCCAGATGAAATGCCTTCAAGGGATCGCCGGGCACGCCTCGCGGTGTTTTTCCCTCAAACGTACCGGCTTTAATAAAGCGGTTTTTCAGCTCGAGGCCATTCAAACGGGCGGGGGCAAAACATGTTTCAAGCGCATTCATCGTGCTATCCATACCGGCGTTAAAAGGAGTCCATGATGACAAAGTTGCGGAGCCGACTCCAGCAATACCCGTGAAGATTGCTTAACAATGGGCATAAAAAACGCCCGTCTGAGGGCGCTTTTTCGATGGACTGGCGGAGAGGGAGGGATTCGAACCCTCGATGGAGTTTTGGCCCCATACTCCCTTAGCAGGGGAGCGCCTTCGACCGACTCGGCCACCTCTCCGGATGCGTTGATACAGAAAACCCCGCAAAACAGCGGGCGCGATAATAGCACAGGCCTATCGGCCTGCCTATGCCACTTTACTCGTCGTCTGCCTTCTCATGCTGAATACGCTGGTAAATCTCTTCTCGATGCACCGCGACTTCCTTGGGTGCATTCACGCCCAGACGCACCTGATTGCCCTTCACGCCCAGCACAGTCACCGTGACCTGATCCCCGATCATCAGGGTTTCGCCAATCCGGCGGGTCAAAATCAGCATGTTGCTTCTCCCTGGCGAATCATCGCCTTATGGCCTTCAGGGTATCCTACCCTCAGGCATTGTCATCCGTTTTATCAAGCCCGAATGCCGTATGCAAGGTGCGCACGGCCAACTCAAGGAATTTCTCATCAATAATCACGGAAATCTTGATTTCCGAGGTCGTGATCATCTGGATATTGATATTCACCTCGGATAAAGCCTTAAACATAATACTGGCAATACCCGCGTGAGAGCGCATGCCCACACCCACAATAGAGACTTTCGCAATCCGGTCATCACTGCTGACTTCACGAGCGCCCAGTTCTGCGGCAACTTTTTGCAAAATCGCTTCGGCCTTTTTGCGATCATTGCGGTGCACGGTGAACGTAATGTCGGTGCTGCCATCGGCCGATACGTTCTGAACAATCACATCGACTTCAATATTCGCTTCACTGACTGGCCCAATAATGCGGTACGCCACGCCCGGCGTATCCGGCACGCCGCGCACGGTTAATTTGGCTTCATCACGGTTGAAGGCGATACCGGAAATCAGTGGCGCTTCCATCGGGCTGTCTTCCTCATAGCTGATCAATGTGCCGGGGCCTTCCTTGAAACTGGAAAGCACCCGCAGGGGAACGTTGTATTTACCCGCAAATTCAACCGAACGAATTTGCAGCACTTTGGAGCCTTGACTGGCCATTTCCAGCATTTCTTCAAAGGTAATGCGATCGAGTCGCTGCGCACGCTCAACCACGCGGGGGTCGGTCGTGTACACACCATCAACGTCGGTGTAAATCTGGCATTCCGCCGCTTTTAATGCCGCCGCCAAGGCAACACCCGTGGTATCGGAACCGCCACGACCCAAGGTGGTGATATTGCCTTCTTCATCCACACCCTGAAAACCGGCCACGACCACCACCGAGCCTTCGGCGAGATCGGTACGAATACGGCTATCATCAATCGCACGAATACGCGCTTTGGTGTGCGCGTCATCCGTCAAAATACGCACTTGGGCGCCATTGTAAGAACGCGCTTTTTGGCCGCGCCGGTGCAAAGCCATGCACAACAACGCCATACTGACTTGCTCACCGGTCGCCACCAGCGCATCCAACTCGCGCGGTGCCGGCTGATCGGTAATCGCATGGGCCAAGGCAATCAGGCGATTGGTCTCGCCACTCATTGCCGACACCACCACCACCACATCGTGGCCTTCATTACGAAAACGCACGACGCGATCGGCCACCGCCTCGATTCGCTCAACCGAACCGACCGAAGTACCGCCGTATTTCTGCACAATCAGCGCCATGAATCGCCAAACTCCCTCAAAAAAGGCCGCTCATTAAACACTAAAACGCCATCCGAATACATTACCGCGCCGATACCCACGCTGCGACCGACTCCAATGCCGCAGGAATATTCTCGGGCTGCGAACCGCCGCCTTGGGCCGTATCGGGCCTGCCACCGCCCTTGCCGCCCACCTGCACGGCGAGCTCACGGATCAGATCACCGGCCTTGAAGCGCGCCACCAAATCGGCGGTGACACCGGCAATCAGCGTTGCCTTGCCGCCTTCGGCTGAAGCCAATACCACCACCGCACTGCCTAACTTGTCACGCAACTGATCCAGCGTGGTGCGTAGCGTTTGCACATCGGCACCCGGCAATGCTGCGGCCAACACGGTCACGCCATTGATGGATACTGCTTGCTGCGCCAAATCACCGCCGGCCGCTGCCGCCAACTTACTCTTCAGGGCGGCGAGCTCTTTCTCCAATGCTTTTTGTCCGGTGATCAATTGCTCGACGCGTGACACCAATTGATCGCGGCTGGTGCGCACCAATTGCTCAACCGAGTGCAAACACGCTGCTTGCTGATCCAACCAATGGAGTGCGCCCACACCGGTAACCGCTTCAATACGACGCACACCGGCAGCAACACCGGCTTCGGAGACGATACGCATCACGCCGATATCACCGGTTCGCTTGGCGTGCGTACCACCACACAACTCCACTGAAAAACCCTTACCCATCGTCAAGACGCGCACACGGTCGCCGTATTTTTCACCGAACAACGCCATCGCGCCTTTTTTGCGTGCGGACTCCATGTCGGTGACATCGGTTTCAACCGGCGTGTTGGCGCGAATTTCTTCATTGACCAAACGCTCAATCGCTTGCAACTGTTCTGCCGACACCGGTTCAAAGTGCGCAAAATCAAAACGCAGGCGCTCCGAGGTAACCAGCGAACCTTTCTGCACCACGTGCGCCCCCAGTACCTCACGCAATGCCGCATGCAATAAATGCGTTGCCGAATGATTCAATGCCGTTGCTTGACGCACATCGACCGCAACAGCAGCATTGAGACGATCGCCTTTTTTAATCGCTCCTTGAGCCAATATGCCGTGATGTAAAAAACTGTCACCCGATTTGGTGGTATCACGCACTTCAAAACGCACGCGGTCATTACCGATCAAACCACTATCACCGGCCTGACCACCGGACTCGGCATAAAACGGCGAGCTATCGAGCACGATCACGCCCGGTTCGTTCTCATCCAATGCCTCCACGGGCTGACCGTCGCGAAACAATGCCAGCACGACGGCACTGCCATCCAGCTCGTCATAGCCGGTAAAGTCGGTTTTACCCTCGACGGTAATCGCGTAATCACTGCCAAACTGACTGGCGCTGCGCGCACGCTCACGCTGCGCATTCATGCACGCTTCAAAACCGGCCATGTCCACGGTCAAACCACGCTCGCGTGCCACATCGGCCGTTAAGTCAACGGGAAATCCGTAGGTGTCGTACAAGCGGAATGCTGTTTCACCCGCCAGTTCCCGGCCTTTCAAATCCGCAATGGCTTGCTCAAGCAAACGCATGCCCTGATCCAGGGTTTGCGCAAATTGCTCTTCTTCAGTCCGCAATACCTTACTGATCGTGGCTTGCTGGGCTTTTAACTCCGGATACGCATCCCCCATTTCTGCCGCCAGAGCCACCACCAGCTGATGGAAAAACTCGCCTTCGGCGCCCAGCTTGTGACCGTGTCGAATGGCACGCCGAATGATGCGGCGCAATACGTAGCCACGGCCTTCGTTCGATGGCAGCACGCCATCGACAATCAAAAACGCACACGAGCGGATATGATCGGCAATCACACGCAACGACGGCTGGTTATGATTCTCACAACCCACTGCATCGGCAGCGGCCTGCAATAAATGCGTAAACAAATCGATTTCATAATTCGAATGCACGTGCTGCATCACGGCTGAAATACGCTCCAAACCCATGCCGGTATCCACCGACGGCTTGGGCAGCGGATGCATTACACCGTCTTCGGTGCGATTAAACTGCATGAATACGTTATTCCAGATTTCGATGTAGCGATCACCGTCTTCGTCCGGACTGCCGGGCGGGCCACCCGCAACATCAGCACCGTGATCATAGAAAATTTCGGTGCACGGGCCACACGGACCGGTATCGCCCATCGCCCAGAAATTATCGGACGCGTACTTCGCACCTTTGTTATCACCAATGCGCACAATGCGCTCGGCCGGCACGCCCATGTCGTCTTTCCAGATGGCATAGGCTTCGTCATCGTCGGCGTACACCGTCACCCAAAGCTTTTCTTGTGGAATCGCCAACCATTCTTTGGACGTCAAAAACTCCCAAGCAAAACGAATCGCATCGTGTTTGAAATAATCACCAAAGCTGAAGTTGCCGAGCATTTCAAAAAACGTATGGTGGCGTGCGGTGTAACCGACGTTTTCAAGGTCGTTGTGCTTGCCGCCGGCTCGCACGCAACGCTGCGAACTCACGGCACGCACATAAGCACGCTTTTCGCGACCCAGGAAACAATCTTTAAATTGCACCATGCCCGCATTGGTAAACAGCAGGGTCGGGTCATTACCCGGCACCAAGGAGCTGCTGGGTACACGGGCATGACCGTGTTGTTCAAAATAACGCAGGAAGGCTTCGCGAATATCAGCGCTTTTCATCAGAGGGCTGCCGGCAAGAGGTTATGAATTCAGGCTGTCTTCAGCAGCACGATAGCCGCCGAGCACATGCACGTGTAAATGAAATACGGTTTGGCCCACGCCTGCGCCGCTATTAATCACGGTACGAAACGCATCACCGATACCGTGTGCGTGCGCCATCTGGCGCGCCACCAGCAACAAATGCCCCAACAATGCCTGATCGGCGCTCTCGGCCTCAGCCAACTGCGCGATGGGCTTGCGCGGAATCACCAACAAATGCACGGGCGCTTGTGGTTGGATGTCACGAATCACCACGCAGTGTTCGTCTTCGTGCAAAAACTCTGCGGGAATATCGCCGGCAATAATCTTGGCAAAAACAGTGCTCATCCGGTTTATGCCTTATCCAGTATTTCGTCAGCGCTCAAGGTGCGCGCTTCGCTTTCGAGCATCACCGGAATACCGTCACGCACCGGATAGGCCAAACCACTGGCACGGCAAATCAATTCTTGCTTGGCCTCATCGTATTCAACGGGCGCTTTGCTCACCGGGCACACCAGCAGCGTCAGTAATTTTTTATCAATCGGCATCGCCTGTTCCTGTCTGTGTTGTCGCGTTGTTTGCAGGCATGGGGCCTACCAGTGTCACGGGATCGACCCGGCGATCGCGCCAGTTCATTCGCCAATCCAGATGCGGCCCGCTGGCTCGCCCCTTGTCGCCGACTTCAGCAATCTCATCGCCTTGCTCGACACGCTGGCCATTACGGACCAGCACGCGATTTAAATGAATAAAGGTCGATGTCAGACCGTGCCCATGATCAATGATCAGCGTACCGCCTGAGTAAAACATATCGTCATGCACCAGCGTGACCACGCCGCCGGCTGGCGCCACCACGATCGTCCCCACGGGAGCTGCCACGTCCACGCCGTAATGCGGGCTTTTCGGCACGCCATTATAAACGCGCTGGCTACCGAACACACCCGTTACCGGGCCCATCAATGGCCAGCGGAACGGCTCGCTAAAATCGGTCAAGGCCGTTTCTTGCTCGCGCGCTTTCGCCACCAACGCCGCTTCCTGATCAATACGCGCGATCAATGCCGCCGGCGGGTTCACGGTCGATTCCGGCACGCCGGTGACGCGCTGGATATCGTACTGCCGCGGCTGGATGCGAATTTCCTGACCGATCTGCAAGCCATTGGGCAGCACCGCCTGCAGATGCGCCGAAGGGGCTGCATCGCGGCCAAAACCAATCACGAATTGACCGGTTGACGAGACGCTCACCGCCTCGCCATCCAGTGATAACTGCGTGCCCGGTTCCACCACGCCACGCAAAATACCGCCTTGCGTGAACACCCCCTCCAGCCGGATCGCATCGGCCAAGGCAGGCCCGGCCACCCACAACGCGATCCAGCACAGCAACGCACGCCGCATACCATTCTCCGCAAGCTCGTCCCAATGCACTAAAATACCGCTTTTCAACATGGAATAGCAGCATTATGGGACGTTGGCGCCCGCCGGCCGAGAAAGGTTCGCCGTATATCACACCCGAAGGAGAGGCCCGCCTGCGCGAAGAGCTGCATCGGCTGTGGAAAATCGAGCGCCCGCAAGTCACCGCCGCCGTGCACGAGGCGGCCAAAAATGGCGACCGCTCGGAGAACGGCGACTATATCTATGGCAAAAAACGCCTGCGCGAAATCGACAGCCGGGTGCGTTACCTGCAAAAGCGGCTCGATGCACTGAACATCGTGGATCATCCCCCCGGCGACCCGACCCGGATTTACTTCAATGCCCACGTCACGCTGGAAGACGACGACGGCAACGAGGCCCGCTACCGCATTGTCGGCCCCGATGAGTTTGACTTGCGTCAGGGCCTGCTCAGCATGGACGCGCCCCTCGCCCGAGCGCTGATCGGCAAACGGGTCGACGACGAGATCAGCATCGAGGCGCCAGGCGGCACCCGGCAATGGCTGGTGGTGCGGATTGATTACGATCACCGATAGCTATTTTTTCTTTAATACTTGGCTTGAGTTAACGTTGGCTTAAGGAAACTGTCCTACGCTTCGGTACAGAAGCCACGAGGAGCGTTTCTGCCATGATGTCCAGCGGCCAATTTAACGCCATTGAGCTGACGCCGACCCCGGCACCGTCCTGCCGGCTGGATCTGTTATCGACCCATCATGCCGGGCGTCCGATGCTCACCCGCTACATCCATCAGCAATTTGCCGAGCACTACGGCGCTGACGTGCACAGTTTCATGCCGTGGCTGGTCGGCCTCTATGAAGACCAGCGCATTGCTGCGGCTGCCGGTTTTCGGCTGGCGAGCCATGAGCCGCTGTATCTGGAGCAATACCTGGACGAGCCGATCGAAGCGGCCATGGCGCATATTCCGGGCTTAGGCGCCTCGCGCGAACACATCGCCGAAATCGGCAATCTGGCCGGCACCGTGCGCCACTGCGTGCGCGAACTGTTTGTGGCGCTCGCCTGCCTGATGCAGGCCGCGGATGTCGAGGTCATCACCTGCACCGCCAACCCCACGGTACGGGCCTTGTTTCGTGAGATGAAAATGCCCTTCAAACCCCTTTGCGCGGCCGTGCCCGCGCGCCTGGGTCGTGCGGCCCATCAATGGGGCAGCTATTACAGCCGCACCTGCATCATCATGGCCTGCAACATCGATGACATTATTCGTGCCATGGCAGCACACTACCCCGAGATACTCGGCCGCGCCGTACCGGCTGCACAAACACTGATCGCACATGAATTCATACCGGCCCATGACCGCATCGCTCATTGAACACATCAGCCGGCGCGCCAGCCATTGCCCGGATGACATCGCTCTTGAAGGTTTAGACGCGCTCAGCTGGCGCGCACTGGATCGCGCCATCACGCGCGCGCTGCAAGCACTCAAAGACCAACCGGCAGTGATCGGCTTTTTGATTCGCAACAGTGCCGACTGGATCATTACCGATCTGGCCTGCCTGAAAAGCGGTCGCGTGGCATTGCCGTTGCCTGCTTTTTTTACGCCCGATCAAATACAACATGCTCTCGACACCGCCGGCTGCCGTTGCGTGATTACCGATCAACCCGAGCGCTTTGGCAACGCCGCACCGCATTGCTGGCCTGGCTTGTCCGCCACGCAGCCACTGACCTTATTGCAATGGCCGGAGACCGAACCCGTCGCCATGCCCACCGGCACCGCCAAAATAACGTTCACCTCCGGCTCCACCGGCCACCCCAAAGGCGTGTGCTTGTCACAGGCCGCCCTGGAGCGTACCGCGCACGCCTTGAACCGCCGCATGAGCACCGTCGCGGGTGGCCGCCATTTATGTGCACTGCCACTGGCGGTGTTACTGGAGAATGTGGGCGGCGTGTATCGCGCACTGCTCGCCGACGGCACCGTGAGCCTGTGGCCTGCAGAACACCTCGGGCTGAGCGGTTCCAGCTATTTTGACGCCAACGCCTTTTACCGCGCATTGGCCACCGGCCGTGCTGAAACCGTGATTGTGCTGCCGCATATGCTCACCGCTCTGGCGGCCTTGCGCCTGCCCGCACCTGCCGGCTTGCGTTTTATGGCCGTCGGTGGTGCCCCTTTACCCGTGGCCACCCTGCTTGAAGCCCGCCGCTTGGGGTATCCGGTCTACGAAGGGTACGGGCTCTCGGAGTGCGGCTCGGTCGTGAGCTTAAATGCGCCGGGCATTGATCAACCCGGCAGCATAGGCAAACCCCTGGATCACGTTCGCGTCCGTATTGTGGACGATGAGATCCGTGTCGCCGGCAATCCGTGTCTGGGCTATATCGGCCAACCGCCACTGACCGAACCCCTTGCGACAGGCGATCTGGGCCGACTGGACAATGACGGCTTTCTGCACATCGAAGGCCGGAAAACCAACCGCATTGTCACCGCCTTTGGCCGTAATGTATCGCCCGAGTGGGTCGAGACCGCGCTGCTGGCACAACCCGGTATTCGCCAATGCTTTGTCACCGGTCACGGTCAACCCGCACTCGGCAGCCTGATACTCGCCGATGACCAACACCGCGTGGAGGCCGCCATTGCCAACGCCAACGCCACCCTGCCGGATTACGCGCAAATCCGGCACTGGTGCATGATCGACCGCGCTTTTTCTGTCGATAATCATTGCCTGACCGCCAACGGTCGCTTGCGGCGTGCGCCAATTGAATCCCGCTACCGGACACAGATCGAACAGCTATTCCAAACCACCGCGAACACGAGGTAAGGCATGGGCTTTTATCAACAACTGCAAGAACAAACCCGCTCTGAGCGCGCTCGCCTGATGCAAACCGCATTGGTGCGCACGGCCACGCACGGCCCGATTTCACTGGACAGCTATGTCGCGTTTCTCACGCAGGCCTACCACCACGTGAAGCACACACTGCCATTGCTGATGGCCGCCGGCGCACGCATGGACGAACGCCACGGCTGGCTACGCGCGGCCATTGCCGAATACATTGCAGAAGAAACCGGTCATGAAGAATGGATTCTGAACGACATTGCCGCCTGCGGTGCCGAGGCCGAGGCCGTGCGTCATGGCGTACCGGCCATCGAAACCGAACTGATGGTGAGCTATGCCTATGACACCATTGCCCGCATCAACCCGGTCGGCTTTTTCGGCATGGTGCAGGTGCTCGAAGGCACCAGCGTGACAGCGGCCACAACGGCCGCACGCAATATTCAGCGCGGACTGAACCTGCCTGACAAAGCCTTCAGCTATTTACTCTCGCACGGCGATCTCGACCAGGACCACATCCAATTTTTTGAATCCTTGATGGACAAGATCGACGACCCCGCCGAACAAGCGCTGGTAGTACACTGTGCCAAAGTCTTTTACCGTTTATATGGCGATATTTTTCGCTCATTACCCATCAGCGGACTGGATGGAAAACGCATCGAGGAAATACCCGCATGACATCACGCACTGTTTTGCTGACCGGTGCCACCGGCGGCATTGGCCGATCAACCGCGCAAGCACTGATTGCTGCCGGGCATCGCGTGATCCTCAACGGACGCCATGAAGCCGCACTGCAAGCACTCGCCGCTGCCTTGGGCACTCAGGCCGAATACATCACCGCCGACATCACGCATGCAGAAGATCGTGCCCGCATTGCCCGCATGGCTCGCGACAAAGGCGTGAATACCGTGATCAACAATGCCGGCATCAGTCATTTTGGCTTGCTGGATGATTGCAACGCCATCGAATCACAAATCACCACCAATTTGCTCGCGCCCATTTTATTAACACAAGCCTTGTTACCCGCATTCAAAGCACTGCCTGAAGCATGCATTATCAATATAGGCTCCACATTGGGCAGCATTGGTTACCCGGGTTATGCCGCGTATTGCGCCAGCAAATTCGGATTGCGCGGCTTTACCGAGGCACTGGCCCGCGAGCTGGCCGACACTGCCATTCGCGTGCAATACATTGCGCCAAGGGCAACGGATACGGATATCAACAGTGCGGCAGTGCGCGCCCTCAATGCCGAACTGGGCAGCCAAGCCGATTCTCCCGAAGCGGTGGCGGCTATTATTGTTGACGCACTGACCTCGGGCGCTGCCTGCACCTACATCGGCTGGCCCGAAAAACTGTTTGTGCGCATGAACGCATTGTTGCCGAACATCGTGGCCGGCAGTTTGAAAAAACAATTGCCCATCATCAAACGTCACGCACGACCGTAAAGGAATCACCGCAATGGATTTGCTGCTGGTTGAGGATGACCGCCTGCTCGGCGACGGTTTGTCTACCGCACTGACACGCGAAGGTTATAGCGTCCGCTGGTGCCAATCGGCCAGCCGTGCTCGTCTGGCGGTACGCGAACAAGCCCCGGCCATGATGGTATTGGATTTGGGGCTGCCCGGTGAAGATGGCCTCTCGCTGCTCAAACACTGGCGCAAAGAAGGCCTGACTTGCCCGGTATTGATTCTGACTGCACGCGACACCGCCGACGATAAAATTGCCGGCCTGGATACCGGCGCCGATGACTTTCTGACCAAACCCTTTGACCTGGGCGAACTGTGTGCCCGCCTGCGCGCCCTGCAACGCCGCCACACAACAACCAACTCGCAACAACTGTCGCTCGGTCGCGTCACCATTGATCACGAACGATTGATCGCCAGCCTCGACGGCAAGCCCGTGGATTTAACGCACTTGGAATTTGCCTTGCTCTCCACGCTTGCCCGTCGCCCGGGCCATGTGTTCAGTCGACAAACATTGGAAGAAGCGCTTTACGAAATGGACAACAGCGTGAGCAGCAACACATTGGAAGTCTACATCCACCATTTACGGCGCAAATTACACCCTGAATGCATTCGCACCGTTCGCGGCATTGGCTATGCCTTGGAGCCCGGCTCATGACGACTTCCCTGCGACGCTTTTTATTGCTCAGCTTATCCAGCGCACTGGTGATCGTGATTGGCATTGCTGCCACCATCGGCTACATCAGCAGCCGCCACGAAGCCGAAGAGCTGCTCGACGGGCAAATGGCTCAATACGCCGAAGTGCTCTACACCAATCTCAGCAAAATGCATCAAAACAACGCACTGCCGGCTGATCAGGTTTTTGATATTGAACCGGCCGATGAAGCCGATGAATCCAGACGCAACGAACGCTATGCCAATCAATTTTTGTTTCAGTTTTGGGATGGCCAACAACTGATTGTCCGATCGAACTATGCCCCGCTCAAAGCGCTGTACAACAACGACCCCGGTTTTCACCATACCCAGTACCTGCATCGCGACTGGCGTATCTTCGTGCTGCAAGGCACCGGTCAGCAGTGGCTTGTGCTCGCTGAACGCGAGCAGATCCGACAGGATATTTCCGAGCACCTGACCACTGCCGCCATACTGCCGCTCGTTCTGGGACTGCCGATTTTATTGATACTGGTCTGGATCGTCGTCGGTTATTGCATTCGCCGCCTGAGTCTCATCACGCACGATTTGCAAAATCGCAACGCTGACGACTTGCACCCCATCAGTATGCAACACGCCCCGCGCGAACTGCACAGCTTGCTCAATGCACTCAATCACTTGTTTGCACGCCTGACGGCCATCATGGACATGGAAAAGCGTTTCACCGCCGATGCCGCGCACGAACTGCGCACGCCGATTTCGGCCATGAAATTGCACATCCAGAATGCCTTGGCCGATACGCCTCGCAACAGCCCCGGCATCAAATCTTTACAGCAAGCCGATGCCGCCGCCAATCGCATGACGCACATCGTGCAGCAACTGTTGTCGCTGAATCGCGGCCTGATACAAGGCCCCGCAAACACCTTGGTGCCTGTCGATATTGCCGCACTGGCACGCGCCGTCACCGCCGAACATCAGCCATACGCCACCGACCACCAGCAAACCCTGCGCCTGCATGCAGAGCCTGCTGCCGTGCAAGGTCACGCCGACATGCTGCAAATGCTGCTGCGCAATTTGATTGATAACGCCCTGCGCTACACACCCGATGGCGGCACCGTGCAGGTTGATGTGCGCCCTCACGCACAAGGTGCCTGCCTGTGCGTCAGCGATTCCGGCCCGGGCATTCCAGAATCCGAGCGTGAACGTGTCTTTGAACGCTTTTATCGACTCGATGGCGACGGCCATCAATCCGGGCAGGAAGGCTGCGGACTGGGCTTGTCGATAGTCAAACGCGTGGCCGACTATCACGGCGCGACCGTCACCTTGGATGAAGACACCGAGCTGCATGGCTTGCGCGTGCGTGTCGTGTTTAAAGCCTAGAAAACAAGCAACCCGCCTTCTTAAGCGTTGCTTAATCCATGCCCTGTAGGCTTTGCCGAACCCGCCTGATTCAGACATAACCCCGGCACACGAGCCTTGCACCATGAAGCACGCCACCGTGAACAAAGTAGCGGCTATTACATTCACCTTCTGGGTGATGAAAATCTGCGCGACCACACTCGGCGAAACCGCCGGCGATTTGCTCTCCATGACCATGAACGTGGGTTACGGCATCAGCTCGCTGATTTTGCTGGGCTTGTTTTTGGTATCGCTCGCCGCACAATTGATGTCGCAACAGTTTCATCCACTGTTGTATTGGACGGTGATTTTAACCACCAGCACGGCCGGCACCACCCTGTCGGACTTCATGGACAGAACCTTGGGCCTGGGCTATATGACAGGCGCTATTATTTTGGCCTGCGGACTGATGACCGTGCTTGCCATTTGGCGTTACAGCGAAAAGAGTTTATCGGTCAGCCACATCAGCAGCCGCAAAGCCGAAGTGTTTTACTGGATTGCCATTTTATTTTCAAACACCCTGGGCACTGCCGTAGGTGACTTTTTAGCCGACGACTCCGGGCTTGGCTTTTTAGGCGGCGCGCTGCTGATCGGCAGCTTGATTGTAATGACCGTATTGATCGCGTATTTCACGCGCGTCAACCGCGTGTTGTTATTCTGGATTGCCTTTGTACTCACCCGCCCGTTCGGCGCCACCTTCGGTGATTTGCTCACCAAACCGCTGGATCACGGCGGACTGGGGTTTGGCACCGTCGGTTCATCGGCCGTGTTGGCCGTCATATTGATCGCCCTGGTTTCACACACGCACGTAACGCATCAGCGACAGCGCGTGACTGTCACGTAACAAGCGTAGCTAACCCTTCACCCCGAACATCCAGCCTGCCTTGAGCAGGCCGGCCACGCTCATCGCATCGGTGATGCGGCCGTCCATCACCATTTGCACGGCTTCGGCAAGCGGCACTCGCCGGGCCACAATGTCTTCGGTTGCATCCGGCGCCATCTCGCCTTGCGACAAGTCGCGGGCGATATAAATAAACGCTTCTTCATCGGTCACCGAGTTGCTGGTGTGCAAGCGCATCAACAGCTCCCAGTCGCTGGCTTTCAAACCGGTTTCTTCTTCGAGTTCGCGTTTCGCGGTATCGAGCAGGTTTTCACCGGCCGGGCTGCCGCCTTCGGGAATCTCCCAACTGTCTTCGCCCAGTGTGTAACGGTGTTGGCGTACCAGCCAGGTGTGGTTGTCCGCATCGATCGGGATGATACCAATGGCCTTGTTGTGAAAATGAATGCGTCCGTAGATGCCATCGGTGCCGGCCGGCGTGACCACTTCATCGTGATGCACGCGAATCCAGGCGTTGTCGTACACCGTGCGGGTATTGCGGCAGCGCCAGGGGCCACGCGGCAGTGCAGTGGGGCTGAATTGAACTTTTGTCGCCATGCGGACGCTCTCCAGTGATCAAAAAGTAACCAGTTGGCTGTCGATCAGCAGCCAATTCCGGCGGGCTTTATGCTTTAATACGCGCTTCATTTCACACGCCGTTTAACGCATTGATTCGGGGATTTTCATGAGCTCCCGCAGCCCTCAGGTTAGCATTCGCACTCTCGCCCAGAAAGACGATTTCATCAGCCGCCACATCGGCCCCTCGGGTGATGAACAGCAGGCCATGCTGGGCAGCTTGGGCGTGGATTCACTCGACACCCTGATTCGTCAAACCGTGCCTGCCAAGATTCTGCTCGAACAAACCATGAACCTGGCCGAGCCACTCAGCGAAACCGAAGCACTCGCCAAGCTCGCCGCCATGGCCGATGGCAACACCGCACTGCGCTCGCTGATCGGCATGGGCTATGCCGACACCATCACGCCCAATGTGATTACCCGCAACGTGCTGGAAAATCCGGGCTGGTACACCGCCTACACTCCCTATCAACCCGAAGTGGCCCAAGGCCGATTGGAAGCCCTGTTGAATTTTCAACAGATGGTGATGGATTTAACGGCACTGGATTTAGCCAATGCCTCGCTGCTGGACGAAGGCACTGCCGCGGCAGAAGCCATGACCCTGTGTAAACGCGCCAACCGCCGCAACCGCAGCGATGTGTTTTTTGTCGCCGACGACGTGCACCCGCAAACACTGGCGGTGGTAAAAACCCGCGCGCGTTATTTGGGTTTTGAGATCGTCACCGGTAATGCTACCGATGCGGCAACCACCGATGCCTTCGGCGCATTACTGCAATACCCGGGCACGCTCGGCGATGTGATTGATTACCGCGAGTTGATCGGCACCTTAAAAAGCCGCGACACCCATGCGGTGATGGCCGCTGACTTCATGAGCCTGCTGTTACTAACGCCTCCCGGTGAACTCGGTGCCGACATTGCCATTGGCAACACCCAGCGCTTTGGTGTGCCGATGGGTTTTGGTGGCCCGCACGCAGCGTACATGGCCACCCGCGATGAACACAAACGCTCGGTGCCCGGGCGCATTATCGGCGTGTCGATTGACCGTCGCGGCAACACCGCGCTGCGCATGGCCATGCAAACCCGCGAGCAACACATTCGCCGCGAGAAGGCCACCAGCAACATTTGTACTGCACAAGCCCTGCTCGCCATCATGGCCGTCAGTTATGCGATTTATCACGGCCCCGAACGCCTGCGTACCATTGCCACGCGCATTCAACGCCTCACCGCGCTGTTCGCTGACGCACTAAAAACCGCCGGTTTCACACCAGTGAATACGCATTATTTCGATACGCTCACCGTGCAGGTTGATGATCAACAAGCCCGCTTGATGGCCGCTGCGTTACAGGCAGGTTTTAATTTGCGTGCCGTCGGCACCGATCGCATCGGCATCAGTCTGGATGAAGTGAGCAGCATTGAAGAAATCCGCCAATTGCTCGGTGCGTTCGGCATTCAAACCACGGTGGCCGATCTCGAAGCGCGCGATCGCACCCTGGAGGCCGGTCACGGCATTCCCGCCAGCCTGCAACGCCAGAGCACTTACCTCACGCACCCGGTGTTCAACAGCCATCATTCTGAAACCGCGATGCTGCGCTATTTAAAACAACTGGAAGACCGCGACGTGGCATTGAATCGCTCGATGATTGCGCTCGGCTCCTGCACCATGAAATTGAACGCCACCGCCGAGATGATTCCCGTCACCTGGCCCGCGTTTGCCAAGCTGCATCCGTTTGCACCCATTGAGCAAGCGCAAGGTTACAAGCAACTCACCGAACAACTCGAAGCCATGCTCGTCGCCTGCACCGGCTACGATGCGGTATCCCTGCAACCGAATGCCGGTTCGCAAGGCGAATACGCCGGTCTATTGGCCATTCGCCGTTATCACGAGAGCCGTAACGAGGGCCATCGTGACGTGTGCTTGATCCCAAGCTCGGCGCACGGCACTAATCCGGCCAGTGCGGCGTTACTCGGCATGAAAATTGTCGTGGTCAATTGCGACGACAACGGCAATGTCGATTTGGACGATTTGAAAATGAAAGCCGAGCGGCATCGGCAGGATCTTGCCGCCATCATGGTCACCTACCCCTCCACGCACGGCGTGTTTGAAGAAGGCATTACCGATTTGTGCCGCATCGTGCACGAGCACGGCGGACAAGTGTATGTCGATGGCGCCAACATGAACGCATTGGTGGGCGTGGCCGCACCCGGCCAATTCGGTGCCGACGTATCGCATCTGAACCTGCATAAAACCTTTTGCATTCCACACGGTGGCGGTGGCCCCGGCATGGGCCCGATTGCGATGAAAGCGCATCTGGCACCGTTTGCCTGTGACAACCCGATACAACCGGACAAACGCAGCACCGGCGAAATCGATGTGGTGTCATCCGCCACCTGGGGCAGCGCCAGCATCCTGCCAATTTCGTGGATGTACATTGCACTGATGGGCGCGCGCGGCTTGCGCAGCGCCACCGAAGTGGCCATTTTGAATGCCAACTATGTGGCCAACCGATTGAAGGATCACTACCCGGTGCTCTACACCGGCCGCAACGGTCGCGTCGCGCACGAATGCATTCTCGATATGCGCCCCATTAAAGAAACCAGCGGCATCAGTGAAGAAGACGTTGCCAAGCGTTTGATCGATTTCGGCTTTCACGCGCCGACCATGTCGTTCCCGGTGCCGGGCACCTTGATGGTCGAACCCACCGAAAGTGAATCCAAAGCCGAGCTCGACCGTTTCTGTGATGCGATGATTCAAATTCGCAACGAAATTCGCAAAGTCGAAGACGGCGCATGGCCCCTTGATAACAACCCACTGGTGAATGCACCGCACACGCTGGCCGACATCACCCACGAATGGGCGCACCCTTATTCACGCGAAGAAGCCTGCTTTGCCTTGCCGTGGGTGAAAGCACACAAGTATTGGCCGGCGGTGAACCGTGTCGATAACGTGTACGGTGATCGTAATTTATTTTGCGCCTGTCCACCGATGGAGTCGTATCAAAGCTGAGTCATTCCGGCATCGGTTCGGGCTTGAACAAATCCAGCTGCGTTTCGGCAATCTCGTCACGCAGATCGATAAAACCCACGCCAATGCCGATTAAACGCACCGGTAATTGACCCCGCTCCCACGCGACTGCCAGCAAGGATTCCAACACCGGCAAACTCAAATCGCGCGCGGTTTGCTCGTGCGTGGTCTGGGTAAAATCATTGAATTTCAATTTCACGAATATTTTCGTGACCCGATAATGATCGGGTATCGCGCGCAAACGTGTGACCAACTGAAATAGCAAGCCCGGCAATTCATTGCGGCAGGCGGCCACATCCGGCAAATCTTGCGTGTAGGTTTCTTCCACACTCAAGGATTTTCGCTGTCGCGAGGCCTTCACCGGGCGATCATCCTGCCCTTGCGCCAATTGATGCAAGCGCGGACCAAAACTGCCGAACTCCGCAGTCAGGTCAAACACATTCCAGCTGCGGATATCGCCGCAGGTCATCAAACCCACGCGGTGCAGATGATCGGCCGTGGCTTTACCGACGCCATGGATTTTACCGACCGGCAAATGCTCGACGAATGCGGCCACCTGTTCCGGCCGAATCACAAACAGGCCATCGGGTTTGCGCCAGTCGCTGGCAATCTTGGCGAGAAACTTATTCGGTGCCACCCCGCACGAGATCGTCACGCCCACTTCCGCTTTGACGCGTTTGCGAATCGCTTCGGCAATCAACGTCGCACTGCCCTGACAATGCGGGCTGTCGGTAACGTCCAGATACGCCTCATCGAGCGAGAGCGGCTCAACGTGCTCGGTAAAGTCGAAAAAAATAGCCCTGATCTGCTGTGAGGCCGCTTTGTACTTGGCAAAATCCGGTGGAATGATAATCAGCTCAGGGCATAACTTGCGTGCATAGGCCGAGGCTTGCGCCGAACGCACACCGTACTGGCGTGCCTCGTAATTGCAGGTGGCCACCACACCGCGCCGCCCGGGGTCGCCGCCCACCGCCACCGGCCGACCGGCCAGGTACGGGTCGTCGCGCATCTCGACGGCTGCAAAAAAGCAGTCGCAATCGGCATGAATGATTTTCCGCACGGGCTATCCGGTCAATATTCGGTGGTTTACCGGTAGAATAGCCGAAACCCCATCACACGAGTAACGCAATGAGCATTGGTTCATGGTCGCCGGACACCGGCACGGTCAGCACCGGCACCACCTTGGAGGCCGATTGGCTGGATCGCTTTATCGCCTTCAGTCGTGATGACGAACTCACGCAACTGCCGAGCCTGTTGCCGCCCAAGGCGCAAAGTGATCTGGCCGCTTACATGCTGGTTGCCGCCAGCAACTGGCAGGCTGCCGTGAAACACTACGATGCCGATGCGATTTGGCATTTGATGCGCTTTTTAGCCATGGCCGAAATGCACCTGCCCGGCTGGCAAGCCGGCGCTGACTCACCGGTCATTCACCTGAACAAAGCGCTGAAAAAAAGGGGACACCCATTAAACACCGAACAGCTGCAATGGTTGCGCACCCACAGCGACAACCGGTTTATTCCCAACGGGGCTTTGTAAGACACAAACAACCTGCAATAAAAAGGGCGCTTGATGCGCCCTTTTTATTGGCTTAGAACTTCCAACCGAGTTCCAGCTTGGTGATCACAAAGGTGAGATCGTCGGATGTACTGCCCAGATCCATCCATTGCTGATTCACGCTGATGCGCGCAAACGCATTACTGATGTAATCCCAACGCAAACCGGCACCGGCACCCCAGGTGAAGCCGTCATCGTCGTAGGTGTCATAGGTACCGCCGCAGACATAACCCCACCACGGATCCCACCAACAGCCGCCGTAGTTGTAGTTGCTCACCACATTCGAGTCGATCTGGCTCCAACCCAAGCTGCCTTGCACATAGGGCGTAAAATCACCTTCCATAAAGTGATAGGTCAGGTTGGTCATGAACGAGAAATTATCGAGCTCGTGACTGAACTCCTGCGGCTTGGCACCGGGCACATTGGCCAGATAGGTGGCATGGTAATCGGCGTTCACCGTGCTGAATTCAACACCCAGGTTCCAGTGCTGATCAAAGTTGTATGCCACGCCAAAACCAAACCCCCAGTCGCTGTCGATATCGACATCGGTGTTGTATTGCGCGTCGATACTCTCCGAGCTCTCCCAACGCACTTGCAGCGCGGTCTCCCAAGTCCCGGCTCGCTTGTAGGCTTTCGGGTAATACACGCTATCGGCGTAGGTAACGGCAGAGCAAAACAGCACTGCCAGTAATACTGCTGTGAATCGCATCATGACCCCCTTCGGCTAGTGTTGCCGTTTTTCAAAGGCTGCCAGTTGTTCTGGCGTGGCTTCTTTTTGATACTGCGCTTTCCACTCACTGTACGGCATGCCGTAAATACGTTCACGGGCCTGCTCGTACTCGATCGTCTCCCCTTCGGCCGCAGCAGCCGCCACATACCACTTGGCCAGGCAATTGCGGCAAAAATTGGCCAGATTCATTAAATCAATATTTTGCACCTCTTTATGGCTGTCGAGATGCGCCAACAGGCGGCGAAATACGGCAGCCTCAATGGCTTGCTGTGAATCGGCAGGCGTACTCATCACTATCCCCTTAATCCGTTTGATCAACATCCCGTCATGCAAGCCATGACCATCGCACTGGACAGGCATGCTGCTACGATACAGCATGTTCCGTGTACCGAAAACCAAGCCCGATCCAGGAGCCTCCCCATGTCCGACCGCGCCTACATCAATGCCGACGGCAGCATCAAAACCGAGATTCTTGCCGCGCAACAGGCCGCATTAGCCACCTCGGCTGAAAAACGCGGTGTCGATCCGGCGCAGGTCAAAGCACTGCTCGCCGAAGTGCATGACAACGGCTTTGTGATCATCCCCAATCTTGTTTCAAAAACGCTGATGGCATCCATCAAGGCCGAGGCCCTGCCGCTGATGACGCACGATGGCCGCAACGAATTTGAAGGCCTGAAAACCCGCCGCATTTATGCGGTGATCGAGAAAACACTGGCATTGAACCCGCTGGTCGAACACCCGCTGATTCTGGCACTGCTCGATAACCTGCTGATGCCCAACTACCTGCTGTCGCAGTTGCAAGCCATCAACGTATTGCCCGGCGAAGTCGCCCAGCCCCTGCATGCCGATGACGGCTTCTACCCGATTGCCCGCCCGCGCAAACCGTTCAGTGCCGCCACCATTTGGGCGATTGATGATTTCACGGCCGACAACGGCGCCACCGTGGCCATTCCCAAAAGCCATGCCTGGGGCGATGAACATCCCGGCGACGGCAGCGGGCACACCCTGGTGCCGGCCGTCATGCCCGCAGGCTCGGTTTTATTCTTCTTGGGCACGCTGTGGCACGGTGCCGGTGCCAATAAAAGCGATGCGCCACGCATGGCGGCCACCGCCCAATACTGCGAGCCCTGGGCACGCCAGCAAGAGAATTACAGCCTCGCCATTTCACGCGAGCGCGCCAAGCAGTGCAGCCCCGCCATTCAGGCGCTGCTCGGCTACAGCATGATGTTCCCGTTTATTGGTTTTGTGAACGGCCGCGACCCGAAGCGTTTGCTGGAGTAAGTCGCGCCGCTTCACTCGCTGGTTGCTGGCCCGTCATGGGCTATGTCTTCCGGATGGTGTGTTTGCAACCACTCGTACAAGGCTTGCAGGTCATCGGCTTCGGGCAACACTGGCTGCGCGATGGCGGCACGAATGCGTTGGTACGCCGCTGCGATAGCCGCATCGTCACGCTGCGGTAAACGCTCAAGATAGGCAGCCGCTGCTACCCAATCGCCTGCTTCCAGCACTTTCAACAAATCCCACTGCGGGTTCATGGCCGGTTTTTCGCGTTTGGCCCATTGCCGTTCCATGGCCAATGGTGCCGGTGCGGCCTGCATGGCTTTGGCTTCAATGGATGGAGTCGCTTCCAGCCGCGGCGAAGACGGCACTTCTTCCAACATGCCGGTCTCAACCGCAGCATCGCGTTGTGAAGCACCTGCTGTGTTTTCAGCCGCATCATGCATGGCGAACGATGCTGCGGCGCTGTCGGCTTCAACTGTTGCAGGGGCGGCCGGTGCCTGCATCACTTTGCGGGCAGGCGCTTCTTCCCGTGCGAGCTCCTGCATTTTGATTTGCTCCATGGGTTGTTGCTGCAACGGCACTTGCGCGGGGTAAAACATCACCACGGTGACCATCACCGCAATCGCGACTCCCGATGCCGGTGCAAACCAGCTTTGGCGATACCACGGCATCCGTATTGAAGATGAAGGCATTGCCTCATTCAAGCGCTGCTGGCGCGCTGCCTGTTCGGCCGCTTGGCGCAGGATCATCGCATCCAGTGCATCCGGCACTGCGTCATCGGTATCACGATGGTATTCGCGCGACAATGCGTGATCGCCTTTCAGGAAGGCGTCGAATTCGCGGTCGTCATCCGGCTTGTGCGTACTCATCCTGCTTCTCCCAGCACACTGCGCAATTTTTGAAAGGCATAACGCAGGCGACTTTTCGCGGTTTCCGTATTCACACCGGTCGCCTCGGCCAATTCGGCCAAACTCAAACCGGCTTCTTCTTTTAACAAAAACGCTTCGCGTTGTTCTTCCGGCAATGCATCGACCGCTTGCATCAAACGCCGGTGGCGGCGCTCGCTATCGGCCTGCTCATCCACCGGCGTGCTGGCCGGTAATTCGTCTTCCACCGTTTCAATCGCAACCGTCTCGCGTTGACGGCGGTACACATCCACCAACCGATTACGCGCATTGTGATACAGGTAAGTGCGAAAGGTACTGTCAACGCGGTACTCGCCAATGCGGCGGATGATGGATGTCCATAAATCCTGAAATAACTCTTCCGCCAAGGCGCTGTCGCCGGTGTGGCGGCGCAAAAAACCCATCAAGGGGTTGCGGTACCGGCGATACAACACCTCAAAGGCCGCTGCATCCCCACGCTGGAAACGCAGTATCAGTTCTTCGTCTGTCGGTTCGGTCGCCATAAGCCCAACAGCATAGCCGATGGGCTGTTGACGGGGAACTCGCACACGGGCGTGGGATGGTAAAAACCCGGTGATCGCCCCGCTTGTATAACATCCAGCAAAGGCCACCACCGGGTTCACCACGCGCCCCTTATTCCATAACTGCGGCAGTCGCAGCCACAGACGCAGCAGGAGTCGCCAAACTCTCCGACAAATTCACCAGCTGCAAGAACTCACCGCGGTAACCAAAGGCATCGGTACCGCGCGCACCTTGCGCCAGGGCACGCACATCGCCGTAGCTGAAACTGCCGGTGTATTCGCCACCGCGCAGCAACTGCCCCCAAGCGGCCACGGCGGATGCAAAGCGGAAGCTGTCGCTGGCCTCGGCCACATTGCGGTGGATATCGGCCATCTTCACGGGCTGCTCAATCAAGCGGCTTTTGCTTTCACCCGGTTGCTTGTAACGCAAACGCAGGAAGGCCATCTCATTGATATGCGCCTCATCGACGGCCGGTTTTTTATCGCCATAACGCAACGGGTCGATCAAGCCGCCTTCACTGCCTTCCATCACCAGCTCGTAAATCGCAGTCACCGTGTGGCCGGCGCCGATATCACCGGCATCGACCTTGTCGTTGTTGAAGTCTTCACGATTGAGCAGGCGATTTTCATAACCGATCAGCCGGTACTCTTTGACGCGCGGGCTGAATTCCAGCTGGATTTTCACATCCTGCGCGATGGTGAACACCGTGGAACTCAACTGATCAACCAGCACCTTGCGCGCCTCATGCAGCGAATCGATATACGCCGCATTGCCGTTACCGATATCGGCCAACTGCTCCATCAGCTCGCTGTTGTAATTGCCGCTGCCGTAGCCGAGCGTGGTCAGCGTGATGCCGCCTTTGCGCTTTTCCTCGATCATCGCTTTCAGCGCTTCCACACCCACGGTGCCGACATTCATGTCACCGTCGCTGGCGATCACCACGCGGTTGATACCGCCCTTGATAAAGGCCTGCTGCGCCACGCTGTAGGCGAGTTCAATACCGGCACCGCCATTGGTCGAACCGCCTGCCGTCAAACGCTGCAACGCCGCCTTGATTTTGGCTTTGTCGTTGCCTGCGGTCGGCTCCAGCACCAAACCGGCGGCACCGGCATACACCACCAGACTGACTTTATCTTTCGCGGAAAGCTGATCGGTCAACATGGCCAGCGATTGTTTGACCAGTTCCAGCTTATCCGGCATTTGCATCGAGCCGGACACATCCACCAGAAACACCAGGTTCGCGGCCGGGATCGATTCTTTCGCTACCTCATAACCCTTGATACCGACCTGCAACAGCAGGTTGTTGGCATTCCACGGCGCGGGGGCGACTTCGGTCATCACCGAGAACGGCACGCTTTTATTCGCAGGCACCTGATACCCGTAATCGAAGTAATTGATGAACTCCTCCACGCGTACCGCATCCTTGGTCGGCATGCGGCCTTCACGCAGCATGCGGCGGGTGTTGCTGTACGACTCGGTATCCACATCCACCGAGAAGGTCGAGACCGGCTGCTCGCTCACCAACTTCACCGGGTTGTCATCAAGGTGCTGGTAACGCTCGCGATCCTGCCCTTCATACATCCAGCCAGGCGTAGCAGGTGCAACCGGCATCGCCATCACCGCACCGGCGACTATTTTGCTTTCTGTCTTGAGCAGTTGGCGCGAGCCCTGCACTTCTTCCAGCGCGGCCGGTGCAGGGTTTGCGGCATCGGCCTCACGGCGCGGCTCGTGTTGTTGGGGCGCATCGTGCAGCACGATATTCGATACCGCCGCCAGATCAGCGCGCTCAGTGGGTGTGGGTTCCGATTGCTGCGTGCAAGCCAGCAGCACCGTGGTGCTGAAGGCCACAGCCAATACCGTGGGCAGGAATGGACGGGATGGGTTCTGGTTTTGGGGGTGACGGGTCATGGCGTTTCTCCTGTGATAAGCCGATTTGACGGACTGTCAGAGGGGTAAACGCAGCAGAGGGGGAAATGGGGTTAAGGGTTGGAAGATTTTTTGGGCTAGGCCAAACTGGGCGGGAAATGCTACTCTGACCCCATCTGTTACGCCGGCCTAGAACTAGTCCGCCTTTACACGG
>DATCSK010000027.1:0-96507 GCA_036568505.1 Pseudomonadales bacterium | reverse complement strand
TCGAAGGTATTGGCGATAACGAGACAGGCGTTCAGTGGACTTGTTCACAGGGCACCATGCCGAAGAAGTATCGCGCAGCTAACTGCCGTTAATAGACTGGCCTTCGGGTCATTCGGAAAAGGCCTCCTCTGGAGGCCTTTTCTTTTTGCGGGAGCTGTTCCTGCGGGCGGTGAGTCGATAAGCTGGTTCGGTATGTTTGAGTACGATGTTCCTCAATAGAAGGTTTTATGCATGTTGAGTGCTAACAAGCCGGCACGGTATCAATTCAGTTGGGCGCTGATGGCTCTGCTTGTGGTGGGTGCGGTGTTGTATTGGCCGGGTTTGCAAGGCGGCTTTGTCTTTGATGACAGCCACAATCTGGAGCCGTTAGGTTATGGCGGTGGCGTTGATTCGCTGGATCGTGCGCTGGCGTTTGTCTTTGGTAATCACTCCGGCCCGGTCGGCAGGCCATTATCGATGGCCAGTTTTTTGATGGATGGCCAAGACTGGCCGACCAACGCATTTGCCTTTAAGCGTACCAATCTTGTCTTGCATCTTATGTGCACGGCTTTCATGGCGTTACTGGCTTTGCGTTTGCTGCGTATTGCCGGCTACCGTGAAGCCTTGGCACAAGGCGGTGCTTTATTGTGTGCGGCATTGTGGATGATGCACCCGTTGCAAGTATCGGCCGTGCTGTATGTCGTGCAGCGAATGACCATTTTGTCTTCGTTGTGCATGTTGATTGGGTTGCTGTGCTATTTGCGTGGGCGCTGTGGGCAGGCGCGCTCAGACTTGCGCAATATTCTCTGGATGATCGCGGGCTTTGGTGTGGGCATCGGTGTGGGTGTGCTGGCCAAGGAGAATGCCATTTTGATGGCAGCGTACGTGCTGGTCATTGAATGGGTCTTTGCATCCCGTCTTCCGTTGCGCCGTGTCTTGGCGTTGCCGGCACGCTGGATGGCCGCTTTGCCACTGCTTGCGGTGACCGGTTATCTGGCATATCGAGTGAGTGTGGTTCCAACCTATACGTGGCGTGGCTGGACACTACAGGATCGTTTGTGGACGCAGCCTGGCGTTGTATTGGATTATTTGCAGCAGATCCTGCTGCCCAATGTGGCGCGGATGGGGTTGGCGCACGATGACTGGGTGATTGCGCGCGGCTTGTGGGAGCCTGCAACGACGGCGTGGTCCTTACTGGGTGTCTTGGCATTGTTGGTGATGGCAGTATGGACCCGTAAGCGTTATCCGTTATTGGCGCTGGCATTGGCTTGGTTTTTTGCGGGTCATTTGCTTGAGTCGACCGTATTGCCCTTGGAGATGTATTTTGAACATCGCAATTATCTGGCGATGGCAGGGATTGTGTTGCTGGTATCGGTTTTGTGCGCGCGTGCTGCAGACGCACTGCGTGAGCGTGGCTGCAATCGACTTCGATTCATGCCGGTTGCGCTGCCGGTGATGGTGTTATTCGTGTTGAGTTTTGGGTTAACCACCTTGTGGGGGAATACACGGTTATTACAGGCCTCATGGGCAAACAGCCACCCTAATTCGTCACGCGCACAATTGGCTTTGGCAGCAGGGTTGGAATTGGCCGGTGATGTGGATGCCGCGCATGCGCACATGGTGCGCTTGTTTCGAATGTGGCCCGATCGCATGGATCTGGGTATTAACGCCTTAATTATGCAATGCAAATACGCATTGCCAACAACGCTGACAGCAGAAGAGATTTTACAAAACGGTCGTATCGAGAGTGTCTCGTTTGGTCTGCACGCATCCGTTTCTGCATTATTGAAGCTGAGGCTGAGAAGTGCGTGTGATGCAGTCAGTCTTGATGATGTTGAGCAATTAATGATGCGTATCGGTAAGGATCCGCTGGTACAAAAAAACGACCTGTTGATGAGTCGCCTGTACTTTGATTACGCAGAGCTAAAAATCAAGCAGCGTGATTTTTCTGAGGCGTTACGAGCGCTAGAGCAAGCGTACCGTTCAAAACCGTCTCTGGATATTGCCTTGAAACTGGCGGTGATCTGGGCGACCGGGGGGCAATACGAGCAGTCCTATCGCTGGTTGATGATGGCGCGCTTGCATGACGAGGCGCGGCTTATGTTTGTGCCTTCCCGTGCACCTGAATTGGATAAGCTAGAGCGTATCATTGGCAGTCGTTTAAAGGCATCGGGAGTGGACGTGCCGGCTGCTGTAAACTTGGCCGAACCACCCTATGTGCCCGACGAATAAACCGGAGTATCAACACGCATGAATAAAATCAGTATCGTGATTCCCGCTAAAAATGAATCGGCCAGCCTCGCGGCGGTTCTGCAGGATATTGAAGCGCACGTGCACCCGTTTGAAGTGATTGTTGTCAATGACGGCTCAACCGATGCAACGGCCGATATTGCGCGTGACTGTGGTGCGCACGTGGTGTCGCACCCGTACAGTATGGGCAATGGGGCGGCAATCAAAAGTGGCATTCGTGCAGCGCGTGGCGATATCGTGGTGTTCATGGATGCCGACGGTCAGCATCGCCCGGAGGATATCCCGGTCTTGTTGGCAAAGCTGGAAAGCGGTTATGACATGGTGGTGGGTTCGCGCAATCGCAAAGGGCAGGCATCCGTAAGTCGGTTGGCAGCCAATACCTTGTATAACCGGCTCGCGAGTTGGATGACCGGGCAATCCGTGGAGGATCTTACCTCGGGCTTTCGTGCGGTCAAGCGTGAATTGCTGGGTGAATTTATTCATTTATTGCCCAATGGATTTTCGTACCCCACCACGTTGACCATGGCATTTTTCCGGGCAGGGTATGCGGTGAGTTATGAGCCGATTACGGTTTTACAGCGAATCGGAAAGAGCCATATTCAGCCCTTGCGGGATGGCCTGCGCTTCTTGCTGATTATTTTCAAGATTGGCACGTTGTATTCGCCATTAAAGTTATTTGCGCCGATCAGCGCCGGGTTTTTCTTGTTGGGACTTTTTTATTACATGTACACCTATATTGGCGATGGTCGTTTTACCAATATGGGGGTGTTGCTGTTCATGACATCGCTCTTGGTTTTTCTGATTGGCTTGGTGTCTGAGCAAATTACTAATTTGTATTACCTGGTTCGGCAAGAGCGGCATAACGATAAGTAATATTTCCTACTCAGGAACTGACGCATGAAAGAGCCCTTCATTGTTTTTGGTAGCCCGCTGATTGGGCAGGAAGAAATTGACGAGGTGGTCGCCACGATGCAATCGGGGTGGCTGGGTACAGGACCCCGTGTGGCCGCGTTTGAGAAAGCGTTCGCAGAGTATAAGTCCAGCAGTGCTTCGCATGCGGCGGCAGTCAATTCGTGCACGGCAGCCTTGCACGTCAGCATGGTGGCATCGCAGCTGGAGTCCGGCGATGAAGTCATCACAACCCCATTAACGTTTTGCGCGACGGTGAATGCCATTATTCATGCCGGCTTGACGCCGGTGCTGGCCGATGTGAATCCGTTAACACAATGCATTGATCCGGCGGCCATTGAGGCGGCGATTACACCGCGCACGCGCGCGATTGTGCCAGTGCATTTTGCAGGCCGGGCTTGCGAAATGGATAAAATCATGGCGATTGCAGCCAAGCATGGTTTGGTGGTCATAGAAGACTGTGCGCACGCTATCGAGACGCAATACCACGGCCAAAAAGCCGGTACCTTCGGTGATTTTGGCTGCTTTAGTTTTTATGTCACTAAGAACATGGTTACCGGTGAGGGCGGCATGATTCTTGGTAAAAGTGAAGAGCACGTTGCGCGTGCCCGCATGTTGGCATTGCACGGTATGAGTAAAGATGCCTGGCATCGCTTTGGTGATGCAGGCTACAAGCATTACCAAGTCGTGGAGTGTGGTTTTAAATACAACATGATGGATTTGCAGGCGGCGATCGGCTTGCATCAGCTCGAACGCGTGGAGAGCAGCTGGCAGCGACGACAGCAGATATGGCAGCGCTATCAACAAGCCTTTTCAGCGTTACCAATTGCATGCCCGATAGAGGCGGATACAGATACGCGCCATGCCTATCACTTATACACCATTCGCGTGAATTCTAAGCGTTGCGGCATTGAGCGCGACAGCTTTTTGGATGCGATGACTGCGCGTGCTATAGGTGTGGGCGTGCATTATCTGAGTTTGCCTGAGCACCCGTATTATCAGCAGCGTTTTGGTTGGCGACCGGAGAGTTTTCCTCACGCCATGCAGATTGGACGAGAGACAGTGAGTTTGCCGATATCGCCAAAGTTGTCCGATGCCGATGTTGAGCGGGTCATTTCGGCCGTCACCGATAATTTAAGCGCGTGATGATTCGATGACCCGGCGGCTACCTCGTGATACGCCATTGGCAGGCTTGGTGCATGGCATCAATGGCCTTTGGCGGCCGTGTGATTGTGCCTTGTTTGCGCCGGCGGTATACGCAGCATCAGATCCTGTTTTTTTGGTGGGTGCGCCGCGGTCGGGCACGACACTGGCATTTCAAGTTTTGACGCACGCTTTGCAAATGAGTTTTTTGCCGCGTGCATTGGATCATGCGTACGGTGGCAGCCATTTGTTTTTCCGCCTATTCCTCGCGCGATTGCAGCGTCAACCGGCGCCGCAGTTTGTTTCGGATCAAGGCGTAACTCCCGGTATTTTCAGTCCGAGCGAATCCTTTGGTTTTTGGCGTCAATGGTTTCAGGGCCTATCATCGGATGCTTGCCTGGAGCCGCTTCCGGATGAGCAGGTAAAATCTTTGCAGCGTGCGGTGTATTCAATCCAGGGGCATGCACGACAGCCTTTATTGGTGAAGTGCTTGTATTTGTCGCTAGCGATACCGGCATTGATAGCGGCGTTCCCGCGCGCACGCTTCATTTGGGTGATACGTGACCCGGTTGCAGTGGCAGCATCGGTATTGAGAATTCGTCAAAGCCATCCTGAGCTTGACTGGTGGAGTGTGCGACCGCCCGGTTATCAACAGCACATGAATGAACCGTTGGAAGATCAGGTGATGTGGCAATTGGCTGAAACGCTGCGCTTGTTGCGTGCGGCGTTGCACGATGTTCCGTTATCGCAGTGGCAAATATTACGCTATGAAGATGTGTGTGCTGGCCCACAGCAGCAAGTCGATATGATGGCGCATTGGCTGTCATCGACAGGCTGTAAACCGTATGCCGAGCAACATATGCCCGAACGATTCATGGCGCGCAGTGTTGTGGACGATGCCCTGCGTGCGCGCTTGCAGCAATCGGTGTATTACCCGCACGTGCAGGAGGCCATGCCATGACAGTGGCGGGTCGTCGCGTATTGCATGCAGTGGGTCTGCTGTGTTTTGCCGTGATTATTGGTTGGGCCGTGTATCGATCGCCGCCTGACTTGTTTTTGATCAAGTGGTATTGGCTGCTGGCCGGATTTTTGTTGGCAGGCCTTGCCAGTGCTGTGCAAGGCCTTCAAATGGCATTGTTTTTAAAGCATGAGCAGTCGGTCGCCACGCTGCGCTGGTCGTTTTGGTTTACGGCCGAAAAAGCCTGGATGAATACGGTGTTTCCAGTGAAGGCTGGCACCGCCGGTGCTTTGTTGTTGTTGGATCGTAAAATGGGCGTTTCATGGGCGCGATTTGTGAAGTTCATGCTCTTGTGCAGCGGTCTAACGGCGGGCGTGAGCATAGCTGCTGCGCTAGCGATATTGCCGGATGCCGTGCCTGTGTTGGTGCCTGTGTTGGTGTTGATGTTGGCCGTTTTATTATCCCGAGCGCTCTATCCTATCCGTTGGGGAGTGCTGTCCACGCTAACATTATTGGCATTGGCGCATTTAATGTTGTTATCGCTCGGCATCGCTGCCTGTCTTGCCGGACTTGGACACGGGTCGACGGTGATCGGTATCGTGGCGACCGGCGTGATTTTGAATTTATTGTCGATCGTGTCGGTTACGCCGGGTAATTTTGGCGTGCGTGAAGTGGTGTTAACGGCCGTGGCGCCGTTACTGGCGCTGGATTTTTCGGTGATCGTGCAAGGGGCTGCCTGTTACGTCATCTTGCGATTATTCGCGAGCTTATTGATAGCCACGGTATTGCGCGGCGGTGCATTGACGGATGTTGCCTGAGGTCAGGCGATTGCCTCAGCCGAGACGCGCTTTGAGTTGAAGCGCTTTTTTGAGTGCCCAGCCACGGGCCGTGAGCGGAATGTCCCAGTACAGGCGTTGCGTGGTTACGCCGAGAAAACTTTCTTTAAATTTCACCAATTCAGCTTGATCGGCCGGCGAGGGCAGCATGTGGAATGCGTTGCTGTGCCGATCAATGCTCTGGTGAATAGCCCATGCCATCGCGCTGTAGCCGGGGCGCAGTTTCCGGTATTGGGCAAAGAAGCCGCCGTGCAAGTAATAACTGGCATCAGCATCGTGTGCGATGGCTATAAATCCACAGGGTGCGCCGTCTGCTTCAGCAATGCCAATTTGCAGCTGGCGATGTTGGGCAGCGAGGTTTGTCAACGCTTCAAAGTAACGCGGTGTGTAGCGTAATGAGCCGCTGTTTTTAGCAATAGCAGCAGAATACAGTTGATAGACTAATGCGGCATCGGCTGTCGTGCTTTCCCGGATGCGCACGCCATCACGGTGTGAGCGACGCAGCTTGTAACGCGTATCGCTGGATAATGTCGATTCGTCCCACGCTTGCAGTGATGGAATGGTCGTGTCCGGTAGCTGTTGATCGGGTGGTGTCAGATGAGTCCAATGCGTCACATCGGTTTCATCGATATTGATGCGCAACAAGTCGATCTTATGGGTGGCGATGCGCTTGCCATTGCCGGTGATGAACGGTTCAAAAAACCAGCGATGCTCACCGTTTAAGCCAACAGGGAAATTGGCATAGCCTGCTCGCCATGGGCCTCGCCGAAAGCCACTTAATGCCACCGTGTTATCGGCCGCATCGGGTGCTGAAACGATTTCGCTTTGACAACCCAGCCCTTGATCAATAACGGCCAGCCAAGCAGGGTCAGTAAACAGCGTGCTCATCATCATGCGCCTTGTTGCAAACGGCTGACAAAGTCACGCGCGGCTTGAGTGATGTCAAAGCGTGTGGCCATGCGCGTCATGCCGGCTTCAAAATCTGCGGGCTGTTGCAGCAGTGCTGCGCGAATGGCATCGGCGATTGCCTCGGGTGTTGTGGCATCTGCCAGAATGCCACAGGGCGGGTTTTCGTGAAGCAGTGCGGGCAGGTCGCCAATGGGTGTGGCAATGATCGGGCAGCGGGTTTGCATGGCATCTGAAAAAATAACCGGAATGCTTTCGATGCGTGATGGCAAAATCAGGTAATCGGCCCACAATAAGAGATCGGTCGCCTGCTGACGATCAAGATAACCACCGGTCTCGATCGGGCGTTGCTGCTGCATCAATTGTCCGGTTTTTTTCATGACGTGTGGTTCGAGTGGCCCGCCACCAAAAATACGGATTGATTCGATGCGCTGCCAGTCATGCTCCTCCAGGAGCAAGAGCGCATCCAGCAGAAGATCAATGCCTTTGTTGGTATGCCAGCGACCCAGAAAAGCCAAGCGCCAAGGGCCTGCGTGGCGGGGTGTTTTGCTGCGAGATTCCAGTTGGCGGCTGCTGGGCAAAAAGTCGCAAGCGCGCCCCGATATCGCAGTGACATCGGCACCGAGCTGTAACCCATCGGCATAACACAGCGTGGCGTGTTGCAGCACGCGTGCCAGCAGTTGGCGAATAACCGGCAGTTTGCCCAAGGTCCAAATGTCGCTGCCCAGTGCCCAGGTGGAATAGGCGGTATGAAACCGCCGGCCGGCCGTGCGCGCCCATTGCCCACAAGGCAATGCCCATAAAGCCAAAATATGATCGGCGCCGTGATTTTCGCATGCGTGGCTGACGGCGCGTTGCCCGGCCAATAAGGTTCTTATGATGGGTAGCCAATCTTGCGGACGAGCCGGAGAAAGCACGGACAAAGGCAGGCGGGGCACGGCAAACCGGCAGACGCGGACGCCATTCGCTATATGCTCAGATGCCACGGTGGCCGGAGTGACGACCGTGACCTGGTGGCCTTCGCGAGCCAGCGCGAGCGCAAAGTCGGCCACGAATGTGCCGGCGGCAGCCTGTCCTTCGTTGTCGTTCACATACGATGTTGTGACGAGCAATAGCTTCACGGGAGGGCCTCGGGTCGGTCACAGGGGATTATCTTAGCAGATGCATTCAAGGCGATGCGGCGTGGTTGTTCGCCGTTCTGTGAGCCATTACAATGCGCACCCTGTGCCGGGATAGCTCAGTCGGTAGAGCAACTGATTCGTAATCAGTAGGTCGGAGGTTCGATTCCTCTTCCCGGCACCACCCTTCTCGATTCTTCCAGCCGTTTTTCATCAGCATATTGCTTGTAGCGGTGTGCGGCATTGCTCTTGCCGGGTTGTTCCAGTAACGATTGTTCGGCCAGTTGTTTGGCCTCCGCATAACGGCCCAGCCCTAGCAAGGCGTAGCTTTGAATATTCAGTACCGCGACTTTCTGTTGTCGGCGGGCGAAGGGTGGCAGGCGGCTCGCGGCCAGTTGGCCGTTATGCAACATGGCGGCCGGTGAAAAGTATCCGCCGGAAAAAAGACGACCCTCAGAAAAGCCAACCAAGCCTTCAAACGATTGGCCGCAGTGTTTTAGCAGGGCGGGGTAATCGCTGAATGCCGTGGGGTAACGATGATAGCGACCAATCAGGTAGCACAGTCGTTGCCTCATGGTTTGTTGGTGCATATCCCACCAGTAATACGGGTAATGAATCTCGGTGAGCAGTAAGCGTTCCAGATAAGCCATGTGTTCCGGAATGAAGGCCGGGGGCAGGTCGGCGGCGTCTTTTAATGTCCCGGCCAGGCCTTGGTTCTGCCAATGGCGCGATGGGTTGCGGCCATAGTTATTGGTGAAGAATACGTGTTCAGGCCGATCTTCAACCAATGCCTGAATGCGTTCCTGAATTGCCAGCCGATCCAGCTTTAATGGCAGCAGCGTTGTGTTAAACAAGGTACCGTGGCGTGTCACCAAGGTAATGTCCGGGCGCAGGCCTTCGACCAGATGGTAGTAACCTAATACGGCGGTATTCACATCGCCCTCGGTGACGACGATGCTGTTTGCGGGCAATGGAGATAGCAGCGCATTGGCGTAGCGCGCGGTTTCATCAAAATGATGCAGATTGTGATCGGGCCAGCGCCAGGTGCCGGCGGCGATGACGGCCATTGTGGCGGTGATCAATATGACGGTTCGCCGAGTTGGAAACTTTTGAAATACGGCATGCAATCCTATGCCGAGCCAGAGCGCGGTCAGTGCGTAAGGAATTAATGGATAGACGCTGAACACGTCACGCCAGAGGTGGTCGTAATTGAAATGGATGACACTGAGCAACAGGCCTGCGCTGATCAAAAAGCTGAGTAG
The DNA here is from genome assembly GCA_036568505.1 of Pseudomonadales bacterium. Classification (GTDB taxonomy): domain Bacteria; phylum Pseudomonadota; class Gammaproteobacteria; order Pseudomonadales; family M0112; genus M0112. The sequence goes on along the minus strand of DATCSK010000027.1, from coordinate 87,146 downwards.
GCTGGCCTGTGTGATGCGAGGGTGGTGTCGCAATCCGTAAGCCAGGCCCATCATGGCCAGCAGCCAGCCGGGCAGGGTGAGTTGGTTGGTCCACGATTGTAAAAAGAAGCGGATAAACAGCCAGCGATCGTCCCAGGTGGCAGTGCTGCTGGAGTCCACGCTGTAATACTCGCGCAGCACATAGCGTTGAAAGGCTTCGAATGAATCAATGGAGCCGATAAACAAAAAAGGAATCGGTTGCTGTGTGCGCCAGACCATCCAGAGGTAAGGCAGCAGGCCAATCGCCAGGCAGACGGTAAGGCCGAACAGGTGACGCAAGGCGATGCGCCACTGCGGCCACACCAACCAGACGATGCCCGGGGACGCCATGACGAGCAAGGGCCAATGATTGGCAAGGCCGATGCCGGTCAGCAGTGCGATGGCATACAACAGCCGGACTTGTATGGCAGGCGCGGCGTGTTCCAGTTGCAGGCCTAGATAGAAAAGGCCGAGAAAAATAGCAACATTCAGGGTGTAGACATCGGCAATTTGTGCCTGTGACCAGAAGATGGGTGATACGGCGAGTGCGGCGGCGGCGAGCAATCCTGCCGTGATGGAGCGCGTGATGCGGTGGATGCACAAGGTTAACAACAGGCAACTCACGGTGGCGCACAGTGCACTGGCAAAATGCGCTTTCCACGCCATGCTGCCCCAGGGCAGATGCATCACGGTGTTGAGTAACAGTATGAAAGTCGGGTAACCGGGCGGGTGCGCTGCGCCGGCAAAAAAACCGGCCATGATGAAGTAGCCATCGTCTTCCAGCAGGATGGCTGATGCGGTTGTCCATCCGTAAAGCAGACCGATTGCCAGGCATCCGAGCAGCAGGGCGCCAGTTTGGCGTTTAGTCATCACGTGCCGATGTCCGCCAGGTGAAGGTGGCATTCAGCACATAATTCCAGAGTGCGCTGACAAAGGTGCCGCACAAACCGGCAAACCACCACGGTGATGCTTGTTGGTATAGAAATTCGGCTGCCGAAATGCCGATGAAAGCACCCAGCGAGCAATATAAATAAAATTGCAGCAAGCCACTGAAAAAGGCTGCGTTGCGCAGACGCTGATGGCGAAAGGTAATGCGGTTGTTCAGCCAGTAGTTACTGGTCATGGCAACCAGCGTGCCGATGATCTGCGACAGTAAAAAGGGCATGCCGGCCCAGTGGTGTAGCGTGCCGAGCACACTCATGTGCACGGCAACACCGCTTAACCCCACCAGCGCGAACAGCACGAAGGTTTCGGGCAGCCAGCGCCCGATCAGGCGGCGCACGACCAGCGTCAGATACTCCCAGATCACCTGGCTGTCGAGCTTGCTTTCGCCGGCATGGCGGGCGCGCATGGTGTAGGGAAGCTCCTGAATGTTGAGGTTGGCGCCATCGATGGAAAGCAGGTCGAGTAAAATTTTAAAGCCACCGGGCTTGAGTCGATAAGCCCGTGACTCGATCACCGCGCGTGGTGCCATGAAAAAGCCGCTCATGGGATCGGTCACGGTTTGTGGTAACACCCATTGGCCGAGCCGGGTTGCAAGCCGGCTGATGGCGACACGGTTTTGGGCCAATGTGCCGGTGCTGCCGGTTTGTGTGTAACGGCTGCCAATGACCAAATCCGCCTGACCTTCACGCAATCGCTGAAGCATCGCCGGCAATAGCGTTTCATCGTGTTGCATGTCGGCATCCATGACCGCAATAAACGGGCTGTGGCTGGCCAATACGCCTTCAAGGAAGGCCGATGCCAGGCCGCGACGACCAATGCGACGAATGCAGCGAATGCGTGGGTCGTGTTGTGCCAGTTGTCGTGCGGTTTGCCAGGTGCAATCGGGGGAATCGTCGTCCACGACAATGGCTTCCCAGTGAATGCCGGTGAGTGTGCGACAGAGCGATTGATAGAGCGGCGTAATATTATCGTTTTCGTTGTAGGCCGGAATAATCACGGTTAATTCCGGGCCGGTGGTGTGACTGTCGTGAATGGGTGTATTCATGGCTTAGGTCAGTCGCAGTGACAAATCAATGGCGCGCAGGTGTTTGGTGAGTGCGCCGATCGAGATGCAATCCACGCCGGTTTCAGCCAGCGGACGCAGGGTGTTGGCATTCACGCCGCCGGAGACCTCCAAGGTGGCACGGCCTTTGGCGGTGGCGACGGCGGTGCGGATATCGGCCAGGTTGAAATCGTCGAGCATGATGATGTCGGCGCCGGCGGCCAGCGCCAGTTGCAGTTCATCGAGTGTTTCGACTTCGACTTCGACGGGGCGGTCGGCGTGCATGGCGCGTGCCTGAGCGACGGCGGCACGGATCGAACCGCAGGCGGCGATGTGGTTTTCTTTAATTAAAAAGGCATCGTATAAGCCGATACGGTGGTTGTGGCAGCCGCCGCAGACGGTTGCGTATTTTTGAGCCAGCCGCAGGCCGGGAATGGTTTTGCGGGTATCGAGCAAGCGGACGCCGGTATCGGCCACTTGCTGTGCATAGTGGCGACACGTCGTGGCGGTGCCCATCAGCAACTGCAAGAAATTCAAAGCCGCGCGCTCTGCGGTCAGGATGCTGCGGGCCTGACCGCGAATACTGACAAGGCAGTCGTTGGCGCGCACGCTGTCGCCGTCGTTGAAGTGCCAGTCGAGTGTGACGCTGGCATCGACTTGCCGGAAGGCTTCGTCAAACCAGTCCCGACCGCACAGGACGGCGTCTTCACGCGTGATCACCCGGGCCTCGGCCTGTTGAGCGGCCGGCACCAGCGCGGCAGTGATGTCGCCGCTGCCAATGTCTTCGGCGAGCGCCTGCCGAACGGTGTCTTGCAGGCCGTGCAGATAGGGCGTGGAGGTCATCGCCAGTGTCCTTGTCCGTTGAGGGGCGTTATTCTAGCAATCTTTGGCCGGCGCTGGCCGGCAGGGGTGTTTTTCATTACCCTGAGGTATCTGTGCGGCCGCTGTTATGAGCGGCCCGGTTGGAGTCATTATGAGTGCGATGCCATTCCCTGACGGGTTCCTTGCGGCAGTCTTGGGTCAACTGACCAATGGGCTGTACCAAACCTTGAGTGAGGCCGAACGCCTGTTGTGTGACGAGGCGGCAGCGGCCGCCTCGAATGCCGATCAAAATCGCCTGTTCGAAACGGTGTCGCGGATGCGCTTGGGCCGTCTGCGTTTGACCGATCAGATGGCGCAGCTGATTGCCATGCCGGCCGAAGCCGAGCCTGCCTTTAATGCAGAGCGCGCCGAGCTGGTGGGTATGGAGGAAGCCGTGGCCTTGTGTCGGCGCCAGGGCGATGGGGCTTTGTCGGCGGTGACCGGATCGTTGGGCGTCGAGCCGGCTCGACTGGCGGCCTGTCTGTTGGCCTGGATGGATACCGCGGCGCTGGATGCTCATGCGGCTTTGCTGGTATTCCGGGCCTTTCAGCAGCATGTATTTGGCGAATTGCCGGCGTGGTCGCAGGCGTGGGCCGAAGCGCTGGGTCTGGCGGTACAAGAGACTCCTGCCGAGGCGGCCGGCAGTCAGCCGGTGACGGACGAAGCGCTGCTGACCTTACTGGATGCATTGCAGCAAGAGCAGGCAGCGGCGCTGGCCGGCAACCGGATGATGGCGCTGGATCTGCCGGCGTTGGAGTCGCGCATTGCGCAGGCCAACGTGGTGCTGGATAAATCGACACAGGAAACCTTGCGCCTGGTGGCGCGGCTGTTTGATTTTATTTTGCAAGCATCGAGTCTGTCGGCCGGTGTCCGCCAGTTGGTCGGGTTCTTGCAAGTGCCCTTGACCAAAGTGGCTTTGCTGGACGAAGCCTTTTTTGATCGCGAGGGGCATTCGGCGCGCAAGTTGTTGAACCAGATGTCGACGGCGAGTATTGGTTTGGGCGATGCCACGGCCGGCGATCCGGTATTCGATGCCATGCAGCAAGCCGTGCAAGCCGTGCTGTCACAATTCGAACGTCATCCGGCGATTTTTTCGGATGTGTTGGCGAATCTGGTGACCGCGCTGGAGCGTGAATCCGAACAAGCCATGCAAGCCGAAGAGCGCTTGCGCAGTGCAGAAGATCTGGGTGCGCGTACCGAATCGGCACGCAGTGTGGTCGACGGCATGTTGGCGCCGGTCTTATCCGATGATGGGCTGCCTGCCGTGGTGCGACGTTTTATCGATAGCCTGTGGCGCAAAGTGCTGTTTTTGGCTTTTCAGCAAGAAGGCACCGAAGGCGATAAATGGGCGCAGCACAGTAAAACGCTCGCTGATCTGGACTGGAGTGTGCGGCCGATTGCAACGCCTGCCGATCGCCAGAAGCTGCTCAAGTTGGTGCCTCAGTTATTGAAAGACTTGCGCATGGGATTGACGTGGGCGGGTGTGGCTCAGGCCGAGATGGATGATTTTTTCAAAGCCCTGGAGGCGATTCATCTGGCGCATTTACGCGGCAAGCCCACACCGGGCGAAGAGCCCGCAGAGACCGCCAGCGCTGCCGAGCCGATGGCAGACACCGTTGCCGATGACGCCGTTGCCGATACCGCCAGTGCCGGTACGGAAGCGGCCTTGGAAGCGTATTTGCGTGTGGTCGACGGCATGAGCATGGGCTTGTGGGTCGAGTTTTGCGAATCCGAAGAAAAGCGCTTTCGTTGCAAACTGGCCGCAGTGATTCGGCATACCGGCAAGTATATTTTCGTGAATCGTTCCGGCGTGAAAGTGGCGGAGAAAACCCGCGATGAACTGGCGCGCGATTTGTGCGAAGGGCGTATTGAAATGATGGAAGATGCACGACTGTTTGATCGGGCATTGGAATCGGTGATTGGCAGTGCGCGCAACAGGAAGGCGTGATGCAGTATTCCTTGGGCGAAGACGGTTGGCTTCACGGTGTGCGCCATGCACCCAGCCCGAATTATGATGCGCGCCCGGATGATGCGCAGATCCGTTTATTGGTGATTCATAACATTAGTTTGCCGCCGGGCGAATTCGGGCGTGGTTTGGTGGAGCCTTTTTTTTGTAATGCGCTGGATACGGCCTGCCATCCTGCTTTGGCCGAATTGGCCGGAGTCACCGTGTCGGCACATTTTTTTATTGATCGCACGGGTGTTGTGACCCAGTTTGTGTCGGTGCGGGATCGGGCTTGGCATGCAGGGGAGTCTTGTTTCTTGGGCCAATCCCGTTGCAACGACTTCAGTGTGGGTATTGAGTTGGAAGGCACCGATCACTGTGCGTATAGCGATGCGCAGTATGCACAACTTGGGCTGTTGATTCGCGCGATGATGGCAACGTACCCGGCCATTACGGTCGATACTGTTGTCGGGCATGAACACATTGCTGCAGGACGCAAAACGGATCCCGGGCCTGCATTTGATTGGCCGCGTTTGCATGCTGTTTTGAATAACCATTGTAATGACATGGGTGCCTTATGAAATTTCTCAGTCTGATTGCGGTCATGTTGTTGGTGCAGTATTGGAGTGTGAGTCCATCGATACAGCGTGATGGGTTGTTTCATGCGTGGCGTGGCATGTGTCAAAAAGCCCTGTCCGTACTGCCTTCGGGTGCCATATGGGCGTTTGTGGTATTGCTGCCGGCCTTGTTGGCAGGGCTTGCGATAGAAATGATGGCGGGGTGGTTGTGGGGCGCGGTTTCGTTAGCGTTGTCTATCGCGTTGCTGCTCTATGGTTTGGGTCGCGGTGATTTGTCTGAGCAGGTTGAAGAGTATTTGTCATCATGGCAGCAGGCCGATTGGCAAGCGGCCTGGCATCATGCGCAATCGTTTGTGTCGCAAGAAGCCTTGGACGAAACGGCCGACCCGGTTCAATTGCATCAGTACGCATGCCGTGCGATTGCGTATCAGGGGTTCGAGCGATTGTTCGCGGTGGTGTTCTGGTTCATGGTGCTTGGGCCGGCGGGTGCCGTGTTTTATCGGTTTACCAGTTTGCAGGCGCGTGAGTCCAAAGGCGGCGATGATCCGCTCGATCAGCAAATGTTGTATTTGTTGGAGTGGTTGCCGGCACGGATATTGGCGTTTACTTGTGCCTTGGCCGGTAATTTTAATACCGCCATGAATGCCATTGAGTTGGGATGGCTGGATATGACGCGCAGCATGGCGGATTTTTTGAGCACGGCGTGTGCGGGTGCGTTGCAATGGGCGCCCATGGTACCGCCGGATATGAATGACGATGCGGCTGTTGAAGCCTTTGTGTCACAAGGTCAGCAGGACGTGCGTGCGTTGATGACCTTGTTGGCGCGTTGCGGCATGATCTGGTTGGCATTGATCGCGTTGTGGCAAGTGCTCAGGATCTGGTGATGACGCCGCTGTCGCTGGGGATTGATTTGGGCGGCACCAAAATAGAAGGCGTGGTGTTGGATGCCAATGGCGTAGAGCAAGCCCGTCATCGCATGGCCACGCCGGCCAATGATTATCAGGCAACGCTGCAGGCGTTGACGCAGCTGGTTGCTGAATTGCAGGCTGCCGCGCAAGCGGATATTCCCGCAGTGGGTATTGGCACGCCCGGCGCGTTGTCGCGGCTCACCGGCAAAATGAAAAACTGCAACTCGGTGTGTCTGAACGATCAGGCCCTGCCGGAAGACCTTGCCCGGCAACTCAATAAGCGCGTGTATTTGGCGAACGACGCCGATTGCTTCACCTTGTCGGAGGCCGTTGATGGTGCCGGCATTCATGCTCCGGTGGTGTTCGGTGTCATTTTAGGCACCGGTGTGGGCGGCGGCATTGCCGTGAATCAGACACTCTTGCAGGGCCCCAATGCCATTACCGGCGAATGGGGGCACAACCCCTTATCACCGGCCGCACGGCAGCTGGCCGATGCACACGGTTTGGGGTCTCGTCATTGTTATTGCGGTCGGCAAGACTGCATTGAAGCGTGGTTGTCAGGCCCGGCACTGGCGGCTACCGGGCGGCAATTGGGCGTTGATGCGACCGATGCAGCGGCCGTTGCGCAAGCGGCTGCCGCCGGTCATGTTGCGGCCAAACAAGCACTGGATCTGTACCAACAGCAGTTGGCGCTGTCACTGGCCGGAGTGATCAATATTCTGGATCCCGACGTCATTGTCTTGGGGGGCGGCGTGTCCAATATGGCATCGCTGTATACGGCCGTACCGCCTTTATGGTGCGGGCCGGTTTTCAGTGATCGCGTGGATACGCGGTTGCTGCCGGCACGCTTTGGCGATGCCAGTGGTGTGCGCGGTGCCGCATGGTTATGCCGCAGCCATTATTGATCGGGTTGTTGCCAGAGCGTTTCTTCGCCGCCCTGGTGGCGCACGATATCGCGCGCGAGCACAAACAATAGATCGGACAGGCGATTCACGTAACTGAATGCAGCCGGGTTTACGTCGGCCGACTCGGCTTGCAATGCACTGAGCAACCGTTCGGCACGGCGGCATACCGCGCGTGCCAGATGGCACTGACTGGCGGCAACCGAGCCGCCGGGCAGGATAAAATTTTTGAGCGGCGGCAAGGCATCGTTGATGCGATCGAGAGCGCTTTCCAGAGAGGGTGTTTTGCCGGCTGCTAATAAGCTGTGTCCGGGCATGGAGAGCTCGCCGCCCAAATCAAACAGATCATTTTGAATGCCGTGCAATAGCGCGCTGTGTTCCGGTGATTCCAGCAAGCTGATCAGCATGCCGATATGGCAGTTGAGTTCATCCACGGTACCAATCGCTGCCATGCGCAAGCTGTGCTTGGGAACGCGCGAGCCATCACTGAGCCCGGTGGTGCCGGTGTCGCCGGTGCGGGTGTAAATTTTGCTTAATCGGTAGCCCATGATGTTCTCCTGTGCAGCGAGCTTGATTATATCGCGCAAATGGCGGCGATGGAGTGTTCGCCATTCATGCCGCGTTTTTCATGAGCGGCCGATAAAGCCAATAAAAAAGGGAGGCGTTAGCCTCCCTTTTTTATTGGCTGTCGCCGGTTTAGAACGTATAGCCTACGCGCACTTCGGCGGTGGCCTCGGCTGCAGGATACATACCGAACAGGCTTTCGTAGCTGTTGTACTTCTCGCCACTGAGGTTGTTGGCGCGCACGTTGATGTCCCACTGGCCGGGAGTCCAACGCACGTTGGCGTTGTAAATCCAGAAGCTGGAGATTTTGTTGGCAATATTGCCGTCATCATTGGCCGGGTAGCGAGAGCCGGTGTATTGACCGTCAACATAGATGCTGACGTTGTCCATGACGGCCCACTCGGCAGCCAGGGTGCCCACGTTCTCCGCCACAAACGGCACGTGATTGCCGTCGAATACGCCGGAGGTAATTTTGGCGTCGGTGTAGGTGTAGTTGGCGCGCAGTGTCAGCGCGTCGGTGAGGCTGTAGTAACCGTCGACAATCACGCCGCGTCGATTGGATTTATCCAGATTCACGTTGGCACCCGGAAACCACACATTCGGCACGAACGGGTCATAAATGATTTCGTTTTCCAGCTCCATGTCGTAGGCGAGCGCTTTGATGCCGTGCTCGCCGTTACTCCATTCGTAACCTAAATCCCAGCTGTTGCTGGTTTGTGGATCCAGGAATGTTTGGCTGGGTGGAGTGAGGCCGTTTTCATCGACCGTGGCAAAGCGAAAGCCATCGGCATTGCGCAGAAACACCCGATTTTCCTGGTTGATTTGCCAGCTCACGCCGATCTCGGTGGCCAGTTCGCTTTCATCGTTCTTCAGGCCGTTAATGAAGTTCTCATCGTTGGCCTGACTGTTGCGTAGTCCGGTGGTCATCGACAAGCCTTTCGCCAGGGGTATCACCAACTGGGTGTAGGCAGCTTTGATGCGTTGCTCATTGCTCAAGAAGTAAAAAATACCCGGTTGTTTGTAATCAAATTTGCTGTCTTCCTGGTCATAACCGAGGGTGAGCAACCAGGGGCCGTTGTCGGTATCCCATTGCCCGAGCAAGCGGGGAGTGAATGATTTGACGCGCGTGTCTTGCGTGAAGTCGCTGCCAAATTGAAAGCCGGTGCCGTCGCTGTCGCGGTCACTGTATTCCGCCGCCAGCGAGAGCGTGTCGCTGAGTTTGATGTCGCCGCCGACGCGGGCAACGGTGGTGTCTGTATTGAAATAATTAAAGGGTGTGTTCGTGTGTTTGCGGTCAATGGCTTCTTGTGCGGCACTGATCGAGCCCGGCAAATTCAGGTTGTCATTGATGCTTTGGTATTCAACAAAAACGCTGCCCCAGTCTTGTTGATAATCCACTTGTGCCATCGCATTGCCGTAATCGGATTCGTTGTTATCGCGGTAGTTGTCGGAGGTGCGTTGTTCGCCCGAAACGCGGTACGACAACCCGCTATCAAAACCCTGGCTGATGCTGGCACGGCTGCCGAGCAAATCGTTGCTACCGGCAAACCCTTCAATGCGTATCTGTTGCTCATCGGGGCGGCGGGTGATGATGTTGATGACGCCACCGACGGCTTGATCACCAAACAGTACGCCGGCGCTGCCTTGAATGATTTCAATGCGCTCGATGTCGTCAACGGGAATGCTGTTGAGATCGGGGCCTTCCAGTGTCGGGTTGTTGAGTCGGCGACCGTCGACCATGATCAGTGTGTTGTTGGTGGCCGAGTCGGCAAAACCGCGCATGCTGATGGCGCCGCGGCTGCCGTTGCCGATTTTATCTTGCACCTGAATGCCGGGCTGACTGGATAAAATATCCATCAGTGTGGGTGCGCCACTGACAGCGATTTGTTCGGCGGTGATGACGGTGATGGGCGTGGCCACATTCAACGCGAGTTGCGGTGAGCGGGTGGCACTCACAATCACTTGTTCGACGATTTTTTCATCCGTCGATGGTGCGGTGTCGGCCATGGTATTCACGCTGGCGAGAAGGCCGGCGGCTAGCAGGATGTAACGGTTCATAATGTTCCCCAATGCAGTGAAGGCCAGAAGGCCAATCTCATTCGGGGAGGGAAAGGGGAAGTCGAGACGACTCCTCCGATGAGCCCTCCGCTCGATCGTTGAAAGCTGTTCATGGCCGGTTCCGGGCTCATGTCTTGCGACATTTACCGTTGCGGGGGCAGCGCTGGGTTTGTGCGGAGGTTCGCCTGAGCCAACCTGGCATTCACCAGTCTTCCCGTTTAACCCTCAAGCTAAAAGCCGTTGGGCACCATAGACAGGTGCGGGCACTCTAGAGAGCACGCCCAGGCAAGTCAAGCGGGGTTATCGAGGGGTGAGTGCGTGAACGGCGCTGAGTACGGCATCATTTTCCGGTGTGGGGATGCCGTGCAGCCGGGCGCGTTGTACGACAAAACCGTTGAGCGCATCGATTTCACTCGCTCGACCCGCGCGAACGTCTTGCAAGGTCGATGAGCGGTTGAGCGCGGTGCGTTGTGCCGTATCGACGGCCGCTGCGTAGCAATCGGTATGGTCTGCGAGTGCCACGCCTTCGGCGTGCAGGAGCGCTTGCACTTCATGACACAAGCGTTGCATGCGGTGCTGGCGTGGGCCGTTATCCAATAACGCGCCATTCGGGCAATCGTGGATGGCGGTGAGACCGTTGATGGCGCAGTTGATGGCAAGCTTTAACCAGAGTGCGGCGGTGATATCCGTCTCCCATTGCGTGGCGAGTGCGATGCCATGCAGGGCCGGCGCGAGCGCGGCTTGTGTGGCGTTGGCATTGCAGGCACCGAAACGCGTGAGCCCGTGACCGGCATGCACGGCATGAAACGGTGCGCGTCGCCAGACGCCGTCGGTGCTCAAGCCCGCATACAGCCGAATATCCGGCAATGCCTCGGCCAGCGCCTGATGTTGCCCCATGCCGTTTTGCAGCAGTACCACGCAGGCTTGGTCAGCCAGTGCGTGTCGATGCGCGAGTACGGCATCGCATGCGTCCGTGGCCTTGGTGGTTACGAGCAAGTAGTGCATGCTGCGGTCGGGCGCGCGGGTGATGGCGTTGACGGTGACATTGATGGTGCTGTCATCGCACGCTAGTCGCAGCGCCGTGGTGTGTTGCAGCGACGTGGTCGGTCGCAGGATGAGCGTGACCTCAAAACCGGCTTGTTTGAGGTGAGTCGCCCATAAGCAACCCATCGCGCCTGCGCCGAGAACATGCCAATGCACGCCGCTCATGGTGTTTAATCCCGTTGCCAGCGAAACAGCAGCGAGGCCAGCGTCATCAGCACGACGGTGGTGATGATCAGCGCGATCACGTGGTGGCTGATGTCGGTGAGCGTGGCGCCTTCGAGCATGATGCGGCGCGCGCCGGCAACGAGATGCGTCAGTGGCAAGGTCTCGGCGAATGCGCGCACATACGCCGGTGCGTTATCCAGCGAAAACCACACTTCGGATAAAAACATCATCGGCCAGGTGCACAGATTCAGCATGCCGCCGGCAAATTCTTCGCTGTCGGTACGGCTGGAGATCACCAGCCCCAAACTGATCATGGCCATGCCGCCGAGCATGCCGACCACGAGTAAATCCAGATAACTGCCCAGCATTAAAAAGTCCAATGCCCAGTTGCAACCAATAAAAATAATCGCGCTGGCTGCAATAATCACCGTCAAGCGCGACAGGATTTGAGAGGCCAAGAACTCAAAGGCATTGGTGGGGGTGGCGCGCAGGCGTTTCAATACGCCGTTCATGCGATAGCGCACCACGACATAGCCGACACCAAATAACGAGGCGAACATCATGTTCATACCCAGAATGCCGGGCAGCGCCCAATCGACATAGCGCACGGCGCGGCCTGCAATGGCTTGGCGTTGCAGCGTCAATGGACCGGTAGCGTGCAGTAATTGCTCGGCAATGCGGCCACGGCTGGATTCCGGATTGACCCAGTAACGCTGATTTTCAGGATCGAGCAAGATATCCAGTTGGTGATAGCGAATACGATTGATCGCGAGTGTCGGGTCGCTGTAGGCAAGCCATTCCATGCTGCCGTCGGGCAGTGCAGGGAAAAAAGCCTGTGCGGTATGTTGATGCGTGCCCAAATAGCCGGCACTCAAAATGCGCTGGTTGCCGTTTGAAAAAATCATCGCACAACCGATGATCATGAGTGCAGGAAACATCAACGCCCACACCAGCGCGGCGCGGTCACGCACAAATTCCAGATTGCGGGCATGCAGCATGGCGAGGAAACGCTTCATGCGCTATCTCCTTCCTGCAGGCTGTGACCGGTGAGCTTCAAAAACAAGTCATCGAGTGTTGGATTGCGCACGCGCAGCGTCGATAACGGCACGTCGTGTTGCCGCAGGGTGTCGATGGTGCGGTCAATGGAGACACTTAATATTTCAATGTCCGTGGCGGTTTCAATGACCGGTTCGCCCAACTGTGCCGGCGTGATGTTGAAGTCATGGCGATGGATGCAGACACGCACATGCTGGAAATGCTTTTTCAGCAAGGCTTGGGGAGAGCCTTGGTCAATAATCCGGCCGTGATCCATGATCACCAGGTCATCGCACAATTGCTCGGCCTCGTCCATGTAATGCGTAGTTAAAATGACGGTTTTGCCGGCTTCGCGAATGCGGCGAATCAGTGTCCAGAATTGGCGGCGTGATTGCGGGTCAAGGCCGGTGGTGGGCTCGTCCAGAAAGACAATGGCCGGATCGTTCACCAAGGCCAAGGCCAATAATAATCGCTGCCGTTGGCCGCCGGAAATGCGCGTGGCACGTTGCTCAAGAAAATCTTCCAGCTGGCATTGCGTGATCAATTGATCCAGCGGTACGGTTTTTTGATACAGGCGGGCAAACAGTGCCAGCACTTCACGCACGTTGAGATAATCCATCAGGGCCGTGTGTTGGAATTGAATGCCGCACTCCTCACGAAAATGGCGGCTGGGAGCGGCTCCTTTATAGAGAATTTCTCCGCTGCTCGGGCGGGTCATGCCCTCGATCATTTCGATGGTGGTGGTTTTGCCGGCGCCATTGGGGCCGAGCAAGCCAAAGCAGATGCCCGGAGGTATGGAGAAGCTGATGCCGTCGACCGCGGTATGGGAGCCGTAGCGTTTACAGAGTTGGCGGATGTCGAGAATCGGTGTCATGAGCAAACTCGGTTAGCGAGCCAGGCATTTTATCATGCGGTGCTTGGCGTGCAGTGACTAAAAGGTCATGTCACAATGCGCGCTTACTCCCGCTTATGCATGGATGTATGCCGAACCCTACGCCCGTCCGATCCTGGCAGCAGGATATCCTCAATCGCCGCATGTTGATTTGCGTCTTTACCGGATTCGCATCCGGGTTGCCGCTTTATGTCTTGATTCAGTTGGTGCCGGCCTGGCTCCGGATTGAAGGCGTCGCACTGGAATACATTGGTTTGTTTTCACTGCTGGGCCTGCCGTATGCCTGGAAGTTTCTTTGGTCGCCGTTGCTGGACTGTTATGCGCTGGGACGGGGTGCCTGGGGGCGCCGGCGCAGTTGGATGTTGCTCACCCAATGTGTATTGCTCGTACTGATTGTCAGTTTGGGTCAATGCGCTCCGGAGCATTCGTTGTATGCCATTGCAGCGCTGTGTCTGGCGGTCGCATTTTTCAGTGCCACGCAAGACATTGCGCTGGATGCATTCCGCCGTGAATTATTGGCGGATCATGAACTGGGTTTGGGGAATGCCGTCCACGTCAATGTGTATCGCTTGTCCAGTCTGGTGCCGGGTTCGTTGGCACTGATTGTGGCAGATGAATATGCCTGGTCGACGGCATTTATGGTAACCGGTGCGTTCATGCTGCTGGGTATTGTCACGACCTGTCTGATCAGCGAGGCAGCGGTGGCCCCTAAAGGCAAGCAGAGTTTGCAGGCCGCCGTGATTGAGCCGTTCCGGCAATTGCTGCAACAACACGGTGCGTCACACGCCTTGACGATGTTGGCATTCCTGTTTTTTTACAAGCTGGGTGACAGCATGGCCACGGCGTTGGCGACGCCGTTTTATGTGGATATGGGTTTTACGCTGACCGATATCGGGTTGGTGGCCAAACATGCTGCATTGTGGCCGTCCATGCTGGGTGCCATTGTCGGTGGGTTATGGATGTTGCGCTTGGGGATTAATCGCGCCTTGTGGCTATTCGGTGCCGTGCAGCTGATCAGTATTCTGGGGTATGCCGTATTGGCCGAATCGGAACCCAGTCGCCTGCTGCTGGCCGCAGTCATCAGTTTTGAATATCTGGGCGTGGGTCTGGGAACGGCGGCATTTACCGCGTGGATTGCACGCAGTGCCGACCTGCGTTATGCGGCGACACAGATCGCCTTGTTCACTGCTGTGACAGCCATCCCGCGTACGATCGCCAATGCATCGACAGGCTATTTGGTGGAGTGGATGGGTTGGACGCCGTTTTTCCTGCTGTGTACCGGGTTAGCCGTGCCGGGCATGTTGTTGTTGGTGAAGGTGGCCCCATGGCGCGTGCGGGATGAGACACCAGCACAATAAAAAAGGCAGCGTTCGCTGCCTTTTTTATTGTGGGTGCCCATCAGATGCGCATACCGCCATCCATCTCCAGCGTGCGCCCGTTGTAATAATCGTTTTCAAAAATGTAGACGGCGGATAAGGCGATTTCTTCCGGTGTGCCTAAGCGTTTGAGCGGAATGCCGGCAGAGAGTTTTTCGAGTGCTTCGGGCTTCATCGAAGCGACCATTTCAGTGGCAATGAATCCCGGAGCAATGCCGGCGCAGCGAATGCCGTAGCGGGCCAGTTCTTTGGCCCAGGTCACCGTCATCGCGGCAACGCCGGCTTTGGCTGCCGAGTAATTGGTTTGGCCCATATTGCCGGCTTTGGACAGGCTGGAAATGTTCAGGATCAGGCCGGGCTTGCCGAGTTCAATCAGGCGGGTGGCGATTTCGCGGCCGCAGAGGAAGACGCCGGTCAGGTTCACGTCCATCACCATTTGCCACTCTTGCAAGCTCATGCGCTTGGCCACGATGCCGTCTTTGGCTTTGACCAACAATCCATCGCGGGTGATGCCGGCATTGTTGATGAGGCCGTCGACGGTGCCGAAATCGCTAATAACGTGATCGAATAAATCCGTTACGGCTTCTTCATTGGCGATGTTGGCGGTGTAGGCGCGGGCATCCCCCCCGGCCTGCTTGCAGGTGGCCACGGCTTCGGCAAGGCGCTCGGCGTTCAAATCGACCAATGCCAGATGGGCGCCTTTGCGGGCCAGTGCTTCGGCCATGCTGAGTCCTAAGCCTTGTGCCCCACCGGTCACAAGGATGACTTTGCCTTTCAGGTCCATGGGAATCTCGCTGTGCGGTCCATTTTTGAGGGGCGGAATTGTTGCACTATTGACGGAGGCTTTCAACGCGGGCAGCAGGAGCCTGGTTCAGGAAACGCTGCCATTGACGCCCGGCAATTTGAGCGATGTCGGGGTGTGTTGTAAGCCATGCTGACAGGGCTTCCATGTCATGCTGATGCAGCGCGTGGGCGTTCGCGCTATGCAGTGCACGGCCGAGTGTGCCATCCGGCGTGTTGGTTAACAGCTGCTGCAGGAGTATCGCTCCCAGCTCGGGGGTGTAATGTCCGGGATCAATGAACCATTGCAGTTTGGTTGTTTTGTCATTGGCCGGAGCAATAGTCTCGGTGGTGTAGTCAGACAGGCCCGAGAAATCAATTAAAGGGAATGGCGGTCGTCCGGCTTGAAAGGCTTCGGTCTGGTTGATGTCGGCCAAGGCTTGCTGCCATTCAGCAAGCAAAGTGTTTGCACCCGCGGCTTGCAGCAGAGCCTGCAAGCGTACGTGGCGAGGCGATACGCCGATCACCAGATGGATGTTGTGGCGGTGTGCCGCTGTGATGATGGAGCGGAAATCATCGAGTGTTGAGTAGTTATTGGTATGTAGTGCAAGGCGGCGAGTGGGAGGTGGAAAGTACTGTAGGTCGAGTGATTCACGTTCAATGTCATTGAACAGTATGGATTGGGGTTGAAAATGCCCGATGCCAGGACCCACCCAGTTGCCGCGACTATCCAGATGGCGACGATTCATGGATTGTTTTTGTAAGGTGAACAGCGAGTCGCGGAATGCTTGCATGGAAAGCAGCGTCGGCAGCAGCAAGTGTGCATCGCGCAGATCATTGCCACTGCCGGGCAGCAAGTCTTGGATGCTTTGGTAGCGAGCGTCTTCAGTGTTGTTGGCGCTGTAGTCAGCATTGAAGCTGAAAAAATCCAGCATCAATACGGCGGTTTTTAAGTCGGGCTGCCGGAAAGCATAGCGAGCAATGGATGCTAATGAGCGGGAGCCGGCACCAGCATAGGCAAGGTTATAGACAGGTTGATTGCCCCATTGAGCCGATTGCATGGGAATGCCCAGTGCCGCTCGTGATGTGCCAAGCACAATGGCAGAAGGCCTCTGTCGCGAAAAGGCGCGCAACTTGGTTTCAGGTTCCAGTGCCGTGAATCGGAATTTATGTGCATTCACGCCCTCTATGACAGGGTCTCCGAAAAAACCGTAAGGGTCTATTAATCGATTGAAGCCGGCAATGACACTCAGTGTGAGTACAACCAGAACGATGAGCACGGTGCTTGCGGAAGAGTGTTTTTGGGCGTGTTTCATCGGTGGCTATTGAATTGCGCGGTAGAGGGCCCATGATAACAAGGTTGAGCTTGGGGCGGAGATTTCGGAATGCGTTGGTTGGTGCTGCTGTATCTGGTGTTGGAGCTGTGGCTACTGATCAAGGTGGGTGCGGCCATTGGCCCTCTGATGACGGTGGCGTTGTTGGTGGCATCGGCTTTTCTGGGGGTATTCTTCATTCGCCATCAGGCACTGGGCGTGTTGTTTGACCCCGAGCGCTTGATGCGCGAAAACAATCCGGAGCAAATCCTGCTGGATGCGCCGCTGCTGGCGCTGGGTGGGCTGCTGCTGATCCTGCCGGGGTTTATTTCCGATGCCGTGGGTTTATTGCTGTTATTGCCTTGGATGCGCCGACGGGTGGCGCACCGCTGGGCGGGTCGCGTGGTGCCGGTCGGGCGGCAGCAGGGTATGCGCGATGGCGTGATCGAAGGCGAGTACACGGTGGTGCATCGTGCCGATGATGACCGGCACTTGCCACCACAGTAAACGCAACATTTTGATTTTTATTGGTTTTATTTCTTCTTTCGCCTTGACGGAGCGGCTTTCGCCGCTATGATTGGCAGTCCCTCGATGAGAGTGCTAATTCAGGCCTTGAATTCTGTCTGACTGCCCCCATTGATGGCAGTCATCCGGGCATCCGGACTTATCCAACCCAAGATCAACCTTAATCAGGGAGATGAAACACTATGAAAATCCGTCCTTTGTACGATCGCGTGGTCGTTAAGCGCAAGGAGCAGGAAGAGAAATCGGCTGGCGGGATCATTCTCACCGGCGGAGCGAAGGAAAAGCCGACTCAGGGCGAAGTGATTGCTGTGGGCAGCGGTGCGGTGTCCGAGAACGGCTCGGTGCGCCCGATGTCCGTCAAGGTCGGTGACACCGTCCTGTTTGGCCAATACGCCGGCAACACCGTGAAAGTCGGCAATGACGAAGTGGTCATTCTCAGTGAAAGCGAACTCTACGGTGTGATTGAAGGCTGATGGCCGCTCACACCCTGTTTCACAACCGTTAGTTAAGGAGCCAATACCATGGCAGCTAAAAAAGTTCTGTTTGGCGACGATGCGCGCCAGAAAATGTTGGCCGGCGTGAATATTCTTGCCGATGCCGTTAAAGCCACGCTCGGCCCCAAAGGTCGCAATGTGGTGCTCGATAAAGCCTTCGGCGCACCGACCATCACCAAAGACGGTGTCTCGGTTGCCAAGGAAATCGAACTGAAAGACAAGTTTGAAAACATGGGTGCACAGATGGTGCGCGAAGTCGCTTCCAAAGCGTCCGATGCGGCCGGTGATGGCACCACCACAGCCACCGTGCTGGCGCAGTACATCGTCAATGAAGGTCTGAAGCTGGTCGCTGCAGGCGCGAACCCGATGGATCTGAAGCGCGGTATTGATAAAGCAGTGATTGCCGCCGTTGAAGAAATCAAAAAGCTTTCAACGCCGTGCACCGATAACAAAGCCATTGCACAAGTCGGCACCATTTCTGCGAACAGCGATGAAAGCGTGGGCCAGATCATTGCCGAAGCCATGGGCAAAGTCGGTAAAGAAGGCGTGATCACGGTAGAAGAAGGCAGCGGTCTTGAGAACGAGCTCGACCTCGTGGAAGGCATGCAGTTCGACCGCGGTTACCTGTCACCGTACTTCATCAACAACAGCGAGAAAATGGTCGCCGAACTGGAAGACCCGTACATTCTGTTGGTGGATAAGAAAATCTCCAACATCCGCGAAATGCTGCCGTTGCTGGAGCAAGTCGCCAAGGCCGGTAAGCCGCTGGTGATCGTGGCCGAAGACGTGGAAGGCGAAGCGCTGGCAACCTTGGTTGTGAACAATATGCGCGGCATTATCAAAGCAGCGGCCTGTAAGGCGCCCGGTTTTGGTGACCGTCGTAAAGCCATGCTGCAGGATATTGCCATTCTGACCGGCGGTACCGTGATTGCCGAAGAAGTGGGTCTGGAGCTTGAGACCGCGACGTTGGAGCACTTGGGTCGTGCCAAGCGTGTGACGCTCGATAAAGACAACACCACGGTGGTGGACGGTGCCGGTGATCACGCCGCGATTGAAGCGCGCGTGAAAGAAATCCGCGTGCAGGTGGAGAACACCACCTCCGATTACGATCGCGAAAAACTGCAAGAGCGCGTGGCCAAGCTGGCCGGCGGTGTTGCGGTGATCAAAGTCGGTGCGGCTACCGAAATGGAAATGAAAGAGAAGAAAGCCCGCGTTGAAGATGCGTTGCACGCAACCCGTGCGGCCGTCGAAGAAGGCGTGGTGCCAGGCGGTGGTGTGGCCTTGGTGCGTGCTGTGCAGGCGATTACCGGCCTGACCGGCGCGAACGAAGACCAGAACCACGGTATCAACGCAGCCCTGCGTGCGATGCAAGGTCCATTCCGTCAGATCGTGTTGAATGCCGGTGAAGAAGCCGCTGTGGTACTCCAGAATGTGCGTGCGAAAAAAGGTAACTACGGTTACAACGCCGCCAATGGCGAGTACGGCGACATGATCGAGATGGGTATTCTCGATCCTGCCAAAGTCACGCGCACCGCGTTGCAGGCAGCCGCCTCGATTGCCGGCCTGATGATCACCACCGAGGCGATGGTGGCCGAACTGCCGGAAGAGAAATCTGCCGGTGGCATGCCGGACATGGGTGGCATGGGCGGTATGGGTGGCATGGGCGGCATGATGTAAGTGCTTCCTGCGTCAATAAAAAACCCGGCCTGGTGCCGGGTTTTTTATTGTTCGTGTATTTTGATAAACAGCGGCCAAGAAAAAGGGCCGGGGATACCGGCCCAAAGAGGCTGCTCGTACAGCACTAGGTAAAACAGGTCATCAAACAGATCAAAGCTGCTTGGCGACAAAATCCCAATTCACGATTTTCCAGAACGTTTCAACGTACTTGGGTCGTGCATTGCGATAATCCACGTAATACGCGTGTTCCCACACATCACAGGTCAGCAAGGGTGTTTGACCGGCGGTCAGCGGGCAGCCGGCATTGCTGGTGTTCACAATTTCCAGCTCGCCTTTGGCGTTCTTGACCAGCCAGGTCCAGCCGGAACCGAAGTTACCGACACAGCTGGCCGTGAATTTTTCTTTGAAGGCATCCACCGAGCCGAATGCCTTGTTGATGGCATCCAGCAGCGCGCCTTTGGGTTCAGTGGCTTTCGGGCTCAGGCAGTTCCAGTAGAAGGTATGGTTCCAGACCTGGGCTGCATTATTGAACAGGCCGCCGCTCGCGCTCTTGATAATGTCTTCAAGGCTTTTGCTTTCGAATTCGGTGCCTTTGATCAGGTTGTTCAGGTTGGTCACGTACGCTTGATGATGCTTGCCGTAGTGATACTCCAGCGTTTCCTTGGAGATGTGCGGAGCCAGGGCATCCTGGGCATAGGGCAGGGCAGGAAGTTCGAATGCCATGATTAAATCCTTGTATTTCCTATGGTTAATGCGGGGCTGTCCCCGCAGGGGGAAGAGACTCTACCAAAGTTGCCAGTGGCTTTCCAACACTCCCGTACAAGCCCCGAAATGCCTGTGTATAATGCGGCGCTTCAACGATTTTTAGGGCTGTGATTATGCCAAATCGGGACGACACCGAGATTATGGACTTGCCGGGCATGCGTGCTGAGCGCATGGGTGGAGCGACAGGGACTCGACCGGCCGTACCCACCGGCAAGGTGCCGAAAGCCAAGCCGCCTGCTGCGCCCGCGAGCGATGGCTTCGGGCTCCGGTTTTTACTGGTGATTGCCTTGCTGTTGGCGTTTGGTGCCGGTGTGTGGGCTTTTCTGCTGCAGCAATCGATGGGCCAGGCCCAGCAAGATTTGGTGCAGGCGCAGGCTCGTATCGCCGATCTCGAGCGCCGCCTGTCATCCTCGGACGATTCCTGGAATCAATCCAGCGCCAGCATCAGCATCAAGATCAAGGAGCTGGTCGAAAAGAACGAAACCCTGTGGCAAGAAATGGACAAGCTCTGGGCCTCGGCTTGGCGGCGCAACCAAAAAGACATTGGTGATCAGGCGGCCTTGCTGAAAAAGCAGGACGGTTTACTCAAGGCGCAGGCCAAAATGCTGGAAGACATGCGGAAAGAACTTTCCGGTGGCATATCGAATACCGGCAAGCGCATTGAACAGCTCGAGCAATCCACGGCAGCACGCCAAAAAGCGCTGGATGATGCCATGACGCGCTTTAATAAAGTGGCCAATGAGCAGGTCGCACTCGGCAAGCGCGTGAGAGCCAACGAAGAGTGGATAGAATCCATTAACACGCACCGCAAGCAAATCAATCAATCGCTCGATAGTTTACGCAAGTCGGTTGACAGCATGAGCCGCCCAGCGGGTACGTCCGGATTTCAGTAATTCCAATACCGGGTGGTGTAAAATAATGGCCCTTTTGCCCGATGCCTGCTGCAGCGGGTTGTGTGTTTTGTCTACAGGAGCTTCCTATGACCGTCATTCGTCAGGATGATTTGATCAGCAGCGTCGCCGATGCACTGCAGTTTATTTCGTATTACCACCCGCTGGATTTTATTGAAGCGGTCAATGCCGCCTACGAGCGTGAGCAGAATCCTGCGGCCAAAGACGCCATGGCGCAAATTCTGATCAATTCGCGTTTGTGTGCCGAAGGTCATCGACCGATTTGTCAGGACACCGGCATTGTCACCGTGTTTTTGAAAGTGGGCATGAACGTGCGTTGGGATGACGCCACCATGAGCGTTGACGAGATGGTCAACGAAGGCGTGCGTCGCGCCTATTTAAACCCCGATAACGTGTTGCGGGCTTCGATTCTGGCCGATCCGGCCGGTGCCCGGCGCAACACCCGCGATAACACACCGGCAGTGATTCATTACCAGTTGGTGCCGGGTGATACCGTGGATGTGCAAGTGGCCGCCAAGGGGGGCGGTTCTGAAAACAAAGCCAAAATGGCGATGCTGAACCCGTCCGACTCGATCGTCGATTGGGTGTTGAAAACAGTACCCACCATGGGCGCCGGCTGGTGCCCGCCGGGCATGCTCGGGATCGGTATTGGCGGCACCGCGGAAAAAGCCATGGTGATGGCCAAAGAATCGCTGATGGATCCCGTGGATATTCAGGAGCTGATGGCGCGGGGCCCCAAAAATCGCGTTGAAGAGCTGCGCATCGAGCTGTATGAAAAAGTGAACGCACTGGGTATTGGCGCGCAAGGCCTGGGCGGTTTGACCACCGTGGTGGATGTCAAAATCATGGATTACCCCACGCACGCGGCTTCACTGCCGGTTGCGATCATTCCCAACTGCGCCGCAACGCGCCATGTGCATTTTGAACTGGATGGTTCCGGTGCTGCCGAGTTTACGCCGCCGGCACTCGAAGATTGGCCCGAGATTACCTGGGATGCATCGAAGTCACGCCGCGTGAATCTCGATACGATCAGCAAAGCCGATATCGCCACATGGAAGAGCGGTGAAACCCTGTTGCTCTCGGGCACCATGCTCACCGGGCGTGATGCGGCGCATAAAAAGATGATTGAAATGCTCAATGAGGGCGAAACGCTGCCGGTTGATCTAACCGGCAAGTTTATTTATTACGTGGGCCCGGTGGATCCTGTACGCGACGAAGTGGTGGGGCCGGCAGGGCCGACCACCGCGACGCGCATGGATAAATTCACCCGGCAAATGCTTGAGCAAACCGGTTTGATCGGCATGATCGGCAAATCCGAGCGCGGCCCGGTGGCCATTGAAGCGATTCGTGACAATCAGGCGGTGTATCTCATGGCGGTGGGCGGCGCGGCGTATCTGGTATCCAAAGCCATTAAAGCATCGAAAGTGCTCGCCTTCCCGGAGTTGGGTATGGAGGCCGTCTACGAGTTCACGGTGAAAGACATGCCGGTAACCGTGGCCGTGGACAGTCGCGGTGAATCGGTGCACACCACCGGTCCCGCGTATTGGCAGCAACAAATTGCCACGCAAGTGCTGGAAGTGAAGTGACCGCAACTTTCTATTGGCACGATTACGAAACCTGGGGCATTAACCCGGCATTGGATCGTCCCGCGCAATTTGCCGGTCTGCGGACCGATATGGATTTAAATCCGGTCGGCGAGCCCTTGGTGATGTATTGCCAGCCCGCCGCCGATGTATTGCCCGACCCGCAATCGTGCCTGATTACCGGCATTACACCGCAGCAGGCGCAGGCCGAAGGGGTGCCCGAATACGAATTCATTCGGCGCATTCACCAGGAGCTGGCGCAACCCGGTACCTGTGGCGTGGGCTATAACAGCCTTCGCTTCGATGATGAATTCACGCGCTTTACCTTGTACCGCAATTTTTATGATGCGTACGCGCGCGAATGGCAGAACGGCAACTCACGCTGGGATCTGATTGACGCCGTGCGTCTGGCCGGTGCCTTGCGACCCGAAGGTTTGCAATGGCCGATGGTCGATGGCGTACCCAGTTATAGACTCGAAGCATTGACCGCGGCAAACGGCATTGAACATGCCGGTGCGCACGACGCCCTGGTCGATGTGAAAGCCACCATTGCGTTGGCGCGCAAATTAAAAGCCGCGCAGCCCAAATTGTGGCAGTGGGTGCTGGATAATCGCTCAAAACATGCCGTGGGTGCCATGCTGGAGCCCGCCAAAGCCAAGCCGGTATTGCACGTGTCATCGCGTTTTGGCAGTGAGCGCTATTGCATGGCGATGGTGTTGCCATTGGCATGGCATGTCAGCAACAAGAACAGCGTTATCGTGTACGACCTGTCCGTTGATCCTGAGCCGCTGCTGTCATTGCGTGTCGAGGATATTCGCACACGCGTCTTCACGGCGCGCAATGAACTGCCGGACGGTGTCGATCGCATTCCTTTGAAGCAAGTGCATATTAATAAAGCACCTGTCGTGGTGCCGACGAGTTTGTTGGATGCGCAGGCGCAAGCGCGCACCGGTATTGATCCCGAGGTGTGTGAGCGTCATACCCAGAAGCTATTGTTGCAAGCCAAGGCTGTGGCAACCAAGGTGCGTGAAGTGTTTGCGCATTCGGATTTTGCACCCATCACCGATCCGGAAGCCATGCTCTACAGCGGTGGCTTTTTTAATGACCATGATCGACGGTTGATGGACGATATTCGCAGCATGCCGGCCGAGCAGCTGGCAGCGCAATCCTTCGCGTTTGCCGATGAGCGCCTTGAAACTTTGCTGCTGCGATACCGGGCGCGCAATTTTCCGCACACCTTGTCAGCTGAAGAACAACAGCAATGGCAGCATTGGTGTCGTGCGCGTTTGAACGATCCCGCAGCCGGCGGTGTGCGCGTCATATCGCAAGTGCGTGAGCAATTGGCCGAGTTGCGCACCCGTGATAAAACCAATACCGCCATTCTTGATGCGCTAACGCAATGGGTGGATGCCCGTGCAGGAGTCGATGCGTGAGTACTGAAGTCCCGAGCAGTGAGCGCGCACGCGGTGAGTTGGGCGGTTTGCGCCCGGCGTTGCGGTTTTTGTCACCGTATAAGAAGCAGATTGCCGGTGCCGGTGTTGCACTGGTATTCACCGCGCTGGTCACGCTGTCGATTGGTCAAGGGCTTCGACTGCTGATTGATCGCGGTTTTTCCAGCGGTTCTGCCGAGCAATTGAATGTCGCCATCCTGATTTTCTTTTTGATGGTGGGCTTGTTGGCGGTCGGCACGTTTGTGCGTTTTTATCTGGTTTCGTGGATTGGCGAGCGCGTGGTCGCCGACATGCGCAAGGCGGTGTTCAACCACATCATTGAATTGCACCCCGGCTTTTTTGAAGAAAACGGCAGCGGTGAAATCCAGACCCGTCTAACGACCGACACCACCTTGCTGCAAACGGTGATTGGTTCATCGGTGTCTATCGCGCTGCGCAACTTTCTGATGTTTATCGGCGGTCTGGTATGGATGTTTTTCACGGACCCCAAATTAACATCGATCGTTTTGCTGAGCGTGCCGTTGGTGATTTTGCCGATCGTGTTTTTTGGACGGCGCGTGCGGGCCTTGTCGCGCAGCAGTCAAGATCGCGTTGCCGAGGTGGGCAGTTACGTGGGCGAGGCATTAAAAAACATCAAGACCGTGCAGGCGTTCAATCATCAGCCGCATGATCGCGCCAATTTCTCCAGCGTGGTGGAAGAAGCATTCGATGTGGCCATCCGGCGTATCAGTCAGCGCTCGTGGCTAACCGTGGCCGTGATCGTGTTGGTGTTGGGTGCAGTGGCAGTGATGTTGTGGGTGGGTGGTCACGATGTGCTGGCCGGCCGCCTGACCGGTGGCGAGTTGGTGGCGTTTATTTTTTATGCGGTGATGGTGGCCGGTTCCGTGGGCGCCATCAGTGAGGTGTACGGTGATTTGCAGCGGGCAGCGGGTGCCACCGAGCGCTTGATGGAGTTGCTGCATGCCGAATCATTAATCACAACGCCGGCCAATCCAGAGAAATTGCCCGGCAAAGCAGAAGGCTCGCTCGCCATTGAAGGGTTGCGTTTCTGGTATCCCTCACGCCCGGATACGGCAGCAATTGATGGTCTGGATTTGCAAGTGGCACCCGGCACCCGGGTGGCGCTGGTGGGCTCGTCCGGTGCGGGCAAGTCCACCTTGTTTGATTTGTTGCTGCGGTTTTATAACCCGCAAGAAGGCGTGATTCGCTTGGACGGTATCGATATCAGTCGATTGGATCCCAGTGATTTGCGTCGCCATATCGCGATTGTGCCGCAGCAGCCGACATTGTTTACCGGCAACGTCATCGAAAACATTCGTTACGGTTGCCCCGATGCAACGGAAGCGCAGGTGATCGCTGCAGCCAAGGCCGCGCACGCGCATGAGTTTGTCGAACGCCTGCCCGAGGGGTACCAGAGCTTTCTGGGCGATGGCGGTGTGCGTTTGTCCGGCGGTCAGCGTCAACGCATTGCGATTGCCCGCGCCATTTTGCTGGATCCGGAATTGCTGTTGCTGGACGAGGCCACCAGTGCGCTGGATGCCGAGAGCGAGTTTGTGGTGCAGCAGGCATTGGAAGGCTTGATGAAGCAACGCACCAGTCTGGTGATTGCGCACCGTTTGGCCACGGTGGTCGATGTCGAGCGGATTGTCGTGCTGGATCAGGGGCGAATCGTTGCCACCGGCACGCATCAGGAGCTGTTATCGCGCTCGCCCTTGTATGCCCGCTGGGCCGAATTGCAGTTCGGCGAGGCCGCGCTGGCTTAAAAGAGTGCTGTAGGCCATTCCGGTTCCAGGCGGCCTTCGTTACAATGCTTTTGTTCCGGCCTTTGGCCTACCGGTGAGAAGGAGTTCTTGCGTGCACTTTCCTGGCAGTCACATCATCGGTATTGAAGCGTTTGCACGCGAAGACATTGATCGTATCTTCAAAGTGGCCGACCGCATGCGGCCTTATGCACACCGCGAGCGCATCACCAAAGTGCTCGATGGCGCCATTCTCGGCAACATGTTTTTCGAACCCAGTACCCGTACCCGCATCAGCTTCGGTTGTGCTTTCAACTTGCTGGGCGGCGAAGTGCGTGAAACCACCGGTTTTGAAAGTTCGGCAATTGCCAAGGGCGAATCGCTGTACGACACCGCGCGGGTTCTCTCGGGTTACTCCGATGTGATTGTGATGCGCCATCCGCAGTCCGGTTCGGTCGCCGAATTTGCGGCCGCCAGTCGCGTGCCGGTGATCAACGGCGGCGATGGTGCCAACGAACACCCCAGTCAGGCATTGCTGGATCTCTACACGATTCGTAATGAGCTGCAATCGCGCGGTCGTGACGGGATTGATGGATTGCGTATCGCCATGATCGGCGACTTGCGTTACGGGCGTACCGTGCATTCGTTGGCCAAGCTGTTGTGTCAGTATCAGAATATTCAGGTGGTGCTGGTCTCGCCACAGGAGCTGCGATTGCCGGAGTCGCTGGAAGCGGCACTGCGTGAAGCAGGCCACAAAGTCACCGTCACCGATCAGCTGGAAGACAGTATTCGCAAGGTCGATATTGTCTATTCCACGCGCATTCAGGAAGAACGCTTCGCCAGTCGCGAAGAAGCCGATCTGTATCGCGGTCGCTTTCGTTTGAATCAGGCGGTCTACACCCAGTTCTGCGAACCCAATACCGTGATCATGCACCCGTTGCCGCGCGACTCGCGTGCCGAAGCCAACGAGTTGGATAACGATCTCAATGAAAACCCCAATCTGGCGATTTTCCGTCAGGCCGATAGCGGTGTGCTGGTGCGCATGGCCTTGTTTGCCCTGATTCTGGATGTGGCCGATCAGGTCGATCGGCATGCCCGCGATGTGAACTGGTACACCGAGCGGCGCTTCTGAGTGTATGGCGGTCTTTCGACCCACATTGACAGCCTCCGATTGCCAATTACTGGCCGATGGTCTGGCGTACGACGGTTTTTTTCGTATCCGTCGTTTGCGCCTTCGGCATGCCTTGTTTGCGGGCGGTCAGTCGCCTGACATCACACGGGAATTATTTGAGCGTGACGATGCCGTGGGCGTGCTGCTGTATGACCCGCATCGCCAATGCGTGGTCTTGATTGAGCAATTCCGTGTGGGCGCGGTGCGTGATAGCCAATCGCCCTGGCTACTGGAGCTGGTGGCCGGGATTGTCGAAGCCGGCGAGACCGACATTGATGTCGCACAACGTGAAGCGCAAGAAGAAGCCGGTTTACGCGTGACTGCGCTGTGGCCCATCGGCCGTTATTACAGCAGCCCCGGTGGCAGCAGTGAACAACTGATGCTCTTTTGCGGGCGCGTCGATGCCACTGATGCGGGCGGCATTCACGGTCTGGCTGAAGCGCATGAGGACATTCGTGTGCACGTGATGGCTTTGGCGGATGTTGCCGCGTTACTGGCCGAAGGATCGGTGCGTAACGTCCATACCGCCGTGGCCTTGCAGTGGCTGCTATTGAATCAGGCACTGGTGCATGATGCGTGGAGCGCATGAGAGCCTTTTTGGGTGTTCGCGTCAGCGAGTCCGGCTGCGATGCGGTGCGGCAGTGGCGGGCACGGCAATCACCGGGCATGCGTTGGGTGGCCGACGACAACCTGCACATGACGGTGGTGTTTTTAGGCCACATTACAGACGATGCGGTCTCGGTGATGGATCGCGCCATGGCGCCCATCGTTGCCGCACAAGCGGTCTTGTCGGTGCGTTGGCAAGCGCTGGATTGGTTTCCTTCGGCCGCGCAGCCGCGTGTGCTGGCATGGTTGCCGGCAGCGTGCCCGGCCTTGCTGGCATGGCAGCAGCGCGTGGTGCGGGCCTTGCAAGCAGCCGGTATGGTCGCCGACGCCAGTGCGTACCGGCCGCATATCAGTCTGGCCCGGGTGCGGCAGACCTGCCCGGTCTCGTGGGAGGCGGGCGCGTTGGTGCACACCATGGCGATTGAACAGCTGGTTTTGTTTCGCAGCGACAGTCATCCCGACGGTGTGCGTTATACGCTGCTGCAGTCATGGCGATTGGCCGCTTCCCCGGCAGTGAGCAGGTGACGCTCATGCAGGCTACCGCTACACTGACGCCTTTCTGGCAGGAAGCATGCGCGTGAGTGATGCCGCACCCGATAACAAGCCGGTAGGCCTGCTCCGCTCCGGTGCCACCGTCAGCGTCATGACCATGCTGTCACGCGTGCTGGGTCTGGCGCGCGACATCCTGTTTGCCAACCTGCTGGGCGTTAGCGCCGTCACCGATGCCTTCTTCGTGGCGTTTCGTATCCCCAATTTCTTGCGTCGGCTGTTTGCAGAGGGCGCTTTTTCACAAGCGTTTATACCCGTGCTGTCGGAGTACCGTGCCAAGGCCAGCCTGGCAGAAGTGCAGCTGTTGGTGAATGCCGTCTCCGGCACCCTGGGCTTGATTTTGATGCTGATGACGGCGATTGCCGTGGTGGGTGCGCCGGTGATCACCGCCGTGTTTGCGCCGGGCTTTGTCGGTAACGATGAACTGTTTGCCTTGACCAGTCGCATGTTGCAAATCACCTTCCCGTATTTGCTGCTGATTTCATTAACAGCTTTTGCCAGCGCTGTTTTAAACAGCTACGGCCGTTTTGCCATACCGGCATTCACTCCGGTCTGGTTGAATATTTGCTTGATGGCCGGTGTGGTATTGGGCGTGCGTTACAGTGCGCAACCGGTACTGGTGCTGGCGTGGTCGGTGTTGCTCGCCGGTGCCGTGCAGCTGGCATTCCAGATGCCGTTTTTGGCGCGCATCAGTTTATTGCCGCGTCCGCGCGCCGACTGGCAGCACCCCGGCGTCAAGCGTGTGCTGACCTTGATGATTCCGGCCATGTTTGGAGTGTCCGTCAGTCAAATCAATTTGCTGCTCGATACCATGCTGGCCTCGCTGTTGCCGACGGGCAGCATTTCCTGGCTCTATTATTCCGATCGCCTGACCGAGTTGCCCTTGGGTGTGTTCGGTATTGCGATTGCCACGGTGGTGTTGCCAAGCTTGTCGCGCACGCATGCCACACAGTCGGCCGATGTGTTTGGTGACACGTTGGCGTGGGGGGTGCGTGGTGTGATGTTGATTGCCTTGCCGGCGACGGCAGCGCTCTTTTTGCTGTCGGAGCCGATCATTGCCACCTTGTTTCAGTATCACCGCACCACACCGCACGACGTGGTGATGGCCGGCTGGAGTTTACGGGCATACACCTTGGGGCTGACCGCGTTCATGCTGGTGAAAGTCTTGGCGCCCGGGTTTTATGCGCGTCAGGACACGCGCACCCCGGTCGGTATCGGTATTCGCGCCATGATTGCCAATATGGTGATGAACCTGTTGTTTGTCGTACCGCTGCATTACTGCTTTCAGTTGGGTCATATGGGCCTGGCCCTGGCCACCTCGGCAGCGGCATTCCTGAATGCCGGCCTGCTCTGGAAGCGCCTGCGTGAGCAGGGCGTGTGGCGCTGGCCCGTGCAATACCGGGGCTCGGTGGTGCGCATGGCGGCGGTGACGCTGTTGATGGCTGCCGTGATTCTGTGGATGACGCCGGCGATGGAGCAATGGTTTACGTGGGATTGGCATCACCGCGTGGCGCGTTTGCTGGGTATTTGTGTGGCAGGCGTGCTGGTGTATTTTGCCGGTCTGCGTTTGGCCGGCTTCCGGCTCACCGATTTTCGTCGTCACGCCTGAATGGGCGCCTGACCGTACGGGGTCGGCTGCGTTATAATCGCGGCTTTTCACGGTCTTGGGTGCCCATGGAGCTGATTCGCGGTTTGCATAACCTGCGCCCCCGGCATCGGGGCTGTGTGGCGACCATCGGCGCGTTCGACGGTCTGCACAAAGGGCATCAGCGGGTATTGGCGCATCTTGAGGCCGAAGGGCAGGCGCGAGGGCTGCCCACCACCGTGATCGTGTTCGAACCCTTGCCGCGCGAATACTTTGCACCGGTGCGTTCACCGGCACGGCTAATGAGTTTCCGTGAAAAGTTTGTTGCACTGCGTGAGCTGGGCGTTGATCGGGTCTTGCGCATTGGTTTTGATGACCGTTTTAGCCAAATGTCGGCCGATGATTTTATTCAGCAGGTGTTTGTTGAAGGGCTTGATATCCAGTTCATGATGGCCGGTGACGATCTTCGTTTCGGGCGTGATCGTGAAGGTGATTTCAATGTGCTGCAGGCTGCCGGGCAGCGTTGGGGTTTTGAAGTGACCGATGCCGACACCTGTGAAGTGGACGGCGAGCGGGTGAGCAGTACGCGCATTCGCAAGGCGCTGGAGGCCGGCGATTTTGCGATGGCCGAGCGCTTGCTGGGCAGGCCCTATGCGATTTCGGGCAAAGTGGTTTACGGTCAGCAATTGGGGCGCACCTTGGGTGCCCCGACAGCCAATCTGCAATTGCACCGCCTGCGAGCCGCCATGTCGGGCGTGTATGCGGTGGAGGTGGCCGGTTTGGGTGCGGGTTTGATGGCCGGCGTGGCCAATGTGGGTACGCGGCCGACAGTCGATGACAGGGTGAAGGCGATACTCGAAGTGCATCTGCTGGATTTCGACCGCACCATTTATGGCAAACGCATCGAGGTGTTTTTTCGCAAGAAAATGCGCAACGAACAAAAGTTTGATTCGCTGGACGATTTGAAAGTCCAGATTACAAAAGACATTGCGTCAGCGCGCGCATGGTTTGAACAGCACTAACACAACAGGATTGGCATGACGGATTACAAACAGACATTGAATTTGCCGGCAACGGATTTTCCGATGAAGGCCAATCTGGCGCAGCGTGAGCCGGCCATGCTGGAGCGTTGGCAGTCGCTGGAGCTGTATCAGCGTATTCGCAAAGCACGTCAGGGCGCCAAGCCGTTTATTTTGCACGACGGCCCGCCGTATGCGAACGGCGATATTCATATTGGCCATGCCGTGAATAAAATCCTGAAAGACATGATCGTGAAATCACGCAGTCTGGCCGGCTTTGATGCGCCGTATGTGCCGGGCTGGGATTGCCACGGTCTGCCGATTGAATTGAACGTCGAGAAAAAAGTTGGCAAAGCCGGCGATAAAGTCAGCGCAGAAGTGTTTCGTAATAAGTGCCGTGAATACGCAGCATCGCAGGTTGAAAAACAGAAAGCCGATTTTATACGTCTGGGCGTGTTCGGTGACTGGGATAAACCGTACCTCACCATGGATTATGCATTCGAGGCGAATATCGTTCGCTCCTTGGGGCGCATCGTGGCGAACGGTCATTTGCACAAAGGCTTCAAGCCCGTGCATTGGTGCATGGATTGCGCGTCGGCCTTGGCCGAAGCCGAAGTCGAATACCAAGATAAAACGTCACCGGCCATCGATGTGCGTTTTCCGGCGGTCCATGTAGCCGATTTGTGCGCGGCGTTTCATGTCGAGGCGCCCACGCACACGCGTGCATCGGTTGTGATTTGGACCACCACGCCGTGGACGCTGCCGGCCAATCAGGCGGTTGCAGTGAACCCCGATCTGGATTATGTGTTGGTCGATACCGGTCGCGAATACCTGGTGTTAGCCGAAGCCTTGCTTGAATCGGCCATGAAACGCTACGGCGTGGCCGAGTACGCCATTGCCGGCCGCTGCAAGGGAGTGGCGCTTGAGCAGCACCGCTTGCAACATCCGTTTTATGCGCGCGAAGTCCCTATTATTCTCGGCGATCACGTGACGACCGAAGCCGGCACCGGTTGCGTGCACACCGCGCCCGGTCACGGTACCGATGACTTTATCGTAGGTCAGCGTTACGGCTTGGAAGTCTACAACCCGGTGGGTGGTAATGGCGTGTTCCTGCCCGATACCGAGCGCTTTGCCGGCCTGCATGTGTTTAAAGCGAACGACGCGGTGCTTGAGGTATTGGAGGCCGAAGGCGCGCTCGTGCATCACGAAACACTGCAACACAGTTATCCGCATTGCTGGCGGCATAAAACGCCGGTGATTTTTCGTGCCACGCCGCAGTGGTTTATCAGCATGCAGCAAGCCGGTTTGCTCAAGCAGGCATTGACTGCCATTGATGGCGTGCGCTGGATGCCGTCGTGGGGTCGCGCCCGCATTGATGCCATGACGCAAAACCGTCCCGACTGGTGCATCTCGCGCCAGCGTACCTGGGGGGTGCCGATCACGTTGTTTGTGCACAAACAAACGGCAGAGTTGCATCCGCGAACGGCCGAATTGATCGAGCAGGTCGCGCTGCGTATCGAGCAGCAAGGCATCGACGGCTGGTTTGGCATGGCTGCTGACGAATGGCTGGGTGATGAGGCGGCCGATTACGACAAGGTCACCGACACGCTGGATGTCTGGTTCGATTCCGGCGTGACGCATGCGTGTGTGCTGGAGCAGCGCGAAGGCCTGCATTATCCCGCTGATTTATACCTTGAAGGCTCCGATCAGCATCGCGGCTGGTTTCAGTCATCGTTGTTAACGGCGGTCGCCATGAACGGGACTGCGCCGTATAAAGCCGTGCTCACGCACGGTTTTACCGTCGATGCCGACGGTAAAAAAATGTCGAAATCACAAGGCAACGTGGTTGCGCCGCAGCAAGTGATGAAGACATTGGGTGCCGACATCTTGCGTCTGTGGGTTGCGGCCACCGATTACCGTGCCGAGATGACCGTCTCCGACGAGATTTTTAAGCGCACGGCCGATTCGTACCGGCGCATTCGCAACACGGCGCGCTTTTTGCTGTCGAATCTGGCCGGGTTTGATCCGGCCACCGATGCATTGGCGCCTGCGCAGATGGTCGCACTCGATCGCTGGGCGATGGATCGTGCCGCGCGATTGCAAGATGAATTGATGGCTGCCTACGACGATTATCAATTCCATCAGGTTTACCAAAAACTGCACCACTTTTGCGTGGTGGATCTGGGTGGCTTTTATCTCGATATTATTAAAGACCGCCAGTACACCACCGGTGCCGACAGTCAGCCGCGCCGCTCGGCGCAAACCGCCTTGTATCACATTGCCGAAGCGCTGGTGCGCTGGATGGCACCGATTTTAAGTTTCACCGCCGATGAACTGTGGCAATGCTTGCCCGGCGAGCGCAGTGAGTCGGTGTTTCTGGAAACCGCCTACGAACACTTGCCGCGCATGGCCGACAATGAGGCGATGAATGCCGGTTACTGGAAGCACATTCTGGCGGTAAAAACGGCCGTCAATAAAGAAATCGAAACGCGCCGTGCCGATGGCGTGATCGGTGGCGGTTTGTCGGCCGAGGCCACCTTGTATGTGGATGACGCCTTGCGTGTGTTGCTCGATCAGCTGGGGGATGAATTGCGGTTTGTGTTGATCACCTCGGAAGCGATATTAAAACCGTTGACCGAAGGGGCAGGGGCTTCAGCAACCGAGTTGTCCGGTTTGAAAGTCAGTGTGGCGGCGAGCGCACACACCAAGTGCGTGCGCTGCTGGCATCATCGGGCCGATGTCGGCGCTCATGCCGCGCATCCGGAGTTGTGCGGGCGTTGCATCAGCAATATTGAAGGGCCCGGTGAAGCCCGGCGGTTTGCCTGATGCGCGACCTTCGCTTATGGCGCTGGTATGCGCTGGCTGTCGCGGTGTTTGCGGCCGACTGGTTCAGCAAGCAATGGGCCGTTTCGGCCTTGGTGTACGGTGTGCCGAATGAGATCACGCCGTTTCTGGACATTACCTTGGTGTACAACCGCGGCGCGGCATTCAGTTTTTTGAGTGAGGCAGGCGGCTGGCAGCGTTGGTTTTTTGCCTTGATAGCCACCATCGCCAGCGTGATTCTGGCGGGCTGGATTGCCAAGTTGCCGCGCCCTGCGGTGGCCATGCCGTTGGCATTGGCGCTGATTTTAGGCGGCGCGATCGGTAATCTGTACGACCGTATCGTGCTCGGACACGTGGTCGATTTTATTTCAGCGCATTGGGGCGTGCATTACTGGCCGGCATTCAATGTGGCCGATGCCGCCATTAGCACGGGTGCTGCCATTGTGTTGCTGCACGCCATTTTGGAGAAGCCGACGGAGCCGCGCCGTGAGTGAGCGCATCACACAGGGTAGCCGCGTCACCTTGCATTTCACGCTCACGCTGGAGAACGGTGACGTTGTGGAGTCCACCGTTGATCGCGCACCGGGAACGCTGGTGGTTGGCGATGGCAGTTTGTTGCCCGGTTTTGAAGCCGTGTTGATCGGCATGACAGCGGGCGAGCAAAAACGCATCGCAATGGCCGCAGAAGATGCGTTCGGTCCCCACCGGCCCGAGAATCTGCAGCGCGTACCGCGTGCGCGTTTTGTCGGGTTGGCGTTGGAGCCCGGTTTGATGGTCGATTTTGCCGATCAGGGCGGGCATTCCTTGCCGGGCGTGGTGGTCGGCATCGATGATCGCGAGGTCACGGTCGACTTCAATCACCCGCTGGCGGGGCGTAGCATGGCGTTTGACGTGGATATTATTGCAGTCGAGGCACCCGCAGCATGAGTCAACAACCCGTTCCCATCAAGCTGGCGAATCCGCGCGGTTTCTGTGCCGGTGTCGATCGCGCGATTGATATCGTCAACCGTGCGCTCGATGTCTTTGGCGCCCCCATTTATGTGCGCCATGAAGTGGTGCATAACCGCTTTGTGGTTGACAGCCTGCGTGAGCGCGGTGCGATTTTTATCGACGAATTGCATGAAGTGCCCGATGGCACCATCGTTATTTTCAGTGCCCACGGCGTCTCGCGTGCCGTGCAGGATGAAGCCGCCCGTCGCGATCTCAAGGTATTTGATGCCACCTGCCCGCTGGTGACCAAGGTGCATCTCGAGGTGTTGCGGTATAGCGCCGAAGGCCGCGAATGCATTCTGATTGGCCATGCCGGCCACCCCGAGGTCGAAGGCACCATGGGGCGTTACGACATGAGTCAGGGCGGGGCGATTTACCTGGTCGAAAGCGAGGCCGATGTCGCAACGCTGGCAGTGCGCGACCCGGCGCATTTGGCCTACGTCACCCAAACCACCCTGTCGGTAGACGATACCGCCCGGGTGATCGAGGCGTTGCGCAGCCGGTTTCCGCGCATTGAAGGCCCGCGCAAGGACGATATCTGCTATGCCACCCAAAACCGGCAAGATGCGGTCAAAGCGCTGACCGCCGATTGCGATGTGGTGCTGGTGGTGGGATCGCCCAATAGCTCC
The DNA here is from genome assembly GCA_036568505.1 of Pseudomonadales bacterium. Classification (GTDB taxonomy): domain Bacteria; phylum Pseudomonadota; class Gammaproteobacteria; order Pseudomonadales; family M0112; genus M0112. Next base: position 52,203 of record DATCSK010000027.1, on the reverse strand, counting down.
AACTCCAACCGCCTGCGCGAATTGGCGCTTCGCGCCGGAATAGACAGCTATCTTATTGATTCTGCTGAAGATATTAAGCCGGAATGGCTCGCGGGCAAGACGGCGATTGGTGTGACCGCCGGGGCGTCCGCCCCGGAAGTGCTGGTTCAGGAGGTCATCGAGGCGTTGCAGGCCATGGGTGCGGCCAAACCGGTTGAGCTGTCAGGGGCGGCCGAGAGCATCCGCTTCTCCATGCCGCGTGAACTGCGTCTCACACCAATTGACTGATTTTTCAGTCAGTTACCGCTTATCGCCACGCCGTATCCGCCTGTCGGAAAGCCCTTGAGCTAGTCACGATAAGTGGCGTATACCTACAGTACCGAAAAGTATTGGCAGGGTGCATGTGCCGTGATGCGTAACCTAAAACAACCATTGAGCTCCCAGAAGGGCTTCACCATTGTCGAGCTGATGACGACGATTGCCCTGTTGGGCGCTCTCCTCATGCTGGCATTGCCGAGCTTTAAGGATGCTGTCGAGCGCAATTCGATTCGCTCCCGTATAAAAGAAATGCGTGTCAATTTAAGCGAAGCGCGCGATCACGCCACCACTTTGCGCACGGACGTGACGATTTGCAGCAGTTCAAATGGCACCAGTTGCAATGGCGCCGATTGGCAAGAAGGTTTACTGGCATGGGCCGATAAAGACAAAGACGGCGCGCTGGATGCCGATGAAATATTCATGGTGCGTCAAGGGTATAACGACAACAGTAAGGTGACGGCCACCGCAACAAGCGTGAAGTTCAATGCATCCGGTGCTGCAACAGCGGCCACCGAAATGCGCATTTGCCCGGAGTCCAAAAAAGTGGAATATGCGCGCGGTCTGGTGGTGCAGTTGTCGGGCGTGGTGCGTTATTCGCGCGATGCAGATTTGGACGGTGTGCATGAAAATAACGCGGGAGTAGCCTACACATGTCCGTAATGAATTCACACAAAGGGTTTACTCTGCTTGAGGTGATGATCGCCTTCTTCATTCTGGCCGTTGGGCTGCTGGGCATGGCCGCCTTGCTGACGACCAGTGTGCGCTCCAATCAATCGGCCTACTACCGCACACAAGCCGCGTATCTGGCGGAAGACATGGCCGACCGCATTCGCGCCAACCGCGGAACCAGTAACTATTATGCGGTGTCTGCCAGCGACGCAAACTGCGTGGTGACCTCGGGGTCGGCGACTATTGGCAGCAATAACTGCAATACATCTTCCATGTCCCAATGGGACCTTTACGACTGGAAGCAAACCGTGGCGCGTTCTTTGCCGGGCGGTGCGGCATTGGTGGACGACATGTCGATTGTTTGCCTGGATGCAACACCACAGGATGGCGCGAAAGGAACGTCCGCAGCATGCGATAACACCGCGCTGACGACCGGTGGTTTGATTGCGGTCAAAATCTGGTGGGATGAAAACCGCGACGGTGCGATTACCGCAGCCGATCCGCGCGTTATCGTGACGTTGCGTTGAGGATGAAACCGATGAAAAAACCCAATATCAACGCGATCGCACAGCACGGTTTTACTTTGATCGAGCTGCTGGTGTCCATGCTGGTTGGTCTGATTATCATGGCCGGCGTGGTGCAGGTTTTTCAGGGCAATTTTATTAATGCCCGCTATCAAGACAACATGGCCTTGCTGCAAGAAAATGGCCGTTTCACCATGGCCATGCTCACCCGTCAGTTCCAGATGGCTGGCTACAGCGGCTGCATGACCAAGAATGTCAAAATCAATAACACATTGAACGACGCTTCTTTCGATGCATCCTTTAACCCGGATATCGGTATTGAAGGTTGGGAATACAAGAACACCTATTACACCGCGCCACAGACCACGGAATACCCGTTTGCCTATTTGTTAACGGCCAATCAGCTCGTCAGCACCACCAACGGCGATTGGGCTGATTCGCTCGGTGTGCCGCCGTTCAATATTCAGGCGGTGCCGGGTTCCGATATATTCCGCATCTGGGGCGGTGCGGGCATGGGCGTGACGGTAGACGGTATTTCACCGGGCGCCAATACCGTGCTGACAGTAAATGATGTATCCAGCATTCCTCAAGACTCTATTTTACTGCTGAATAACTGCGCAAAAGCCGACCTGGTGCAGGCGTGCAACGTCAATAGCAGCACGAAGAATATCATTTTGAGTGCCGGGTGTACCCCCGGCAACATCGCCGCAGCGCATCTGAACGTGACCGTCGGTGCCGGCGTGTATGTGTTGCAAGGCAATCTGTATTACGTCGGTCGTCGCAACGATGATGCCGCGAACCCGCCGTCATTGTTTGTGCGGGCTCTGGGGACTAATAGTGGTTTGGCTGCGGGCCAAGAACTGGTGGAGGGCATTGAAAATATCCAGATCATGTACGGCGTTGATACCAGCACTGATCAGTCCGCCGATGTGTACGTCACGGCCAAGCAAATCGATACCGTGAACTGGGAAAAGGTGGTCAGTGTGCGCGTGACCGTGATGACGGGCAGCGTCGAAGACAACATCATCTCGGATCCAATGCCTATTTTTTACAACGGCGCCACCAGCACGCCGACCGATCGACGGGTGCGCCAGGTGTTCACCAAGACCATTACGCTTCGTAATCGTGCATTTTGATCAGGCAAGGTAATGATGAATAAATTAATGACACAGAACATCAACACCGGTAGCCGCCAGCAAGGTGCGGTACTGATTGTTTCATTGGTTATGTTGCTGCTATTGACCTTTATCGGTGTGGCGGCCATGAACACAGCCAATACGCAAGAAAAGATGGTGGGTAATCTGCAAGATCAGCAGGTTGCCTTTGAAATGGCGGAACTGGCCTTGGCCGGCGGTGAGGCATGGCTGCAGGCGTTGTTGACTGTACCGGATGGCACCGTCGATCCATCGCCCGGTGATGGCTATGTGTGGGCGCGTGATGCCATCAAAGACAAAGTGGGCAGCAGTGATTGGTGGAATAAAGCAACGGAGGCCAATTTCTGGTCGACCGAGGGCAATAAGGTGGCACTCAATACCGCGTTGAAGCGTGCCGGTGCCTCCGATACCAGTTGGTTTGTGTATCAAGAGCCGCAGTACGTGGTGGAGCTGCTCATGACATCGACTGCGGCAGGCACGGGCAGCGCCGGTGTGGGCATCAGTGATGGCAATGCCACGAGTACGTATTATCGGATTGTAGGGCGCGGCACGGGCGGTCGGGAAGATACCGTGGTGCTGCTCGAAAGCATTTACGCTAAACAGTAATAGGCATGTGACCCGCACGGCGGGGAGAGAGGCGACAATCATGGATATGCATAAATTAAGCCGGTTGATGGTGATGACATTGGCAGTGCCTGCCTTGGTGTTGCTGCACGCGCCGGAAGCTGACGCGCGTCGCAGTGGGAGCAGCACCAGTTCGTCGACTTCCAGCTCGTCGGGTTCGTCAACCTCGTCGTCGACTTCCAGCTCGTCGGGCTCTTCCACGAGCTCCTCCACCAGTTCGTCGACTTCCAGTTCGTCGGGCTCTTCCACGAGCTCCTCTTCTTCCAGCGGCTCCAGCAGCGGCAATATGAACTTGGCGGCCACGCCACTGTTCTTGACCCAAAGCGTTGATGCCAACGTCTTCTTTGAAATCGATGATTCCGGTTCGATGGATTGGGAGATTCTGCCCACGCCGTACTGGATGGCCTGCGAATACGACCGCAACCACCCGGTGTACAGCAGCGGTTACGCGGCCAGCAAGTGCGATGATGCCGATGGCAATGGCAACAAAACCAAGCCGATCACCAATGGTGAGATGTACATTTACAGCAATGGTGATATGCGCACCTTCTATAACGTGTTTGAGAACTCCGATAACTGGAATACCTACCGTTCGATTGAAGATTATGAAGACGGCGGTAACGCCGTGGTTAAATACGACTGGCGTGTGCTGTCATCAAGCTTGAATACCACGTATTACAACCCGCGCACGCAATACGCGCCGTGGCCTAATTACGAGACCACTGCCGGTGTGGCGGCGGGCTACGCGCCAAGCTTTACCAGCGTAAAAAGTCACCCCATGAAAGGCATGACCGGTTACACCATTACCCGTAACTTGAGCTCCAGCCCCTATTTGGGTGCGTCGTACAGCAGCCTGTCGGATAAAAACTTTTTCGAATTCCACGTCTGGCTGGATACGCACCAATGGTGTACCAACACCGGCCTGACCAAACCGAAGGTTGGCTCGCCAGGCTGTAACGCGGCTAAAAACCATAACCGTCAGAACGGCGGCAACGGTTGGGTCGATTTGTGGGATGAGCATTTGCGCTATCGCGTCGATCTGTCGGGTACCACGCCGATCGTCACAGTCGATCACATTACCTATGCCATTGATAACGCCGGCGGTTTGATTGAAACGGCCACCAACATTGCCAGCTTCACCGGCAATGCGCTTGACCCGGTCGGCGATGTCGACGGTAACGGTGTGATCGATGGCACCGGTCGTACGGCAACCGACCTGATGAACCAGATAGCGACGTGGTACGAGTTTGGTCGTAAGCGTACTTTCGTGGCCCGTGAAGCAGTGGGCAAAGTCGTGCAACAAAACCCGGGGCTTCGTTATGGCTTGGGCTTGATCAAGAAAGAGCCCGGTCGCACCTACACGAACGGTGGCAAATCACTGGTGACGCGCGTCAATATGCCGGCGGCGGCAACCGGCCCGTATAACTACGCTACCTTGTACACCAACATGTACTACCACCATCTGGATAACGAAGGCAGTAACGGCTCGGGCACGCCGCTGCGCGAAGGGTATAAAAACGCGTGGGACTATTTCGATAGCCGCACCAACAGCAGCAATAACCCGATCCTGTATTCCTGCCAGCATAACTTTGCGATTGTGATGACCGACGGTTATTACACTGGCGGTGAATCGATTGCCGGCGTGGCCGATGAAGACGGTGATGGTGCAACCGATAAAATGTCGGACATTGCCTATAAAGTGGGCTTGAACTCCGGCTACGATTTGCACACCACCATGGATAATAACGTGCCGGTGAAAGATAACGCCGGCATGACGCAGCTCAAGCAGCAGCATCTGGTGACCTTCCCGGTATCGTTTGGTGTGCCAGGCTTGTTGCAAGATGATGCCGTAGCGCCGGATGGCTGGCCCGATTGGAACTTGCGCACCAACCCGGCGACGGCCTTTACACCGGCGATTGACCCGGCCATTAAAGGCGTGGCGGCGGTGATGCGCAGCACCGAATGGAACGGTGCGCGTGTGCCGGAGACCAGCGGTCAAGAAAACCCTGAAAAAATCGATGACTTGTGGCATGCCGCCTATAACGGCAATGGCAAGTTCATTTCGGCCCGTAACCCGCAAGAGTTGCTCGACGGTTTCGAAAAAATCTTTGATGTGATTTCGGGTTTGATTTCGTCATCTTCCGCGCTGGCATCAACCTCGGGCCGTGTGTTGGGTGACGCCTTGCTGTATCAGGCGCAATTTAACTCAGGTGACTGGAGCGGTAATCTGAGGGCATTGCAGACTTTGGTCAACGGCGGTGTCGGTGCCACTTTGTGGGAAGCCAACGACACGCTGGATGCCATGTCGCATACTTCGCGCAACATCATCAGTTATAACCCGGCAACGTATAAAGGCGTGCCTTTCCGCTTCCCGGCAAATTATACGGCGCCGGTTGTCGGTGAATTCGACCGCGTCGAAATTGCCGACTTGCTGTCGCGGGCACCGTATCCGGCGAACACCACGGTGACGAGTGAGATTGCCGCGAATCAGGCTTACGGCACGGCACTGGTGAACTACTTGCGCGGTCAGCGTTCGCAAGAAGGCAGTTCAACCACCTATAAGTTCCGTACGCGCAACCATTTGCTGGGCGATATTATTGCGTCGGCACCGGAGTACGTGGGCCGTCCTGATGAGGCGTTCACCAACTCGATTGCCGGTTCGCCGTACTCCTCGTTCGTGAACAAATACAAAAACCGCACACCCATGGTGTACGTGGGCGCGAACGACGGCATGTTGCACGGCTTTGATTCCACCAGTGGCATGGCCAATAGCGGTAAGGAGCTGATCGCATACGTACCGGCGATGGTGTATCCGAATTTGCCCGCGCTGGCCGATCGCAACTACGGTCACCAGTTTTATGTGAACGCACCGACCAATAGCATGGACGTGTACGACGCGACATTCCCGTCAGGGGATTACCGTTGGCAGACCCTGTTGTTTGGCGCGCTCGGCACCGGTGGTCAAGGCATCTATTCGCTGAATGTGACCGATCCGGATAACTTCAGTGAAGCCAATGCCGAGAAGCTGGCCATGTGGGAATTCCTGCACGAAGACGATGTCGATTTGGGCTATGTCTTAAGCAAAATTCCGGTGGTGAAGCTGAACAACGGTCGTTGGGGTGCGTTGGTTGCTAACGGTTACAACAGCAAAGAGCCCGATGGTTTTGTCGGCCGCGGCTCGGCCGTGTTGTTCGTGCTCGATGCCGTGACCGGTGTGTTGATCAAAAAGCTCGATACCAACGAACTCGGAACCGCAGCGCTGGCCAACGGTCTGTCAGGCCCGGTGGTGGTGGATTGGGACGGTGATTGGGACGGCGATTACGTGTATGCCGGTGACTTGCAAGGCAACCTCTGGAAGTTCGATATTTCCAAGGCCCTGCCTTCTGACTGGAACGTAGCGCACAGTGGTAAAGCACACTTTAAGACCGCCACCGGCCAGCCGATTACCGTGCAGCCGAAAGCGATCAAGCACCCGAACGGGGGGTATGTCATCCTGTTTGGTACCGGCAAATACCTGGAGGTTGGCGATAATATTGTCACCGCCAGCACACCCACCCAGGCCTTCTACGGGATATGGGATGACTTGAAAGATCCGAATGGCTTCAAAACACTGACGCCGGCGGATCTGTTCCAGCAGCGGATTACCCAGCAAGAGACGGCGGTGGTTGGCGGTATTACCTACGGCATCCGCATTACCACCAAGGCCGATCCGGATTACACCAGCAATGAACCCAATATGGGTTGGTACATCAACCTGCTGAACGTGAAGACCGGTAAAAACGAAGGCGAACGCTCGGTCACTGATCCGCAGCTGGCCAGTGACGGCGGCCGTATCGTGTTTACCACCTGGGTGCCAACGCAAGATCCGTGCTCATCGGGCGGCTACAGCTGGCTGATGGAAATGAGCGCCTTGACCGGCTCGCGTCTGAATGATCCGCCGTTTGATTTGAATAAAGACGGCAGCTTCAATCTGGACGATCTGGATTACGATCTGGCATCGGCTATCGCCGATGGCACCGTGCCGTCGGGTCTTCTCTTCGATGGTCTGTTGCAGTCACCCGAGATCGTGAAAGGCAATGGCAGTGAGAGTAAAACCTTCAGCAGCAGTACGGGCAGCATCAGCAACGTCCTGGAATCGGTCGATGACACGACGGGTCGGATGTCCTGGCGTCATTTGAATTGATGGGAGCATATGATCATGATGAATAAATGGATTGTAGGATTGGCCGCTGTCATTGCGACAGCGGCGGTACAGGCCGATACGTTCTCTGGCAAAGTGACTGCGATCAAGGCTGATGAGGATGGCTTGGGCAAAAATCTGGTGATTGACGGTCGGGCGTATTTGCTGACGCCGGCAACGTCGGTATCGGTTCGCCTGCCGAATGGAAAGAGCCTGTGGATATCGGCCAGTCAGTTATCGGAAGGCCTGTGGGTCAATTATGCGCTGAGCAATCAGGCCGGTGCGATCGGTGATCTGGACACGGTTCAAATCAGCGGTCCCGTTGCCGATGTGCAGCGGATTATTCAATCGGCACCTTGATGGTAGCGGTGGCTTAGCTGCCCTTAGGAGACTATATGAAACAAGCTGATGGCTTTACCTTGGTGGAGTTGATGATTGTGGTGGCGATTGTGGGCATTTTGGCCGGCATCGGTTATCCGCAATACAACCAGTATACGCGCAAGGCGCGCCGTGCAGAAGGCATTAATACCTTGATGATGGTGGTGAATGACCAAGAGAAATACTACAACGCCAATAATGCGTACAAAAATGGCGATGCCACGCCATTGGAAAATAGCAGTATCAAAGTCAACGTACCTAAAGGTGTGAGTGCCGGTGAGTTGTGGTATCAAGTCACGGTTGTTGCGAACGGTTCTACGTTTACGGCAACGGCGACGGCTAAAAACAATCAAACCCTGGATAAGCAGGGTAATGCTAATTGCAGTGTCTTGACGATTACCAATACCGGCGAGCGCCAGCCGAGGATATGCTTCCCGTGATGTGAATGATGGTTTCCCCCGCAGGTCGAGGGATGTACTGAAGTTCTTCAAGCCGCCTCTGGCGGCTTTTTTTTGTCGGTGCGATGCCTTTACGATGCGCAGTCCAGGGGTTTGTCATAACTGTCTTCATGGATGCCATCGCCATTGCGGTCGCGCGATAGGCGGGCCCGGCCTGGACGATTGATGGTGATTTGTCGTGCATGGCGTGGGTCATGATCCGGCGCGCAGTAAGTGAGTGATCCGAATTCCATGGCATACCCGACGGCGGTAAAACGCAGGTAGGGCCGACCGGCTGAGCCGCGCCAGCGCAGCTGACCGTCGAGGGAGTGCTGGTCTTTTTGGTGCAGTGGTTCGTCGGCATCCCAACGGTGGTTGTTGTTGTCGTCGGCAAACAATATCCAGCCTTGGCTCCAGTCGTTGCTGCATGCGTGGCCGTCACTGCTGCCGCAGAGGGTAATGACACCGCTTTGGTGATGAATCGCTAATGTGCGCGCGTGCTGAATGGCATGCAGCGCGTTTTGAGTCGTGTGGTTGGCGCGGGCTTTGTCGCGGCTTGCGCTCAGTGCGGGCGCGCCCGTTGCGACCAGAATGCTGGCGATCATCAATGCCGTGAGCAGTTCGGTCAGGGTGAAACCGGTCTGGGGTGAATGCATGCTGCCCTCCGTGGCGGTAATGCGCGCAAGGAGAATAAGCAGCGTGTTGTGGAATCGGCAGGCGTATGGGCAGTAATGCGTGTGCGACTTTACTGCGGCTGGGCGTGCGCTTATTCGATGCCGAGTTTTTTCAGGCGATAACGCAACGCGCGGAACGTAATGCCGAGCTTTTCAGCGGCCGCGGTGCGGTTCCAGCGGCAGGCTTCGAGTGCGTCGGTGATCAGTTGCCGCTCGACTTGCTCCAGATAGCTCTCCAGTGAGGTGACGGGCGTGTCGGGCAGGCGGGCCTCGCTGATGGGATCGGCTTGGCTGACCGTGGCGGGTGGCATCGAGACATCCAGTTGCAAGTCATCGGCCGTAATGCTGTTGCCTTCGCACAATGTGGAAGCGCGTTCGAGTATGTTTTCGAGCTCACGCACATTACCGGGAAAGTGGTAGTGCTCCAGGGCGCGCAGTGCGCTGTCGTTCAGGGTGATGGGTTGGCTGGCGGTTTGGGCGGCCAGTTTGGCGAGAATCGAGCGCGCCAGTAAGGCGATGTCTTCTTGCCGTTCGCGCAAGCTGGGCATGTGCAATTCAATGACATTGATGCGGTAGAACAAGTCGTTGCGAAAACGCTCGGCCTGGACTTCGGCGGCCAAATCTTTGTGCGTGGCGCTTAAAATGCGCACATCAATGGCGATTTCTTGCGCGGCGCCGATCGGGCGAATGGCTTTTTCCTGAATGGCACGCAGTAATTTGACTTGCATGGCCAGTGGCAGGTCAGCGACTTCATCCAAAAACAGGGTGCCGCCATCGGCCGCTTGAAACAGACCTTGTTTGTCGGCGTGCGCGCCGGTGAAGCTGCCTTTGCGGTGACCGAAAAACTCGCTTTCCATCAGTTCGCTGGGGATGGCGCCACAATTGACCGGGACAAAGGGGCCGTCACTGCGCGAACTGTTGGCATGAATCAGTCGGGCGGCGAGCTCTTTGCCGCTGCCGGATTCGCCACTGATATACACCGGTGCCTGACTGCGGGACAGTTTGGTGATTTTTTCGCGCACCGCCACGACGGCAGCGCTGTTACCGGTCAATCGGCTTTCGCCCGAGCTGCCAATCTGGCGGGTGTCTGCCAATGACAGGGCAAAGTCCACCAGTTTGCGCAGGCGCGGCAGCTCAATCGGTTTGCTGACAAAGTCAAAAGCGCCGGCTTTCAAGGCGGCAATGGCGGTATCCATGCTGCCAAAGGCGGTGATCATGGCAACGGGCAGGGCCGGGTGTTGTGCCTGAATGTGTTCAATCAGCGCAAGCCCGTCACCGTCGGGCAATTTCATGTCGGTGAGGCACAAGTCGAAGTGTTCGGCTTGCAGTGCATCGAGTGCCTCCTGATAGGTGCTGGCACTGTGTGTCACCAGTCCCATGCGGGTCAGGGTGAGTTCCAGCAGTTCACGAATGTCGGGTTCGTCATCAACGACCAGTACGCGTTTATCCGACATGCTTGAGGCCTCGTGTGGTGGTTGCGTTTTATCCAATCTCAGGCGGGTTTGCCAATTCTAGTGCAATGCGTCGATCCGGGTGTGAGAAACGGATGCGGAAGCGGCTGTGCTGGTCCGCGGTACGCGAGTAATCCAGACTGGCCTGATTGAACTCACACAGTTCGCGAGAGATGTATAAGCCAAGCCCGGTGCCGCTGATTTCGGTGGTGAAAAACGGTTCAAATAATTGGCTTTGGTTTTCACTCTGAATGCCACTGCCGTCATCGAGTACATCCAGTACGGGGTGTTCGCTTTGGCGATCGATACTGGCGTGCAATGTGATGTGGGCATGGGGGCTGTGGCGCAAGCCATTGGCACACAGGTTGGTCAGCACCTGATTCAGATGCGTCGGGTCAAAGGTGATATGGAAAAAGGGCGGAATATCGACATCAATACGGGCGTTGGGCATGGCATGGCCGGCACGAAACTGTTGGATAAATTCCGGTATCCATTCCGATAGATTGATGCGGGCGGGCTTGGCTGCTTGACGGCGCGATAGCTGCAGAATGTTCTCGATGATGCCATTCATGCGTTGCGAATGACTTTGAATGATGTCCGTGAGGCGGCGGTCGGCCGGGTCGAGCGTGGGCGATTCCTGAATCAATTGTGCGGCATGGCTGATGGCGCCCAGCGGGTTGCGAATTTCATGCGCAATACTGGCCGTCAGGCGGCCCAGTGAGGCCAGCTTCATTTGTTGGGCTTGTTGGGCAATGCGGCTGGTGTCTTCGGCAAAAATAAGGACGTCGCTGGTATTGCCGTATTCCAGCGAGGCAAAACGCACTTGCAGTTCGGGCCCTTGCTCGCGCACGCGCACGGGGCGTTGCGGTTGTTCATGTTGCTGTTGCCAGCGGGTGATGAGCTGGATCAGTTCAGGCGGCAGATCGGTGGGGCTGCCGGTAGCGATGCCGAGCAATTCGGTGGCGGCATTATTCATGATGCGGATGTGTTGCGCGGCATCGGTGACAATCACGCCGGTACGCATGCGTTGCACGATCATTTCATTGATTTGTTCGAGTTTGGCAATGCTTTTGGATTGGGCTTCGGCCAGATGGTAGCCACGGCGAATGCGCTCGGACAGGGTGCGGAATACCCACGAGGTTGCAAACAGCAAGATACCGAGAATACCGGCCTGAATAAAATGCCGTGCATCGCGTTCGATCAAAAAGGACAGGTAGATGGCAATGCCAAGACCCGCCAATGTCGCCAGTGCTGCAACCAGCGTGGCAATGTTGCCAATAAAGAAAATGCTGCCCGCCGCCACCGAGACGATCATCAGCATGCCAAGGCCGGTTTCAAGGCCGCCGCTGGCGAGGGTGAGCAACGACAGCACGGCAATATCGACGGTGATAATCAAAAATAACTGGGCATTGCTGGGCACGGTTCTTTGCAGGCCGAGAATGAGCAATGACAAACTGCTGAAGCCGACGTAGCTGCAGGCAGTGACCAGATACAAGAGCGGGTACAGTTCGCCCACCAGCTTGCCCTGCCATTGCGCAAAGTACATCAGCGCCAGGACGAGCGACAGAACGAACCGGTACCAGTTGTAGATGCGCAGCAGGCGCTGGGTTTCTTCCGGCGTACTGCGCAGCGGTGTGGCCGCGATATCAGTGACGGGCGTCATCACGGTGTTCCTGACAGCAGTACCAGTCATCGCCTTCGAGCACGGCCCGTTTGGCCGGTACGTGCGTGCCGCAATGTTGGCAGCGCACCATGGCGTGGGCTTGGTCATCCGGGGTGTCGGCGGGAGGCGGTGTATGGCGGCCGGGCATCAAGGCGCGACCCGTCAGCAGGCGCCAGACAATGGCGATAATCGCGGCAATTAAGATGATGCGCATCATGTGCCATGCTCCATGAATGAACCGCCTTGAGTATACCCGATGGCTTGCGATGACGGGCGCGCCCTTTACCCTGATGCGCCCATCCGTGACAATGAGCGCCGGCTTGAAAGGTGTGACAGCATGGCGTTGATGATTGGCATGGCGCAGATCAACCCGTTGGTTGGGGACATCCCCGGCAACACGGCGCGCGTGTTGGCAGAAGCCTCGCGAGCGCAGGCGCAAGGCATGGACGTGCTGGTGTTTCCGGAGCTGACCTTGACCGGCTATCCACCCGAAGATTTGTTGCTGAGATCCAGTCTCGATATTCGTATGGATGCCGCCATACAGCAATTGTGCGAAAAACTGCCTGCTGAACTGTGGGTGGTGTGCGGTTACCCCCGGCGCGGACCGGAAGGTCTGGCGAACGTGGCGGGTGTTTTTCACGGCGGTCGCAGGGTGGTCGAGTACCGCAAGCAGCATTTGCCCAATTACCAGGTGTTTGACGAAAAACGTTATTTCATTACCGGGCACGAGCCTTGTGTGTTGGAGATCAAGGGCGTGCGCGTTGCCTTGAGTATTTGTGAGGATATCTGGGAGCCGTCACCCATGCAGCAGGCCCGTGCGGCCGGTGCGGCACTGATGCTCAATATCAACGCCAGCCCGTTTCATGTGGGCAAACCGGCGGAACGTGAGGCCTTGTTGCGGCAGCGCGCGACAGAAGGTGCGATGCCGGTGGTGTACGTGAATCAGGTCGGGGGTCAGGACGAGCTGGTGTTTGATGGCGGTTCGTTTGCGGTATCGCGTGAGGGTCGTGTCTGTGCCAGAGCGCCGGCTTATGCCGAGTCCTTGCTGGCGGTGTCGTTCGATGGCGGTGATCTGCAACCGGCCACGGTGGCAGCCATCGCCGATACCGATGCCAGCCTGTATCAGGCCTTGGTGCTCGGTGTATGCGATTACGTGAACAAAAACGGTTTTCCCTCGGTGTTGCTGGGTTTGTCCGGCGGTATTGATTCGGCATTGACGCTGGCGATTGCCGTGGATGCGTTAGGGGCGGATCGGGTGAGCGCGGTGATGATGCCGTTCCGTTATACCAGCAGCATGAGTCTGGAAGATGCCGAGGCCGAGGCGCGCACGTTGGGCGTGCACTATCGGGTATTGTCGATTGAACCGATGTTCGAGTCGTTTGCAGAAAGCCTGGCCGATGAATTTGCCGGTTTGCCCATGGATGTCACCGAGCAGAATATTCAGGCGCGTTGCCGCGGTGTATTGCTGATGGCCTTATCGAATAAAACCGGTGCTTTGGTATTGACCACCGGCAACAAGAGTGAAATGGCCGTGGGGTATGCCACGCTGTATGGCGATATGGCCGGCGGTCTGGATGTGTTGAAAGACGTGTCCAAAACCCGGGTCTATGCTTTGTCGCGTTATCGCAATACGCAGGCGATGGTGATTCCGCAGCGAGTGATTGATCGCCCGCCGTCCGCCGAGTTGGCGCCGGATCAAAAAGACAGCGACAGCTTGCCCGATTACGAGGTGCTGGACGCCATTCTGGAGCGTTACATCGAGCACGACATGTCGGCCAGCGCGATGATTGCCGAGGGCTTCGATGAAACGGATGTCGCGCACGTGATCCGGTTGGTGGATCGCAATGAATACAAGCGCCGACAAGCAGCGATCGGTATTCGTGTGACGCGCCGTGGTTTCGGACGTGACCGGCGTTATCCGGTCACATCCGGCTGGCAGGCCGGCGACTAAGCCGCCGACTAGCGAGGGGTGGCTGAGGCCGGTGGCGTGCTGTAAGGCGGCAGCCAGCTGTCATTGCGGTGATCAAACTCCGGCGGATCGGGGCGATCGAATAGTCCAAAACTGATACGCTCGACCCAAGACCTTTCCTGCGAATCTTCGGTGATCTGTGGAATAAAATTGCCTTGCGCGTCGAGTGACGGGTATTGCGGATAGTTTGTGCTCAATACGGCCAGGCTTTCACTCGCCAAATTGTTCAGGCCCATGATCAGATAGGTTTGGGTCATGATGGCCAGCGCATCGGGGACGGCCGGTGTTTGCGGAAAGTTTTCAACCACGCCGCGGGCGCGGTTGGCCGCGGCCAGCCAGGCTTTGCGAGAGAGATAATAGTTCGCCACATTGACTTCGTAGCGCGCCAGCACATTGCGCAGGTAAATCATGCGCAGTCGCGCATCGCCCGCGTATTCGCTGTGCGGGTATTTCTGCAGCAGCAGCGCAAAATCAGCGAAAGAATCGCGCGCCGGGCCCGGGTCGCGCTCGGTGGCATCGAAGGGCAGGTAGCGTTCAATCAAGCCTTGATTCTGGGTGTATTTGGCCAGGCCACGCATGTAATAGGCGTAGTCGGCTTGCGGGTGCTGCGGGTGCAGGCGAATAAAACGGTCGGCCGCAATGATGGCCAGTTCGTTGTCGCTGCTTTTGTAGTAAGCGTAGATCAATTCGAGCTGAGCCTGCTCGGCATAGCGGCCGAAGGGGTAGCGTGATTCGAGGGCTTCCAGATTGCGGGTGGCTTGCGAAAAATTGCCGTCGTCGATTTGCTTGCGCGCCGTTCCGTACAGTTCGCTCTCGGGAATGGAGTCATCAATCTCGTCTTTACCGGAGCAGGCCATGATCGACAGCAGTGAGAGGGTCAGAATCATCAGTGTTACGCGGCGGAACAACATGAAGGGCAACCGGGTCGTTTCAAAGAGCGCCTATTTAAACACAGGCCTCCTTTATTCCAAAGGTGCCGCCCCCCATACTAGACGCAATTCACAAGCCGGATGCGGTCATGCAAGCAGTTGATGAAGTGCGCGAAATCAGCCACGACGATGCCGGGGCGCGGCTGGATCAGGTGGCGGCACGCCTGATCGAAGGGTTTTCGCGGGAGCGCTTGAAAGCCTGGATTCTGGAGGGCGCATTGACGCTGGATGGGCAGCCGGCCAAACCCAATACCAAGGTCGCCGAAGGCCAGCAAATGCGATTGTCAGCCACCTTGCCGCAGATGACGGCCGATACCCCCGAGGCTTTGCCGTTGCGGGTGGTTTATGAAGATGCCGACCTGCTGGTGATCGACAAGCCGGCTGGCTTGGTGGTGCATCCTGCGGCCGGTCATCAGTCAGGCACCTTGCTCAATGCCCTGTTGCACCGCTACCCCGAGGCCAGGCTGCTGCCGCGTGCCGGTATCGTGCACCGGCTGGACAAGGACACCAGCGGACTGATGGTGGTGGCGCGCACACCGGCCTCGCATCAGGCGCTGGTGGCGGCGATTCAGGCGCGCGAGGTCAGTCGCGAGTACGTGGCGGTGGTCAATGGCGTGATGACCGGAGGCGGCACCGTCGATCAGCCCATGGCCCGGCATCCGCGGCAGCGTCAGAAAATGGCGGTGGTTGCCGGTGGCAAGCCGGCGGTCACCCATTACCGGCTGCGTGAGCGGTTTGTGTCGCACACGGCGGTGGACGTGCAGTTGGAGACCGGCCGCACGCACCAGATTCGCGTGCATCTGGCGCATCTGGGGTATCCCTTGGTGGGTGATCCGGCTTATGGCGGGCGCCTGAAGGTGCCCAAGGGCTCGGATGAGGCGTTGCGGGCATTATTGGCCGGATTCCCGCGTCAGGCATTGCATGCCGCAAGGCTCGCGTTTTCGCACCCCATCACAGGGCAGCCGTGCAGCTGGGAAAGTCCGCTGCCGGACGATATCGAGCAATTGCTGGCGGGCCTTAGGGCTCACCGTGATGGGACTGCACTGTGAGTGATTGGCTGAAGCCGCAATGGCCCGCGCCTGCCTCGGTTGAGGCCATTGTCACCACGCGCTCGGGCGGGGTCAGCCAGCCGCCTTGGGACAGCTTCAATCCGGCGTTGCACGTGGGCGATGACCCTCAGGCCGTGGCCAGCAATCGTGAGCGCCTGCAGCAGCGCATGGGCTATCAGCGGCCGGTGCAATGGCTCACGCAGGTGCACGGCAATCATTGTGCGGTGGTGACGGTAGCGGGAGCGGCGATTGAAGCCGATGCAGCCTATACCCGGACGCCGGAGCAACCGATTGCGGTGATGACGGCCGACTGCCTGAGCGTGTTTTTATGCGATCGACAAGGCCGTGAGGTTGCGGTGGCGCATGCGGGTTGGCGAGGCCTGTGTGCCGGTATTCTGGAGGCCACGGTGCGCTGCTTTGAAGCACCGGCCGATACCTTGTTGGCATGGCTCGGGCCTGCGATTGGGCCTGCGGCTTTTCAGGTGGGTGCGGAAGTGCGCGATGCCTTTATCGAGGCGATGCCCCATCAAGCAGCAGCCACGCAGGAGGCGTTTTGTGCCGATGGGCAGGGGCGATTTCTGGCCGATATCGACCGCTTGGCCCGGTTGCGATTGCAGGCCTGCGGCGTGCAATCGATGCATGGCGGCGGTTTGTGTACAGTGAGCGATGCCGGCCGTTTTTATTCCTACCGCCGCGATGGTGTGACCGGCCGCATGGCCAGCGTGATTGTCTTGCGTCAATGAATGCGGCAATCGCTTGTTGAAATAATAACCATGCATCCCCATATCTAACCGCATGTGAGTGACCAGCAGGTAACCGTGATGCGAATGGATAAATTAACCAGTCAGCTCCAGCAGGCCTTGGCCGATGCGCAGTCGCAGGCCGTGGGGCATGATCACGCCATGATTGAGCCGGTACACTTGTTGCAAGCGTTGTTGCAGCAAGACGGTGGTACAGCGGCTCCTTTGCTACGCAAAGCCGGTGCCGATGTCAGTGCGATTCGTCGTGCCGCCGATGAGGCCATGGCCCGATTGCCGCGTGTGGAAGGTCGTGCCGGTGACGTGCATGTCGGCAATGATCTGGTGCGGGTATTGAATCAAGCCGACAAGCTTGCACAGCAACGGCAGGATAACTTTATCGCCAGTGAGTTGGCGTTGTTGGCGATGGTGCAAGCCGGGGTGGATGCCGGTCGCTGGATAAACGAGCACGGTGCAACCGAAGCAGCCTTGAGTGCTGCCATTGAAGCTTTACGAGGAGGAGAACGCGTGATGGATCAAGAAGCGGAGAATGCACGGCAGGCACTGGAGCGATTCACGGTGGATCTGACCGAGCGTGCCGAAAGCGGCAAGCTCGATCCGGTGATTGGGCGCGATGATGAAATTCGACGCACGATCCAGGTGTTGCAGCGGCGCACTAAAAATAACCCGGTCTTGATCGGTGAGCCCGGCGTGGGCAAAACGGCCATTATTGAAGGTCTGGCATTGCGCATCATCAATGGGGAAGTGCCGGAAAGTCTGCGCAATAAGCGCATTCTGGCCTTGGATATGGGCGCGCTGCTGGCCGGTGCAAAATACCGGGGCGAATTTGAAGAGCGACTGAAAGGCGTATTAAAGGAAGTCGCGCAAGAGGCCGGTCAGGTCATTTTATTTATTGATGAAATGCACACCATGGTGGGTGCCGGTAAAACCGACGGCGCCATGGATGCCGGCAATATGCTCAAGCCCGCGTTGGCACGCGGTGATCTGCACTGCGTGGGAGCGACCACGCTGGATGAATACCGGCAGTACATTGAGAAAGACGCGGCACTGGAGCGGCGTTTTCAAAAAGTGTTGGTGGATGAGCCCGGCGAAGAAGACACCATTGCTATTTTGCGCGGCTTGAAAGAACGCTACGAAGTGCATCACGGCGTGGACATTACCGATTCGGCCATTATTGCTGCAACCAAGTTGTCGCAGCGCTACATCACGGATCGTAATTTGCCGGACAAAGCGATTGACTTGATTGATGAGGCCGCCAGTCGCATACGCATGGAAATCGATTCCAAGCCGGAATCCATGGACAAGCTGGATCGAAAACTGATCCAGCTGAAAATCGAGCGCGAGGCCGTCAAAAAAGACGAGGATGAATCATCGAAAAAGCGCCTGGCCAAAATCAATGAAGACATTGAGCGCCTGGAGAAAGAATACGCCGATCTCGATGAAATCTGGAAGGCTGAAAAATTGGTGCTGCAAGATTCGCAGCAAACCAAAACGGATTTAGAGCAAGCGCGGCTTGATCTCGATGCGGCGCGACGCGGCAGTGATTTGGCGCGCATGTCGGAACTGCAGTACGGCGTGATTCCGGCATTGGAGAAACAGTTGGCCGCAGCGCAGTCTGCCGAATCCAGTGAAAAAACCTTGCTGCGTAATCGCGTGACCGATGAAGAAATCGCCGAGGTCGTATCGAAATGGACCGGCATCCCAATTTCCAAAATGATGGAAAGCGATCGCGAAAAGCTGCTGCAGATGGAAGACGCACTGCACAGTAAAGTGATTGGTCAGGACGAGGCCGTGCGCGCAGTATCCAACGCGGTGCGTCGTTCACGGGCCGGGTTGTCGGATCCGAACCGCCCGAATGGCTCGTTCCTGTTTTTAGGCCCAACCGGCGTGGGTAAAACCGAATTGTGTAAGGCCTTGTCGGAGTTTTTGTTTGATACGCGCGATGCCATGGTGCGTATCGATATGTCTGAGTTCATGGAGAAACAATCGGTATCGCGTTTGATTGGCGCGCCACCGGGTTATGTGGGTTATGAAGAGGGCGGCTATCTGACGGAAGCGATTCGCCGTAAGCCGTATTCGGTGTTGTTGCTGGATGAAGTCGAGAAGGCGCACCCGGACGTATTCAATATTCTCCTGCAAGTGCTGGAAGACGGTCGCCTCACGGACGGGCACGGACGAACGGTGGATTTCCGCAATACGGTGGTGGTGATGACATCGAACCTGGGTTCCGAGCGCATTCAGGATCTGGCAACCGATAAATCCTACGATTTTATTACCATGGAAACGGACGATTCGGATGCCGGCTCTCAGCAAGACAACCGCTATCAAGCCATGCGCGACGCGGTGATGGAAGTCGTCAGTCAGCATTTCCGGCCGGAGTTGATTAACCGGATTGATGAAGTGGTGGTGTTCCATCCCTTGAGTAAAACGCATATTCGGCGGATAGCCGATTTGCAGCTGGCACAGTTACGCAAGCGCATGAAGGAGCGTGATTTGTCGCTGGTGGTGCCGGATGCGGTGATGGATAAACTGGTCGAAAGCGGGTTTGATCCGGTGTACGGTGCGCGTCCATTGCGCCGTGCGATTCAGAAGTTGATTGAGGATCCGCTGGCACAGGAAATGCTGGGTGGTCGTTACGGACCGGGTGATACAGTCACCTTGTCACTGGAAAACGAACGCATCGTATTTGCCTGATCAGGCGTCGACGGCTGTGCTGTCACCGTTGTCAGCAAATTGCCGGCTGTGCAAGCGCGCGTAGGCACCTTGCTGTGCGAGTAACTGCTGGTGGCTGCCGGTTTCAATGATGCGGCCATCGTCCATCACCACAATGAGGTCGGCATTTTCAATGGTGCTCAAGCGGTGCGCGATCACAATCGTGGTGCGCCCGCGCATGACCTTGTCGAGTGCGGCCTGAATCATGCTTTCGGATTCGTTGTCCAGCGCCGAGGTGGCTTCATCCAGAATCAGAATGGGTGAGTTTTTCAGCAAGGCGCGGGCAATCGCCACGCGTTGCCGTTGGCCGCCGGACAAATTCACACCGTCTTCACCAACCAGCGTGTTAATGCCGTCGGGTTGTTGTGCTAGAAATTCGGTGACATGCGCATCTTTGGCAGCCCGCATAATGTCTTCTTGAGAGGCATCTTGATACAAACCGAAAGCGATGTTCTCGGCAATGGTGCCGTTGAATAGCGTGACTTGTTGACTGACGATCGAAATTTGTCGGCGAAAGCTTTTTAGTGTGAAGTCGCGGATGTCGGCGTTATCGACCAGGATCTCACCGGACTGGTAATCATAAAAACGGGCAATCAGTTTGGCGAGCGTTGTCTTGCCGCTGCCGGAACGACCCACGATGGCGACGGTTTTGCCGGCAGGAATCAGCAGGTTAATATCGTGCAATACGTATTTTTCCTGACCGGGGTATCGGAAAGACACGTCGCGAACAGTGATTTCGCCGTGCGTGAACTGCAGTTCGCGTGAGCCGGGGTCGTGCTCGGCAGGCTCATCGAGCAGTGCAAAAATATCTTCGGCAGCCGCAAGGCCTTGTTGAATCACGCTATTGACGGTGGTGAGTTGGCGTAGGGATTTTGGCATCAGGCCTGCGGCAAATACATAGGAGAGCAGTTCACCCATGGAGCCGCTGTTCATGCCGGGGTACAGTGCAATGCCGAGTAAAACGGCCAAAGCGACGGCGTAAATAAACTGGATGATGGGGGTGGCGGCTTCGCTGGTCAGGCTGCGTTTGACTTCCTGCTCCATGTTTTTTTGGCTGGCATCGCAAAAGCGTGCAGATTCGCTATGTTGTGCTTCAAACGCTTTGATTTCTTTGTAACCGCTGATGGCTTCGGCAGCGATGTGCGTCAAGATGCCGCGCGACTGCTGCATCTTTCGGCTGAGCTTCCGCATGCGGGAACTGGTCCAGCGAACCACGAAAAAAATCAAAGGCGCGGTGGCGAGAAACACCAGCGTGAGTTTCCAATTGGTCCATATCATGTAGCTGAGCAGGGCAATGCTGGTGGCGCCTTCGCGGATGATAATGGTCAATGCGCGGGTGATGGCGGCGGTGACGTTTTCGATGAGGGCGGTGACTTTGTAGATGAGCTGCCCGGACGAGTTGCTTTCAAAAAAGCGGGTGGGGAGTAGCAGCATGCTATCGAAACTTTGCGTGCGCAGCCGGTGGACGAGGCTGCGGGCAACCAGCGTCATGAAAAAGTTGCCCACAAATTCACCGGCACCGCGAATCAGCACAATGCCCAGTACCAATAAGGGAACGTACAGATAATTGACGTTGGGGCCGCCTTTGAGGGTGGTCTCGACATCCTGCATGATGCTGGCCAGCCAGGGTTGGGTGGCGGCAAAAACAATAAAGCCGGTAATGCTGACGGCAAAATAGAGCCACGTTGGCTTCAGATAGCCAAGCAATCGGTGGTAAAGCTGAATGCTGTTGGGGGCGGGTGTGGGGCTCATGAACAGTGGTACGCCAGAGGGTATTTCATGGCGCGATGGTAGCACGATTGAACATTTGAGGCAGCGTATGCTCCTATATCGTATGCTTGGGTTCCGGCACCGTATAATGAGTACAACCGATAAGAGGATTCCCTATGTTGCCTGCTTGCCTGATCACATCACTGCGTTACCTGAAAGCGGCAAGTTTCTTGCTGGCGTTGGCATGGCTCACCGCGTGCTCAGGAACGCCGGATTCGGCTACGGAGGCTTCACGGCCTGCGGCAACCAAAATCCTGCGTGTGGGGATGTCGCCAGATTACCCGCCCATGGCTTATCAGGAAGATGGCGTGATCAAAGGCATGGAAGTTGAATTGGCGGGCGTGGTTGCCGCACAGATGGGCATGGCGGAGGACATTGTACCGATGCCGTGGAGTGAGCTGATTCCGGCGCTACTGCGCGGCGATGTGGATGTGATCATGTCGGGCATGACGGTGACCGAGGAGCGTGCGGAGCTGGTCGCGTTCAGTGACTCCTACATGACCTTGGGGCAGATGGCGATTATCCGTATTCGTGATGCCGGGCGGTTCCGTACGCCGATGCAGGCGTTGGAGTCGGGTGCCCGGGTTGGTTTTGTGAACGATACGACCGGTCAGGCATTCGTTGATGGTACTGCCGTGATCCGGGTCAAACAGGGTTACGCAACGGCCGAGCAAGGCTTGGATGCTTTAAATAAGGGTCAAATCGACATCTTTATTCATGATGCACCCACCAGCTGGGACTTGGCAGTATCACCTTGGGCCGATACCTTGATCAGCATGTACCGGCCGCTGACGGAAGAGTCCCTGGCGTGGGCTGTGCGTAAAGACGACAAGGCGTTATTGAAAGGCTTGAATGAAGCACTCGCCGGCCTGAAAGCCTCCGGCAGGCTGGAGTCCATGCAATACCGCTGGATTCCCGTGCAGGTGTATCTGAAGTAATCGCCGACGCTGCGGGCGACGATTTAGTGCAAGGTGCGGGGCTGTCCGGGTTCGGCCTCGTACTCGGTTGCCATCTCATCCGACAAGTCGGTTAACTCAATCGCCAAACCTTCGACGAGACCATTGAGTCGTTCAATGGCATCGGCCAGACGGGCGAGTGTGAGAGTCAGGTTTTTGGCATCGGTGCTGCTGTCATCGCTCATGCAGATACTCCTGGCCGTTGTTGTCGTGCCTGAAAGCCGTGGTGCGTAAAGCAAACGGGGCAGCGATGCTGCCCCGTTTCTGAATCACTCCCAGCTGAGCGCTCCGCCAGTCTGGTATTCGGTGACGCGTGTTTCAAAGAAGTTCTTCTCC
Organism: Pseudomonadales bacterium; assembly: GCA_036568505.1. GTDB lineage: Bacteria > Pseudomonadota > Gammaproteobacteria > Pseudomonadales > M0112 > M0112. The sequence goes on along the minus strand of DATCSK010000027.1, from coordinate 29,673 downwards.
TTGCGCAGATCCATAATTTCAGACATCCACGGGAAAGGATTTTTTGAGCCTTTGAAGTGCTCTGGAAGACCGAGCTGCGCCAGACGGCGATTGGCGATGAATTGCAGGTATTCTTCCATCATGGCAGCGTTCATGCCGAGTACGCCACGAGGCATCGTGTCACGAGCGTATTCGATCTCGAGCTGGGTACCCTCGAGAATCATCTGGATGACTTCCTGCTGGAACTCGGCGGTCCACAGATGCGGGTTTTCCAGTTTGATCTGGTTGATGACGTCAATGCCGAAATTCAGATGCATCGATTCATCGCGCAGGATGTATTGGAACTGCTCCGCCACACCGGTCATCTTGTTGCGGCGCCCCATGGACAGAATCTGGGTGAAGCCGCAGTAGAAGAAAATCCCTTCGGTGACGACATAAAACGCGACCAGATTGCGCAGTAACTCCTGATCGGTTTCGGGCGTGCCGGTGCGGAATGTTGGATCGCCCAGTGACTGGGTATGCTTGAGGCTCCAGGTGGCTTTGCGAGCCACGGAAGGCACCTCGCGGTACATATTGAAGACCTCGCCTTCGTCCATGCCCAATGACTCAATACAATATTGATAGGCGTGGGTATGAATGGCTTCTTCAAACCCTTGGCGCAGGATGTACTGGCGACATTCCGGATTGGTGATCAAGCGGTAAATCGCCAGCACCAGATTATTGGCAACCAGTGAGTCGGCCGTCGAGAAATAGCCCAATGAACGCATGATGATGCGGCGCTCATCGTCGGAGAGGCCGTCGCTGCTTTTCCATAGGCTGACATCGGCGGTCATGTTGACCTCTTGCGGCATCCAGTGGTTGGCACAGCCATCCAGGTACTTCTGCCAGGCCCAATCGTATTTAAAAGGCACAAGCTGGTTCAAATCCGCCCGGCAATTGATCATGCGCTTGTCGTCGACTTCCACGCGGGATGCGCCCATTTCAAGCTCTTCCAGTCCGGGAGCGACATCGAGTGCTTCCAGCGCGGCTTGTGCGCGGGCAATGTTGGCCGCCGCAGAGGTGCTGGTCGCCGGTGCGGGAGTGGCCTTGGCTTGGGCGGCGGCTACCGGGGCCTTGGCCGGGGGAGTGTGTTCTTCCGGTTCTTCAATAACGGGGGTGTCGCGTATGGCCTGTTGGCGAGCCTGAACAGGGGTTTCTTCGGCGGCGTGGTAGTCATCCCAGCTCAACATCGTCCTTTTCCTCTTGGTTGTTTCAGCCATGATGTCCTCACGTCCGGGGGTGACCCGAAAAATCAATTACTGGAATCATGCTGGCAGGTGCTGCTCCATGAATACGTCAAAATAGCTCTGGCTGCGTGGTTAGCGGGCTCTCTGGAAGAGGCGGCCGCATTATTATCAGTGTCGCGCTGGCCAATAAGCATTTTTCACAATATATATGGAAAGAAGTGGTCGGGCAACACTAGATATAGTGTTTTTTGCGAATCCCAGTGAGATCAAAGGGTTAGCCATTTCATGCGTGAGCCGCGTCTTTTTGAATCCTCGAGCAGGGGGCGGTCAATTGGTTTTGAGCCATTCGTGCGGGGTGCCGATGAAGGGGGTGTTGCGGTCCGTCGGGATGGTCTTGGCTAGAGCCTCGAAGGGGCAATCCAGGATCTGGTATAAGAGGGAGTCGTACACCGGTTGGGGTGCGCAAGCCTGAATGAGCGTTTTATGGCGTATCCGGTTGGGTACGAAAAATTTGGCAAATCGCCATTGGAGTTTGTTAATCACCAGCGTGAAATTGACGGGCTGCCTCCAACGGTAGGCATGTTGAGGGTCCGTGGTATTTTCGGCCGGCACGAGTGCGGCTTCAATGACATCAAAACAATCTTGGAAATTGCCGGTGCGGGGCAGCAGGTACTCCAACTCGGGAGTCGATCCAATCCATCCGCAGTTCATGAGAGGAAAAGTAAAGGAATGGGAAGCAATGAAATCGGCAGTCGTAATGACTTCAGTATTGTATTGGGTGCTATGCCCTTCCATCCAGCCAATATCCGCGAAGGTGATCATTTGCTTGAGGAGTGTGCTTTGGGCCGTTGGCATAACAAGGCAGAGTGTGCCGATGAGCATCGTAGTGCTTAAAATATTTCTGTAACGTGCGCATAGCAACGTAATGAGTATGAGCGCCATTAATATGGGGTGAATCAGGTAGCGATCCATGCCAGCACTTTGGCACAAAAAGAAAAACCAGAGGCTGTAATAAAACAAGCCCCAGCCTACGATGCCGCTCAAGCGATCCAGTTTGGTTTTTGCGCGCAGCGACAGCGTTAAGCCGGCCATGAGGGCACCCGCCCAGATGGCGAGCGCCAAGATGTTGTTGATGCCATAACGGTGCATGACAGTGGAAAATAACTGGAGGTTTGCCTTGGCGTTAATGAGAAATGGGTTTTCGGCGTGACCCGACAGGAAATGGCGGACACCTGATGATGACGTGTTGGCATAAGCCTCAATAAACGTACCCCAGAATTGCCCGTAGGTGACCGAATCGTATTGCGCGACGGTCCATGCCTCGTAAAAACGGAAAGGCATCTCGGCGATGATGAGGCCGAACAAGCCTGCAGCCAGCATTAACCCCAGGTTTTTCCAGCAAATACGACCTTTGTAATACTGAATATGCGCGATCAGGAGATAGGTTCCCAGGCCTGCGATGCCGGGAATGGTCATGGGGCGGGCAAGCAATGAAAAGGCCAGCATCATGCCAATCAGGCCGTAGTGCTTGTAGGCATCAGGTCTGGGAATGTTGGTTGCCATGGCGCAGGCAATCAACAGGCAGAGCAGGGCGCTGGTTTCGCCGATGAAATGGGTCCACCAAATGGGCTCGTACCATAGAAAGAAAAAAAGCAGCAATGCTGTTGTTGCGGCCATTCTCCGAGGCGATGACAGTATGCGTTGCAGGTAAAACAGAAAAATACCGAGCAGGCTGCAATTCAATATGGCCGATGCAAAAGCCGGCACCCATAGCTGGTTTCCAGTCAATGCCATGATGAGGGCGGCGGGCAGTATCAGGGTGGGGCCGCTGCTGGTGATGGTGAGGGGCGTGTAGTCGGGGTAGCTGACGACAAACCCGTGCCCTTCGATCACATTGCGTGCAATCAGGGCATGACGCGCCGAATCAAATGTCAGTGGGGTGGAGCGTGCAGAATAAAGAATAATCGCAGTGAATAACGCAAATAACACGAGCCACGCCCAGCGGTCGGCGTGTAGGTGGATCGGGCGTTTATTCATGAGCCGGAAAACTGCACCGGCTCTTGGGCCGGTGCAGTGTCCTTGTTACTGACAAGCTTCGCAGTCGGGGTCATCCAGTGAACAGGCCTGCGGTACCGGTGCGGCTTCAACAGCGTCAGAGCCACTGGACACGGCGTTCAATGCACCGGTCGTGATGGTGGACTTCTCTGTCGCGGTAGCACTCAGTGCGCGCAGGTAGTAAGTGGTTTTGAGGCCTGACAACCAAGCCATTTTATAGGTGATGTCGAGCTTCTTGCCGCTGGCCTCGGCGATATAGAGGTTCAGCGACTGCGCCTGATCAATCCATTTTTGACGGCGGCTGGCGGCTTCCACCAACCAGCGTGGCTCGACTTCAAATGCCGTGGCGTAGAGGGCTTTCAAATCGGCCGGGATACGGTCGATTTTCTGCACACTGCCTTCGTAGTATTTGAGATCGTTGACCATCACTTTGTCCCACAGGCCACGGTTTTTCAGGTCGCGTACCAGATACGGATTTACCACGGTGAATTCGCCGGAGAGGTTCGATTTCACATACAGGTTTTGATATGTCGGTTCAATCGATTGCGATACGCCGGTGATGTTGGCAATGGTGGCCGTCGGTGCAATCGCCATGACATTGGAATTGCGCATGCCTTGTGTTTTCACCGTCTGGCGTAGGCTGTCCCAATCCAGTGTCTGGCTTTCATCCATATTGAGGAAGTCGCTGCCGCGTTCTTTACGTAACAATTTAATGCTGTCGATGGGCAGGATGCCGCGACTCCAAAGCGAGCCTTCAAAGCTGCTGTAACGACCGCGTTCAGCGGCCAGTGCAGACGATGCTTCAATCGCAAAATAGCTGACGGCTTCCATGGATTGATCGGCAAATGCGACGGCCTCGGCTGAGGAGTAGGCAATGTGTTGTCGATACAAGGCATCCTGAAAGCCCATGATGCCCAAGCCTACCGGGCGATGACGCATATTGGATGTGCGTGCTTGCGGTACCGAGTAGTAGTTAATATCGATCACGTTATCGAGCATGCGCACGGCGGTGCGAACGGTTTTGCCCAGTTTGTCGATGTCCAGCTTGCCGTCATCCGTGATGTGTTGCGCGAGATTGACGGAGCCCAGGTTGCACACAGCAATTTCATCGGCACTGGTGTTGAGTGTGATTTCGGTGCACAGGTTGGAGGAATGCACGACACCCGTATGGCCTTGTGGCGAGCGAATATTGCAGGGGTCTTTAAAGGTGACCCACGGGTGTCCTGTTTCAAACAGCATGGCCAGCATTTTGCGCCACAGGCTCACCGCCTTGATGCGTTTGAACAGTTTGATGGTGCCGTCTGCAGCCATTTTTTCATACTGTTCATAACGCTGTTCAAACGCTTGACCGTAGAGGTCGTGCAGATCCGGCACGTCGTTTGGCGAGAACAGCAGCCAGTCGCCGTCGTTGATCACGCGCTTCATGAACAAATCGGGAATCCAGTTGGCAGAGTTCATGTCGTGTGTGCGTCGACGGTCATCGCCGGTGTTTTTGCGTAACTCAATAAACTCTTCAATATCGATATGCCAGGTTTCAAGGTAGGCACAAACGGCGCCTTTGCGCTTGCCGCCCTGATTGACCGCAACGGCGGTGTCATTGACGACTTTCAGGAACGGCACCACGCCTTGGCTTTTGCCGTTGGTGCCCTTGATGCGCGCACCCAGGCCGCGAACGGGTGTCCAGTCATTGCCCAGACCGCCGGCCCACTTGGAGAGCATGGCGTTGTCATGGATGGCCTGGAAGATGCCATCCAGATCATCCGGAACCGTCGTCAGATAGCACGATGACAGTTGCGGGCGCAGTGTGCCGGCATTGAACAAGGTGGGGGTTGACGACATGTAGTCAAACGATGACAGCAGTTCATAGAACTCAATGGCGCGGGCATTCGGGTCGTTTTCGGCTTCGGCCAAACCCATGGCAACGCGCATGAAAAATACTTGCGGCAACTCGAAGCGGGTGTCGCGGCTATGAATAAAGTAGCGGTCGTAGAGGGTCTGCAAGCCCAGATAGGTGAAGTTCAAATCACGCTCGGGCTTCAGTGCGGCGCCCAGGCGCTTGAGGTCAAAGTTTCGCAGGCTCGGTGAGAGCAGCTCGAGTTCAACACCTTTGGCGATATAAGCCGCCAGCGCTTGTGGGTAGAACGTACGCATTTCGGCTTGGGTAGCCACTTTGGCAATGCCCAGAAAGTTCAGTGCTTCGGCACGCAATTTATCCATCAGAAGGCGTGCGGTGACGTAGGTGTAGTTGGGCTCTTCTTCTACCAAGGTGCGCGCAGTAATAACCAGTGAGGTGCCGACATCATCGGCCGATACGCCGTCGTAGAGGTTTTTCAGGGATTCTTCAAAGATGCGATTGGCATCGACATGCTCCAGGTTCATGCAGGCTTCATCGATGACCGTGCGTAAGCGCACCACATCCAGCGGTGCGCGATGGCCGTCGAGATGAACGACATGAATGCCGGCGGCGCGCGCATCAATGGCCGGAGCCGCTTCGCCTTGCTGTGCGCGTTTGCGATTTTGTTCTTCACGGTAGAGCACATAGGCACGGGCAATTTTTTGCTCGCCGCTGCGCATTAAGGTGAGCTCGACCTGATCCTGGATTTCTTCAATGTGGACCGAGCCGCCCGAGGGCATGCGACGGTTAAAGGTTGCACTGACCTGAGTGGCCAGTTCGTTGACCAGTTCGTGAATACGGCTGGAGGCGGCTGCCGTACCGCCCTCGACCGCCAAAAAGGCTTTGGTCATGGCGACGGCAATCTTGCTGTCCTCGTAAGGCACGACGGTGCCGTTGCGTTTGATGACGCGCAAGTGACCCGGGGCTGTGGCAGCCATGTCCATGTCAGAACCTCCATGACCGGGGCTGACGGGGGCTGAGGGGTTGGAACGTGATTCGCTTTGGGTCTGCATGCTGCCTCTCCATATCCTTATTGGTGCCACTCGGGCATATGCTCTATTGAATTAGTCTGTGTTGGACAGGGCATGGGGGCTTGGGTCGGGACGGAAAAACCCGCAATCTGCGGGCTTACGAATAACCGTCACCGGAGCCGACGCTAAGCCGCTGAGCAGGCTGGTTTTTTTCATTTTCGGCCTGTTCATCCGGGATCATGCTCCTGACGCAAACCCCAACATATAGGGGTTTTTTGTCTCGGAGGTACAAGATAATGCGGTTTTGGTGTCTTTGCAAGATCAAAAAAGGTGGGTTTCCTGTGGATAAGTCGCAGGAGGGAAGCGTGGGGTAAATTCGGCTGGCGGGTGAGCCGCCGGAGGTGCTTACTGAGCGGTGTTGCGTGCCGGATTCAGCAAGAACTCCATCAGTGCTTTCTGTGTGTGGAGGCGATTTTCGGCTTCGTCCCATACCGCCGAGCGCGGGTCATCGAGCATGTCGTGACTGACTTCCTCGCCGCGATGGGCAGGCAGGCAATGCATGAACAGGGCGTCGGGTTTGGCGTGGCTCATCAGTGCCGGGTTGACTTGATAGCCGGTGAACAGCGGTAAGCGCTGACTGCGTTCGGACTCTTGGCCCATGGAAAACCATACATCCGTAACGACCAAATCGGCATCTTGGACTGCTTCGGTGGGGCTGTTCGCCAACTGCACGGCGCTGTTATTGGCCAGCAGTGATTTATCGGGCCCATAACCTTTGGGGCAGGCCAATTTCATGGTGTAGCCAAACGCACGACTGCCGTTGATGTAGGTACGACACATGTTATTGCAGTCGCCTACCCAGGCCACGGTTTTGCCACGAATGCTGCCGCGTTTCTCAACGAAGGTCTGGATGTCGGCCAGCAGCTGACAAGGGTGGCAATCATCGGTCAGGCCATTAATGACGGGAACGGAAGAGTAGCGTGCAAAATCGTCAATGATGCTGTGTTCGAAGGTGCGCACCATGATGATGTCGACCATGGACGACAGTACGCGTGCGCTATCTGAGACGGGCTCGCCGCGACCGAGTTGTGTATCGCGAGGCGATAAAAAGAGCGATTGGCCGCCCAGCTGGGCCATGCCGACTTCAAACGAGACACGGGTGCGTGTCGAGGCTTTTTCGAACACCATGGCCAGAATGCGGTTATGCAGCGTTTCATGCGGTGTGCCTTCGCGCAGCAATTGTTTCAGTGCGATGGCGCGCTCGATAATCGATTCGAGCTCGGCAGGTGTGCAATCGGACAGTGTCAGGAAATGGCGAACAGGGGTCATGTCAGGCAGCTTTTGTTTGGGTGAATTGCTCAATGAGCGGACACAGGCGATCAATCAATTCATCCGTTTCGGCCTGGCTGTAAATCAGCGAAGGCAGCAAGCGAATGGTTTTTTCATGCGTCACGTTGATGAGCAGGCCTGCCGTGAGCGCCTGTTTAACGAGCTCTCCGCACGGGATGTTCAACTCAATGCCGGTCATCTGGCCGAGGCCGCGCACGGTGACAACGCCGGGCACGTTGGCCAGTTTTGCGCGCAACCCTTGCCGAAGTGCCTCGCCTTGCTGTGCGGCTTGTGCGGCCAGCTTGTCGTTCATGATGGTGTTGACCACGGTGTGCGCGACGGCGCAAGCCAAGGGGTTGCCGCCGAAGGTGGAGCCGTGTTGGCCCGGTCCGAAAGTTGCCTCACCATAGGTCAGGCAAGCGCCGATAGGCAGGCCATTACCCAATCCTTTGGCGGTGGTAATGACATCGGGCACGACGCCTTGCTGCTGACAAGCGAAATAACTGCCGGTACGACCGTTGCCGGTTTGCACTTCATCAAGCATCAACCACCAACCGTGGGCGTCGCAGATTTGCCGCAAGCCACTTAAATAATTGGCATCGGGTACGCGTACGCCGCCTTCACCCTGAATCGGCTCGACCAACACAGCGACCACACGCTGATTATTGGCGGCAATATGACGCAGCGCTTCCAGATCGTTATACGGTGCGCGAACAAAGCCATTGACGAGCGGTTCGAAGCCGGCCTGTATTTTGCGGTTGCCGGAGGCGCTGAGCGTTGCCAGTGTACGACCGTGGAAGGCGCCCTCCATCACGACAATGGCGGGTTCGTGAATGCCTTTCTGGTGGCCGTGCAGGCGAGCCAGTTTGATAGCCGCTTCATTGGCTTCGGCACCGGAATTGCAGAAAAACGCACGCTGCATGCCGGATGCGGCGAGTAGTGCCTCGGACGCACGTTCCTGTTCTTGAATGTGATAAATATTCGACACGTGCAGCAGACGGCTGGCCTGTGTTTGCAGGGTGCGAGTGACGGCCGGGTGCGCATGGCCCAGGCCGGTGACGGCAATACCGCTCAAAGCGTCCAGATAGACCTTGCCTTCGGTGTCAAACAGGCGCACGCCTTCGCCGCGCTCAAAGGTCACTGGCAACCGGGCATAGGTATTCATCAAACCGTGGTCATTCATGATGGCAGGTCAACTGTTACAACGAGTAGGAAAACAAAAGGCAGCTCGGGCTGCCTACAAAAAGCCATGATATAGGCAAGAAAATGGCTTGGCAAACCCATGCAGGGTGGGGGTGACGGCGGTTGCAGTCGAGTGCATCAAGGGTTCATGCTGCGCCGTGCGTTTGCATTTTGGAAGTGTTTGGAACCCTGACTTTAAACAAGGGTATCGGCGCTTGAAAAAGGCCGAAAAAGCCGACGGTCGGGCTCGGGTCAATACAGTGTTTATGCTAGCATAGCCGCCTTTGTTTCAGTCATCGCTAGAGGTAGGGCAGTACTATGGACATCATGGATACCATCAAAGAACAGATCGAGAGCAATGCCGTTATTCTGTACATGAAAGGTAGTCCGAACATGCCGCAGTGCGGCTTTTCAGCGCGTACGGTCGAAGCCTTGATGGCATGCGGCCAGCGCTTTGCTTATGTTGATGTCTTGAGTCATCCGGAGATTCGCGCGAACTTGCCCGCTTATGCTAACTGGCCAACGTTCCCGCAATTATGGGTAAAAGGGGAATTGATCGGCGGTTGCGATATCGTTTGTGAAATGCACGAAAGCGGTGAACTCGAGCCCTTGTTGCGTGCGGCATCGCCCCAGGAGTGAATCAAAAACGAATCAGAGCCCCGCTTAGGCGGGGCTTTTTTTTGGGCGGGCGCCAACAATATCAAATGATAATTATTTGCATTTGGTAATGATTCTGATTATAGTCTCGACCGGTTCGGGGGTCCGGGCCGTATTCGATGACTGGAATCAGGGGAATCATGATGCACAAGCCATTGGTTGTGGGGTTGACTGCGGCATTGCTGGCGATGCCGGCGTTGGCGGCTCCCAGCACAGAAGAAATGTGGAAAATCATTCAGCAGCAGCAAGAGCAAATCCGCGTATTGCAGCAACAATTGGAAAAACAGCAAACCCAGCTGCATGAAACAGACATTAAAGTAGAAGCAACGGCTACGGCGGTTGAAACCGTCAGCGCCTCTTCGTCAGGCTTGGATAATTGGGCTGCGAAAACCACCGTCGGTGGCTATGCCGAGATGCATTACAACAATCTTGAAAATCAAAACAATGTGCCTGGCAAAGATAACGACAAAAACGAGATAGACTTCCACCGTTTCGTGGTGTTCTTGGGTCATGAGTTCAATGACCGTCTGCGCTTTTTCTCTGAAATCGAGCTGGAGCACAGTGTGGCAGGTGATGATCAGAACGGTGAAGTCGAACTTGAACAGGCTTACATCGAATACGATTTGAGTGATACGCAGCACGCGACAGCGGGTTTGTTTCTGGTGCCGGTGGGTATTCTCAACGAAACGCACGAACCGAATACGTTTTACGGCGTTGAGCGCAATAACGTAGAGAAAAACATTATCCCGACCACGTGGTGGGAAGGCGGTGTGGCTCTTGGTGGTGAAGTGGTGCCGGGTGTCGGGTACGACATAGCGGTGACCAGTGGCTTGGGGCTGGATACCGATGTGACGGGTGTGCCCGCAACCTACGACTATAAAGTGCGTGATGGACGTCAGAAAGTGTCTGAAGCCGAAGCGAATGCATTGGCGTATACCGGCCGCTTGAAGTACACCGGTATTGCAGGGTTGGAATTGGCGACTACCGTGCAGTATCAGCAAGATATTTATCAGGATAACTTTATTGATGCCTTGGGCAATCGCGAAGATATCGATGCTTGGCTGTACGAAGCGCATGCAGTGTATGAGAGCGGCCCGTTCGGCTTGCGTGCATTGATCGCGCGCTGGGATATCAATAACGATATCGAGCAAGTGGCTTTGGGTGCGAACGTGCAGGAAGGTTGGTATATCGAGCCGTCCTGGCGCTTTAGCGAAGCAGTGGGTGTTTTCACGCGTTACAGTGAATGGGACAATCAGGCGGGTGCAGGCGGTAATAACACCCGTTATGAGGAGTGGGATGTGGGTATCAATTACTGGCTGCATGAGCAGGTGGTGCTGAAGGCCGATTACCAGTTCCAGAATGCGCCCAAAGGCAACGATGCCTACGATGGCTTTAACTTGGGTATTGGCGTTAGCTTCTGATTACAGGGGTTTTGATAAATCACACGCGGCGGGATTTCCTGTCGCGTGTTTTTTTCAGGAGTGTGTATGCGTTATGTTTTGTTGCTCATGCTGTTACTGCCCGCGTTATCACAGGCGGATCTGGCATCGGCTACTCAGCGCTTCCTCGCCAGTGAGTCAGCCGGTGAACCTTTGCAGTGGTGGCTTGATGGCGCTGATCGCGACATGGGCACTGAAATCCTGGGGCATGCTCCGGGCTATTTGCGTTTACGTTATTGGCCGGTTGACGGCGGAACAGTGTGGATCATGGATGAGATCGGCAAAGAGCGACCGATCACGGTGGGTGTTGTGGTCCGTGCGGGTGCGATCACACGCGTGAAGGTTTTAGAGTATCGGGAAAGCCGCGGTGGTGAGGTGCGCTATCCGTTTTTTACCAAGCAATTTCAGGGTGCGACATTGCATGAGCAGCAATTGGATCGCTCCATCGATGGCATCAGTGGCGCCACATTATCAGTGCGTGCCGTGCGCAATGTAGCGAGGCTGGCGCTGTATCTGGATGCGCGGGTCAGCGCAGGACGTACACCATGAAACCGGTTGTGCGCGGCTTCTTGTTGCGCTGGCATCGACGGGTGGGTTTGATGGCGGTCGCCTTCATTATGGTGGTGTCGATAACCGGTATCGCACTCAACCATACCAAAGGCTTGGGTTTGGGTGTGACAGTGCATCAATCGTGGTTGTTGGCGTTATACGGCATCGAGCCGCCAAGTGTATCGATCGCGATGTTGGGTGACACACCCGTGGTGCACGATGGCGTAGACCGGCTGTATCGCGGCACACATTTCACGGTGCAGTGTGGTGACTGGTTTGCCGGTGCAGTCGGTCTGCCGCAAGGTTGGATGGCTGCTTGCGGTAATGCGCTGTGGATATTTGATGGCAGTGACCAGTTGTTGGAGCGCATTGGTCCTGAGCACGGACTGCCCGGGACGGTGGAGGCCGTTGCTGCCCGTGACGGTATTGTGCAGGTGTTGATGGACGGGCAGGCGTGGATTTTCGATGCGGAGCACCTGTCATTCACACCGGCAGAAGGGCAGGAGCCGGCATGGGTGGTCGTCGTAACGCAGGTTCGCGGCGTGCCCGGCGTGCCGGATATTCCCGCAGGTTCGACCCTGACCGTGGAGCAGGTCATCCTGGATTTGCACAGCGGACGCCTGTTCGGGCAGTTCACGGTATTGCTCATGGATCTTTCCGGGGTGGCCATGCTGCTACTGGGAATCTCTGGGTTGTTTGTTTGGGGTTCTCGCCGGAAAAACTGCTAGGCCTTGAGTTTGCAGGGATTTTCGGGGTGTGAATGCCGTGGTGAGCGGTGTATGATGAACGCCCTTTTAACGCTGTCGGCCATCAAGGCAGGCGGTTCAAGTAACCTGAAAATGGAGGTCAACATGGGTGTTTTAGTTGGTAAGCCAGCGCCCGATTTTACCTGTAATGCAGTGCTCGGTGACGGCAAGATCGTTGCTGATTTTAATCTGAAAAAGACCATTGATGGCAAGTACGGTTTGGTGTTTTTCTGGCCATTGGATTTCACTTTCGTATGCCCGTCCGAGTTGATCGCCGTCGATCACCGTATGGATGCGTTTAAGAAGTTGGGTGTAGAAGTCATTGGTGTGTCGATTGACTCGCATTTTACGCACAATGCGTGGCGTAATACGGCCATCAATGATGGCGGTATTGGTCCGGTGAAATACACCATGGCCGCTGACATCAACCACGATATTTGCCGTGCTTATGATGTTGAAGCTGCCGGTGGTGTGGCGTTCCGCGGTGCGTTTATCATTGATAAGAAAGGCATGGTGCGTTCACAAATCATCAACGATCTGCCATTGGGCCGTAACTTTGATGAAGTGATTCGTTTGGTTGAAGCCCTGCAGTTCCATGAGGAGCACGGTGAAGTCTGCCCTGCCGGTTGGAAACAAGGTGACAAAGGTATGAAAGCATCACCTGCCGGCGTGGCCGAGTACCTGTCGCAGAATGCTGATAAGCTCTAATCGGTACGGATTTGAAAAACGCGGGCTGTTGCCCGCGTTTTTTTTCGCGTATGTTACGGGAATAACGATAGGCGAGGCTCAGACATGAGGCCGGTGATCAGAAATTACGTCGAGGCAGTGCTTCAGGCTATGCCACCCAAGGGGCCGGTATACGAATTTGGCTCCATGGAGATTGATACGCCAACGCTGCATGGCGCCACGAATTTCCGAGAATGCATAACGGGTCTTGGGCTTGAGTATGTCGGTTGTGATATGCGCGCAGGTCCGGGAGTGGACTCCTTGCAGAACCTGCATGCGCTGGATTTACCCGATCATTCGGTGGGCACGGTAATTTGCGTCGATACGATTGAGCACGTGGAATACCCTTGGCTGGCATTGTCTGAAATTCATCGCGTTCTGGCATCGCCCGGCATGGCCATTGTGACATCGGTCATGAATTTTTTGATCCATGGTTATCCGGAGGATTATTGGCGATTTACTCCGAAAGGCCTGGAGTCATTACTCAAGCCGTTTGATGTGTCGATCGTTGATTATTGCGGTAAAGATGATTTTCCACGCAACATTGTCAGCGTTGCGTTCAAGGGTGATGTGCCGGACTTAACGGCATTGAAAGCGAATATTGCGGAGTGGAAAGAGAAGGAAAATCATCGTATTGAGGTGATTGGAAAAAAAGAATTGCGAGCACTTTGCGAGTTAAATTTTCCCGATAAATTTTAAATTACCCGCGACCTTCGCTAAGGTCGGTCCAGCGGTTCACAATCCAGCAAAACAGTTCGGCGGTTCGGCGCGTGTCGTAGGCAGCGGAATGCGCGTCGCTATTGTTGAAATCAATACCGGCGTATTCGCAAGCTTTTGCCAGCACCGTTTGCCCGCAGGCCAAAGCGGCTAATGTGGCAGTATCGAAGCTTGAAAAGGGATGAAACGGATCGCGTTTGATCTGGTTGCGGGCAATCGCCGCGCGCAAGAAGCCTTGGTCGAATTGCGCATTGTGCGCGACCAGAATGCTGCGTTGGCAGTCGTGTTGTTTCTGTGCGAGCCGTACGGCTTGCAGCATCTCGCAAAAGGCATCGGCTTCGGGTCGGGCGTGTCGATCGGGGTCGGCCGGGTCAATGCCGTGAAAGGCGATGGATGACGGATCAATCACGGCATCGCGATGCGGGATAATCGCGAAATCCAGTACGTCTTTGATGATCAAGCGGCCTGATTCATCCATGCTGGGCAGGGCGGCGCTGATTTCAAGAATGCCGTGCTGCTGGCAATCAAATCCGGTGGTTTCAATGTCAATCACGACCGGGTAAAAACCGCGGAAACGCTGCGATAAGGGATGCGGTGTTGCGATGTCGGGCTCGGTCACTGGCTGATGCGCCAATCAATACGCTCGCCTGCACGCAATGGAATCAATGTATCGTTGCCCAAGGTCAGTGTCGCAGGAACGGTCTGTGACTCGCGTTTTAAGGTGATGCGATCGGTATTGCGGGGCAGGCCATAAAAATCAGCGCCAAAATGGCTGGCAAAGCCTTCGAGTTTGTCGAGTGCACCGGCCCGATCGAATACCTCGGCGTACAACTCCAATGCAATGTGCGCTGAATAAATGCCGGCGCAGCCGCAAGCGCATTCCTTGCTATGACGGGCATGCGGAGCGGAATCCGTGCCCAGAAAAAACTTCGGATTGCCGCTGGTGGCTGCAGCGATGAGCGCTTGCTGGTGCGTGTCGCGCTTGAGTATGGGCAGGCAGTACAAATGGGGTCGTATGCCGCCGGCTAACAGGTGGTTGCGATTGTAGAGCAGGTGATGCGGTGTAATGGTCGCCGCCAGTGTCGCAGGACCGGAGCGTACAAAATCGGCCGCTTCACCGGTCGTAATGTGTTCCAGCACGACTTTTAAGGCAGGAAAGCGTGCCATCAAGGTGCGCAAATGCGTGTCGACGAATATGCGCTCGCGGTCGAAGATGTCCGCGCTGCTGTCAGTGACTTCGCCGTGCAATAGCAGCGGCATGCCACAGTCGGCCATGGCCTCAATGGCGGGGTATGCTTTTTCCAGTGCGGTGACGCCGCTGTCGGAGTTGGTGGTGGCGCCGGCCGGGTAGTATTTGACCGCATGCACAAAGCCGCTATCGCGGGCCCGCTGAATTTCGTCTGCCGGCGTCTTGTCGGTCAGGTACAGCGTCATCAGGGGGTCAAAGGCAAGCTCGGGAGCGCTCTGCTTGAGTGCATCGAGCATGCGCTGACGATAGGCAGCAGCGTCTGCGGTGGTTAATACCGGGGGCCTCAGGTTGGGCATCGCGATGGCGCGGGCGAATTGGCGGGCCGTGGCGGCTACCGTGTCGCCCAAAGCGGTACCATCACGAAAATGCACGTGCCAGTCATCGGGGCGGGTAATGGTCAGGGTATCCATGGGCGCAAAGTGTACCGTAAGCGGCTTTAATTGTCGTTGAAAGGGCGGGCGGTTAGAATGCACCCCTCGTTTGATCGGCCCCGACGGAGCGCCCCATGGCAGTCAGCAAGAAATCCTCCAGCAAGAAAGTCCCATCCATCAAAAAAGTCGTGTTGGCTTACTCCGGCGGTTTGGATACCTCGGTCATTGTTCAGTGGCTTCAGGACACCTACAACTGCGAAGTCGTTACCTTCACGGCCGATATCGGCCAGGGCGAAGAAGTCGAGCCGGCGCGTGCCAAAGCGAAAGCGATGGGCGTCAAGCAGATCTATATTGATGACCTTCGTGAAGAATTCGTCCGTGACTTTGTGTTTCCGATGTTTCGTGCCAACACCGTGTACGAAGGCGAATATTTGCTGGGCACCTCGATTGCACGGCCATTGATTGCCAAACGCTTGATCGACATTGCGAATGAAACGGGCGCTGATGCGATTTCGCACGGCGCGACCGGCAAGGGCAATGATCAGGTGCGGTTTGAACTGGGAGCCTATGCATTAAAACCGGGCGTTAAAGTGATCGCGCCGTGGCGTGAGTGGGATTTGACCTCGCGTGAAACGCTGATGGCGTATGCCAAAAAACACAAAATCCCGGTCGACTTTGCCAAAGCGGGTAAAAAGTCGCCGTATTCGATGGATGCCAATCTGCTGCATATTTCCTATGAAGGCGACATTCTGGAAAACCCCTGGAAAGAACCGGAAGAAGACATGTGGCGCTGGAGTGTTTCGCCAGAAGCCGCGCCCGATCAGCCGGAATACATTGAACTGACCTATCGCAAAGGCGATATCGTTGCAATCAATGGCAAGAAATTATCCGCCGCCAAAGTGCTGGCCAAGTTGAATGAGATCGGCGGTAAACACGGTATCGGCCGCCTGGATCTGGTTGAAAACCGCTATGTGGGCATGAAATCGCGCGGTTGTTACGAAACGCCGGGTGGCACCATCATGCTGAAAGCGCATCGGGCGATTGAATCGTTAACGCTCGATCGCGAAGTCGCGCACATGAAAGACGAGTTGATGCCGCGCTATGCGAGCCTGATTTATAACGGTTACTGGTGGAGCCCTGAGCGTTTGCTGCTGCAAAACCTCATTGATGAGTCGCAGTTGCAGGTCAATGGCGTGGTGCGCCTGAAGCTGTACAAGGGTAACGTGATTGTGGCCGGCCGCCAGTCGGATGATTCGTTGTTTGATGCCACGATTGCCACGTTTGAAGACGATGCCGGCGCCTACAACCAGAAAGATGCTGAAGGGTTTATTCGCCTGAATGCTTTACGGCTTCGTATCGCCGCCAGCAAAGGCCGCAAGCTGAAATAGCGCCTAGTGGCGGGTGGGTTGCGTAAAGCCTTTCTGGAAGCGGGCGAGCTCGCTTTCCAGTACCACGTTGATTTTTTTCAGGCGTTCGGTGAGTTCGGCCAGCTCCGTGGTGCGGGTATCCTGTAGGGATTCCGCACCGGCTTGTGTGAGTACCTGCTCATAGTGGGTGACGATCTCGCGGTTGGCCATCAACAGTTTCGCGGTGAGTCCGGCTTGCAGGTGGTGCAGCATTTCCAGATCCAGATCGGCGGGATTGCATTCGTACAGTGGTTGCTCGTCAGGGCCGGTGATGGCGGGCTGTTTTTTGCGTTTCCAGAACATGTGCTTCCCCATTGATGCTGTCCGCATCTTGGCATAGCACCTGCATACGGGCAAGGTAGTGTGAAGCCAACCGGACATGCCCGTATAATGCAGCGGTTTCCTGAAACATTTGACGTGGCGTTTGCATGACAGAATCCCAATCGGTGTCGTTACGACGCACCTTCGCCATTATTTCGCACCCGGATGCGGGCAAAACCACGCTGACTGAAAAGCTGCTGTTGTTCGGACAGGCGATTCAGGTCGCCGGCATGGTGAAAGGCAAAAAGACCGATCGGGCCGCAACCTCCGACTGGATGGCCATGGAGCAGCAGCGCGGTATTTCGGTGACCTCCTCGGTGATGCAGTTTCCGTATGCCGGTCGCATGGTGAATTTGCTGGATACCCCCGGTCACGAGGACTTTTCTGAAGACACTTATCGCACCCTGACAGCGGTCGATTCGGCCTTGATGGTGATTGATGGTGCCAAAGGTGTCGAAGAACGCACGATCAAACTGATGGATGTGTGCCGCCTGCGTGATACACCGATCCTCAGTTTTATCAACAAGATGGATCGTGACATTCGTGACCCCATCGATCTGTTCGATGAAATCGAAGCGGTCCTTAAAATTGAAGCGGCACCGATTAACTGGCCCATTGGCATGAGCACGTTCTTTCGTGGCGTTTATAACCTCTATACCGACACCGTGCACCTGTATACCCCGGGGCAGGGGAGCCGCATCCCGGACGATCGGCGCATTCAAGGGCTGTTCTCCGATGAGGCAAAGCAAGCCTTGGGCGATGAATACCAACCCCTGCTGGATGAAATCGAACTGGTGCGCGGTGCGAGTCACGCGTTTGATCAGCAGGCGTATCTGGAAGGTCGACAAACGCCGGTATTTTTTGGCACGGCCATGGGCAATTTCGGGGTGCGTGAAATGCTCGATGGTTTTGTGGAATGGGCGCCATCGCCCTTGCCGCGCGCGACCTTCACGCGCGAGGTGGATGCCCATGAATCTGCGTTTAGCGGGTTTGTGTTCAAGATTCAGGCCAATATGGATCCGCGGCATCGTGACCGTATTGCGTTTTTGCGTATTTGCTCGGGTCGCTACGAGCGCGGCATGAAAATGCTGCATGTGCGTCAAGGCAAAACCATTCGTATTGCCGATGCGGTGACCTTTCTGGCCGGTGATCGCGAGAACGTTGAAGAAGCGGTTGCCGGCGACATCATTGGTTTGCATAACCACGGCACGATTCAGATTGGCGATACCTTCACCGAAGGGGAATCACTGCAGTTCAGCGGCATTCCTAATTTTGCGCCTGAATTGTTCCGGCGTATTCGTTTGCGCGATCCGCTCAAGATGAAGCAGCTGCGCAAAGGTTTGCAGGAGCTCTCTGAGGAGGGTTCGACGCAGGTGTTTTTTCCGCTGGACAATAACGACATTATTGTCGGTGCGGTGGGTGTGTTGCAGTTTGAAGTGGTCGCTTTCCGCTTGAAAGATGAGTACAAGGTTGAGGCCGCGTATGAGCCGGTGAATGTGTATACCGTGCGTTGGTTAAAGGCGAAAGATCCTCGCAAGCTGGAAGAATTGCGCCGCAAAGCATCGGCAAATCTGTCGGTTGATGGCGGTGGCTGCCTGGCCTACCTGGCGCCAACGCGCGTGAACTTGTCATTGGCAGAAGAAAAATGGACGGACATCGAGTTTGCGGCAACGCGTGAGCACCATTTGACGGGTGAAGCATGAAAGATTTGAGTCGCATCGAAGCGCGCCTTGAAACAACGCTGGGTTGGTTGGCGGTGCCGCTATTGGCGCAGGCGGTCTATCACATCAACTGGTGGCCGGTGGTGTTGTTTCTGGTGCTGGCGATGGTGCTTGAGCGTGTCGCCGAGCGTCGCTTGCGCGACACCGAACGAGAGACTGCATTGTGATTCGTCTGGAAGAGCTTGCCCGTGGGCACGACAATAATTTTTCGCTCATCCGGGTGGGGGCTGCCTATTTTGTGTTGTTGGCGCATTGTTTTGGCTTGCTGATTGGTGCCAAGGCCGCATCGGTCTATCCCGCGATGTTCTGGATTGGTGAAATGGCGGTGAATCTTTTTTTTGCCATTAGCGGTTTTCTCATCACCCAAAGTTATGTGCGCCAAGGGCATTTAATGCGTTTTATGCGCGCGCGCATGTTACGCCTGATGCCGGCATTGATTGCCGCCGTTGTATTGGGCGCGTTGATGATCGGGCCGTTGATGACCACGCTGAGTTTGGCCGATTATTTCTCACACGGCGAAGTGTGGCGTTATATCTATAAAAATATTTTGCTTACCAAAACCATGTATTACTTGCCGGGTGTGTTCGAAAGCAATCCGTATGATCCGCCGGCGGTGAATGGCTCGCTGTGGACGTTGCGCTATGAATTAAAAATGTATGCGATTGCAGCGTTGATTGGCTGCGTGGGTGCGTTACGGCATCGCTGGAAGTTTTATGTGTGTGCAGCGGGATTTCTGGCGTGGTACTTCGCGGTGTTTTTTCGCCCGGAATGGTTTGGCGGTGAGGTCACCGAGCGCGACCAGTTTGTGCGCATTTCCATTTATTTCTTTATGGGCGCGTTTTTCCAGATGCACGCGCGCTGGATACCGATGGACTGGCGGGGCGGCTTGTTGGTGGCCTTGTTGTTATCGGCGTTGGCCTGGGTCACGCAGAATACGCATTTCCACGCGTTTTTTATGGCCGCCGCCGCGACCTTCTGGTTGTTGTACGTGGCGTATGTGCCCAAGGGCTGGATTCGTGGCTATAACCGCGTGGGCGACTTCTCGTATGGCACCTATGTGTATGCGTTTCCCGTGCAGCAAAGCTGGATTGCATTGCTGCCAGGGATTGGTCCGCTGGGCGTTTTGGTCTTGAGCGTGCCGACGGTTGCCGCATTGGCGTATGTCAGCTGGCATTGGCTGGAGAAACCGGCGCTTGATTACAACAAGCGCTTGCTCAAGCGAGAGCAGCAACAGGGTCGCTAGCAGGTCAGGCCAGCGGTGCGTTTTTTTCCAATAAACTGGCAACCAAGGTCTTCCATTCGGCAATATTGGTGCCTTCTGATTCATACAGCGTAAAGCCGGTCATGAATTGCCCGTCGTTGGTAGGGCGAGACCAGCGCACTTCACCGACCAGATGAAAGCGGTAGGGCGGGTCGTTTGATTCAATATAGAGTTGGAAAATGGCCTCGGGGGTGAGCGCCTCATCCATGCAAATCATCAGGCCGTTCGCAGACATATCAATGGTGCTGCAAATAACCACTTTGGGTGCCGTGTTATCACCCGGCGCGGCAGAGTAAGTCTCAATGAGTACGGTGAAGTTGCCTTTCAAGCGTAACTCACTGCGGCTGTTTTGAGGTGTTGTCATGGTGCTTTCTCAAGGGTTGAGTGCCGGTTAGTCGCGTTTCAGTGACCCGATCAAACGCTGTATGGCACTGTCGGCAATGGATGCTTGGTCCACAATGTCAAATTTACCGTCTTTCATCAAGGCCAGCAGCTCATGGCCTTTTTTCTCGGCCACTTTAATGCCGGCCCGGTTGACGAACACGTACTTGTCGGTCGAGCGCATTTTTAAGGCCAGATTGCATTCGGTGGACTCGCCCTGATCATCAAAAAAGTGGACCCAGGTACCCAGTGTCATGGCATTGATGGCATCGACGTAGGCTTTCTCGATCGCCTCCAGCTCCAGGCGTTCTTTGGCAATGGTTTCGTTGAGACGGCGTTCCTCTGCCTTGCGAGCCTCTTCGGCAGCTTTCAATCGGGCCGATTCTTCACGGCGGGCTGATTCCTCCGCTTCGCGGCGGGCTTTTTCAGCGGCCACGATGCGCTCGCGCTCTTCTTTTTCTGCCCGTTTGCGTTCGTGCTCCAGTTCCAGTTTATCGCGGTCGACGAAGGCTTCGTATTGCTGCAACAGTTGAGCGGTCTGCTGCAGATAGACTTTGCTGAAAGGGCGCTGATGGTTCAGCGCTTTCAGGCGCCCATTGAGCAAATAGTAGGCGGCTTGCTCAATGGAAAGGTCGATTGCTTTCAGACCGGCCCGATTCACAAATAACAAGTTGTCGTCGCTTTTTTGTGCCAGCTTCATGCGTTGCAGGCTGTCGTCCTTGTGTGTGAATAAAAACCACTGGCCTACATCAATGGAGCGGGCATGTTTAATGACGTGTTGGCTGATATCCATATCAATGCCGGATTCGGCCGACGTGCTATTGAGCGGTTTGACGGGAGACAGTTCCAAGGCTTCGCCCTTGAGGATTTGCACATGCACGAATTCCAATTGATCGATGATGTTTTGGATATTGATGCCGGGCAGGGAATGCTTTTCGAGTTCTTGTGAAATAAATTCGGGTAATTTCGGAATGATCGCCATGGTTTTTTGGCGTTCGGCGTCATTTTCGCAAGGCAATATTGTCCACACCATGTTGGTGGTGAGTTTTTTCATGCGCGCCCATGCGTCACTGTCGGTGCTGTTATGAATGAGAATTTGCTTCAGCACCTGATACCACTGTTTTTGCAGCAGTTGCGTGATGGATGGCGGCAGCGATTTGCCAGCGGTAATGCGGTTGATCAGATTGATGGCCTCGGATTCGGCCCTGCGGATATTCAGCAGTCCTGCTTCGGTGGCGATGGTGCGATCAACCAGTTTCTTGAATTGTGCCTTTTCTTTTTCCAGTGCTTCGTGCAGGTTGTTGAAGATTGTTTTAAAGGTGCCGGGCTTGTCGTCAAAGGTGTGATCGATGCTGCTGAGTGCATCGCACACGGTATCCATGAATCGTTGCCCGGCTTTGCCAATGCCGTCATACCAGCCAATGCCGTGATAGCAGATGTCATCAACAAGCAAGCGGCCGTCGTGATCGGGGTTGTCGAGAAAACTGTGATCCAGCAGGGCCAGCTTTGTGATGGGGATGTGCAGTCGTTGCAATAACGCATTCACGACAGGATCCAGATTGGTTGTCAGGAATAGCGCATGAAACACCTGATCGAGAAAGGCGACGATGTTGCGGTCACGCAACGTCATGTTCGCAGCCGCAGGCGCCTCGGTCGCGAGCAATACGATCAGGCTGTCTTTGCAGGCGTGTGGATACAAGCCTTTGAGCTGCAACTGGTTGAGCTGGGAAATCAGCAGGCGGGTGTTAACGGCTTGGCCTTGGGTGTTGTGGGGCTCTCGCCCCACGGTCGCCATCAATAGACGCTCGAATTCAGCGGCGTCGTGCGCCAGCACACGATCTTTATTGATAGGCAGATCGTGATTGCCGGTATTGTTGGTGTGTGTGGGGTTGTTGGCAGACACGTTCACGGGATTCCCTATAAGTCGGTGGATTGGGTGCTGCCACCCGTGCATGGCAGAACTGCATTTATGGACTAATAAATGAAGTTTAGCCTACGTGGGCAATCGTGCCACCCATTTGGGTGATATTTTTCGGATTCACCTGACTGGGTGATGTGCCGTGCCGCAAACTACGCGATGATGCAGACTGAATGCAGGGAGGGTCTACCGTGATGCAGCAATCACCCGTTGAATCCGGGCAAGTGTGGGATGACTTTTGTGACCGGCTAAAGCGTGCCGGCCAGCAGGTTTTGCGCCCCGAGGCGCCCGCCGATGCGCTGGATCGGGCCGAAGGCTACCGATACCTGACGCGGCTACTCAGGATTGCGCTGGAAATGCACGTTGAAAGTGCGGATCGTGACTTTCCTGTATTTTACAAACCCTCGCATGAGACCGCCAAAATTGGCGCTGATAATCCCGATAACCTCTATTGGCGCGCCGAATTAAACGGCGAGCACGATTACCGCATTACCGGCACCCGTGGCACGGTCGATTATCTGGGTTTTGGCACGCAGGCCGGCGGCTACGAAAAAGACGGCCGTAACGAGCCGACCGGCTATCTGGACAGCCGTCAGTTGCAGGTCGATGCCGAGGGCCGTTTCGAGATTATTCTGTCGGCCACAAAAAAGCCGGGTAATTGGCTGCCCATGACCCCCAACACGCGTACGGTGATTGTGCGCCAGACTTTTCTGGATCGTGCGACGGAAATACCGGGCAGCATGACGATTGAACGTCTGGATGCCGGCTCGGTACCCAAGCCATTGAATCCGGATGCCTTGGCGCAAGGACTGGCCTCTGCCGCCGGTTTTGTCGAGGGCACCGCACGCCTGTTTGCCGACTGGGCGCAATCGTATCAAGCGCACCCCAATCAATTGCCGCCGGCCGATCAGGCTTTGTGTCAGGCAGTCGGTGGTGACCCGAATATTTTCTATTACCACGGCTATTTTGACCTGGCCGATGACGAGGCACTGGTGATTGAGGTGGCCCGCATTCCCGAATGCCAGACCTGGAATTTGCAGGTGAATAATTATTGGATGGAATCGCTGGATTACCGCTATCAGCGCATTCATGTGAACAAGCACAACGCCGTGGCCAATGCCGATGGCAGTGTGCGTATTGTGTTGGCACACACGGACCCGGGCGTGCCGAACTGGCTGACCACCGCAGGGCATCACAAAGGCACTTTGTGTTTTCGGTGGGTGGGTGCGACAGAGCATGTGCACCCGCAGGTTCGAGTGGTCAAGGCAGGGGATCTGGCATGAGCGAGTTCGATCTCAGCGTTAACGGTGTATTGGCCGCAGCCACTGCGCGCGATGGCCTGGATGATTTTGGCGACGACAGCTTTCGTGAACCGCTTGCGGTATTGATGGATGCGCTCAATCACGAAGCGTATCTGAATGATACGGGCCGCATGGGGCAGTTTTACCGCACCGTCGATTTGCTGGTGAACCGCCTGCGCGTGGAAGACTGGTTCAAACGCCATCCGGAGATTGCCGACGAAATACTGGACGCGCCGGTGGTGATTGTCGGCTTGCCGCGCACCGGTACCACCATGCTGCATCGCATTTTGGCCAGTGACTCGCGTTTCTTTGCGCCGATCTGGTATGAAGTGCGTAACCCCGCACCGTTTCCCGGTTGGGAATTCAAGGGCCCCGATCCCCGCATTGCGGTTGCCGAAGCCGAAGTGGCGATGATGTTGGAAAGCAATCCCGAGATTGCCGCCATTCATCCCATGAACGCCACCGGCGCGGATGAAGAGATCATGTTGCTGGAGCACAGTTTCTTCAGTACCACACCGCCAGCGTTCGGCAATGTGCCGTCGTACATGGCGTGGCAAAACACGCACGACAACACGCCCGGTTACCGTTATCTCAAGCGCCTGCTGCAATTTTTGCAGTGGCAGAAAAAACGTCAGGGGCAGGGTGGCGAGCGCTGGCTATTAAAAACGCCGCATCACCTGCATTGCATGGATGTGTTGCTGCGCGAATTCCCCGATGCATTGATCGTGCAAACTCACCGTGACCCGCTGCAAACCATACCCTCGATTGCGAGCTTTCATTACGAGTTATGGAAGTTGGGCAGCGATGTGGCCGACCCCGTGGCCGTGGGCCACATGTGGGCGGCCAAGTTTGCCCGTGGCATGCACCACACCATGACCGTGCGCGATGCCGGTGCGGACGGCCGGTTCCTCGATGTGCATTTTGAAGACACCGTGGCCGACCCCTTCGGCGTGATTGGGCGCGTGTACGATTTCATCGGTATGGCGCTAACGCCCGAGGCGCGTCAGGCCATGGAAGACTGGCAAGACGAAAACCGCCGCGACAGTCGCCCGGCACACCATTACACGCTGGCCGAGTTCGGTTTCAGCGAGGCGGGCATTGCCGAACAATTTGCAGAATACCGTGAAAGGTTTATCCTTTCGCATCCGTCGGCGCACTGAAACCGGGACCGCGCTTTAACCACCCATTATAAAAAAGGCAGCACAGCCATGACCGAGCAAAAAGCAACCAATGTTCACTGGCACGAAGGCAAAGTCGATCGTGAGGCACGCACCGATGTGCTGGGTCAAAAGGGTGCCACCCTGTGGTTTACCGGCTTATCCGGCAGCGGTAAAAGCACCGTGGCCGTTGCACTCGAATTGGCCTTGCTGCGTCGCGGCAAAATTGCCTACCGGCTCGATGGCGATAACGTGCGCTTGGGCATCAACAAGAATCTGGGCTTTAGCGCCGAAGACCGTACCGAAAACATCCGCCGCATTGGCGAGGTCTCGAAATTATTCGCGGATGCCGGCGTGATTGTGTTGTCGTCGTTTATCAGCCCCTACCGCGAAGACCGCGATACCGTGCGCGCCCTGCACGATGCCGATCATCTGCCGTTCCTTGAAATTTATGTCGATTGCCCGCTGGACGAGGCCGAGCGCCGCGACCCGAAAGGGCTGTATAAAAAAGCCCGTGCCGGTGAAATCAAAAACTTCACCGGTATCGATGACCCGTACGAAGCGCCGCTAAAGCCGGATCTGCACCTGCATTCCGAGTCGATGTCGATTCAGGATGAAGTGGAGCTGATTTTGAACGACCTGCAAAAACGCGGTTTGCTCGGTAAAGACAGAGTCTAGCGCGCGTTGAGTCACGCGGTGTCCTACCAGCAAGAGGCGACCGGGTTTCTCGTTGACGGTCTGCGGGTGCGTGGCGTCTTCCACCGTCCGGCACAGGCGACTGCCAAGGTTCCCGTGATTGTCATGTGCAACGGTTTTGCCACCGAATGGTCATTCGGCACGGCCGCTTTTATCGAAGCGTTTACCCGCGCCGGCATGGCGACCTTGAATTTCGATTACCGCAGTTTTGGTGCCAGCGAGGGCGAGCCACGCCAGCTGCTGGATATCCCCGAACAACTCAATGATTGCCGTGCGGCGATTGCCCATGCCCTGGCCCAGCCGTGGGTCGATGCATCAAAGCTGGTGATCTGGGGCAGCTCGCTGGGTGGCGGGCACGCGATCAGCATGGCCGCCGAGTTTCCGCAGGCCCGCGCCTTGGTGGCACAGGTGCCGCATTGTTGCAGTCGGGCCGCGTTCAAGACGGTGTCGTGGGCCTCGGTGGGCAAGGGCATGATGGCCGCGATCAGCGATGCGCTGGGCAGTCATTGGGGGCGTCCACCCAAGCGCCTTCCCGTGGTGGCCGAGCCGCCGGCCTACGCGGTGATGAGCTATCCCGGCTGGACCGCGCATTACCTGCAATTGGCCGCCGACAGCCTCACCTGGCAGAACGCCATTGTGGCGCGTTCCCTGCTGCGCGGGGGCAATTACCGCCCAATCGCGGTGGCCGATAAGGTACAATGCCCCGCGTTATTGGTGGCCGGTCTGAATGATGCCGGCGTGCCGATTGAGGCAGTCCGCGAGACCGCCAGCAAAATCAGGCAATGCGAGTTGTTTACCTATCCCGGAGACCATTTTGAGGTCTACCACGGTGATCAGCAGCCTGAGATAGTGCAAAAAGAGCTCGATTTCATCATCGACGCACTGTCCGCATAAACGAATCCTTTTGTTTTATCCCGATGCGAGGAGAACCCCATGATCAAGCCCCACGGGTCCGATCAATTAAACCCCCTGTTTGTTTCTGATGCCGCCAAGCATGCCGCGCTGGTCAAAGAGGCCGAATCACTGCCGTCGTTGCTGCTGAACTCGGCGGCTGCGGCCAACGCGGTGATGATGGGCGGCGGTTATTTCAACCCGCTCACCGGTTACATGAATCTGGCCGATGCCCTGTCGGTGGCTAAAAACATGAAAACCACCTCGGGCCTGTTCTGGCCGGTGCCGGTGGTCAATATTGCTCAGGACGTATCCGCGATTGCCGGTGCCAAGCGCATCGCCTTGCGTGACCCGAACGTTGAAGGCAATCCCGTGTTGGCGGTGATGGACGTGGCCGCCATTGAAGCGGTGACCGATGAACAATTGCGCACCATGGCCGAGCAGATTTTCGGCACGCTGGATCCGGCGCACCCCGGTGTCGGTACTTTCTTGGGGCTTGGTCATCACGTGATTTCAGGCGATATCCAGGTACTGAACTTCAGCTACTTCCAGAGTGAATTTCCCGATACTTTCCGCACCGCCGTTGAAATTCGCAACGAGATTGCCGAGCGTGGCTGGAAAAAAGTCGTGGCCTTCCAAACCCGCAACCCCATGCACCGCGCGCACGAAGAACTCTGCCGCATGGCGCAAGAGCGTCTGGGCGCCGATGGTATTGTGATTCACATGTTGCTCGGCAAATTGAAAAAGGGCGATATTCCCGCACCGGTGCGCGATGCCTGCATCCGCAAAATGGTGGAAGTGTACTTCCCGCCCAACACCGTGATGGTGACCGGCTACGGTTTTGATATGTTGTACGCAGGCCCGCGCGAAGCGGTGTTGCATGCCGTGTTCCGTCAGAACATGGGTTGTAATTACCTGATTGTGGGTCGTGATCATGCCGGTGTCGGTGATTACTACGGCGCGTTTGATGCGCAGGATATCTTCCGTGACAAGGTACCGGCCGATGCGTTGGCCATCGAAATTTTTGGCGCCGATAACACCGCATACTCCAAAAAACTCAATCGCGTGGTGATGATGCGCGAAGCCGAAGGCCACACCAAAGACGATTTCGTCACGCTGTCAGGCACCAAAGTGCGTGAAA
Organism: Pseudomonadales bacterium; assembly: GCA_036568505.1. Classification (GTDB taxonomy): domain Bacteria; phylum Pseudomonadota; class Gammaproteobacteria; order Pseudomonadales; family M0112; genus M0112. The sequence continues at coordinate 2,389 of DATCSK010000027.1, read as the reverse complement.
TGCTCGGCAACGGTATTGCGCCGCCGCCGGAGTTCTCACGCCCTGAAGTGGCCAAGATTCTGATGGAGTATTATCAGATCGAAGATGCCAACAGCTAATGTGTGGGCTTGATAAAAAACCGGCTTTTGGCCGGTTTTTTTATTGCCTGATGGTTTTCTCACCTCCCCGGGTGATGGCAATCGCCCAAGCCGCGCGGTAATGTGTTCCCCTGATTCAGCGAGGGCATCACCATGTTATTAAAAGACAAAATCGTTATCGTCTCCGGCATTGGTCCGGGCCTTGGCATCAAACTGGCTCTGTTGTGTGCGCAAGAAGGCGCCGCCGGTTTGGCTATTTGTGCGCGCACCGCCAGCAAGCTCGATGAGGCCGAAGCCGCTATTCGCGCCGCCGGTTTAAAAACACCCGTATTGAAAGTGCCCACCGATGTCAGCGACCGCGCCCAATGCGATGCGCTGGTTGCCCAAACCGTTGAGCAGTTCGGTCGTGTTGATGTGCTGATCAATAGCGCTTACGTGCCGGGGCAATTCGCGCCGGTGGAATCGGCCGATATGGACGACTGGCGCAAAACCATGGAGGTCAACCTGTTTGGCACCATGAACTTGTCGCAGGCGGTGATCCCGCCCATGAAAAAACAAGGCAAGGGCGCGATGGTGATGGTCAACACCATGGTCACCCGCAAACCGCTGGCCTATCAGGCCGGGTATGGCGCGTCTAAATCGGCATTGGTTTCAGTCACCGGTCACTTGGCATTGGAGCTAGGCGGCTACGGCATTCGCGTGAATTCGACCTTCATGGGTTGGATGTGGGGCCCACCGGTGGAGAATTACATGAAAGCCGAAGCCAAGCGCACCGGCACCACGGTCGAGGCCATGCGCAAAGCCGTGGCTAAAAATATTCCGCTCGGCGATATTCCCGAAGACGGCGACTGCGCCAAAGCCGTCATCTTTTTGGCCTCCGATTACGCCTGCGCCATCACCGGCGCCTGCCTGGATGTGAACGGCGGCGAATACTTGCCGCACTGATATGCCGGTTCATTTGTCGGATGACATCGATCAGCTGCTGCTGACCTTATACCGAGGCCCGCTGGAAGAACCGCTGTGGCAGAGTTTTTTGCGTCGCCTGCGCGATGCACTCAATGCCGACTTTGCCACCTTGTTATTGCGCCCACCGAGTGCCGGTGATCACGGTGTGGTGTTGAATGCGGTCGTGGTGTCACCCGATGTCTACACCGCCTACAACGAAACCTGGTTTGCATTGGACCCGTTCGTCGATTTACCGCCCGATCAAGTGATGACGCTGGCTGAATTCTTGCCGCGCGATACACTCGAGGCCACCGACTACTACCGCGAATACATGGCACCGGTTGGTGTGTTTCATATGCTGGGCGTGGACATGCGCGCGCAAGGCGGCATGGATGTGCGCCTGCGGGTCACGCGCGGTAAAGACGCCAGCGATTTCTCGGCCGAAGATTGCCAGCTGGTCGAAGCCTTGGTCGCCCACATCAAACAAGCGGTCAGCCTGCACACCCGCATTGCCCGCGCACAAAGCGAGCGCGATGTGTATGCCAACGCCTTTGATCACCTGGCCATGGGCACCATTATTCTGGATGAGCAGGCACGCGTGCTGCACACCAATGAAGCCGCGCGTGCCATTCTTGATAAGCCCGTGCAAATCAGCCTGCGCGACGGTTTTCTGCAAGTCGGTAACCGCCAACAGAATCAGGCCTTTCGCGACATTGTCGATGAAGTCATGGCCGCCCACCGGCGCTCGGAGCCAAGCGTGGTGCGCGTGTTTCGCTTGGAACAATCCGATAGCCTGGTCAGTACCGGCCTGTTGGTGCGCCCCTTACCGCGTGGCGCATTGCCCGAAGGCCACGATGTACCTGCCGTGGCGATTTTTATCAGCGACCCGGATGCCCAGCGCGGCGCACCGGTGCATATCCTCACACAATTGTTCGGCTTTACACCGGCTGAAGCATCATTAGCACTGTTGTTAGCCAATGGTCTAACGCTGGATGAAGCGGCTGCCGAACTGGATGTTTCACGCAATACCGTCAAATCGCATTTGAGTGCGGTGTTTGCCAAAACCGGCGTGAACCGGCAAACGCAGTTGGTGCAGTTGATTTTGAAGAGTGTGGCGCCGTTGTAGGAGGGGTGGGGTGGTTAAAAAAATAATTCCTACGGCCTCTTTTATTTTAAGCATAATTTTTAGGGTATGCCCAGTTAACGGCTTCGCGAATATCTTCTGTGTGAATCGCCACTAGTTTACTAGACACCTTCCAGCCATACAAAATGGCCTAAAGAGAGGTGCCTATGAGCAGCAAGCGATACCCTGAAGAGTTCAAGAAAGAAGCCGTCAAGCAAGTGACCGACCGAGGTCATAGCGTGGC
>DATCSK010000026.1:0-113079 GCA_036568505.1 Pseudomonadales bacterium | reverse complement strand
TATCCCATCTATTGAGTTAACCCTTCACAACCCGGTGGGCAGGACGTTTCGGGGCGAGCCTGAATAGTTTTAGCGGTTACACATCAGGCGTGCTTGGCCGCGAGTTGGCATATATGACAGTCAGGATCCGGTATGCCAACCTTCCGGGTGACTGCTAGCGGGTCTTAAGCCGCTAGAGCGTAGTTGTCGTCGTTGGCAACTATCAAGTTGCAGCTTTGGATTTACGAGACTCGCTGCCGTCTCGACATGCACCGCAGGGTTCGTAACCAGCGTCGAATCCGGATCGTCCCCAAACTGCGCCGGGGCCACGACCGCCCCGGACATCCGCATTATAGGTGATATGGGGGTGGAGCGTAGCTTTTCAAGCCGGCGGGTCATTAAAAATCATGCATTGCAGTGTTTTTAGCGCGTTGCAGGGGCGTGTGTTGATTGGCATGCCGCCGAATCAGCCGTGCTGTAAACCGGATTAGCGATTGGTGTGTCGCGTGATGCGTTGTTTCTCACGGTTCCAGTCGCGTTCTTTCTCGGTGGCGCGTTTGTCGTGCTCTTGCTTGCCTTTGGCGAGCGCGATTTCACACTTCACTAAATGGCGCTTCCAGTACATGGCGGTGCAAATGCAGGTGTAGCCTTTTTGCTGTACCGCACTAAACAGGTTCGATAGCTCGCGGCGCGACAGCAACAATTTGCGCGTGCGTGTCGGGTCCGGGTGTACGTGGGTGCTGGCGCTTTGCAGCGGCTGGATGTTGGCGCCCAGCAGCCAGGCTTCACCGTCTTTGAGCAGCACGTAGCTGTCGACCAGCTGGCACTTGCCGGCACGCAGGCTTTTCACTTCCCAGCCTTCCAGCGCGAGGCCCGCTTCAAGGCGTTCCTCGAAATGGTATTCGTGCTTGGCTTTGCGATTTAGCGCAATGGTGCCGCCGGGTTTGTCTTTCTTTGGTTTGTTCATGGGGCGGGATTATAACGGGTGTGGGCAATCTTGCTTCACACGATTGATCAAATCCTCGACAATAAGTCTCTTCACGAGGTGCCCATGACCCATATTCACCGCCATGCGCTGTTGCCATACTCCTGCGAGCAGTTGTTTGTGCTGGTCAATGACGTGAAGGCCTACCCCCTGTACATGGCCGGTTGCGTCGGGGCCGAAGTGCTGGAGCACACCGCAGCAACGATGACGGCACGGCTGGATCTGGCGCGCGGCCCGGTCCGGCAGAGCTTTACGACACGCAATCAGCTGACGCCCTTTGAACGTATTGAGCTCACGCTGGTAGACGGCCCGTTTGATAATTTTGAGGGGCATTGGGTGTTTCATCCGCTGGGCGATGCTGCCTGCAAAGTCACACTGGATATGCATTTTGCGTTATCCTCGCGCATCGCGAGTCTGGCGGCCGGCAAATTGTTTCAATCGGTCGCCAATCAATTGGTGGATGCCTTAAGTAACCGAGCGAGACAAGTGTATGGCCGATGAGCAAATTACCGTGGAAGTGGCGTACGCGCTGCCCCATAAGCAGAAAATCATTCCGGTCAAGGTGGCGGCCGGTACCTCGGCACGTGACGTGGTGAGGCAGTCCGGCATTGCCCGCGATTTTCCGGAAGTGGATGTCGAGACGGCCGATTTGGGTTTGTTCGGAAAGGCGATTAAAGACGATTATCAGCCCGAGCCGGGAGAGCGTCTTGAGATCTATCGGCCGTTAAAGGCTGATCCGAAAGATGCGCGCAAAGCCCGCGCAGCAAAAGCCAAAGAGAAGAAGGCCGGCGCGTAACGCGAGGGTGTTATTCGCCTTCAGGCGCCTGCGGCAAGAAATTGCCGGACATGCCGCTCAGTACCCCGTCCTTGAAATACACGGTCAGCCGCTCCTGCGTGCGAGAGCCGCCACCGGGCTGCATGGAGTACAGGTACTCCCAGCGATTCGGGTCAAAGGTATCGACCAGTAATGGGGTGCCGAGGATGTAACGGACTTGTGCGGCGGTCATGCCGGGTTGCAACTGGTTGATCATGTCTTGCGTGACCACGTTGCCTTGCTGGATGTTCAGTTTGTAGACACCGGGAAAGCTGAAGCTGGAACAGCCTGCCAAGGTCAGGCAGCTCAACAGCGCCAATAGGGTGATGGCTCGTGATTTTTGCATTGGTCAGGGCTTTCCTCTATCGTGCCAGTCTATCGTGTCAGGGCCGGTACGGAGCTTGGCATGGTACCGGAAACCCTCTCTAAAAGCGACGCAAGCGAGCCCGACATGAGTGGTGCAGACGACATCGGTGATGATAAAAAAGAAGAGCTGCGCAATGCCGGTTTAAAGGTGACCGGCCCGCGCATGCAAGTGCTGGATCTGCTCGAAGCGGCTGCACGCGATAATCGCCACCTCAGTGCCGACGACCTGTATTTAAGCTTGCAACAAAGCGGCGCGCACAATATTGGCTTGGCCACCGTGTATCGCGTGTTGACCCAATTTGAAACGGCAGGCCTGGTGATGCGCCATAACTTTGAAGGCGGTCATGCCGTGTTCGAATTATCGACCGACGATCACCACGATCACATGGTCTGCATGGAGACGGGCCAGGTCATTGAGTTTCATGACCCGGCCATTGAAAAGCGTCAGCGCGAAATTGCAGCGGAGCACGGTTACGAGCTGGTGGATCATTCACTGGTGTTGCACGTGCGGCCGGTGAAGAAAAAGAAATAACCGGCAATCCCCTCAGCTTTTTTTCAAATAAGCGCAATACCCGGGCCGTGGTCCGATGCCCGGATGCTCGCGGCAGGTGTCGGGGCGTTGTTCGTAAATCGTGCAACGCCGTGTGGTGCGATCCAGATAAAAACAATCACCGCTGGAATGCTGTGTCAGCGTGAAAATACCGTCGCGCGCATTGAAGTGCGCAACAATGCCTTGCTTGGATAATCGTTTGGCAATGTTTTTGAGCGGCTCATCGCGTTCAAAGTGATCGGCTAATTGCATGCGCACCAAATCATGGAAGCGGGCTTCCACCGGCAGGCGGCAACACAAGGCCTGGCATTGATTGCACAGGCCTTTGCGATACGGCGTCCAGGTTTCGGTGCGTTGAATATCGGTCGGTCGATCGTTGTTCATGAAGGGGTATCAGGCCGATTCCAGTAGTTCGCGTGCGTGGGCACGGGTCTTGTCGGTGATGGTTTTGCCGCCCAACATGCGCGCGAGTTCTTCTTCGCGGGCGCGGCCTTCGAGCGCGTCAATCGCACTGACGGTGGAGTCCGCGCTGGCGGCCTTGCTGACCTGCAAGTGTTGATGACCGCAGGCGGCGACTTGCGGTTGGTGCGTCACGCACAGCACTTGAGCCTGTTTGCCCAGCTCGCGCAGCAGATGACCGACCTGACTGGCGGTTTGGCCGCCAATGCCGACGTCGACTTCATCAAAAATCAGCGTGGACACCGTATGCGACTGCGCGGTGACCACATTGATGGCAAGGCTGATGCGGGAAAGCTCGCCACCGGAAGCAATTTTGCTCAGGCGATCGACCGGCATGCCGGGGTTGGTTTGCACGAGCAAATCGATGTCTTCGGCGCCGCGGCTGTCGGGCGTTTTGACGGGCAGAGCTTCCATGGCCACTTCAATGCGTGCGTTCGGCAGGCCGACATCGGCGAGCAGGGCATTCACCGCTTTGGCCAGTGTTTTGGCCGTTTTGGTGCGGGCTTTGCTGAGTTTGCCGGCGGCTTCATCAAATTGCGCGCGCGCAGCAGCCAGCGATTGCTGCAGTGTTTCGAGGCGCGTTTCGCTGGCGTCGAGTGAAGCGAGTTCATCGCGTAAGCGCTGTTGCAATGCACAAAGGGCATCGGCCGGCACGCGGTGCTTGCGCGACAGTTCATGGTAACGGTCGAGCCGTTTGTCGAGTGCGGCCAGTGCCGCCGGGTCGGCTTCAAAACCGTCGCGGAAGTCATTGAGTGCGTCGGTGGCCTCATTGAGATGAATGGCCGCGGTCTCCAGCAATGCGCGCGCATCTTCCAGCGCCGGCGGTCGATGCGGTAAGCGCTCCAGGGCTTGGCGTGCTTGCACCAGCAGGCGGGAGGCAGCGATATCGTCATCGCCTTCACAAAGTGCGCGGGCGATTTCGGCGGCTTCCAATAGCGCTTCGGCGTTTGCCAAGGCTTTTTGTTGTTCGCTCAGTGCCTCGAACTCACCGGGCTCCGGGCTGAGTTTCTCGAGCTCTTGCAGCTGGAAGCGCAGCAGTTCTTCCCGGGCGGAGGCTTCACCCGCATGCTGCTGCAGACGCTCCAGGGCGCTGTGTTGTTCGCGCCAGTGCCGCGCCAGTGCGCTGACCTCGGCGGCTAATGCGGTATGGCCGCCGAATCCATCGAGCAGGGCGCGCTGTGTATCACGGCGCAATAGCGATTGATGCTCGTGCTGGGCGTGCAAATCGACCAACAGATCGCCCAACTCGCGCAAATCTTGCAGGGTGGCCGGCTGGCCGTTGATCCAGGCTTTGCTGCCGCCTTCTGCCATGAGTACGCGTCGTAACAGGCAGTCATGGCCTTCATCGAGCGAACGCTCACCGAGCCAGGCCTGCGCAACAGGATTGTTTTTGAGGTTAAAGGTGCCGCTAATGGTGGCGCGCTCGGCGCCGCTGCGCACCCAGCGGGTGTCGGCACGGTCGCCCAGCAATTGGCCGAGGGCATCCACCAGCAAGGATTTGCCCGCGCCGGTTTCGCCGGTAATCACCGTCAAGCCGTTGCCAAACTCGATATCCAGGCTATCGACGAGGGTAAAGTGGCGGATACTCAAAGCGGTGAGCATGCTGTGCTTGTCTCTGTCAGGCGAGACCGCATAATACCAACGAGACCCTGCAATGGCCTAGTGGACAATTTTAGCGTATGACGACCCCCGAGCTTTCCGAGCGCGCCAGCATTCTGCTGAAGACCTTGGTGGAGAGTTACATCCGCGAAGGCCAGCCGGTGGCATCCAGTGCGTTGGTGCGCAGCAGCGGTTTGTCCTTGAGCTCGGCCACCGTGCGCCATGTGATGGTTGACCTTGAAGAGCGCGGTTATCTGACCTCGCCGCACACTTCCGCTGGCCGTGTGCCGACGGCGCAGGGCTACCGGTTTTTGGTGAATACCTTGATGGTGAGCCCCTCGGCCGATGTGCTGGGCGTGGATTTGCGCGAGTATTTGAACCCGGACTTGTCATCGCGTGATCTGGTGCGCTCGGCTTCGGAGTTATTGTCCAAGCTGACGCGGCAGGCCGGTTTGGTGATGCTGCCACGCACCGACGAGGCATTATTGCGGCATGTGGAGTTTCTGCCCTTGTCCGGACCGGGCGACACCGGCAGCGCGCGGGTGTTGGTGATTCTGGTGCTGGGCGATCATGACGTGCAGAACCGCATCATTCATACCCGCGAGGTGTTTTCACGCGAGTCCCTGCAGCAGGCAGCCAATTACATCAATCGGGAGTGGGTGGGTCAGCCGTTATCGGTTATTCGCGCAGGCGTATTGAAGGCCATGTCCAGTGATCGCGAGCGCATTGACGGCATGATGCGGCGAGCCATCGAGGCGGCCAGTCAGGCCATGGAGACGCCGGAATCCGGCCCTGATTACGTGTTGAGCGGCGAGGCGCACTTGCTGGAGCAGGCCAGTGCCGAGCATTTTGACCGTCTGCGAGACTTGTTTGGGGCCTTCCAGAGCAAGCAGGACATCCTGCATTTGATGGATCGCTGCATTGAAGCGCAAGGCGTGCAGATTTTTATTGGCGAAGAGTCCGGTTATGAGGTGCTGGACGATTACAGCGTGATTACCGCGCCGTATCAGAACGGCCAAAACAGCGTTGGCGTGCTCGGTATTGTTGGGCCGACCCGCATGGCCTATGACCGGGTGATCCCGGTAGTCGACCTCACCGCCCGTGTGTTGGGCACGCTGTTATCCCGCAATACCCCTACCGAGTCTTGAAACCGGGCAAAGTGCCCATATCAATCGTTCATCGGGGCATGTGCCCGTGGGTGAATTTTGTCTGGAGATAGTCAATGAGCGATGAACCGAAGCCGGCAGTGCCAACCGATATCGACGCGGTCGAGCCCGTCGCCGACCCGGCGGCCGAGGCGGCCGTCAGTGCCGAAGAAGCCTTGCAGGCTGAGGTGGCGGCCCTGAAAGACCATCTGCTGCGCGAGCAGGCGGAAATGCAGAATGTGCGCAGACGGGCCGAGCGTGATGTGGAGTCGGCGCGCAAGTTTGCAGTCGAGCGCTTTGCAGCCGACATTCTGCCGGTGATGGATAATTTCGAGCGGGCCCTGCAGTCGGCCGATGACAGCAACGAGGCGATCAAGCCGGTTCTCGAAGGCGTGGAGTTGACGCGTCGGCAGCTCGAAGATGTGTTTCAGCGTCATCAAATTGAGGCGATCGACCCCAAGGGGCAGCTGTTTGACCCTGCGTTCCATGAGGCGGTGGCCAGTGTGCCTTCGCCCGATGCGGCGCCCAATACCGTGCTGGAAGTGATGCAAAAGGGCTACACCCTGAATGGCCGGGTGATCCGGGCGGCCATGGTGGTGGTTGTCGCCGGTTAAAAAAGCCGGATAAAAATCAGGGCCAAGCCTTGAAATTGCGCAAATCGCGCCAATAGTTCAAACAAGCAAGCCGGTTATGCCGGCTCTCGGAATGGTTAGATCAAACGTCAGACAGACGAGCGTGGAGAGTAAAGATGGGCAGAATTATCGGCATTGACCTGGGTACCACCAACAGCTGCGTTGCGGTTCTGGAGGGCGACAAGCCTCGCGTGATTGAAAACGCCGAGGGTGCGCGCACCACGCCGTCGATTGTGGCATTTACCGCAGAAGGCGAAACGCTGGTCGGTCAGTCGGCTAAACGTCAGGCGGTCACCAACCCCAAAAACACCCTGTTTGCCGTCAAGCGCCTGATCGGCCGTCGCTTCGATGACGCCGTGGTGCAAAAAGACATTGCCATGGTGCCGTACGGCATTGTGAAAGCCGACAACGGCGATGCTTGGGTGGACGCGCAGGGCAAAAAAATGGCGCCGCCGCAGATTTCGGCCGAAGTGCTGAAGAAAATGAAGAAAACGGCCGAGGATTATCTCGGCGAGCCGGTGACCGAAGCGGTGATCACGGTGCCTGCCTACTTCAACGACTCGCAGCGTCAGGCCACCAAAGATGCAGGCCGCATTGCCGGTCTTGAAGTGAAGCGCATCATCAATGAGCCGACGGCGGCTGCATTGGCGTACGGCATGGACCAATCCAAAGGCGACCACACCATTGCGGTATACGACCTGGGTGGCGGTACCTTTGATATTTCAATCATCGAAATTGCCGAAGTGGATGGCGAGCACCAGTTTGAAGTGTTGTCCACCAATGGCGACACCTTCCTCGGCGGTGAAGATTTCGATATGCGTCTGATTGAGTTTTTCGCTGCAGAGTTCAAGAAAGAAAACGGCATCGACCTGAAGGGTGATCCGCTGGCCATGCAGCGCCTGAAAGAAGCCGCTGAAAAAGCCAAGATCGAACTGTCTTCGTCACAGCAGACCGAAGTGAATTTGCCGTACATCACCGCGGATGCCACCGGGCCTAAGCATTTGGTGGTGAAGCTGACCCGCGCCAAGCTTGAATCTTTGGTTGAAGAGCTGGTGAACCGCTCGATCGAGCCATTGAAGGTGGCACTGAAAGATGCCGGCAAAAGCACGTCTGACATCGATGACGTGATTCTGGTGGGCGGTCAGACCCGCATGCCGATGGTGCAGAAAAAAGTCGCCGAGTTTTTCGGCAAAGAGCCACGTAAAGATGTAAACCCGGATGAGGCGGTTGCGGTCGGTGCTGCGATTCAAGGTGCGGTGCTGTCCGGTGATGTGAAAGACGTGTTGTTGCTGGACGTGACGCCGCTGACGCTGGGTATCGAAACCATGGGCGGCGTGGCCACGCCACTGATCGAGAAAAACACCACGATTCCTACCAAGAAATCGCAGGTGTTCTCGACCGCAGAAGACAACCAGACCGCCGTGACAATCCATGTGGTGCAGGGCGAGCGCAAGCAGGCGTCGCACAACAAATCGCTGGGCCGGTTTGATCTGGCGGATATTCCGCCGGCACCGCGCGGCATGCCGCAGGTGGAAGTCACGTTTGATATTGATGCCAACGGCATCTTGAACGTGTCGGCCAAAGACAAAGCGACCGGCAAGCAGCAATCGATTGTGATCAAAGCGTCGGGCGGTCTGAATGATGCCGATATCGATCGCATGGTCAGCGAAGCCGAGGCGCATGCCGATGAAGATCGTAAATTCGAAGAGCTGGTTGCGGCGCGCAATCAGGCCGATGGCTTGGCGCATGCCGTGCGCAAGTCGCTGAAAGAAGCGGGCGATAAAGTCGATGCCGATGAAAAGGCCGCCATTGAAGCCGCATTGGCCGAAGTCGACGAGGCCGTCAAGGGCGATGACAAGGCGCGCATGGAAGCGGCGACTGAAAAATTGTCTGAGGCATCGGCTGCGATGGCGCAGAAGTTGTATGCCGAGCAGCAGGGTGCAGCCGGCGGCGAACAAGCCGGTGGCGAATCCGGCGGTAATGACGATGCGATTGACGCCGAGTTCGAGGAAGTCAAAGGCGATAAATAAGGCATCCGTACGTTGCGTCAGGGCTCGGTGTACTCACCGGGCCCTTGTCGCTTAAATCGAGAGTGTTTGGAAAGCAGGCCAGATCATGTCAAAGCGTGATTACTATGAAGTGCTCGGCGTCGCACGCGATGCATCCGAGGCAGAAATCAAGAAGGCGTATCGCCGGGTGGCGATGAAGTTTCACCCGGATCGCAATCCCGACGACGCTGACGCCGAAGACAAATTCAAAGAAGCCTCTGAAGCGTACGAGGTGTTGTCCGATAAAGAAAAGCGTGCTGCGTACGATCAGTTTGGGCATGCGGCAACCGATGGCGCGGGTGGCTTTGGCGGTGGTGGCGGTTTTGGTGGCGGTAATTTCAGTGATATTTTCGGCGACGTGTTTGGCGACATTTTTGGTGGTGGTGGCGGTGGTCGTCAGCGCGGCGGCCCGCGTCGTGGTTCGGATTTAAAATACACGCTGCAGCTCGACCTTGAAGAGGCGGTGCGTGGCACGACGGTCAATATCCGGGTGCCGGCACTGCGCACGTGTGAGCCGTGCAAGGGCAGTGGCGCGAAACCCGGCACGTCGGCTTCGACATGCAGTACCTGCCATGGCCAAGGTCAGGTGCGGATGCAGCAAGGCTTTTTTGCGGTGCAACAGGCCTGCCCGACTTGCCGTGGCCGCGGCAAAATAGTGAAGGACCCGTGCACGGCCTGTCATGGTCAGGGTCGCGTGGAAGAAGAGCGCACCCTGTCGGTCAAAGTGCCGGCGGGCGTGGATACCGGTGACCGCATTCGCCTGAACGGTGAGGGCGAGGCCGGACCGGAAGGCGGGCAGCCGGGTGATTTGTATGTTGAGGTACACGTGCGCGATCACGCGATTTTTCAGCGCGACGGCAAGCATTTGTACTGTGAGGTGCCGATTGGCTTTGTGGATGCGGCACTCGGCGGCGAGCTGGAAATCCCGACGCTCGATGGCCGCGTGAAGTTGCGTGTGCCGCCCGAAACCCAGACCGGCAAGTTATTCCGTCTGCGCGGCAAAGGCATCAAGCCGATTCGTGGCGGCTCCGAAGGCGACTTGCTGTGCCGGGTTGTCGTGGAAACACCCGTCAGCCTCAGTGCCAAGCAAAAGGCTTTGCTCAAGCAGTTCCAGGACAGTCTGGAGGGCAACGGCAAGCACTCGCCCAATAAGACGCGTTGGTTCGATGGCGTGAAGCGCTTTTTTGATGACATGAAGCTCTGATGCCTGCGCTACAATGCCGGCATGGATTACATAAGGAATAGCACGATGACCCGTATTGCCATCACCGGTGCCGCAGGCCGCATGGGCAAAACCCTGATCGAAGCCGTCACGGCCGCCGAGGGGGCCAGCCTTGCGGTGGCGCTGGAGCGCCCGGACAGCAGTCTGGTCGGTGCGGACGCCGGCGAGTTGGCCGGTATCGGCAAAAACGGCGTGCGTGTCGTCGGTCATCTGGCGGATGTCATTAATGATTTTGATGTGCTGATCGACTTCACTGCGCCGGCAGCGACCTTGGCGAACGCAAAGTTGTGCGGTGCGCACGGCAAGCGCATGGTCATCGGCACCACGGGGTTTAGTGAATTGCAAAAACAGGAATTGCGTGCACTGACCGGCAAAACCGGTGTGTGCATGGCAGCCAATTTCAGTGTCGGCGTGAACCTGTGTCTGCAACTGCTCGATACCGCGGCCCGTGTCCTGGGCGATGAAGTGGATATCGAGGTTTATGAAGCGCATCACCGCCATAAAGTGGATGCGCCTTCGGGCACGGCGCTGCGCATGGGCGAGGTGGTCGCTGCGGCATTGGGCCGCGACTTGCACGACGTGGCCGTTTACGGGCGTGAAGGACAGACCGGTGCGCGCGACCGGCAAACGATCGGTTTTGCTACCGTGCGCGCGGGCGACATTGTTGGCGACCATACCGTGATGTTTGCTGCCGATGGCGAGCGTGTCGAGATCACGCATAAAGCGTCCAGTCGCATGGCGTTCGCCCGTGGTGCGGTGCGTGCAGCACAGTGGCTGACCGGGCGACCGGAAGGCTTCTACGATATGCAGGATGTACTGGACCTGCGGTGAGGCTAAAAATCGGTGTTTTTTGCCGATTAGCGATAGACACTCCGAGGCCTTTCCCCTAGAATTGCCGCCTAGCCGCTGGTCCCGCTCAGGGATCATCTGAAACGCAAAAATGTAGTCAAAGTCGGTCAACGGATGTCAGGAACCGGGCGCTTATTCGGCTGCCTGCCAAGTTCCCAAGGCGTGCCTACGCCACATCCGAACCGCAGGGAGGAGCAACACCGTGTCGGACATCGCCATCCTCGCGCTCGCTGACGGCACCGTATTCAAGGGTCGTTCAATTGGCGCTTCCGGCACCCGTGTTGGTGAGGTGGTGTTCAATACGGCAATGACCGGTTATCAGGAAATCCTGACCGACCCGTCGTACTCCCGCCAGATCGTCACGCTGACCTACCCGCACATCGGCAATACCGGCACCAACGCCGAAGATGCCGAATCCCATGGCGTGCACGCTGCCGGTCTGGTGATTCGGGATTTGCCGCTATTGGCCAGCAATTATCGCAATCAAGAAGACCTCTCCACCTACCTGAAACGCCACCATATTGTGGCAATCGCCGATATTGATACGCGCAAGCTGACCCGTATGTTGCGTGAAAAAGGCGCCCAGAATGGCTGTCTGTTAGCCGGCAAAGCGCCCGATGTTGATGCGGCACTGGCGGCTGCCCGCGCATTCCCCGGCCTGAAGGGCATGGATCTGGCCAAAGAAGTCACTGTTGATCAGGCCTTCGAGTGGAAGGAAGGCAGTTGGGCCTGGAATGAAGGTCATCGTACGCCGTCCGAGCATCCGTTCCATGTCGTGGCCTATGACTACGGCGTCAAGAGCAATATTTTACGCATGCTGGCCGATCGCGGTTGTCGCCTGACGGTGGTGCCCGCTAAAACGCCAGCAGCCGATGTGTTGGCGATGAATCCGGATGGTGTATTTCTGTCCAATGGTCCCGGTGATCCGGAGCCGTGCGATTACGCGATTAGCGCCATTCGCGAATGCTTGGCAGCGAAAGTGCCGGTGTTCGGTATTTGTTTGGGGCATCAGTTGTTGGCATTGGCGAGCGGAGCCAAAACATTAAAAATGAAATTTGGCCATCACGGTGCGAATCATCCGGTGCAGGATTTGGCGCGCGGCACGGTGATGATCACCAGTCAGAATCACGGCTTTGCCGTCGATGAAGCCAGCTTGCCGGCCAATCTGGTAGCGACACACAAATCGCTGTTTGATGGCTCCCTGCAAGGCATTCGCCGCACCGATGTGCCGGCATTCAGCTTCCAGGGGCATCCGGAGGCCAGTCCGGGTCCGCACGATGTGGCGCCGTTGTTTGACCAGTTTATTGACATGATCAAGGCGTATCGCGCGGCATAAGTCGTCGATAGCCTGACAGTGGAATAGAGGGCTTATGCCAAAGCGTACCGATTTAAAATCCATTCTGATTATTGGCGCAGGCCCGATCATTATCGGTCAGGCCTGCGAGTTTGACTATTCCGGTGCGCAGGCCTGCAAAGCGCTTCGCGAAGAAGGCTTTCGCGTCATTCTGGTGAACTCCAATCCGGCGACCATCATGACCGATCCGGCCATGGCCGATGCGACGTATATCGAGCCGGTGACCTGGCAAGCCGTTGCCCGCATTATTGAAAAAGAACGCCCCGATGCCTTGCTGCCGACCATGGGCGGTCAAACGGCATTGAATTGTGCGTTGGATCTGGCGCGCGAAGGCGTGCTCGAAAAGTTTGGTGTCGAAATGATCGGCGCCACACGCGATGCGATCGATAAAGCCGAAGATCGTGAATTGTTCGATCAAGCCATGAAGCGTATTGGTTTGGCCACGCCGTTTTCGGTGTTGGCGCACAGCATGGAAGAAGCGCTGCAAGTGCTCGATCAGGTCGGTTTTCCGTGCATTATTCGCCCTTCATTCACCATGGGCGGCTCGGGTGGCGGTATTGCCTATAACCGCGAAGAGTTTGAAGAAATTTGTGAGCGGGGTCTGGATTTATCACCCACCCGTGAGTTGCTGATCGACGAGTCATTGATCGGCTGGAAAGAATACGAAATGGAAGTGGTGCGCGATAAAAACGACAACTGCATCATCGTCTGTTCGATTGAAAACTTTGATCCGATGGGCGTGCACACGGGCGATTCGATTACGGTAGCGCCTGCGCAAACACTGACCGATAAAGAATATCAGATCATGCGTAACGCCTCGCTGGCGGTATTGCGTGAAATCGGCGTAGAAACCGGTGGCTCGAATGTGCAGTTCGGTATTAACCCGGCCGATGGCCGCATGGTGATTATCGAAATGAACCCGCGCGTGTCGCGTTCATCGGCATTGGCGTCCAAGGCCACGGGCTTCCCCATTGCTAAAGTGGCAGCGAAATTGGCAGTGGGCTACACGCTGGATGAATTGCAAAACGATATTACCGGCGGTGTGACGCCGGCATCGTTCGAACCCTCGATTGACTATGTCGTCACCAAGATTCCACGTTTCACGTTTGAAAAATTTCCGGAAGCCAATGCACGGCTGACGACGCAAATGAAATCGGTCGGCGAGGTGATGGCGATTGGTCGCACCTTCCAGGAATCGTTGCAGAAGGCGTTGCGCGGCCTGGAGACGGGCATGAGCGGTCTGGATCCCTGGTTTGATGCGAATGACCCGGACTTGCGCAGCGCGCTCGTCACCGAGCTTAAAAATCCCAGTGCGCAATTACTGTCTTGCGTGGGCGATGCCTTTCGACACGGCTTTAGTTTGGAAGAGGTGCATGAGCACACCGCCATTGACCCATGGTTTTTGGTGCAAATCGAAGACCTGATGCGTGAAGAGCAGCAATTGCTTGGCAAGACGCTGAATCAGTTGGACGCGGAGCATGTGCGTCGTCTGAAGCGGAAAGGGTTTTCGGATAAGCGCATCAGTGCGTTGCTGGGCGTGACCGAGAAGTCGGTGCGTGAATACCGACAGGCGCAAGGCGTGCGGCCAGTCTTCAAACGAGTTGACACCTGTGCGGCAGAGTTTTCGTCCAATACGGCCTATATGTATTCCACCTACGAGGAAGAATGCGAATCCAACCCGAGTCAGCGCGATAAGATTTTGGTTCTGGGGGGAGGCCCCAACCGCATTGGTCAGGGCATCGAGTTCGATTACTGCTGTGTGCATGCGGCGTTTGCCATGCGCGAAGACGGCTATGAAACCATCATGGTGAATTGTAATCCCGAGACAGTCTCGACCGATTACGACACATCCGATCGTTTGTATTTTGAGCCGGTGACGCTGGAAGATGTGCTGGCGATTATTGATGTGGAAAAACCCAAGGGTGTGATTGTGCAGTTCGGTGGCCAGACGCCGCTAAAATTGGCGCGCGCCCTGGAAGCCGCGGGCGTGCCGATTATTGGCACAACACCCGATGCGATTGACCGCGCTGAAGATCGTGAGCGTTTTCAACAAATGATTCAAAAATTGGGTTTGTTGCAACCCGAAAATGCCACCGTGCGCAGTGTGGAAGCGGCTATCGAGAAAGCACGCGTGATCGGTTATCCGTTGGTGGTGCGGCCTTCGTATGTGCTGGGCGGACGCGCCATGGAAATCGTCTACGGCGAAGACGAGCTGCGTCGCTATATGCGCGATGCGGTTGAAGTATCAGAAGATTCGCCGGTATTGTTGGATCGCTTTCTGAGTCATGCCACGGAGATTGATGTGGATGCCGTCTGTGACGGGAAAGAGGTCGTGATTGGCGCGATCATGCAGCACATTGAGCAGGCCGGCGTGCATTCGGGCGATTCGGCGTGCTCCTTGCCACCGTACTCATTGTCCGATGAGTTGCAAGATCGCATGCGCGACATGATTAAAAAAATGGCATTGGAGTTGGGCGTTGTTGGTTTGATGAACGCGCAGCTGGCCGTGCAGGACGATGAAGTGTATGTGATCGAAGTGAATCCGCGGGCATCGCGCACGGTGCCGTTTGTGTCCAAGTGCATTGGCGTGTCCTTGGCCAAAATTGCGGCGCGCTGCATGGCAGGGCAGTCGTTGGCATCGCAGGGCGTGACGCGCGAGATAGTGCCGCCGTACATCAGCGTCAAAGAAGCCGTATTCCCGTTTAACAAATTCCCGAGTGTGGACCCATTGTTGGGCCCGGAGATGAAATCCACCGGTGAAGTCATGGGCGTGGGCAGAAGCTTCGGCGAGGCTTACATGAAAGCGCAGCAAGGGGCTGGTGAAAAACTGCCTAAAGGCGGTCGGGCCTTTATCAGTGTGCGTGACTTTGATAAAGCCGGCGTGGTCAGCGTGGCACAGTCACTGCATGATTTGGGCTTTGAGCTGGTTGCAACGGGCGGTACGGCCAAAGTGATTGCCGAAGCCGGTTTGGCCGTCAAGCGCGTCAATAAAGTGCAAGAAGGGCGTCCGCACATCGTGGACATGGTGAAAAACGGCGAAATCCAGTTAATCGTCAATACGGTGGAAGGGCGCAAGGCAACCGCAGACTCGGCCACGATTCGTCGTTCGGCATTGCAACGAAAAGTGTATTACACGACCACGTTAGCCGGTGCCGAGGCCGTTTGCAGTGCACTGACATTTGGCGATGAATTGAATGTGCATCGCCTGCAAGATTTGCATAAGGAGATGCTCTGATGAGTAAAGTACCGATGACCGTGACCGGTGAGGCTCTGTTACGAGAAGAGCTTGAACGCTTAAAAAGTATTGAACGTCCGCGTATTATTCAGGCTATTGCCGAAGCGCGCGCACACGGTGATTTGAAAGAAAATGCCGAGTATCACGCAGCGCGTGAGCAACAAGGGTTTGCAGAAGGACGCATACAAGACATTGAAGGCAAGTTATCGCATGCCCAAGTGATTGATGTCACCAAGATACCGGTTACCGGAAAAGTGGTGTTTGGTGTGACAGTGGATATTCTCAAACTCGAAACCGATGAAACCATTACCTATCGCATCGTGGGCGAAGACGAGGCCGATGTGCGCAATAACCTGCTGTCGTTTACCTCGCCGATGGCGCGCGCGCTGATTGGTAAAGAAGAGGGCGACATCGTGGTGGTGAATGCGCCGGGCGGTGAAATCGAATACGAAATTGTCGGCGTGCGACATCTCTGACGGATTTTGTCGGCGGCGCTTGGCTGCTTAGAGCCGCGTTGTTCCGAAAGCCTGCTTTGTGCAGGCTTTTTTGTTTCCGCGCAGGGAAGCCAGTATGCATTTTCCTGTGGTTGGCGTGAAATGCGAGGGCTCATAAAACCAGGGATTGCTTGAGTCGTCGGCGCGCTCGTTTTTTAGGGTTAAGCGGGATTGCGTGATTTCATTCAATTCGCTGAAATCGGTCATGTTCACGGAGCAGCCAGCGTCGCGCCTTTTCTTGGCGGCAGAGAATAGATGGTCTTTCCAGCGCTGAATGTCGTTTTGTAAGTTAAGGGTGTCATGAATGTTGTGTATGCGCTGGTGCAAAGGCGGAATGATCAGTTCGATCGCTATGCCGTGATCGCAAGCTTCTTGCAGTAATTGTTCCAGCAATTGGAGGCGAGATTGATACCGTGCCTCACTGTTGGGTTGTTGATAACGGGAGAGAATGTTTTTCTCGCTCTCGTGAATGAAGTCTTCGGGCAACGAACGTGATTTTTTCCGGTATGTGCGAGCGCTGCGGAAGCCGGATGCAGACGAGTGACTGCTTGGGCATTGTTTTAATACGGCAGCTAACGATGCTTCGCTGGCCTCCAATGACATCAGGGGTTTGGTCCGGTTCTGTAAAAATGCCCATTGATCGGAGTGCTCGGTCATGGCGTGTTGCATATTGCTGACGCTTCCTGAAAACAGCCCGAACTCCATGCCCAGCATCATCCGGTGAATGCTTCCTGATCGAATGCCCGGCATGAGGAGGGCGTAAAGGTCTTCCATGGTGGCACCGGGGAGGGCCGCATTGAGTACGGGCTGCCCCTGAAAAAAGGCGCGGACATCGTTTTCATCAAACCCCCGCAGCATGCGTGATGTGCCACTCAGGACAATGCCGGCAGGGTTGTGAGCAATGCTCAATGGCAAGGTCCAGCGTCGCTCCGTGCGCATGCCGCTACCGCAGAAGGGGTTGCTGTCTGGATGGGACAGTGATCGTATGCCTGTCGGATCCACCATGAAATTCAACAGGCCGATGCTGAATAGGCCAATCAGGCAGCTTGCGATGATGGTAGCGAGGAATCTCATGATCAGAACTGGTAATAAATGAATCGGCTACTGCGATCCATGCAGGCAATGCACGCGGCAAGGAGCAGCCCCAAGGCGATGGCCCAGCCGGCATTCGGGCGAAAACGCACACGCCGGTCAAGATAAGGGATGAATCCGGACCAGGTGTCTTTGATGGACTCATGGCGCTGATCCATGGCTGTCCAGTGGTTGGAAAAAACCTGTTGTGTGTTGGGCATGCACCAGGTGATAAAAGCGGCCAGTAATAGCCAGCCTCCCAGTGCACTATTCACCAAAATATCACCGTGTCGGCTGGCAATGCCGGTCCATTCATACAGCGTGTAACGGGCGTCCCATCCGAAGGGAAGGTATAAGCCATTGGCATTGAACAAGGATTGATACAAGTGTTTTGCCGAAGTGATATCGGGTGATCGAAACAATACGCAGAGCATCAGCGTGACCCAGAATGTCGCAAACACCTGTATCGGCAAGGCAATCTTGAAGGATTGAATGCGCAGTGGCAGTTGCTGTATCAGATGGCGGCGCCAGTGGATGAGCAGCATGATAACCGCTTGAGCAATTCCCCAGAGCATGAACGTGCTGCCGAAGCCATGCCAGAAGCCTGAAAACACGGCAACCATGAACAAGGCTTGGGTTGCATTCATGGGTAGCCAGCGATTGCGTGCCAGAGGGAAAAAAATGTATTGGCGCATGAACACAGAAAATGAAATATGCCATCGCCGCCATTGTTCAAACCGGTTGGTGGATTTGTATGGTGAATCAAAATTAATCGGCAATTGGATATTGAGCATGCGAGCGATGCCGATGGCCATGTCGGCATAGCCTGAAAAATCAAAATACAATTGCATCTGGAAGCCGATAATGACTGTCCAGGCATCCAGCAGGCTGAGTGTTGACGTGTCGGTAAAGCTATCGTTGACGTAAGGTGCGATGGAATCGGCAATCACCAGTTTTTTAAACAGGCCCACGATAAAAATAGCCAGTCCGACCGAAAAATTATCGGTGCTCCAGCGGATCAGTTGCGACCGATGGAACTGCGGAGCCATGTCACGGTAATGCACGATAGGGCCCATCACCAGCTGCGGGAAGAACAGAATGAACGCCAGATAATCCAGCCAGTTCAGCGTCTTGATTCGGCGTTTGTAAACATCGACGACAAAAGCGATCTGCTGAAACGTGATAAACGAGATGGCCAGTGGAATGAGGATTTGGGTCGATGCGGAGAAGCCGCCCGATGCATCCCAGATACCGCCCGCCATCACCTTGAACACGGCCAGAAAGGCAGCATTGGTAATGACTCCGATAACCATCAGGGCGCGTCGTGCGGGAAAATCAGGTTGGATGAGCTGTTTGGAGAGCCAGTAGTTAAATGACAGCGTGGCCGCCAGCACCCAGGCGTGCGCCGGATTCCAGCTCAAGTAAAACACCAAGGATGCCAAGCATGTCCATGTCAGTGCGGCACGGTGACCGCTGAGGCGGCCGGCCATGAAAAATCCGATGACCGTGACAGGCAGGAATATAAAGATAAACAACGGCGAGCTCAGTGGCATGTGCGATCAGACTCGGCCATGGTTATTGCCATTCAGTCCCTGCCAGAAGTCACCGGCTCCTTCAGTCACCCATTGCAATAAGCGCTCTTCATCGGCCGGGGATTGCGCCAGTGATGCAAGAATATCGACGCCGGCCTCGCCATGCATTTGGTCGGCTTCTATGTGGTTGTGAAAGAATGCCACGTCTTCTTTATTGAATCCGCGTGATAACAGGGCGTTGTAAGCCGCTTGCATGTAACGCGGTGATGCGCGTTCGTAGCCCACCACCAGGTAAGCAATGGCGGCTTGCCAGTCATGCTGTTCGAGCAGTGCAAAGGCGCGAGCTGGCCAGCGTGGTGCACTTTTCAGGGCGGCATCGAGTTGCGCGTCATTCAGTTGGCAGGCATGACAGAAGCGCCGGGCCCAGGCCGTGTGCTCCTGCAAAGGGCGGTATCGCACTGTGCGATCGCGCAGTACCAGACCGGTTTCTTCGATCAGGTTTTCAAATAAAAAAGTCTTGGCTGCCGGGTGACTCGCCTGACAAAACATCAGCGCAATGGCTTGGGCAAAGTGGCTTGCGCCAATAAAGGTGCTCAGTGCAAAGTGCGCGATCAGTGGGTGCGGCGTGCGCGGGTTGTTGATCAGGCGAATCAGCCGGGAGTCTTCTACGGGCCATTGATCGGCGGCGTCGATAAGGCGTTGACGAAAATGCATTAATAGCCGCCTTCGTTAGCGATCAGGTGTTCAAAGCAAGCTTCAATACGCCCTTCCGGCGTAATGCGTCCGCGGTGGGCGTTATGCAGGTCAGGCCACTGGGTGAGTTGATAGCCAACGCCCTGGTGGCGCACATCAATGCTGGTCGGCGTTTCTTGCTTGAAGCTGCGGGCGTCGCGGATGCGAAATCCCAGTGCATCATTAAGTAGCGCTTCCATTCCGGTTAGATCGGGAGAGCGCGAAGTGTCCATGTGCCGACCCATGGCGCCAATGGAACGGAAGTGAATTTCTCGCACATTGCGGTATTGGCGGAGGTGCGTCAAAAACTCATGAATGTGCGGCACATTCACCTGATTGATCAAGATGATGCCGACGGTGACGAAAAAATTTTCAGCGCACAAGTTGTCCAGCGCGCGCAGTTTGCGTTCAGCGCAGGCCATGCCGGTGATGGCTTCGTACAGATCGTCGCGCATGCCACCATCCATCGACAGGTGCACGGTGCGCAAACCGGCCGCCTTTAATTTTTTCACATAGGCCCGCTTGGCCAGACTGAGTCCGTTGCTGAGAACGATGGGCGTGTGCCCGAGTTCACGCACGCGCTGGATTAAATCGGGCAGATCTTTGCGTAAGGTCGGTTCGGCGCCCACGAGGCGGATGCGGGTGCGTCTGGGCAGCTGCTCCAGGACACGATACAGCCAATGGGCATCCATGTCGGGGATGTCACGATTGGGGATGTAGCAATTGGGGCATTCCATATTGCAGCGATGGGTCACATCGGCAAACAGCGTACTGAACGGGTTGTCTTTGGGGGCGTAGCTGAGGCCGGTGGAGTGATGTGCAGTCCATGCCGTGCTATCGCGAGCGAGCAGGCCGTCATCCGTGACAGGGTTCATCGGGAGCGTCTCAGGGCTGGTTGATTAATCGCAGTCGGTTGGAGAGCTTGGGGTCGGGCTTCTCATTTTCGCGGAACAATAGCGCCATGTTGCCAATGGATTGCACCCGCTCGGCTTTGAGCGTGCCGGTGAGTTGGGCGATGAGCTGTTTGCGCAGTTCGCGATCGCCGACATTGACTTTGATTTTGATCAGCTCATGGTCCGTGATGGCACGCTCGGCTTCATTCAAAACGCCTTCGCTCAAGCCAGCCGAACCGATGATGAGCACGGGATTCAGGTGGTGGCCAATGGCTTTCAGCTGCTTACGGTCAATTGCTTTCATGTATAGTGTCCCGGTTTTAGGGCAGCCATTCTACCGGAAGCGGCTGTCTCGCGCAGGTTGATACCGGGACTGGGTTATGTCGCGTTCACGCAGCAGTCATCGCTGGCTGCAGGAGCATCATTCCGACCATTGGGTGCAGGAGGCCAAACGCCTCGGCTACCGCTCGCGTGCCTGCTTTAAATTATTGGAAATCCAAGAAAAAGACCGCATTTTGCGTCCGGGCATGACGGTGGTGGATCTGGGCTCGGCGCCGGGCGGTTGGTCGCAGGTGGCAGCCAGCATTGTGGGGTCGTCCGGGCGCGTGATTGCCAGTGACATTCTGTTCATGGATTCGCTGGCCGATGTGACGTTTATTCAAGGCGATTTCACCGAACCGGCGCCCATGGAGGCGATTCAGGCCGCAGTGGGCGAGGCCGGGGCCGACCTTGTAATCTCGGATATGGCCCCCAATATGAGTGGTATGAATGCGGTGGACCAGCCTCGCAGCATGCATTTGGCCGAGTTGGCGCTGGAGTTGGCTTGTGACATTCTCAAGCCGGACGGTGCGTATTTGACCAAGATATTCCAGGGCGAGGGTTTTGACGACTACGTGCGCAGCTTGCGCAAGCAGTTCAGTCAAGTCGTGACGCGCAAACCGAAAGCCAGCCGCCCGCGTTCGCGCGAGGTGTATTTGCTGGCGCGCGGTCTGCGTTAAGCCAAACGCCCGCGTGTGGCGTATGATGGTTGTTATTCATGAATCCCGGCAGGTAGCCGGCTGAACGAGGGCTCCAGGCGTGAACGATACCGCCAGAAATCTACTGTTATGGCTCATCATTGCTGGTGTGCTGCTCAGCGTGTTCCAGAAATTCCAGGTGCCGTCATCGACGGAAACGGTCGATTACAGTCGCTTTATTGAAGATGTCCAGAACGGCCAGGTCAGTCGGGTGGTGATTGATGGCCTGGAGATCAGTGGCGAACGCGCGTCGGGCGAAAAATTCCGCACCGTGCGTCCCAATGTGTACGACCCCGGCATGATGAGCGATCTCATCAATAACAAAGTGGCGGTCGAAGGGCGTGAGCCGGACGGCCAGAGTTTCTGGGGTCAGTTGTTGATCGCATCCTTCCCGATCCTGCTGTTGATCGGCGTGTTTGTATTTTTCATGCGCCAGATGCAAGGCGGTGGCGGCGGCCGTGGCGGGCCGATGAGCTTTGGTAAAAGCCGTGCGCGCCTGCTCAGCGAAGATCAAATCAAAACCACCTTTGCCGATGTGGCGGGGGTTGAAGAAGCCAAGGAAGAAGTGCAAGAGCTGGTGGAGTTTTTGCGCGACCCTGCCAAATTCCAACGCTTGGGCGGTCACATTCCCAAGGGTGTGCTGTTGGTGGGCTCGCCCGGGACGGGTAAGACATTGTTGGCCAAAGCCATTGCCGGCGAAGCCAAAGTGCCATTCTTTTCTATCTCGGGTTCTGATTTCGTGGAGATGTTTGTCGGCGTGGGCGCATCGCGTGTGCGCGATATGTTCGAGCAAGCTAAAAAGCAGGCGCCGTGCATTATTTTTATTGATGAAATCGATGCCGTGGGTCGTCATCGCGGTGCCGGCATGGGCGGTGGCCATGATGAACGCGAGCAAACACTGAACCAGTTGCTGGTTGAGATGGACGGATTTGAAGGCAACGAAGGCGTGATTGTCATCGCGGCGACCAACCGTCCGGACGTGCTCGACCCCGCCTTGTTGCGCCCCGGCCGTTTTGATCGTCAGGTGACCGTGCCGCTGCCCGATATCCGCGGCCGTGAACAAATCATCAAAGTGCATATGCGCAAGTTGCCGTTGGGCGATGACGTCAAGCCTTCGGTGATCGCGCGGGGTACGCCCGGATTTTCAGGTGCGGATTTATCGAATCTCGTGAATGAGGCAGCGCTGTTTGCTGCGCGCGCCAATCTTAAACTGGTGAGCATGGAGCAATTCGAAAAAGCCAAAGACAAAATCATGATGGGCGCTGAACGACGCTCCATGGTGATGAGTGAAAAAGAAAAGCGAAACACCGCATACCATGAAGCCGGTCACGCCATTATTGGTCGCCTGATGCCGGATCATGACCCGGTTTATAAAGTCAGTATCATTCCGCGAGGCCGGGCATTGGGTGTGACGATGTTCCTGCCGGAAGAAGACCGTTACAGCTACAGTCGCGAACACATCATCAGCCATTTGTGCAGCTTGTATGGTGGCCGTATCGCCGAAGAAATGACCTTGGGTAAAAATGGTGTGACGACGGGTGCATCAAACGATATTCAGCGGGCGACTGAAATGGCACGCAAC
Source organism: Pseudomonadales bacterium (assembly GCA_036568505.1). Lineage (GTDB taxonomy): Bacteria > Pseudomonadota > Gammaproteobacteria > Pseudomonadales > M0112 > M0112. The sequence goes on along the minus strand of DATCSK010000026.1, from coordinate 90,522 downwards.
ATGGTGACGCGCTGGGGTTTGTCGGATGCAATGGGTCCGTTGATGTACGACGACTCGGATGGCGATTCGCCTTTCCTGGGCAAAAGTGCCGGTGCACCAGCAGCACAGCATGTCTCTGGCGAAACGCGCAACAAGATTGATGTTGAAGTGCGCAAAATTATCGATGAGTGTTACGGCACGGCAAAACGCTTGCTGGAAGAGAATGTCGACAAGCTGCATGCAATGGCCGACGCACTCATGAAGTATGAAACGATTGACTCCGCACAGTTGGATAACATCATGGCAGGCCGTGCCCCCGGCGACCCGAAGGACTGGCACAGTGACGATGACGCCGATTCCGGTTCCGGGCATGCGGTCACCGCGGACGATGCGAAGGTATCGAAGCGCTCGGATCATGGCGGGCTGCCTGCCGGTGAGCACTGAGCCGGCTGCCTAGGCCGTGTCCGTGCTGTCGATGACAATGGATTGCGCAGGTCGAACTCTCGACTTGCGCAATCCCAACATCATGGGTGTTCTCAATATTACGCCCGACTCTTTTTCTGACGGCGGCGAGCTCTGGAGTAATCATCGGCCGAATCGAGACCGCATTGTGCAGCGTGCACAACGGATGGTGGCCGATGGCGCGACAGTGTTGGATGTTGGCGGCGAGTCCACGCGACCGGGCGCGCAGCCTGTTTCGGCGCAAGAAGAAATCGATCGCGTATTGCCGGTGATCGAATGGCTGACCATCGAGTTGGATGCGGTGTTGTCAGTGGATACCAGCAATCCGGTGTTGATGCAGCACGCAGTGCATGCCGGTGCCGGTATGATCAATGATGTGCGTGCGTTGACTGCGCCGGGGGCCATCGCTGCGGCGGCGGCACTGACCGTGCCTGTCGTGTTGATGCACATGCAGGGCACGCCGGATACGATGCAGCAGGCACCGCATTACGGGGATGTCTGTGCCGAGGTCTGTGCTGCATTGCGCGATCGTGTCAATGCGTGTGAGCAGGCAGGAATTGCCCGCAATCGGATCATCGTGGACCCGGGTTTTTGTTTTGGTAAAACCCTCGCTCATAATCTCTCGTTACTGAAGCATCTGTCGACCTTGGCGGCTATGGGGTTGCCTGTGTTGGCCGGCTTGTCCCGTAAATCGATGATAGGCGCGATAACCGGCAGGCCGGTTGATCAGCGTTTGGCGGGCAGTGTGGCGCTGGCTTTGCTGGCGGCGCAAAATGGTGCTCGATTGTTGCGTGTGCATGATGTGGCAGAAACGGCCGATGCACTGACGCTGTGGACTGCAATGAAGGAAGCGGATTAATGAGTCGGCGTTACTTTGGTACAGACGGCATTCGAGGCCTGGTCGGTAGCGGCGTGATTACGCCAGACTTTGTATTAAAGCTTGGCTGGGCGGTGGGCCGTGTTTTGGCGCGCGGGCAAGGCAGGGGCTTGGTGTTGATCGGCAAGGACACGCGTATTTCAGGCTATATGTTTGAGTCAGCGCTGGAGGCAGGTTTGGTGGCCGCAGGCGTGGACGTGCGATTGCTGGGGCCGATGCCAACGCCGGCAATTGCTTATTTGACGCGCACCCTGCATGCCGATGCCGGCATTGTCATTAGCGCCTCGCACAATCCTTATCACGACAATGGCATCAAATTTTTTTCTGGTGAAGGCAGCAAGTTGCCCGATGCGTTGGAGCTTGCCATCGAAGCGGAGCTGGAAAAGCCCTTGCAGACGGTGGGGTCGAGTGAGATTGGAAAAGTGCGGCGTATTGTCGATGCCGCTGGCCGTTATATTGAATTCTGCAAGAGCACGGTGCCGTCGGGGTTTTCCTTGTCGGGCATGAATTTGGTCGTGGATTGCGCGCACGGCGCGGCGTATCAGGTGGCGCCTGCGGTATTCAGTGAGCTCGGCGCGACCGTGCATGCCATGGGTGTTGCGCCGGATGGTTTGAATATTAACGACCGTGTTGGTTCGACAGCGCCGGAGGCTTTGGTTGCCGAAGTGTTGGCGCGCCAGGCCGATCTGGGTATTGGGCTGGATGGCGATGGCGACCGTGTGATTTTGGTCGATCGTCACGGTCGCGTGGTGGATGGCGACCAGCTGCTGTATGTCATTGCGCGAGGCGCGCTGGCCAGTGGGCAGGGCTGCCCGGGGGTGGTGGGTACGCAGATGACCAACTTGGCTGTGGAGCATGCATTGCGTGCATTGGGCGTGGGGTTTGTGCGGGCCAAGGTGGGCGACCGCTATGTAAAAGCGTTGATGCAAGAGCATGATTGGCCGTTGGGTGGGGAGTCGTCGGGGCATATTATTTGTTCGGACGTGACCACGACCGGCGATGGCATTATTGCGGCGCTTAAGGTGCTGCATGCATTGTCGGTGTTGGGCGAAACACTGGATGAAGCCTTGCAATCGCTCACGCTGTATCCGCAGCTCATGATCAATGTGCGTACCGATGCCAGCGTTGCCCTGGATCATCCGGTCATTGTTGCCAAGCAAGCCGACATTGAGCGGCAACTGGCGGATAAAGGCCGTGTCTTGCTGCGGGCCTCCGGCACAGAGCCGTTGATTCGGGTGATGGTCGAAGGCGAGGATGACACCTTGGTGCAAGCGCTGGCGAGCGAGCTGGCGGATGCCGTGCGGGCAGCGATGCGCTGAGGCCTTTGATTGCCGTCCTTGAGGCTGTCTTGGGCCTTGCTGTACCATGGGCGCCCTTTTGATGGCTCGGAGCCCTCAGTGCGCCAGAAGCTGGTAATCGGAAACTGGAAGCTGCATACGCGCCGCGATGAGGCCGAGGCCTTGGCGCGGGCGTTGGCAAGCACTTGGGTGGCCGATGCGCGTACGGGTTTGGTGGTGTGTCCGCCTTTTGTGCATATTCCGGCGGTTGCCGCCGTGCTGGCTGATTCCGCTATCGCGTGGGGTGCGCAGAACGTGGCGACTCAGGCTGAAGGGGCATTGACCGGCGAAGTCAGCGGCGAGATGCTCACGGATTATGGCTGTCGGTACGCCATTATCGGGCATTCCGAGCGGCGCGCCTTGTTTGGCGAGACGAATGGCGCGGTTGCCGAAAAAGTGCTGCGGGCCTTGGATGCCGGATTGATTCCGGTGCTGTGTGTCGGTGAAACCCGGGCTGAGCGCGAATCCAATCGCGTCGAGTCCGTGGTGGGCGAGCAGCTCGGCAGCGTGCTTCGCGCCGCTGATGCGGCGCGTTTGGCGAGCTTGGTCGTGGCCTATGAGCCGGTATGGGCGATTGGCACCGGATTGACGGCAACTCCGGCGCAGGCTCAGGCAGTGCACGGGTTTATTCGTCAGCAGTTGATTCGGTGTGACGCGGCACTCGCAGATGTGCCGGTACTTTACGGCGGCAGTGTCAAAGCGGACAATGCCGCCTCCCTGTTCGCAGAACAGGACATTGATGGAGCGTTGGTAGGCGGGGCTTCCCTGAACGCCAGCGAATTTTTAGCAATTGGACAACAGGCTTTGCAGGCATGATTGAAAAACTGACATTGATAATGCATGTGCTGACCGCCGCCGCATTGATCGGACTGATTCTGATCCAGCAGGGCAAAGGCGCGGACATGGGAGCCTCGTTTGGTAGCGGCTCATCCCAGACGCTGTTTGGCAGCAGCGGCAGTGCCGGTTTTTTAGCCCGGTTCACGGCTATCCTGGCCTGCGTATTTTTTGTGACCAGCTTCAGTTTGGCCATTATCGCCAAGCATCGGGTGACGGCAGCCGAGTCGGATTTGCCGGTGATAGAGAACACGTTGATCGTGGAAGAAGCGCCTGCCGCGTCGGACGTGCCGGTGATGACCGTGGTTGAAGAATCCGTGTCCGAGGTGCCTGCAGCACCCTCCGCAGGCGATGCGGTGACAGCGCCAGCGGATGTGCCCGGTGATGTGCCCGCGCAATAACGCTTTTATGGGCGCCGCTATTTCCCTATAATGCGCGCCCCTTGCCCAAGTGGTGGAATTGGTAGACACGCTATCTTGAGGGGGTAGTGGCTTATGCCGTGCCGGTTCAAGTCCGGCCTTGGGCACCATTTTACGGAGTAGGCGGCCGCCGATTCCGATTGACGCATCAAGGGTGGTTCCCTATAATTGCCGCCCCTTATCCAAGGGGTATCGCCTTGGTTTCGGGAGATTTCAGTACAGGCATTGGCGCGGGGTGGAGCAGTCTGGTAGCTCGTCGGGCTCATAACCCGAAGGTCGTTGGTTCAAATCCAGCCCCCGCAACCATTTCCGTAGGCAGCACGCTGCTTACGGCAGCCGAAAGCCCCTTGACGGGGCTTTTTGCTAGCACATTCCGCCGCCGGCGGGTGTCACCGCAGCCTTCGGTGTGCCGGTGACGGAAGAAATGGGCCTTGTGCCCATTTTTTGTTTGCGCGGCGCAGGTCGCAGAGGAATGGAATGACAGGTCGTAGGCAAGACCAGCTGGAAGCCCTGCTCAAGCCCACGGTGGTGGGGTTGGGTTACGAGCTTTGGGGTGTGGAATTTCTGCGCCAGGGGCGCCGCAGTGTGTTGCGCCTGTTTATCGATAGCCCGGCCGGCATCACCGTGGAAGATTGCGCTACGGTCAGTCGCCAGGTGAGTGCGGTTCTGGATGTGGAGGATCCGATTGCCGAGGAGTACACCCTGGAGGTGTCATCCCCCGGTATGGATCGGCCTTTGTTTGTGCCGGAACAGTTTGGTCGCTTTGTGGGGCACGAGGTGACGTTGCGTTTGTTGAGACCCTTGGAGGGTCGCCGCAAATTTGGCGGCGAAATATTGTCAGCCACCGGCGATGAGTTGGTGTTGCTGCAAGACGGACAAGCAGTGCGTTTGCCGATGGACTCCATCGACAAGGCGCAATTGGTACCACGGTTTGATGATGTTGGGCAGGACAGCCCTGATTTGGAGTGAAAAGCATGAACAAAGAGATTCTGCTGGTTGCCGAAGCGGTATCCCATGAAAAGGGTGTTTCGCGCGATGTCATTTTCGAGGCCATCGAAATTGCGCTCGCGACAGCAACCAAAAAGCGCTATGCCGATGACGGTGACGCGGATATTCGCGTGGTCATTGATCGCCGCTCGGGCGACTACACGTCGTTCCGTCGCTGGACGGTCGTGGCCGATGACGTCATGGCCGAGCTGGGCAGTCAGTTCACGTTGCAAGAAGCGCACGAAAAAGATCCTACGTTAAAGGCCGGCGATGTGTACGAAGAGCAAGTCGAGAACATCGACTTTGGCCGTATTGCCGCGCAAACCGCCAAGCAAGTCATTGTGCAAAAAGTGCGTGAAGCCGAGCGTGCGCAGATCATCAAGCAATTTGAAGGCCGTGAAGGCGAGTTGCTTGCAGGTACGGTCAAGAAAGTGACGCGCGACAACGTCATTGTGGACCTGGGCAACAACGCAGAAGGTTTTTTGCCGCGCGAAGCATTGGTTGGCCGCGAAGTGTTTCGCGTGGGCGATCGCGTGCGTGCGATTCTGAAAGAAGTGAATGCAGAGTTGCGTGGCCCCCAGTTATTTTTAAGTCGTGCCTGCCCTGAAATGCTGATTGAGTTATTCCGCATTGAAGTGCCCGAAATTGCAGAAGAGGTGATCGAAATTCGTGCTGCGGCACGCGATCCCGGTTCACGCGCCAAGATCGCCGTAAAAACCAACGATGGGCGTATTGACCCGGTTGGTGCTTGCGTCGGTATGCGCGGCTCTCGTGTGCAGGTGGTGTCCGGTGAGCTGGCCGGTGAGCGTGTCGATATTATTTTGTGGGACGATAACCCCGCGCAATTGGTGATTAATGCCCTGTCGCCTGCGGAAGTGGAATCCATCGTGGTGGATGAAGATGCCGGCTCCATGGACGTCGCAGTTGCTGAAGACAATCTCGCGCAGGCGATTGGTCGGGGCGGTCAGAACGTGCGTTTGGCGAGTCAGTTGACTGGCTGGGAAATTAACGTGATGAGCCTGGACGATGCCCAGGCCAAGCTGGATGCCGAAGCCGCTGATGTGGTGGGTGTCTTTATGAAATATTTGGACGTTGATGAGGACGTGGCTCGCGTACTGGCCGAAGAAGGCTTCAGTACACTGGAAGAAGTCGCGTATGTGCCGATGGAAGAAATTCTGGGCATCGAAGGTTTTGATGAAGACATCGCCGAAGAATTGCGTTCGCGTGCCAAGGATGCATTGCTGACGCAAGCGATCAGTCGTGAAGAGTCGGTGCAAGAGCCGGCAGAAGATTTACTTGGCATGGACGGTATGGACAGGCAATTGGCATTTTCATTGGCCGCCAAGGGCATTGTGACGATGGAAGATTTGGCTGAGCAAGCAATTGAAGACGTGCTTGAAGCCGTTGAAGGGTTGGACGAAGAACGCGCAGGCACGTTAATCATGACGGCTCGCGCACCCTGGTTCGCCGATGAAGGTAATGCCTGAGGTACCCACGGGTAAGGAAGAGGATTAGTCATGGCAGATGTCACCGTACAGCAATTGGCCGAGCAGGTAGGTACGCCGGTCGAGCGCCTGCTCAAACAGATGCAGGAAGCCGGCTTGCCGCACAGCAAGGCCGAAGAGGCGGTATCTGATCAAGATAAGCAGGCGTTGTTGGCTTTCTTGAAATCGGCGCACGGCGAGCAGGCCGGTGCACCACGTAAAATTACCTTGAAACGCAAGACCGTGGGCACGCTCAAAGCGAGCAGCGACCAGGGTCGTAAAACCGTGAACGTTGAAGTGCGCCGCAAGCGTACCTACGTGAAACGCACGGAAGAAACCGATGCGGAAGTGCCTGCAGAAGCATCCGAAGAGGCCGTTGCTGTTGTGGCGGCACCGGAAGCGCCTGCGGTTGAGGTGCCGGCAGTCGCGGCACAAACAGTGTATGAAGAAGTGCCTGCTGAAGAAACAGTGGATCGTCGGGATATGGATCCCGAGGTATTGCGTCAGCAAGCCTTGCTAAAGCGCAAAGAGAAAGAAGCTGAAGATCAGGCGCGGCGCGATGCTTTGATTAAAGCGCGAGAGGCGGCGGGTGATGCTTCCGATGCGCCTGCCACCGCACCGGCAGCGGATGCGGCAGAGGCTCGCGGATTACGCCACAAACGCAAAGAAGACAGCGAGGATGAAACGCCGCGTACCAAGAAAAAAGTACCCAAGGTGCGTGGTGCCGAGTTGCCTAAAAAAGTGCGTGCAGCGGACGTGGCGCTCGATGATCTTGAAAGCGTAGAAGAAAATCTTTTGCACATGCCCAAGGCGCGCAAAAAAGCCAAATTGGCGCTTGCCGCACAGAAGAAGCATGCGTTTGAACGCCCAACCGAGGCAATGATTCACGAAGTGATGGTGCCGGAAACCATTTCCGTATCGGATTTGGCTCAGCGCATGTCGGTCAAAGGCGGCGAATTGGTGCGGACACTGATGAAGCTTGGCATTGTCGCCGGATTGCATCAGACGATTGATCAGGAAACGGCGGCGATTGTGGTGGAAGAGCTGGGCCATAAGCCGGTCATGGAGAAAGACAATTCGATTGAAGACGCCTTGTTGTCTACGATTCGCGGCCAGGAAGGCGAGATGAAGCCGCGTGCGCCGGTGGTGACCGTGATGGGGCATGTGGATCACGGCAAGACATCATTGCTCGACTACATTCGCAAAACGCGCGTTGCTGCGGGTGAAGCAGGCGGTATTACTCAGCACATTGGTGCTTACCACGTTGAAACACCACGTGGCATGGTGACATTTCTGGACACGCCGGGTCACGCAGCATTCACCGCGATGCGTGCACGCGGCGCGCAGAGTACCGACATTGTGATTTTGGTTGTCGCGGCCGATGACGGCGTGATGCCGCAAACCGAAGAAGCGATTCAGCATGCGCGAGCAGCGGGTGTGCCTTTGGTGGTTGCGCTGAATAAGTCCGATAAAGAAGGTGCAGACCCCGAGCGCGTTAAAACGGCATTGGCGGCAAAAGAGGTTGTCCCCGAAGAATGGGGTGGCGATGTGCAGTTTATTGCGGTTTCAGCGCTGACCGGGCAGGGCATCGATGCATTATTGGATGCGGTGCTGGTGCAGGCCGAGATGCTTGAGCTGAAAGCACCGGTTGACGTGCCGGCTTGTGGGTTGGTGGTTGAATCGCGCCTTGAGAAAGGTCGTGGTGCGGTGGCTTCGTTGCTGGTTCAGCGTGGCACGCTCAAGCAAGGCGATATCGTATTGGCCGGTCAGCAGTTTGGCCGTGTGCGTGCCATATCGGATGAGACGGGCAAGTCGGTCATGAGTGCGGGCCCTTCTATTCCCGTGGAAGTGCTGGGGTTGGATGGTACGCCGAATGCCGGTGATGAATTCATGGTTGTGGAAAGCGAAAAGCAGGCGCGTGAAGTGGCACAGTTCCGCCAGACACGCGACCGTGAGTTGAAGCTTGCGCGCCAGCAGTCAGCCAAGTTGGATAATTTGTTTGAGAACATGGGCGCCGAAGGCACCAAGAATCTTAATGTGGTGTTGAAAACCGATGTGCGCGGTTCGTTGGAGGCATTGCAGTCAGCGCTGGCCGATATTTCAACCGATGAAGTGGCCGTGTGCGTCGTGGGTTCAGGCGTCGGTGGTATTGCTGAAACAGACATGAACCTGGCCATTACCACGAAAGCAGTAGTCTTTGGCTTTAATGTGCGTGCCGATGGTGCTGCGCGTAAGTTAGCCGAGAGAGAAGGCGTTGATCTTCGTTACTACAGCGTTATTTATGATTTGATTGATGATGTGAAAAAAGCATTGAGCGGGATGTTGTCGCCGGAAGTGCGCGAGAAAATTTTGGGCGTTGCTGAAGTGCGTGATGTATTCCGTTCACCGAAGTTTGGCCAGGTCGCAGGCTGTATCGTATTGGAAGGCACGGTGTTCCGTAACAAGCCGATACGCGTCTTGCGTGATGACGTGGTTATTTTTGAAGGTGACCTGGAATCGTTGCGCCGCTTTAAAGATGACGTTAATGAAGTGCGCAGTGGTACGGAGTGCGGTATTGGTGTGAAAAATTACAGCGATATTCGTCCGGGTGACAAGATTGAAGTGTATGACCGGGAGATGGTGCAGCGCACCATCGAATAACGGGAGCTGGCGTTGGGACGCGAATTCAGTCGAACCCAGCGCGTGGCGGATTACCTCCGCCGCGATCTGGCCTTGCTGATCCAGCAAGAGGTGAGTGATCCTCGTGTGGGGATGGTCACCGTCACGGATGCCGAGGTCAGTCGTGATTTTGCGCATGCCAAGGTGTTCGTCACTTTTGTGGGCGACAAGACACCGGAGCAGGTTGCTGAATCGATTGATGCGTTGAATCATGCGGCCGGTTTTTTGCGGACGCAGGTAGCGAAAGGCACGCAATGGCGCACGACGCCAAAATTGCGTTTTATCCACGATGAGAGCGTTTATCGTGGTGCCAGTCTCTCCGCGTTGATTGATCGCGCCGTGGAGGAAGATCGTCGATACCACGATGGCGATGCGCGTGACGACGATACGCAGGACGAATAAGGGCGAGTACGATGGGTAGGCAGCGCAAAGGCAGACCCGTCAATGGCATTCTGGTGTTGGATAAGCCCATCGGAATGAGCTCCAACCAAGCGCTACAGAAAGTGCGCTGGTTGTATGGTGCGGCCAAGGCGGGCCACACCGGCAGTCTGGATCCATTGGCAACCGGTGTGTTGCCCTTGTGTTTCGGGGAGGCGACAAAGTTTTCGCGCTTCTTGCTGGAGTCGGATAAGGCTTATGTCAGCACCTTTACCTTGGGTGTGGCGACGACAACCGGTGATGCAGAAGGCGACGTGCTGTCAACGCATTCGACGGCCGGGTTGACGCAAGCGCAAGTCGAAACAGCATTGCATGCGTTTCGAGGCGATATTGATCAGGTGCCGTCGATGTTTTCGGCACTCAAGCACCAGGGGCAGCCGTTGTACAAACTGGCGCGCCGGGGTGAAGCAGTGGAGCGCGAAGCACGGTCAGTGACGGTGCATGCGCTGGAGCTGTTGGCTTTTCGTGAAGGCGAGCAGGCCGAAGTGGATGTCATGCTGCAAGTGAGCAAAGGCACGTACGTGCGCTCGATTGCAGAAGACTTGGGTCAGGCTTTGGGTTGTGGTGGGCACGTCAGTGCACTGCGCCGCACTCAAGCGGGCCCGTTTACCGAAGCGCAAAGCGTTACGGTTGCGCAGTTGGAGACGATGAAAGAGGCGGGTGATTTTGCCGCGATGGATGCGTTGCTGCTCCCTATATCAGAGGCAGTAGCGCATTTGCCGGAGATTCGCTTGGACGGACACAGTGGCTACTACCTGTTGCAGGGGCAGCCAGTACAAGCACCAAACTTGCCGGGTGAAGGCATGGTACGGGTGTCTCTTGATGATGGTGAGTTCATCGGGATTGGAGAAATTCTGGATGACGGGCGCTTGGCGCCTCGTCGTCTGGTCGCCAGCGCATAAGGGCTGGTATGGAACCTGTCTGCTGTGATGCGCGGACAGGTTGACTAAAACGTGGCACTTGCTTGCAAGCGCCTTGGCATACACAACGTAAATGAGGAATGACAACATGTCACTGAATGCACAAGAGAAAGCTGAAATTATTAAGCAATACCAACAGGAAGCGAGCGATACAGGCTCGCCAGAGGTGCAGGTTGCGTTGCTGTCGCACAATATCGACAAGCTGCAATCGCATTTTGAAGGTCATAAGAAAGACCACCACTCCCGGCGCGGATTGATTCGTATGGTAAACCAGCGTCGTAAGCTGCTGGATTACTTGAAGCGCAAGGATGTTAATCGTTATACCGCCCTGATTGGAAAATTGGGCCTGCGTCGCTAATCCGTTGGTGTGAGGCTGTCAGGTGGCAGACTCACACAGGATGGCTGCGTTTATCATTGGAGGAATACTGAGTGAAACCTATTAGAAAGACATTCCAGTACGGCAACGAAACCGTCACCCTGGAAACCGGGCGCGTTGCCCGCCAGGCAAGCGGTGCCGTATTGGTCACCATGGGCGAAGTGAGCGTACTGTGTACGGTCGTCGGTGCCCGCGAAGCGTCAGAGGGAAAAGATTTTTTCCCGCTGTCAGTTCACTATCAAGAGAAAGCATACGCTGTGGGCAAAATCCCCGGTGGTTTTTTCAAGCGTGAAGGTCGCCCGTCAGAAAAAGAAACACTGACCAGCCGTTTGATTGACCGTCCGATTCGCCCGTTATTCCCGAACGGCTTCAAAAATGAAGTGCAGGTGATTTGTACTGTGATGTCGGCCGATAAGGGGCATGATCCCGATATTGCTGCATTGATCGGTACCAGTGCCGCATTGGCTATTTCAGGCATTCCGTTCAATGGCCCGATTGGTGGTGCGCGTGTGGGTTTTCACCCCGAAAACGGCTACATCCTCAACCCAAGCTATGCCGAGCTGAAAGATTCTCTGCTCGACATGGTGGTGGCCGGTACCAAAGATGCTGTGTTGATGGTTGAATCCGAAGCCAAAGAATTAACCGAAGACCAGATGCTGGGTGCCGTGCTGTTCGGCCACGTTGAAATGCAGGCCGTGATTGATGTCATCAGCCAGCTGGCCGCCGAAGTCGGCAAGCCGCAATGGGATTGGCAGGCGCCACCGGTGAACACCGCCGTGCTTGACGCCTTGCGCAGCAAGTACGGTCAGGCCATTGGCGAAGCTTACCGCACCACGGACAAGTCCGAGCGCCAGCAGAAAATTGCCGACATTCGTGCAGAGGCTTTGTTGGTGCTGGTGGATGATGAAACGGGTGTGACAGCCGGTGAAGTGAACGACCTGTTCAAGAAGCTGGAAAAAGAAATTGTACGGGGCCGCATCATTCAGGGCGAGCCGCGTATTGATGGTCGCGACAATAAAACGGTTCGTCCGATCATGGTTGAAGTCGGCGTGCTGGGTAAGGCGCACGGCTCCGCACTCTTTACGCGCGGTGAAACCCAGGCCATCGGTGTGGCAACCTTGGGCACCAAGCGCGATGCGCAGATGATTGATGCGCTGGAAGGCGAGCGTCGTGATCCGTTCATGCTGCATTACAATTTCCCGCCGTATTCGGTGGGCGAGTGTGGTCGCATGGGTGGCACGGGTCGTCGTGAAGTGGGTCACGGTCGTCTGGCGCGTCGCAGTATTGCGGCGATGCTGCCAAAAGAAGAAGATTTCCCATACACCATTCGTGTGGTATCGGAAATCACCGAGTCCAATGGTTCAAGCTCGATGGCCAGCGTTTGCGTGGCCAGCTTGTCGCTGATGGATGCCGGTGTGCCGATCAAGGCGCCGGTGGCGGGCATCGCGATGGGTCTGGTGAAAGAGGAAAACCGCTTTGCCGTACTGACCGATATTCTGGGTGACGAAGATCACCTGGGCGATATGGATTTCAAGGTGGCCGGTAGTGTTGATGGCGTGACTGCATTGCAGATGGACATCAAGATCGAAGGCATCACCGAAGAGATCATGGAAAAAGCACTGGGTCAGGCACGCGATGCGCGTTTGCACATTCTGGCGCAAATGAACCAGGTCTTGTCGGCTTCGCGGCCGGTGATTTCGGACAATGCACCGCAAATGACCACCATGAGCATCGACTCGGAAAAAATCCGCGACGTGATCGGTAAGGGTGGCGCAACAATTCGTTCCATCACCGAAGAAACCGGTGCCAGCATTGATATTCAGGATGACGGCACGATTCATATCTTTGCTGCCGATCAGGAATCCATGAAAGCGGCACAAGACCGCATTTTGTCGATTACGGCAGAAGCGGAAGTGGGTGCGGTGTATAACGGCACGGTCGCGCGCATTGTGGATTTTGGTGCGTTCATCACCATCCTGCCGGGTAAAGACGGTTTGCTGCACATTTCCCAGATTGCTAACGAGCGTGTGGAGAATGTGGGTGATTACCTGAAAGAAGGCCAGGAAGTGCAGGTCAAGGTGCTGGATGTTGATCAGCGCGGCCGCATTAAACTGTCGATGAAAGAGTTGCAGGAGGAATCTGCTCCTGCGGCTGCCGAGTAACTGCGGCAAACGAGCTGGAACGGGTCCTTCGGGACCCGTTTTTTTTCGGCTATAGTGCAAGCAAGGAGGACGTTTATGTGGCAGAAAGCATTGGTCATTGCATTGGTGCCGTACAGTCTGTGGTTGGTGTTTGCCTATCAATACCATTTCATTGACGGTGCGAACTTGTTGTTCCATGAAGGCGGGCACGTCGTGTTCGGGTTTATGGGTGAGACCCTGCACTTTTTGGGCGGCACCGTGGGTCAGTTGTTTTTTCCGGCGGCCTGCGCGATCTATTTTTGGCGAGAAGACAAACGCTTTGAGTCCCTGGTGTGTGCGTTCTGGCTCGGTGAGAGTCTGATGTACATGGCCGAATACATGAGCGATGCCAAAGACCGGGTACTGCCGTTGGTGGGCGGCGGTATTCACGATTGGCATTGGTTGTTTAGCGAGTGGGGCGTGCTGAATGCCTGCCGAGGGATTGGCGGGTTCTTCCATCTGTTGGCCAGTGTGCTGGTATTGGGCTGCCTATGGTTGTTGGCCCGGCAGGCGTGGTCTGCGCCAGAAATAAATAATAAGCATTATTAATCAATAAGTTACCAATCATCGGCGAGTTCGCTTGACGCATAAGTATACAACGTATACATTGAAGGCCGATGTCTTCCGTGAGTGACGGCTATGGAGTGTGATGGCATGCAATCGATTCGGAAAGTTTCGCGGGTCAAGCGCGCGCAGCAGGCGGCTTTGGGTTTCGGGTTGCGCAGTTTTGCCCGATTCAACACATTGGGTCCCACCCGCCGGTTGTTGTTGATATTCGCCGTGATGTTCATGGCCACCGGCATGGCCTTTTTGGTGTCGCCGGTACGCATGGCCTCGGTGTTTGGCATGCTGCAGTTATTGCCCGAGGCGATCACCGATATCCGTGCTTTTTACGGCACCATGGTGATCGCGTTCGGTTTGTACTTCTTGCGTGAAGCGTGGGTCGGCGAGTCGGTGATTCCGGCATTGCAGGTGGTCATCGTGTTTGCCGGTGGCTCCGTTGTCGGGCGCATGCTCGGGATGGCTATTGATGGCAGTGCCGGTGGTTTGCATGTGTCGTTGATGGCAGGCGAACTGGCCTGTGTGTGGTTTGCACGCCAAAGCATCGCGATGGAGCGCCGCCGACGCATCAAGCCCGTGATGGTTGAAAACCCAACGCAGCTGGCTGACTTCAGACCGCTTGAGAAAGCCTGTCTTGAAAATCCGTATCCCTTTTATAAGGCCATGCGTGAGCAGTGCCCGGTGTATCAAGCCCCCGGTAATGATTTTTACTATGTCAGCCGCTATGACGATATTCGTGATGTGGTGATGAACACCGAAGACTATTCATCGAATCTGGTGGCGATTATTTTTGCGGGTATCGACGGTGAGACCACCATGGTTGACCAGCCCAAAATGGGCGGCGAGCAGTTGCCGGTCGATGTGTTGGCTATTCAGGATCCGCCGCGGCATGGCACCCAGCGTAAGCTTGGGTTGCAAAATTTATCGCTGCGGTATGTCGAAAGCCTTGAGCCATCGGTGCGGGTTAAAGCCAATACCATCATTGATCGGTTCATTGCGCGGGGCGAGTGTGACTGGGTGCAGGAGTTTGCCAAAGAGATCCCCATGACCGTGGCACTCGATTTGGTCGGTTTTCCGCTCGATAACTGGCGCAAAGTGAAGCACTGGTGCGACGAAGGCATCGCCTTGTTAAGCGGGGTGAATACGCCCGAGCAGTTTGCCGAGCATGCAGAAGGCAGCATGCACATCATTCAATACGTCAAGCGCGAGTATGAGCGCATGCGTGACAACCCGGATGGGCGCGATAACTTTACGACGGCATTAATTGCAGCGGTGAAAGATCCAGCCATTGATTTTACCGAGGCCGAAGCCATCAGCATGGTGTTTCAAGTCATTATTGCCGGCAGCGATTCTTCGGCCAACACCATTGGCAATGCGGTCAAAATGTTGGCGGAGTTGCCGGATGTGCAGTTGGAATTGCGCGAAAATCCTTCACGAATACCGGCGTTCATTGAAGAAGTCTTGAGGTTGGAGTCGCCTTTTCAGGGGCACTTCCGGCAAGTGAAAAAAGAATGCGTTTTGAATGGGGTCGTGTTGCCTGAAGGCACGCGCTTGATGTTGTTGTGGGCCTCGGCGAATCGCGATGAAGCGCAGTATGATCATCCCGATGTGCTGGACATGGACAGACCCAACCTGAAAGCCCATCTGGCGTTTGGGCGAGGCATTCATCAATGCCTGGGTGCGCAGCTGGCACGCCTTGAGGTGCGCATTGCGTTGGAAGAAATGTTGCGCCGTACCCGCTTGATCGTGTTGAACGCCGAGCAGCCTTCCGATCACGTGAGTAGCGTCTTCGTGCGCGAGTTGAATCATTTGGCGATTCGATTTTCGCCAATACAGGATGCCGTTTCTACGGCGCCAAAAGCATCGGCCGCGCCCGCCTCGGCAGGTTGTCCGATGGCGCATTGAGGCATGCGCTAGCGGAGTTTTTTGAAAAACTGATACGAGGGGTCGGCTCGGCCCGGCTTGCCGATACGCGCGCCATCGACCATCGGGTTGTGCAAGTTGACGATGGACGGATCGTGTACGTTGGCCCAGTCTGCGACAACCGCACGGTGCATGAACTTCCAATGCCCGTCACGCTTTTTATAGCGATCCAGGTAGCGGCCGCCGATGAGTAAATCGCTTAATCCGTGCTCGGTTGCTACCTGATGGAACGCGAGAATATACACTTCCCCCTCGGCCTGATCGCCATCCAGTGCAAGATTGACGGTGGTGACGTTGTGATGAAGGATCTGCATGGGGGCCTGGATGTCAGGCAATTGATCGATGAAGTCCATGGCCAGGCCTTGGAAGAAAGATCCGTGATCGTCCGTGGCGTCCTCATGGTAAAGCGTTCGCATCAAGGCATGATCATGGCGGTCGGCCGCTCGGCAATAGGTGTGTATCAGCTCCAGGATGGCTTGTTTGTCCAGCCAGGCTTCCAGACGGTGTTCCAGTGAGGCAGTCATCGCGATCTCCCAAGGTGTTATCTATCATAGACAAGAGGCCGCTATGTTGTCTGCAGACGATGGCGCGGTATGATTGGTAAAAGCCAATGGGATTGATTTATGTCGATACAAGAAATCTGGGTTCGGTATATGCCGCTGATCAGCACAGTGCTGGGCGTTTTTTTTGTGCTCGGCGCAGCGCATTGGACGGTGATTGTTCGTTACCGCAAGGCAGGGCACCGTCCGCACATGGGGCGCCATGCCTTTATGTTGCTGCTGACGGCTGCCGGTATGTTGTGCATCGTGCTGATGATGCCGATGTCGGATGCGACGCGATCGCAGGTGTTTCAGTTGTTGGGCTTGGTGATTACCGGCGTGATTGCCTTTTCATCGACCAGTTTTATTGCCAATGCAATGGCCGGTTTTATGCTGCGTGTGGTGCGAACGATGAACATCGGTGATTTTGTAAAAATTGGCGATCAATTCGGACGCGTGACAGAGCGCGGCTTGTTTCACACCGAAATTCAGACAGAAAATCGCGATCTCACGACATTTCCCAATCTGCATTTGGTGGCCAACCCGGTCACCATTGTGCGCAGCTCGGGCACGATTGTGTCGGCAGAATTGTCATTGGGTTATGACCTGCCGTGGCAGGCAATTGAAAAATTACTGAAAAATGCCGCGAATAAATCCGGCCTGGAAGAGCCCTTTGTGCAAATCAGGGGCTTGGGCGATTACTCGGTGCAGTATCGTGTGGCCGGCTTTTTGCCGGAGGTAAAGCACTTGCTGACCGAGCGTTCCAATTTATGCAAACACGTGATGGATGAGTTGCATCAGCATGGCGTTGAGATTGTATCGCCGAGTTTTATGAATCAGCGGCAGTTGAGCGAAGAGCGAAAAATTGTGCCCAAAGTGTCTTCAGTGGCTTCGTCCGCGGCAGTCAGTGATGCTCCCGAGGATATTATTTTTGATAAAGCAGAAGAAGCCGAGCGTAAGGAAAAGTTACGCGTAGCGCGCCGGCAGTTGAATGAAGAAATTGCAGCACTTGAAGGCGAGCGAAAAACGGCCGATGAAAAACGCTTGGTGCATATCGAGCATCGTCTGGAACGATTGAAAAACAGCGCAGAAGAGCTGGAAAAAAGCCTGAAAGAGATGCCCTGAGAGCGCTTATAGAATCTCTTTTAATGCCTCGATCACGCGCTCTTGCTCGTAGTCTTCAAGGCTGGGGTACATCGGCAAAGAAAGTATTTCGGTGGCCGCTTTTTCGGTGTGCGGCAAGTCGCCTTCCTGATAGCCAAGGTGCTGGTAGCCGGTCATGGTGTGGATGGGCCACGGGTAGCTGATGTTCACGTGAATATCGCGGGCTTTTAGCTCAGTCATGATGCGGTCGCGTTCCGGGTGCCGGACGACATAAATGTAGTAAGCATGGGTGTTGCCATGGCCGATCAATGGCAGGCTCAGGGAGCTGTCAGCAAGCGCTTCATCGTAGCGTCGGGCGAGCTGTTGGCGACGTGCAATATAGCTATCCAGGTGCGCCAGTTTTTTCAGCAATATGGCGGCATGCAATTCATCGAGCCGTGAATTGTAGCCGTGTTCGATGGCGTAATAGGTTTTTTCCATGCCGTAGAATCGCAACCGCCGCAGCTTTTCATTCAGTGCCGGGTTGCTGGTCATGGCCATGCCGCCATCGCCGAAGGTGCCGAGTAATTTGGTGGGGTAAAAAGAAAAGCAGCTGATGTCGGACATGCTGCCGGCAACCGCATCGTGATGCCGGGCGCCATGCGCTTGAGCGCAATCCTCGATCACATGAAGCCCGTGTTGTTTGGCGATGCTGTTGAGGGCCGTCATGTCAACGCATTGCCCAAACAGATGCACCGGAATCACGCATCGCGTGCGATCGGTAATCGCGGATTCGAGTTGTTGTGTGTCCATTAAATAAGTGGCCGGATCGATATCGACAAAGCGCGGTGTGGCACCGGTCGATGCAATCGCAGATGCCGTGGGCACGGCAGTGTTGGCGACGGTAATGACTTCATCGCCCGGTCCAATGCCCAGTGCTTTCAGGGCAAGAAACAGAGCGTCGGTGGCGCTGTTTACGCCTATGCCGTATTGGGTGCCGCAGTAGGCGGCAAAGCGTTCCTCGAAGGTTTTGACTTTATCGCCAAGAATAAGCTGTCCAGAAGACAGCACGGATTCAATCGCTTCGAGTATCTCGGCTTTTTCTTGCTCGTATTCTTTAAGGTATCCCCAGACGGTGATTTTCATGTGTCAGGCCTTCTGCTCGCAGGCGGTGCGCAGTTGTTGCATGCTGTTGGCGTCAGACAGCAAGGTCTCGGCCCAGTGTGCATGGTGGTTATTCTGGATGTCGGCAATGACGCGCTTAAAAAACAAAGCAAAGCTGTCGGCGGCGTTTATCTGCCATGCGTGCGCTTGGTGACGGTGCCGTATGGCAATGCTTGTTGAGGCGTCTGCGGGTGTTGTGAACGCGCGCTGCAGCCGTGCGTGAAACTCAGGCCCTATGAGCTCCAGGCTGTTGGTGTATTCGCCTTGAAAACTGAAGTGGCCACTGAATGTGCGGCCATGAGGGTAGTGCGCCAGCATGCTAAAACCGGTTTCAACGCCGGTGTCAGGGTGATGGCTGTTGATCACGGCATGCACGGACGCGGGTGTGTCGCGATAAAAAAAGCGACCGGCGGAAACGGCATAAGGGCCTAAGTCCAGCAATGCGCCGCCGCCCAGCATCGGTTGATAACGGAAGTTGCCGGGCTGGAATGGCGGGAATGCAAAGGTGGCATGGATGTGTTGTATCGCAATGCCGTGCTCATCGATGTACGCTCGCAATTGCCCGAATTGCGGGTGATCGGTGTAGACCGTGGCTTCGGCAAGGCAGCGCTGCTGTTGCTGAGCCAGTGCGACCAATGGCAAGGCGGTGTCGTGATCCAGGCAGGCCGGTTTATCAACAATGACGTGGGCGCCTGCCAAAAGACTTTGTTGTATCCAGTGTGCGTGCAGGCTGTTGATGAGCGAGATATAAACAAGATCGGGCTTGACGGTATCGAGTGCCTGCTGGTAGTCATCAAAGTGCGCATGCTGCGTTGCAGCGGCATGTGTTTTGCTGGCAACGGCAATACTCGTGATCGGTGTGCACGACTCCCATGCCGGCAGCACCCGGCGTCGTGCAATGTCGGAGCAGCCAATGAGCAGGGCTTTCACGCCGTGTATTCCGATGTGGCCGGCAGGCAGACAAGCAAAGTACGCAAGCCGATGCTGAGGTAGTTAAAGCGTCGCAGGCGTTGCAGTTGCCGATACGTTGCCCATTGGAAGTTGGCTGGTATGGCCATATCGGCGGCATGATCAATATGAATAATGCGGTGACGATTTTGAATCCGATAAAAGCGCCCGCCTTCTTCCGAGAGCAACGCATCAAACCAGACGGTATGGTTGTGGTCCCCAAGAACCGTCTCGAGAAAAGCGGGTGCTGCCGGGTCGCTTGTGCGTGACAGGTAATGAGAGCAATGCACGGTGGGGTACAGTTCGCAGCCATTGCTGTTGCCGGGTTCTTCTTTGGCTTGAACAAGAAAATGCGGCACGCCATGGAGGGTGGTGGCAATCAAGCCCAGCAAGCCGGGGTTGGCGTCGGTCAGCATGGGCTGCGTCCATTGAGGCACTTCGCGGCTTTCGGCCGTCACGGCAACGGCCATCACTGAAAACAAGGGCCGTGTTTCATGGTGTATGGAGCGTTCGTCCTTGATCCAATGTGCAATGGCTTTGAGCGGCATGAGTGTGCTGCTGATGTTGGTGTCTTTTTTGATGTGGGTGAGCCAGTTAATCAGCTCGCCATCGGTGCGCAGGCTGGCTTTGCGTAGCAGCGGGTAGTCTTCGTGGGTGGTGTAGTCAATGCAAGAAATGACGGAGCGGGTATCCATGTTGATGACATTGTCGCGGTGCATGAGGGCATGGATGTCCGCCAGCGTTAGCCATTTAAAACCGTCGAGTACGGGAATGTCGTCGTGGACATCGACAATCATGTTGCGGTTTTGCTTTCTGTAAAAGCGTGCGCCGTGTTCCGATTGCAGGGTGTCGATGAGTGGCGTGGCATTGGTTTCGGTGAAGTACTCTAAATACGCCGTCGGTTTGCCGGCATGAATGCGCGTAAAATTGCTTTGCGTGGCTTGAACCGTGGGTGAGATCTGGAATGTATTGATATTGCCGGGTTCCATTTTGGCTTGCACTAAAAACTGACGCGTGCCACCGATGACGCGACTGATCAGCCCCAGAATACCGACTTCGGGCTGATGGATAATGGGTTGCTCCCAGGCATTGGATGGTGCGTCGGTGTTTTCGGTGTGCAGGCCTTCGATGCTGAAAAAGCGTCGGGAATCGTGACGCAAGTTGCCGCCTTTTTCGGAAAAGTGCCACTGCGTCAATTCGGCAAAATCAATCGCTTGTGTGTGGTGAGCGCCACTGTGCTGCTGGCGTTGCTCGATCCAGCGCAGGATGTCGTTCACGCGCCGATCATTGGCCTTGGCGCTGGACGGGTCAAGCTCGGCCAGCCCTTCCTTGCTGGGCGGCTTCATAGCGTATGCTTCTCAAGGTAGGCCAGCCAGGAAGCGCGGTCACGCAACGATTGATGGCGTTGGTAATGGGTGCTGGCCAAGACCAGGCAAACGGCATCCGGGCTGATATTGCAGATGTCGATAAACACCAGTCGCGGAATGAATAGGCCGCGATCGGGATTGTTCATGACAAACTCGACGGTATTGGTGCGATTCGACAGTCGCAGAGTGAGCGTGCCGGCCGGCACAATCACTAACTGGTCGGTATCAATGTGGGCATGGCCGCCACGATCGGCGGTCATGTGGTGCATGTAAAAAATGCGTTGGATTTCAAACGGCAGGTCTTGGCCGCCTTCAATGGACGTCAGTGTGCCGCGGGGGTCGTGGTTGGCTGGCAGGTCAATCCAGCGGCCCGGATCATTATTATTCATGGGGCATCCTATACCGATGCCGGTATTATAGCGGGTGATCCGTGATCCGGGGCAAGCATGAAAAAGACAGCTCGATCGTACCTGATCCGCCGGGTTGAAGGCCTTGCCGGTGCCGACGATATTCACCGCCTGCCAGCCCTGGCCATTGATTGTTTTCGTCCGGAAAGCAGCAGTCACCGACCATCGACCTCATTGAGGTTATGGCATGACGCCCATTGCGTGAGAGGGCAGTTTCAGGTCGATGACCGGTTTGTGCGGTGTCGCCATAGCGGGTTTCAGCAGCCGGTTTATAAGGACAGCTGCGTTGAGTTGTTTCTACAACCAAAGCCGCAGGGCGGTTACTTCAACTTTGAATTCAATGCCGGTGGCGCTTTGCTGGTGTATTGGATTGAAGACCCCACTCGAGAGGGGCAGGGCTTCAGGCGGTATCGCGTGTTGAGCGATGCCGAGTGTGCACGCATTCAGGTGGTCTCCTCGCTGCCGGCCCGGATCGATCCCGAGATCGACGGACCGCTGCCGTGGTCGCTGTCGTTTGGTATTCCGGTCGCCTTATTGGAACGCTATGCCGGGCCGATTGGCAATGTTGCCGGGCAGTGTTGGCGTGGCAATGCGTACAAATGCGGTGATGAAACATCGCACCCGCACTGGGCATCGTGGGCGCCAATCGACCGGCTCGATTTCCACAGTCCTGATTGTTTTGGAGCGTTTGTTTTCGAGTAAGGCGCCGGCAGGTTAAATGCCCCGATAGTTTTTTAGTGCGGATCCGGGCGTGAAGGCGCTTCCGTTCGGATTGTTTCAATCAAAACAACCGTCGCCTGCTGTTTGGTAGGTTAATGCCCGCTCCGGGTAATCGGTGAAAATTCCGTTGACGCCTAACCGCTGCAGGCGTTGCATGTCGCTCGCGTGATTGACGGTGTAGGCATAGACGCGTTGCCGATGCTGTTGCGCTTGTTGCATGAGTCGTTGATCAATGTGCGCATGGTGCACATTCCAGGAACGGCTACGCAGTGCATCGGTGGCGTGACCGAGTGCATCAAACACCGGCTTTTCAGCGAGCAGGCCGATCGGGCATTGCTCATCGTGTTCGCGAAATGTTGTCAGCAGCGACCAGTCAAACGAGGAGACTTGGATCGAGGCAGCCGGCCAGCCGCGTTGCCGGTAATGCGCAATGAGTTGTGCGGTTGCCTGGGCAGTGCCGGCACCCTTGAGTTCGATATTGATAGCAGCCTTGCCTTCAATCGCATCCATCACTTCCTGCAGCAAGGGAATGCGCTCGCCATTGCCGGCATCGAGGGCGCGTAACGCATTCAGGGCAAAGCTTTGCACGGTACCGTGGCCGTTGGTGGTGCGTTCGACGGTGTCATCGTGAATCACAACGAGCTCGCCATCGCAGCAGTGCACATCGACCTCAACGGCGCGGGCACCCAGCGCAAGGGCTTTGCGAATAGAAGCCAGGGTGTTTTCTGGAGCGTGGCCGCGAGCGCCGCGGTGGCCAATGCAGAGCATGACTAGGCGATGCCCCGCACGCCGAGCGAGCCGGTTGCGGGTTGATGGGTGTGACGGCGGTTATTCATGTGCGGGATTATGCCATGTTCAGTTTGTCGCGGAATATGAAGAAAACGGCGCCGCAAATGCACAGGGCGGCCCATAAATAATCCATCTTCAATGGCTCCTTCATGTACCAGAATGCAAACGGCACGAAGACGACCAAGGTAATAGCTTCTTGTAAAATTTTTAGCTGCCCGAGATTCATGGCGGTGTAGCCCACGCGATTGGCCGGCACTTGCAACAAATATTCAAACAGGGCGATGCCCCAGCTGATCAATGCCGCGATCACCCAGGGCTTGCTGGACAAGTCGCGCAAATGTGCATACCAGGCGAACGTCATGAAGACATTGCTGCAAAACAGTAATGCGATAGCGGTCACAACGGGATTCATCGTCAGGCCCCTGCTGGTCTCAGGGGTTTATCTTACGGTTGTAGTCAGCCAGTCGTATAGAGGGTATCTAGTCGTGATGGCGGCCGGTGTCCGGTGTCGTCGGCAGGACCTTGTTCAAGAACAGATAGGCGGCAACGCCGGATATCAGCGAGCCCAACAGAATACCCAAGCGGTCATTCATGATTTGCGTGTGCGCATGCTCTTCAAAAGCCAGTGAACCAATGAAAAGGCTCATGGTAAAACCGATGCCGCACAGGATGGCAATGCCGTAGAGCTGTTTCCAGTTGATGCCGGCAGGCAATTTGGCGATGCGCAAGGCGACGCCGAGACCGCAAAACAACATGATGCCGATCTGTTTTCCGAAGAACAGCCCGAGCATGATGCCCAGCGGTACCGGATGCAGAAGGTCTTGCAGGCTCATGCCCGCGAGGGGTACGCCGGCATTGAAGAAGGCAAATAGCGGCAGCGTGCCAAACGCAACGGCAGCATGCATGTCGTGTTCGAGTTCACGCAAAGGGGAGCGTTCCGGGTTGGCCGGATCCCGTATCGGAATAAATACGGCAATTAATACGCCGGCTAAGGTGGCATGCACGCCCGATTTTAATAGCGAGGCCCACATCACCACGCCAACGATGGCGTATGGCACCAGTACGGTCACTTTATTGCGGTTGAGCGTGAACAGAATCACGGTGCACAGCGTGGCAATGCCCAAAGCCGTTAACGATAAGTTGCTGGTGTAAAACAGGGCGATGATCACGATGGCGCCAATGTCATCAAAGATGGCCAGTGATACCAAAAACACTTTCAGTGCGATGGGTACGCGGTTGCCCAGCAAGGACAGGATGCCGAGTGCAAAGGCGATGTCCGTGGCGGTGGGAATGGCCCAGCCAGCCAGTGCTTGCGGATCGTTTCGGTTGAGGCTGGCATAGATCAGTCCGGGCACGAGCATGCCACCGATGGCGCCTAAGGCCGGCAACGCAATCGTGCTGAGGGAAGATAATTCGCCTTCCAGCATTTCGCGCTTGAGTTCCAAGCCCACGACGAAAAAGAAAAACACCATGAGGCCATCGTTCACCCAGAGCAGTAAAGGCTTGTGAATACTAAAGTTGCCAAATTGCACCGCAACCGGGATGCCGAGCAATTGCTCGTAATAACCGTATAAGCCGGTGTTGGCAAAAATCATTGCCAATGCCGCCGCCGTTATCAGCAGCAGGCCACTGCTGGCTTCGAATTTCATAAAGTCGCGTAAAGTCGCTAGCATGGTTTAGCTCGTGGTCAGTCGGTGGTCAATAATGTGTTGTACGACGCCGGGGTCGGCGAGTGTGCTGGTATCACCCAGGGTATCCAATTCGTTGGCGGCCACCTTGCGCAATATCCGGCGCATGATTTTTCCGGAACGGGTTTTGGGTAGAGCCGGCGTGAACTGAATCATGTCGGGCTTGGCAATGGCGCCGATTTCCTGGGCGACCAGTGCACGCAATGCCTGAACGAGTTCGTTGGACGGTGCAACGCCCTGCATCAAGGTGACGTAGGCATAGATGCCCTGACCTTTGATGTCGTGCGGGTAACCGACCACGGCCGCTTCGGCGACGGATTCGTGCAGTACCAGCGCCGATTCGATTTCAGCCGTACCGAGGCGATGCCCGGAAATATTGAGCACATCATCCACCCGGCCGGTGATCCAGTAGTAGCCGTCTTCATCGCGGCGTGCGCCGTCGCCGGTAAAGTAATAGCCCGGGAAATGAGAAAAATAGGTGCTGAGCATGCGCGGATGATCGCCGTACACGGTGCGAATCTGGCTGGGCCACGGATGCGTGATCACCAGATTGCCAGAACCTGCACCATGAATCTCTTGGCCTTGGTCATCCAGCAAGGCCAGTTGTACACCGAAGAAGGGTCGGGTCGCTGAGCCCGGCTTGAGCGGTGTGGCACCGGGTAATGGTGTGATCATGATGGCGCCGGTTTCGGTTTGCCACCAGGTGTCGACGATGGGGCGTGTGGTCTCGCCGACCACGCGGTAATACCACTCCCAGGCTTCGGGGTTGATCGGTTCGCCGACGGTGCCGAGTAAACGCAGTGTCTTGCGCGAGGTGCGGGTCACAAAGTCATCCCCGACGGCCATTAGCGCGCGGATTGCCGTGGGCGCGGTGTAGAAAATATTCACCCGGTGTTTGTCGATGATCTGCCAGCAGCGCGAGGCGTCGGGCCAGGTCGGCACGCCTTCAAACATGAGTGTGGTTGCACCGTTGGCTAACGGGCCGTAGACAATATACGAGTGCCCGGTGATCCAGCCGACATCGGCGGTACACCAGTAAATATCACCATCGTGATAATCGAACACGTATTTGTGTGTGATGGCCGCACCCAACAAGTAGCCGCCGGTGGTGTGCAATACGCCTTTGGGTTTTCCGGTTGAACCCGAGGTGTACAGAATGAATAGCGGGTCTTCTGCGTCCATGGGTTCGGGCGCGCAGTCGGCGGGTTGCGAGTCAACCAGATCGTGGTACCAAACGTCACGGCCTTCTTGCCATGTCATGTCACCGCCGGTGCGACGCACGACCAGGCTGGTGTGTACATTCGGGCAGTGGGCCAGTGCCTTGTCGGTGTTGGCTTTCAATGGAATGTGCTTGCCGCCGCGCACGCCTTCATCGGCGGTGATGACGATCTGGCAGTCAGAATCCAGAATGCGATCTTTGAGCGCTTCGGGTGAAAAGCCGCCAAACACCACCGAGTGAACTGCGCCAATGCGCGCACAGGCGAGCATGGCGTAAGCCGCTTCCGGAATCATGGGCATATAGATGCAGATGCGATCGCCCTTTTTGGCGCCGCGGGCTTTGAGTGCATTGGCCAGGCGGCAGACCCGATGATGCAGTTCGCGGTAACTGATGCTGGCGTCATCGGCCGGGTCATCGCCTTCCCAAATGATGGCGGTTTGATCGCCGCGCGCGGCCAAGTGGCGATCAATGCAGTTGGTGGTGATGTTCAGTTGACCGCCGACAAACCAGCGGGTGTTGCCGGCGCCAAAATCCGCATCGAGCACTTTTTGCCAAGGCTTATCCCAGGTGAGCAGTTCGCGGGCTTGTTCATCCCAAAAGGTTTCGGGATCGGTGATGGAGGCTTTGTAGAGACGCTCGTAATCGTCGGCGCGAATGAATGCGCGCTGGCGAGCATTCTCCGGGACAGGGTAGGTGTGTGCGGTCATGGCCGTATCCTGGGTCAATTAGGCAAGGGTTTTATCATAACGGTTGCTGGCCTGACGACCTAGTCAGCCGGATCACGGTTTGTCATGAGCGGGCAATAAAAAACCCCTCCGCAGAGGGGTTTTGATGATGGGTTGCGATCAGGCCACTTGAACGGGAATGGCATTGCTCGAATGCGTGACGGTATTGCCTTCTTGCAGGTAAATCAGGCGCGGTTTGTAGTTCAGTAATTCCGCTTGGCTGTAACCGGCGTAGGCGCAAATAATCACGCGGTCACCGACGTTGGCCATGTGAGCGGCAGCGCCGTTCACTGAAATCATGCGTGAGCCTTCTTCACCGCGAATGGCATAGGTGGTGAAACGGGCACCGTTGGCCATATTGTAAATCTGGATTTGTTCGTACTCGTGAATACCGGCCATATCCAGCAATTGGCCATCAATGGCGCAAGAGCCTTCGTACTCCAGTACGGAATGGGTGACGCGTGCCTGGTGCAGCTTGGCTTTCAGCATGGTTGACTGCATACGCCGATCCTTCCGGTTTTGGACCCGTGGTTACGATACGCCACCGGTCAAAAATTGAACAGTTATCCGTTCGGGTTTATTCAATGGCGGGCAAGTATGCCGCAATTGAAGAGTCCATTCAATATTCAGGGTAACGCGAGTGTAACATTGTCGATCAGGCGAGTGTTACCCATCGTAGCACTCGCCAGAATGACAATTTCTTCACATTTAGGAGCCGGCGCCAGCAGGGTTTCGGCATCACAGACCCGGTAATAGCCGGGCTTGAATCCGGCCTGTCTCAAGGCTTCCTGGCCTGCTTGTTCCAGGCAGGGGTAGTCCCGCTGGCCGTTGGCGATGGCATCGCGGGTGACGCATAAGCTGGCATACAGTGCGGGGGCGCGACGGCGCTCGTCTTGGCTGAGGTAACCATTGCGCGAGCTTAAGGCCAGGCCGTCGTCGGCACGGGCGGTATCGACGCCTTCAATGCGGATCGGAAAGTTCAGATCACGGGTTAACTTACGAATGATCGCCAACTGCTGAAAGTCCTTATTGCCGAACACGGCGATATCGGGATCGACCATATTGAACAGTTTGCTGACCACGGTGGCGACGCCATCAAAATGCCCCGGGCGTTCAGCGCCGCAGAGCATGTCAGAGAGACTGGGAACGCTGACGCGCGCTTGGGCGGCCAGTCCGCCGGGGTACATTTCTTCAACGCTGGGTAGAAACAAATGATGCACCCCTTCCGCAACCAATAGCTCGGTATCTTCTTTGGGGGTGCGCGGGTAGCTCGCAAGGTCTTCGTGAGCACCAAATTGCATGGGATTGACAAAAATACTGGCCACCACGCGATCGGCCATGGCTTGTGCGCGGCGCATCAGGCACAGATGGCCTTCGTGCAAATTACCCATGGTCGGCACAAAGGCGACCGTACGGCCGTGTTGTCGATGCTCGCGAACGGTGGCACGCAGACTGGCGGCGGTTGTGTATGTTTGCATAAGACTGATCCGTACGGCTGGTCAGTGAAAGGCGTGTTCAGTGCCGGGAAAGCTGCCGTCTTTGACAGCATTCACATAGGCCGACAGGGCGGCCTGAATACTGTCAGCACCTGCCATGAAGTTGCGTACGAAGCGTGCCGGTTTCGGGTTGAGCCCGAGCAGGTCGTGCAATACCAGCACTTGCGCATCGGTGCCGTTGCCGGCACCGATGCCGATGACGGGTATGGTCAGTTCCTGGCTGATGCGGGTGGCCAAGGGAGCCGGCACGCATTCGAGTACCAGCAGGCTGGCACCGGCAGCTTGCAGGGCAAGTGCGTCCTCACGAATACGTTGGGCGCTGTCGGCATCTTTGCCTTGCACGCGATAGCCGCCAAAAACATTCACCGATTGCGGCGTCAGACCCAAGTGCGCGCAGACCGGGATGCCGTTGCGTACCAGGGCGGTGACCGTTTCGTTAAGCCAGGCGCCGCCTTCGAGTTTGACCGCGTGTGCACCGGCGCGCATCAGGGTGGCGGCGTTGGCTGATGCATGTTCCGGCGTGTCGTAACTCATGAAAGGCATGTCCGCGATGACGAGTGCATGGGTGTTGCCACGAGCAACAGCGGCCGTGTGATAGGCCATGTCATGCACGGTGACGGGCAACGTGGAGTCTTGACCTTGCAACACCATGCCCAGCGAATCACCGACCAGCATCACCTCGGCACCGGCGTCGCAAATGGCACGCGCAAAGGTGGCGTCGTACGCGGTGATCACGGCAAAGCGTTCACGGTTGCGCTTGCGTTCTTGCAGGCTCTGGAGGGTTACGGCCATGGGTTCATCTCAGCTGAAAAACGACGGGTTGTAATAATGCCGGCCCCGGCGCACGGTCGGCAAGTATTCCACGAGTTGCTGGAAATCGCGATCGTTGTGTACCGGGTCAATTTGCTCGGCATTCACCACCAATAACGGTGAGGCGTCGTAATACAGGAAAAACTGGCTATAGGCTTCATTCAGTGATTCAAGATAACGGCGGTCGATGGATTGCTCGGCGGCAATGCCGCGTTGCTGGATGCGGCGCATCAAGGTATCGGCAGGGGCTTGCAGGTAGATCACCAGATCCGGTTGCGGCGCATCAATGGTCAGGCTGTCATACACCTGTTGGTAGAGGCCGAGCTCGTGCTCATTCAATGTCAGTTCGGCAAACAGGCGGTCTTTTTCAATCAGGAAATCCGAGACCCGAATCGGTTCGAACAAGTCATTCTGGCGCAGTTCCTGAATTTGCTTGGCACGCTGAAACAGGAAGAACAGCTGGGTTGATAGGGCATGCTGGCTGCGGTTGCGGTAGAAGTCTTTCAGGAACGGATTTTCGTCGGCCTGTTCCAGCAAGGTCTGGTAGTTGAAGGTACTGGCGAGCTTGCGGGCCAAGGAGGTTTTGCCCACGCCAATCGGGCCTTCGATGGTAATGAAGCGCGGCAGTTGTCCGGCATCCGGTAGCGGGTAACTGTCGTGCAAGGCGCTGGCGCTCATTGTGTCTCCAGTAACCAAAGGCCGTCTTGGCCTGTAGCGGCAGCGCGATCACTCAGAAGGCTGCCGTCGGGCAATACCAGTGTGGGTGCCAGCGCCAATAACGGCTGCAGTACAAAGGCACGCTCCAGCAGGCGTGGGTGTGGCACGGTTAAATCCGCATCGGCAATCCGTTCGTTGCCGTACAGCAGTATATCAAGGTCGAGGGTGCGCGCGGCCCAGCGTTGCGTGCGTAGGCGGCCGTGCTGCTGCTCAATGGACTGCAAGGCGGCGAGCAGGTCGTGCGGTGACAGGTCGGTTTCCAGTCGGGCGACGCCGTTAACATAATCGGCTTGCACGCCGGGGCCGACGGCTTTGCTGCCAAACCAGGGTGAGCAGTCAGTCAGTTGTGAGCGGGGCAAGGCGGCGAGAGCGGTCAGGGCCCGTTGGACTTGGCTGTGCGGCTGATCAAGATTGCTGCCAATGCCAATGTAGGCGGTGATCATGGAGCGGGCTTGCGGGTGCGTGGGCGCCGCCGCCGGCTGCGTTTGGCGGGTGCCGGCGATTTCACCGTGTTCAGCAGATTGCCTTTGTCGCTGTCATTGGCTTCCTGGAACAGCGTCCACCAATCGCCCAAGCCGGGCGCTATTTCGCCGGCGGACTCACGCAGCAATAAAAAGTCGTAACCGGCGCGAAAGCGGGGGTTGGCCAGCAGGCTGTGCGCGGTGCGCGGGGTGCGTCGGGTGAGCCGGAATTGCATGTCCCAGATTTCACGCATCGGCAAAGAAAATCGTTTGGGAATGGTGATGTGCTTGAGCTGTGCGTGCAGGACATCGCTGGCGGCTTGCCGATAGGCGTCCATCGGCGGCAGTTGTTTTTCAAGCACGGCGGTGCGCGCGGCGACCGCAGGCCACAGCAGACTGGCATACAGGAAGGCCGGGGTGACCGGCTTGTCCTCGGCAATGCGCAGGTCGGTATTGATCAGGGCTTGTTCAACCAATTGGCCCGCCCATGCCGGGCCGTTGGCAATGGCGCGGGCCGCCTCTGGCATGAGGTGGGGCAGCACGTTGTATTCGCACAGTTGTTGCCAGGTTTTTTGGCCGTAACCGCTCATGAACAGTTTGAGTATTTCATCAAACAGCCGTGCCGGGGCAATGTTTTCCAGCATGGGCTTGAGGTCGACAATGGGCCGGGCGGTTTCCGGCGATAGTTTGAAATCGAGTTTGGCGGCAAAACGCAGGGCACGCAGCATGCGCACGGGGTCTTCGCGATAGCGGGTTGCCGGATCGCCGATGATGCGCAAGGTGCGCGCATCCAGATCTTTCAATCCGTCCGTGAAATCCAAAAGGGAGAAGTCGCGAATCGAGTAATACAGGGCGTTAATCGTAAAGTCGCGACGCAGCGCATCTTCTTCAATATTGCCAAATACATTGTCACGCAGCAGCATGCCGGCATCGCTTTGCACGGCATGCGGTGTGTCATTGGGTGCGCCGTCGTGGCCGGCACGGAAGGTGGTGACTTCGATCAGCGTGCGCCCGAATTGCACATGGGCAATGCGAAAACGACGGCCGACAATGCGGCTGTTGCGAAATAATTGATGCACTTCCTCGGGGGTGGCATTGGTGGCGACGTCAAAATCTTTGGGTTGACCGTTGAGCAGCAAATCGCGCACGCAGCCACCGACCAGATACGCTTCAAAGCCGGCATCGTTCAGGCGATAAAGTACCTTGAGCGCTTCAGGGGTGATGTGCTTGCGCGAAATGGTGTGCTCGGGGCGTGGAATAATACGAGGTTTGGGCATAGTGCGATGGGTGTCACGCGGAAACCAGCGGCTGATCGGGTTGGGCAGTTGGGCGAGCCAGGTTCGCATGGACAGCGCGGAATTCCCGATGCGGTTGCTGAATGGTGCGCCCATGGTAGCACAGGGTCTGCAGGGCGCTGCGCTCAAGGGCGTATTGGGCAGAAAGTAAAAAGGGGAAGGCTTTCGCGCTTCCCCCCATCCAGGTCTGTCTTGTTGTTTTTATTGTGTCGTTATTGTTTTTGTTTATTGTTCTTATTATGGGCAATACAATGCACTTACCGTGCCAATTTTAAAAAATACTTGTAATTCAATGAGATACAAATTTAGCGTATCGTGTACACATTACTTCTGTGTCATGCTGTTACGGCAATGCGGGTAAAGTGTTACGAAATTTCCATATTACACATTACTTGCTGCGTGGAATTTCCAGTCGCTTGCGTCGCTCCCACAGGGTTTTTCGGGTGATGCCGAGTTTGGCGGCCAGTTCCGTCTCGGTCATGCTGTCTTGATTGTCGAGCACGAAGCGCGTGAAGTAATCTTCCAGCGATAGTCCCTCGGACGGGTCGGGTTGGTTGGCGCGCGGCAGGCTGCGGGCTTCGCTGTCATCGTCTTCGTGGTCGTCGGTGATTTCCACCAGATCCAGATCAATGGCCAGCAAGTCGTTGGTGATTTCATCCGCCTCGGCAAGGATCACCGCGCGTTCAACGGCATTTTCCATTTCACGGACATTGCCCGGCCAGGCGTAGGTGGTGATCGCCTGAATGGCGTCGGGCGCGAAGCGTCGGCTGGGCTTGCCGAGTTTGGTGCAAAAATGCGCCAACAGTACTTCGGCAATGGCCAGCACATCGCGACCGCGTTCGCGCAACGGCGGCAAATGCAGTGGCATGACATTGATGCGGTAATACAGGTCTTCGCGGAATTCGCCTTTTTGTGAGAGCGTGCGCAAATCGCGATGGGTGGCGGCCAGCAGGCGTACATCGACGCGACTGGAGTGCACCGAGCCGATGCGCCGGATTTCACCTTCCTGAATAAAGCGCAGCAAGCGAGCCTGCGCCTCGATCGGTAATTCACCGATTTCATCGAGAAACAACGTGCCGCCATTGGCGGCTTCAATCAGCCCGACCCGGCTGGCATGCGCGCCGGTAAAGGCGCCTTTCTCATAACCGAACAATTCGGATTCAATCAGGGTTTCCGGAATGGCAGCGCAATTGACGGAAATCAGCGGTTGATCGGCACGCTGGCTTTCGGCATGAATGGCGCGTGCGACCAGCTCTTTGCCGGTGCCGGTCTCGCCCAGAATGAGCACGGTGGCATCGGTGGGGGCGACTTTATGAATGTGGTGATAGAGCAGCTGCATTTGTGCGCAATTGCCGATCATGCCGGGTAACGGTTTGCTTTTGGCGCGTGCCGGACTCGCTTTCGGGCGGTTGTCGAGAATGCGGCTGACGGCCTGCACCATTTCATCGTGATCAAACGGTTTGGCGATGTAATCGACGGCGCCCATTTTCATGGAGTCAACGGCCGAGCGCAGGCTGGAGTAACTGGTCATGATCAGGACCGGTGTTTCGGTTGCACGGATCAGGTCGGTACCCGGGCTGCCGGGCAGGCGCAGGTCGCTGATGATCAGGTCGCAGGCATCCGGCTGGTGGGCTTCGAGTGCTTCATCGACGGAGCCGGCTTCGGTCACCGCATGGCCTTGACGCTCCAGCAGGCGCTTGAGGGCGTTACGGATGATGGGTTCGTCTTCGACGACCAGAATGCGTGCCATGGGTGTTACCGGTGTGTAGCGACTACCCAAAATAACCGTATCACGGCGTTTTGGCTAGGGGGCGGCGTCAGGCCAGTGGCAGGTTGAGTACAAAGGCGGTGCCGCGACCGTCGTGGCAGGGGCTTTCGATGCGGATTTGACCGTGATGATTCTCGATAATGCGGTAGACCAGCGACAACCCAAGGCCGGTGCCCTTGCCGGCTTCCTTGGTGGTGAAAAAGGGTTCGAACACGTGCTCCTGAATGGCGGCGCTGATGCCGCTGCCTTCGTCTTCGATGCGAATCATGGCGCGCGTCGATTCGGTGTGTGCGCTGATGTGGATCACGCCATTGTCGGGGCTGGCATCGCGGGCATTCGAGAGCAGGTTAATAAAGACCTGCTGCAGTTGCTGGGCATCACCGCGCAAGACGATGTGGGTATCGCATTCATTGCGCCACTGAATAGGGCGTGCCATTTTATTGAGTTTCAGTAATTCGATGGCTTCGTGCACGCAGTGATGCAAGGACACGGCCTCGGACAATGTGTGGGTGTCACTCCGGCCGCTGTGTGCAAAGTGCACCAGTGATTGCACGATACGGCTGATGCGTTGGGTTTGGGTGAGGATGTCGGTGGTGGCTTGCGAGACTTCCTTGGACGGTGTTTCGTCACGCAAGTTTTGGGCAAGGCAGGCAATGCCGGTGACCGGGTTGCCGATTTCATGGGCCACGCCGGCGGCGAGCCGGCCAATCGAGGCGAGCCGTTCGCTGTGCATTAACTCGTGCGTCAGGCGATCGGTTTCGGTGATGTCTTCCACAACGACCACGCGCGTGCCGTGATGCGTGTCGTCGCCGGCTGTTTTATGCAGCACCATGCAACGGTTGTCGCCAGCGACCACGCACTCCTGACGCAATGACTGCAGCGGACTGTCATCCAGAAATTGCAATAGCAGGCTTTGCCAGGGCTCATTCAAGGTGCGAATGTGGGAACCGATGACGGATGACTGATCAATACCGGTCAGTGCTTCCATGGCCGTGTTCCACATCAGGATTTCACCATCGCTGCCCAAGGTCATCAGGCCGATGGGCAGCTCTTGCAAGGTTTGCCGATGGTGGCGGCGCAGGGTGTCGAGTTCGGCTGCCAGGCCGGTCAAATCGTTCTGGTGATGCTCCAGGCGTTGCTCAATGAACTGGATGTCCTCACGCCCGGACGGCGTGCTGGTTTCATAAGGCAGCAATTCATTGACCAGACGGTGCGCGGTGGCAGGTCCCAACAAGCCCGACAAGTTGGCTTCCAGCTGATCCCGCAGACGACGCAGTGCATACGGTCGACGCTCATCGGCGTTAAAGCCGAGCGTTTTTAAGGCGCGCTCTATTTCGCGTTCGGCGGTTTTTTCCCCGAGTGCGCGACTCAGGCGACGTTGAAACTCCTGGGGAGAATACAAGCCCAGGGCCAGCCGAGCGGGGCGGTTGAGTTGGTCGGTGGCGCACATCGCGGCAGCGGTTTGTTCTTCGTGACTGGTCGGGGTGAGCAGCGAGGTGACGACAAAGGCGGCGATATTCACGCCGAGAGACCCCATGGCCACGGCATTCCATTGGCTGCTGTCAGAGAACAGGGTTTGTAAAATACCGGTTAGCGTGGTGCCCGCATGATCGGAGATAAATGGCAGCAGCAAGCTGAAATACCAGAATGCGTATCCGCACACGAGGCCTGCCAAAAAGCCGTGCCGGTTGGCGCGCGGCCAGTACAGAACGGCCAGCACACCGGGCACAAACTGCAAGGTCGCAATGAAGGCCAGCATGCCTAGGCTGGAGAGTTGGTTGTTGTCGCGTACGGCGGTCGAAAAGACATAAGCACCGGCGAGAATGGTGATAATCAAGACGCGCCGCGTCCACAGCACGCGGCGATACAGATCAGGCTCGCCGCGGAGCCGATAAAACGGCAGGATCAAGTGGTTCAGTGTCATGGTGGCCAGCGCCAGCGTAATGACGATGATCGCGCCGCTTGCAGCCGACAGGCCACCAATAAATGCCAGCATGCCCAATAGCGGACTGTGTAATTCCAAGCCAATGCCGAGCGTGAAGTATTCCGGCGACAAGGCAGAGTTCAGCGCGTGGCCGGCCCAGAGGATCGGCAGCACCGGCAAGCTCATGGCCAGTAACAAGAGCGGTGCGCTCCAGGCCACATTGCCCAGTGATCGCGAGGTCGGGTTTTCGGCAAACACCATATGAAACATGTGCGGCATCACAATCGCGGAGGCAAAGAAAATCAGCATCAAGGTGCGTGAGGTGCTTTCGTGCAAGGGTGAACGTAATTGCGCAATGCGTTCAGGGTGTGCAACCAGCCATTGCTCCAGCCCGTTCCAGCCGCCAAATACCTGGTAAATGGCAATGCCGGCAATGGCGTATAAAGCGATGAGCTTGAACAGCGACTCCATGGCAATGGCGACCACCAAACCATTGTGGCGCTCGGTGCCCGAGATATGGCGCGAGCCAAACAGCAAGGTGAACAATGCAATGGTGGTACAAAAAATGGCTGCGAGGGTATCGCGAGCGCCATAGGAATCGGGCAGTGCATTGCTGTCGTGGCTGAGCAGGCGGATGGTGTCGGACACCGATTGAATCTGCATGGCCAGCATGGGCAGCATGGCGAGAATCAGGCAGATGGTTACCGCCATGCCCACCCAGCGACTGCGGAAGCGGAACGCCAACAAGTCGGCCAGTGAAGCGAGTTGGTACAGTCGGCAAATGCGCGCCAACGGCGTGATCATGAGGGGGGCAAACATAAACAGGCAGGCCGCACCAAAGTAATAGGCAAGAAAGCCGTAGCCGAGGGTGTGAGCCAGCCCGACCGCACCGAACATCGCCCAAGCACCGGCAAAAACGCCCAATGACAAGGTATAGACCACCGGGTGGCGAATCAATGACTCCGGAATCCAGCCGCGTTCGGCGATCCAGGCAATGGCAAACAGTAGCGTCAGGTAGCCCAGCCCGAAGGCGAACAATTCGCTCAAATCAAAGGCCATGCGTTTGCCTGCGGCGGGTCGTCCAGAAAATAGCCGCAATGATCAGCAGCCAAACCGCCCAGGGGCGATACCAGGATGCATCGGCAGCCAATACCCATGCCTGCAGCGAAGGTGTGAAGACATACATCATCAGCAGAACGAGCAGCAGTGCGCGATGGATATACATGGCAGGCCAATGGCAGGAATCAGGGAGTGATGGTAATCAAGCGGCTCAAGGCTTGCAAAAGTTCTCGGCCGGCAAGGCCCTGCGGGCAGGAATGTTGGCCAGAGACCATTGTGTGCAGGCCTGCTGCAGGAGTGTTTGCGGGGTGCTGATGTCGTCCGGCGGCGGCTGGCCTAAAAAAGCCAGTGCCGCGAGCAAGCTGCTGCGCCATTGGCGGGTATCGAGTGCCGGTGCAAAGCTCTGCTTGCTCAGTTTTTGCCCATCGCGGTGCGTGGCGACAGGAATGTGAGCGTAGCCGGGGGCGTGATCGTAAAGCCAATGCATCAATAGTTGTTGTCGAAAGGTGGATTCGAGCAAATCGCTGCCGCGCACCACGTGCGTGATGCCGGCCATGTGTTCATCCACGGCCGTGGCCAATTGATACGCGGCATGACCGTCTTTGCGCCACACCACGAAGTCGTCGTTGATGGCCGCCAGATTGGTGCTATGAGTGCCCTGAATACGATCGTGAAAGGATAGCGATGCGTCAGGGGCTTTGATGCGCAAGGTCCATGCGGCATCGTCGGGCGGTTGCTGCTGTTGGCGGCAGCGATGATGATGCGGTTCGGGGTGCAGCGAAAAATCCTGACGGCTGCAGCTGCAGTAATACAGTCGGCCTTGTTGCAGCAACTGATCCCGTGCGGTTTGGTAGTCAGCCGGGTGTTGGCTTTGGTAGGTGACGTTGCCGTCCCAGTGCAGGCCCAGCGCATCGAGCGTGCCGAGAATGGCATCTGCGGCACCGGGCACTTCACGCGGTTTGTCGAGATCATCGATGCGCAGCAGCCATTGGCCTTGGTGGGCGCGCGCATCCAGGTAACTGGCCAATGCCGCCAGTAGCGAGCCGAAATGCAAAGGCCCCGTCGGTGACGGGGCGAAGCGGCCAATGTACGGGGTTGTCATTGCATTCGGCCCCGGCGCTTGATGCGTCTGCGGCCGGATGAAAGAGGCGGCTTAGCCGAGCTCTTTCTTTTCCTTGTGTTCATCGAGTGTTTTGCAATCGATGCATTTGGTGGCTGTGGGTCGGGCCTCCAGACGCTCGATGCCGATCTCGACACCGCAGGTTTCGCAGTAACCGTAGTCGTCGTTGTCGATGAGGTCCAGGGTGCTCTCGATTTTTTTGATCAGCTTGCGTTCACGGTCGCGCGTGCGCAGCTCCAGACTGAATTCTTCTTCCTGCGTGGCGCGATCGGCAGGGTCCGGGAAATTGGAGGCTTCGTCTTTCATGTGCGATACGGTGCGATCGACTTCGCTCATGAGGCGAATTTTTTCCTGCAGCAGAATGCCGCGAAAGTGCGCTTTTTGTGCATCGTTCATGTAAGCCTCACCGCTCTTACGCAAGTAAGGGCGGATGTCTTCAACTTGCTGGCGGCGGGCGACAGCAATGCGCTTGGCGGGCGCGCGGGATGCCTGGTTAGATACGGCTGGATTCTTCACAGACTTGCTCTTCCGTTCTTTGGTGGTTGCAGTGGGTTTGCCAGCGGTAGCCGCTGACGGTTTGGGCGTTGTTTTTTTACTGCTTGCTTTAGGGGCGGCCGACTTTTTGGCAACCGACTTTTTGGCGGCTGCGGCTTTTTTTGGGGCTGCTTTTTTCGGGCTGGATTTCTTCGGGGCAACTTTCTTGGCAGCCGTCTTTTTAGCGGCTGCGGCTTTTTTGGGCGCTGCTTTTTTAGCAGCGGTTTTTGGGGCCGCCGGTTTTTTCGGACTTACCTTTTTGGGCGTTGCTTTTTTAGGGGCGGTTTTTTTGGCAGCCGGCTTTTTTGCAGCGGTCTTTTTTGGGGCTGCTTTTTTGGCAGCGGGTTTTTTAGGGGCGGTTTTTTTGGCAGCGGTCTTTTTGGGTGCTGCTTTTTTGGGAGTGGTTTTTGCTACTGCCGCTTTTTTCTTCGCCGCCATGGTGTTTCCCTTCTGCTTGTTATGGTGTGTCCCGGTGCAAGTGAATCCTGCTGCCGTTAAGTGGGTGATCCTGTATGGCGATCGCCCAGATTAATTAGGGTGCTGTGCGCTCCGTTGCAGCGCAAACAGTAGCAGATAAGCGCAACAGCGGCTACTGGCAAAGTCGTTTTGGGTAGGTGATACAATCGCCGCTTTTGCCGGTTCAGGAGCCTGTGATGAGGCCATTTGCCAAGCGTTTGCAGGATATCGAGCCGTTTCGTGTGGTCGAGGTATTGGCGCGGGCGCGCGAGCTGGAGCGACAAGGCCGCCATATCGTCCATCTGGAAGCCGGTGAGCCGGACTTCAGTACCGCCGAACCGATTATTCGGGCCGGTCAAGCGGCATTGGCCCGTGGCGCGACCGGTTACAGTCAGGCGGCCGGCTTGCCGGAATTGCGCGAGGCGATTGCACGCTGGTATGACGATGAATACGGGCTGTCGATCCATCCGGCGCGCATCATGGTGACGCCGGGGGCCTCCGGTGCGTTGTTGTTGCTATCCGCGCTGCTGGTGAATCCGGGCGATGGCGTGTTGATGGCAGACCCGGGTTATCCCTGCAATCGTAATTTCCTTCGACTGGTTGAGGGCGAGGCGCAATTGGTGCCTGTGGGGGCGGGCGAGCGCTACCAATTATTGCCGGGTATCGCCGAACAATATTGGCAGCCGAACACGGCGGGTGTGCTGGTTGCATCGCCAGCGAACCCAACCGGTGAAAGCCTGACGCGCGCCGAGTTGGCCGGTTTGCATGCACTGACTCGCGCACGGGGCGGGTTTCTGGTGGTGGACGAAATCTACCACGGACTGACCTACGGTTTTCAGGCGCCTTCGGTGCTGGAGCTGACCGACGATGCGTTTGTCATCAACAGTTTTTCAAAATATTTTGGCATGACCGGTTGGCGTTTGGGTTGGTTGGTCGCGCCCGAAGCGGCGATCCCCGAGCTGGAAAAGCTGGCGCAAAATTTGTTTATTTCCATGTCCACGATGGGTCAGTATGCGGCACTGGCGGCGTTTGAGCCGGAGACCCGCATCATCCTGAACGGGCGCCGCGATATTTATGCGCAGCGCCGCGATTTTTTACTGCCGCATTTGCAGCGACTGGGGTTTGATGTGCCATTAACGCCGGGCGGTGCACTGTACATTTATGCGGGGATTGAGCGTTTCTCGCGTAATAGCCAGCAATTCTGTCTCGACATGCTCGAATCGCACGATGTCGCGATTACGCCGGGTGCCGATTTCGGACGGCATCAATCCGACACGCACGTGCGTTTTGCCTACACCACGGGGATGGCCGCACTGGAAGAAGCGGTAGCGCGGTTGGAGCGCGTGCTCGGCTAGCCGTCACTCGCAATAATGAGTTGACCGTTATCGAGGTGTGCGGGTATTGGTTCGAGTGCTTGCCCCAAACAAGGGCCGCTCACGCATTCGCCGGTTTCAATCAAAAACAACGCGCCGTGCATCGCGCATTGAATCAACACGCCTTCAAAATCCAGAAATTTATCTTCTTCCCATTCGAGCGCAACACCCAGGTGCGGGCAGCTGTTTTTGTATGCGTAGGGCAGGCCGTCTTTCAGCACAACAAAGCAGGGCTCGCCGTTGATCGTAAAGCCTCGGCTGCCGTGGTCGGGAAGATCGGTGATGTCGATGGCGGGCATGCAGTACCTATGGCGTCGAGGGTTGTAGCGGTAACCGGCAGGTGGCGTGTTGGTCTTCGATGCGCACAGCCCATGCCGGTGTGCTGTGGGCATAGCCGGACCACGAGGGCCGATCATCGGGTAACCAGCGCATGGGCAAGAGCCAGCCGATCGGGCGATACTGCCGCAGGGCGCCATTGACGGTGCCGTGTGCATCGGTGGTTAGCCATAACCCTTGTTGTAGTGGTTGGCGAAAGAACACGTTGTATTCGCCAGGGAGTTGCAGCGGGAATATTTCGCCGTTCATGGCGCCGCAGGTCTGCAGGGGCAGGGTTAGTGTCGTATCGATGAATCGGGCCTGCGGCAATTGGTAATAGCCGAGTCGGCGTTGCTTCAAAAAGACTTCATGTTCTTTGCCTGGGTTATGGTTGTTGGCGGGCATATACCAGGCCAGCGTGAATTTAATGGCATCCCAATCGTGCATACCGATCATGAGTGCGAATTGTGAATGCCGGGCATTTTCGGTCATGGCAATGTTGTCTTGAGCATGACGGGCATACAGGGGGAGTGCGATCAAACAGGCCAACACGCCTGCGGTATATGCATACGGTCGAGTTTTTTGTAGCAATAGGATATGGCAGAGAAGTCCTCCCCAAAATAACAGCGTGACAGTATAGAAACGAGGCGTTGCGGCCTCTTGTTCGTACCCGCTTCGGCCGAGCGTGATGGCCATTGCAATCATGCATGCATAGAGTGCGATCGATAAGAAAAAAGTATGTGGTTGGTGGCGGTGGCGTAATAAACAATATCCCAATGCGGATAAGCCGATGAAGCCTAACAGGATGCCGGCATTATTGTTAAACGATGTCCAAGGGTTGCCGATGAGGCGCGCTAGGAAAATGGCCATTTGTGCTAGCCATGCAGGCACCCATTGATGCCATGGCGGCAAATTGGGTGGGGGCGCAACTTGATGAACCCCGCTGCCCCATATCAGGGTCATGAGTATTAGCATGCTGAACCAAAGCAAGCTTTCCATTTTTTTTGTGGACATGAGCAAAGAGCAAACCAATAAGCTAGGCCAAATCATCCATCCTGCAGTATTGCCCAGCGATGCAATGATGCCCAAGCCAATAATCACGATATTGTTCAGTGCCGAAGCTTCACGAGTCCTATAAAAAAACAAAGCAGCGACGCATGCCGAGGTGCTAATAAACCACTGGCTGTCAAATGCATAGGTTATGTTGAAGACTTGAGCAGAGTGAAACAAAAACATTGAAGCCGTGAGCATGGCGATGGATTTTTTTGATGTTGTTGCAGGGTATGAGCGGATTGCATGCATCCATAAGACCAGCGTTAGGCCTTGCAAGATTATTGAAGCGGTTGTTTGTACGATGTTGGTGCCGTTAAACAACCGGTAATCAATGATGAATAATAGCTTGGTCAATACGATGCGGTGGATGCCCGCGTAGGGCTCCCACAGTTGTGGAAATGACAGGGGGCCTGCAAGCGTTTGCTCGAGCAGTGGAATTAAGTCCCAGTCATCTTTGTAGGGGCCTGATAGATAGTTGATGGTCACCAGATATAGCGTGAACAAAACGAGCAGAGCGCTGGCAATGAGGGATGCCGTATTGATGCGGTTCTTGATCATGGCGTGTCCAGTGGTGAGCCGATCAACCTAGCTTCATGAGAGGGAGCGATGCCTACTGGTATCAGCGGTCTCGAAAAGGCATGAACATAGCCTGACCACGGAATGTCTAATAACCATGAGGCAAGTGGTTTTTCCAGTAACCCGACCACGGTGTTTTTTCTGTCAATCAGAAGTATAGAGTTGACCGTAGAAGGGCATTGCCAGCGGCCGTTCAGCTCCTGAGCATTATGTGATGCGAGAGCGGCAGAATACGTTACATTGAAGTGACAATTGGATGGGCTGATATTGTGCGTATCCAATATTGTTCCGATCAATGCAAGATTAGAGTTTTTGAAATAAGCGAGTCGATGCTGTTGCAGGAATGAATTGTGACGTGCGGCGTAATTATAATTTTTCTGAATCGCAGGATGCGATAATGTGTTGGCAGCCACGTGCATTTCAGTGAATCCCATAGCAAGGCCGAGATGGCCGCTTTGGACTGCATTGGCTAAACGCACTGCCGAGTAAACCGATTGAATCTGGAACGGCATCAGAGCGCCGGTTAGTGTCGCAGTCATGGCAATGGCGAGTCCCGTGTGACGGCGTTGTAGTCGCATCAAGATGCTGATGCCGACAGCAAGCCAGAACAACATGGCAATCGCCTGATAGCGATCCGCCATGGCCATATCAATATGGTAATAGCGCCGTCCCCAGGCAGTGGCCATAGCGACCAACAGGGCTTGAACCGCGATGGCCGACAGCAGCAGTTGCAAGGCGTGCTGCGGTTGTGTGCGATGCCGGGCACGCCAGCCTTGCCAAAGCACCCAGCCGAGCGCGCCCGCCGTGATAAAGCCTGCCAGTATCGGCGCTGCTTTGGTGAAAGGGCTGCCCAGATACAGCGGGATAAAGCGTGCGAATAACATCATGCCGCCGAGCAGCCAGCCGAGTATGTCCAGTACGCCAGAGAACGGTTCGGCAGTCGATGACGTGTGCAAGCCGTGCAGATAGCCGATCAAAATACACAGCGTGATGACTGCAGTGGTGAGTCGCTGCGTTGTGTTGTGTGCCGCGCACCACAGCAACAGGCCTAGTGGCGGCCACACCAGAAACCCCGCCATGTTGCTCAAGCTGGCCAGCGTGCCGGCGGCCATGGCGGCCACGGCATAAGGCCAATAATGCGTGGATAGGCGCGTGTGGGAGGCCAGATACAAGGCCAGCACGCTCAAGCCAGTGACCTGAAACCACTGCGTGTCGTAGCTGTAATTGAGATTAAACAGTTGAGTGGCTGAGAACAGCGTGACCAGACTGATCGCCGATGCCAGATACAGCATCGGTGTTGCGCCGTAACATTGCTGCACGCGTCGTATGATAAGACCTGCGGCCATCATCAGGCACAGTATCGATGCGCTTAAAATCAGGCGATTGCTGCCGCCGGTGGTGTGAAAGTCCGCGATAAACAGCAGCTTGGGAATCACCAGCCGATGCGCGCCACCATACGGCGCCCACAGTTCATGCCATGGCCAGTGGCTTATCGGTTGCGTGAAGGTGGTTTCGATCAGCGGCATCACTTCCCAGTAATCGCGAAACGGGCCGGCCCACTGACATTGCCAGGCAATGAGCATGACCAGTGCGGCCATGGCCGCAGCAATGAGCAGGCAGCCCAACGACAGGGCGGTTTGGATTTTTGACGCTGTCATGAATCGCTGTCTTCCATGCCCAAGGCGTAATCAATGTTGATGCGCGCGCGCCGCACAGCGGCACGGCCTTCGGCAATGGCTTCGGTGGCGCGACCGAATTCAAACAGGCCAATGCGGTTAAGGCGTGGTGTGATCACGACGTCCGCAGGCTCGCCCGCAAGGCGGCTGCGGGTGATGTGGTCTTGCATGATGTTGATCGACGTGGCCAATACATCGGCCAGGCTCGGCGCGTTGTTCTGTGAGCCAAACCAGGCGCGCATCAGCGAGTCGCTGCGCGTTTGCAGGCGCGTGGATACGCGGTCCAGCAACGAAGTCGCGGTCTCGGAAGGCGGTGATGTTTTCGCGTCGGGCAGGATCGGCGTGAGGTGGCGGTCGAGTACGTCGCCGTTGAGGTTCACCGCGATAATGATGTCGGCACCCATGGCACGACAGACGGAGACCGGCACCGGGTTGAGGAGGGCGCCGTCAACCAGCCAGCGGCCATTCAATTGATGCGGGGTGAGAATGCCGGGAATGGCCAGTGAGGCACGCACCGCATCCCAGATCAGCCCTTCGCGCAACCAGACTTCACGGCCATGCGCCAAATCCGTAGCAACCAGGCATAACGATTTGGGGGCGTCTTCAATGCGAAAGTCACCGAAGGTGTCGCGCAGATAGTTGATCAAGCGATGGCCGTCGGCAAAGCCGCCGCCAGGCAGGAGTTTGATGCCCAGGTATCGCAACACGTCGCGTGTCTGCAGACGCGTGACCCATTTCTCCAGGGTGTCCAGTCCATTGGCCATGTGCACCGCGGCGACCAGCGAGCCGATCGAGGTGCCGCAGATAATGTCAGGGACGATACCGCGTTCCTGCAGGGCCTGAATCACGCCGATGTGCGCCATGCCGCGCGCCGAGCCGCTGCCGAGTGCCAGGCCGATGCGTGGGGTTGATGTCGTTGAGCTGTCGGTCAACGCGGGCTCTCCGGGCAATTCTCGTTATACTGATGTGCCTGTATTGCGATTGTAGCGACTATGCCGCGTTCACGCCTCTCTCGACCTCGTGCACTCAACCGCGAGCGCATTATTGCTGCTGCCAAGGCAGTGAGCGAACGCGATGGCGCGGATCGACTGACCATCCGCAATCTGGCCAGTGAGTTGGATGTCAGCCCCATGGCGGTGTATCGGCATTTTGGCAGCAAGGCCGATATTCTCGGTCATTTGCTGGATGCGTTTATTGATGATGCGGCGGTGATTGACCATCAGGAGGCGCACTGGCGAGACTGGATGCTGGAAACCGCTCGGCGCATGCAGCGGGCGCTGGCCAGTCGGCCTGAGTTGTTGCCGTTACTGGGGGATGCCATGGTGCTGGGTGCGCCGGCGTTGGCGGTGATGTCGGCTTGTTTGCGCGTATTGCAGCAAGCCGGGTTTGAGCGCGAAGCCGCGGTGCAGCTCTTTATGCAAATGATCCAGTGCTTGATCGGTGGCGTGATGCTGGAGGCTGCCGCGCATCGGCCGCAAGTTGGCGGGCAAAAAGAGTCATTGCGGCGCATTGAGCGCGATGTCGATGTCCGCGCCGCGGTGCCGGCGGTGCAGCGCGTGCTGGCAGGTAACGCCTTCGATGACATGATGCGAAATCTGCTGGAAGGTGCCGCCAAGCAGCGAGGCCTGTTATGACCCGGGCAGCACTGCGCGCACAAGCGCTGGGGCAAGACGACGCTCATCTCATCGCCGAATCCGAGCGGCCGGCCGCCATTGCCTGCC
Source organism: Pseudomonadales bacterium (assembly GCA_036568505.1). Classification (GTDB taxonomy): domain Bacteria; phylum Pseudomonadota; class Gammaproteobacteria; order Pseudomonadales; family M0112; genus M0112. Next base: position 46,084 of record DATCSK010000026.1, on the reverse strand, counting down.
CGGTGCATGCGGGCATTGTTGAGCCACTGCTGGCATTGCAGGCCGCGGCCCGTGAGGCCGGTTTTGATGTGCAGGTTGTCAGTGGTTGGCGCAGTTTTGAGCGTCAGGCAGCGATATGGAATGCCAAGTTGTGCGGTGAGCGTGCCGTGCTGGATGACGCGGGTTGCCCGGTGACGATGTCGGCACTCGCGCCCTTGGAGGGTGTGTTGGCGGTGATGCGTTGGTCGGCCTTGCCGGGGGCTTCGCGCCATCACTGGGGTACCGACATTGACGTGGTGGATGCCGCTGCATTGCCTGCCGGCTATCGGGTGCAATTAACCGAGGCGGAGGCACGCGGTTTGTGTGGCCCGTTGCATGCCTGGCTGGATGACCGGATTGCTGCGGATCAGGCGTTTGGCTTTTACCGGCCGTACGATCGTGATCGTGGCGGTGTCGGACCGGAGCCATGGCATTTGAGTTATCGGCCGCTAGCGCGTGACTACGAGGCCGTATTAACGCAGGAGTTATTGGCCTCGTGTTGGCAGGCGGCGGCATTGCAGGCGCAAGCGGTTGTGCTGGCCAATTTGCCGGAGTTGTACCGCCGTTTTGTGTGTATCCCCCCATAAAAAAACGCCGACTTTCGCCGGCGTTTTTTTATACGGTGTGCCGATTATCCCTTGTAGGCTTTCACGGCTTTTTCGACTTCGGCGCGGGCATCGGCCGCAGAGCCCCAGCCATCGACTTTGACCCACTTGCCAGGCTCCAGATCTTTGTAGTTCTCAAAGAAATGCTGGATTTGTTCTTTCAGCAACGGTTGCAGGTCATCGACTTCTTTGACGTTGTTGTACAGGGCCGAGAGTTTCTGGTGCGGCACAGCCACCAGCTTGGCGTCTTGGCCGGCTTCGTCACTCATTTGCAGAATGCCAACCGGGCGACAGCGGATCACAGAGCCCGGAATGATGGGGTACGGTGTGACCACCAAAACATCCAGCGGGTCGCCATCGTCGCTCAGGGTGTTGGGAATGTAGCCGTAGTTGGCCGGGTAAAACATCGGCGTGGCCATGAAGCGATCCACGAACACGGCGTGGGAGTCCTTGTCGATCTCGTACTTGATCGGTGAGCTGTTGGCCGGGATTTCGATGACGACATAGATGTCATCGGGTGGATTCTTGCCGGCAGGGACTTTATCGAAATTCATGGTGTTTTCTCCGGTTGATGGGTGCGAAGGCCGCGCATTATACCCGCCTGACCGGCTATTCCCAAGGCGGGTGTTGCAGGGGGTGTGGGCGGCGGCTACTCTGATTGGCCATAATAAAAATAGCGGGATATCACCATGACGCTGGAATCAGCGAACAAGGCACGGGTCGAGGCCTTTTTTGACGCGATGAATCGCGGCGATACGGCGGCGATTGTGGATGCCTATGCCGACGACGGCCATGTCTGGACGACCGGTAACACCTTGATTTCAGGGCGGTATTCCAAGGAGCAGATTCGAGCGGCCGCGGGTGCGATTTTTGAGTCTTTCCCGCAGGGTATCCGTTTCACGATCACCGGCATGACCGCCGAGGGCGAGCGGGTAGCGGTCGAGGCCGAGTCGGCGGGGGCGCATGCATCCGGCAAGACGTACAGCAATCAATACCACTTCCTGTTTGTGTTTCGTGACGGCCAGTTGCTGGAGTTGAAGGAATACATGGATACCGAACGGGTCACCGATATTCTGTGCGGTGGTCAGCGCCCTGCAGGAGCCGGTGCATGAGCGGGTTCCGTATAGCACTGGGTATGTTCGGTGTGCAGGACGTGTTTGGTGGCGATCCGCAGTCTTTGCTGATGATTGCCCGTGAAGCCGACCGCATCGGTATTGATCAGATTGTATTTACCGATCACGTGATCATGAGCACGCGTACCGATCGCTACCCGTTTGGCGATTTTCCGGTGCCGCCGGAATACCCGTGGTATGAGCCGATGACGTTGATGGCTGCGGTGGCCGGCTGTACCGGGCGTATTCGACTGGCGACGGGCGTGTTGATTGCCCCGTTACGTCCGGCGGCTTTGCTTGCCAAGATGGCCGCAACGCTGGATGTGTTGTCTAATGGCCGACTGGATCTCGGTGTCGGTGTTGGCTGGCAGCGTGAAGAATACGAGGCGCAAGGGCAGGATTTTGAGTCGCGCTGGGCCGCACTGGACGATCAATTGCGTATCATGAAAGCCCTGTGGTCTGACGCACCGGCCACGGTGCATACGAAAACAGCCGATATCGAAGGCCTGTATAGTTTGCCCTTGCCCAGGCAAGCCGGCGGTGTACCGCTGTGGTTTGGTGTAGCACCCACGGCACGACAGGCGCGCCGGGTTGCCGAGTTTGGTCATGGCTGGATACCGATTCGCACGAATCCGCCATTTATTCGTGAGGGTGTGCAGTTATTTCGCGAGGCATTTGAAGCGGTCGGGCGCGATCCGGACAGCGTGCAAGTGCGTGCGCATGCACAGATCGATTATCAGGCCGATGGCAAGGCAGAACTTGCCAAAACGCTCGATTCTGTCGCGGCAATTGTTGAGGCCGGTGCTACAGTGATTGAAATTGAAAGTCAGCCGTTTTTGCGGAAGCCGGATGAGTTAATGCCGTTTCTGGAAACGTTAATGAAGTTAAAGCCAGTTTAAGGAGTGTGTGGTATGGCGATTGTCAGCTTGATGGAAGCAAAAGTAACCGGTCGGCGTGTGTTGAGTTTAAAAAGCCCGGTGGACATGTCACCGATCGGGCAGTTGGTGTGCGCCAGCGCCGGCGATGTCGATGCGGCTGTTGCGATCGCGCGTAAAGCGCAAGGGCCGTGGGCGGCATTGTCCTTTGAAGAGCGCGCTGAATACATGCATCGCATGCTCGACATCATGCTGGAGCGTCAAGACAAGGTGTTGGAAGTGGTCATCAAGGAGACCGGCAAGTCGCCGATGGATGCACTCAATATGGAAGTGTTCGCGGCGTGCGACTCACTGAATTTTTACGCGAACAATGCCGGAAAAATACTGAAAACACGCAAGCAGCGTGTGCATGGCGTGATGGGGCTGCTCAAGCAATTGAAAACCGTTTATAAGCCCTTGGGTGTGGTGGGTATTATCACGCCGTGGAACGGGCCCTTTATTCTGGCGATCAATCCGACGATACAGGCTTTGATGGCCGGCAATGCGGTGATTCTGAAAGGCTCTGAAATCACGCCGAATTCCACCAAGCTGGTGGGTGATTTGTTTAAGGAGGCCGGTCTGCCCGAAGGTGTGTTGCAAGTGTTGATGGGCGATGGCGAGGTGGGTGCGGCGCTGTGTACGGCCGGTGTCGACAAGATTTCATTTACCGGCAGTGTGGCGACGGGTAAAAAAGTAGCCGCTGCCTGTGCAGCGCAGTTGATTCCGTGCACGCTCGAACTGGGCGGCAAGGATGCCATGATTGTCTGTGATGATGCCGATCTTGATCGTGCGGCCGCTGGCGCACTGGTGGGCTCGTGCATGAACACCGGGCATTACTGTTGTGGCACCGAGCGTATCTATGTGCACGAAGCCGTGTACGACGCGTTTCTGGCCAAAGTGCTTGAGCGCGCGCGGGTCATGAAGCAAGGCCCGCAGCACGGTGTCGATGAAGACGTGGGTGCGGTGTTCTGGGATCGGCAGATGGATATTATCGAGCGTCACGTGAATGCCGCCGTGGAGCAGGGCGCCAAAGTGCATGTGGGCGGCAAACGCAACCCCGATCTCAAAGGGCTGTATTACGAGCCTACGGTCATGACCGAGGTCACGCACAGCATGGAGATCATGCGCGATGAAACCTTCGGCCCGATTGCCTGCATCATGAAAGTGCGCGATGAAGACGAGGCCGTTCAATTGGCCAATGATTCGCCGTATGGCCTGAACGGTACGGTGTGGACCAAAGACAAGAAAAAAGGCTTCGAGATTGCGCAGCGCATTCATACCGGCTCGGTCTGCGTGAACGATATGGCAGTGACGTACGGTATTGCTGAAGCCGCTTTTGGCGGCCGCAAGGAAAGCGGTTTGGGGCAAGTGAACGGCGAGACAGGCTTGAAGGGCTATTGTTATGCCATGCCCATCGTGATCGACCGCTTTGGCGGTAAAGAGTTGCCATCGGCCTATCCGTATTCACAGAAAAAAATGGACCAAACCCGAAAGGTGATGAAATTCTTGTGGGGCAGTCGCCTGATGCGCAAGCTGTTGAGTTAATCACTGGGTGTGATGCATGCGTTTGCGATCAGGGACTGATGTTGATAATTAAAAGGATGTTTTAGAGTCGATGCTGGAGTTTCATCCGCAGTGTTGTGATGCGGTTCAATACTTGCAACTGGGCGAGGCCTGTTATCGCGCGGGCGACTGTTATCACGATCTGCGTCCGGTGGGCGATCAGCTGTGGTTCAGTCTGCCGTTTCGTCTGGGCTTGCCTCCGGAATCCTTGATCGTCATGCACTGGGCGTTGTGGCTGTTGTCCGTTGGTTTGTCATCGTTTGCTCTGGCTGAATGGGTGCATCGTGCACTGCCGGTTACCCATCGGGTGCGCTGGTTAACACTGGCGTTGATGCTGCCCAGTGCGCTGGTGCACGGCATTGTGTTTTATCCCGTGATGTTTGTGTCGTTGGCCGATGCGCCGGCCGGTTTATTGCTGCTGTCGGCTATCTGGTTGTTGCTGCTCTCGTATCGATTCCCTCATGCGATGCTGTATGCGCTGGCCGGTTTGGCGCTGGGTGCTGCATTGTGGTTACGGCTGTCGTATTACTACCCGGTGCTGTTGGCTTTGGGCCTTTATTACGGGATATGGATTTTTCGGCGCAGCCGGCAGTGGCGTCAATTGCTGTTGTTGCTGGCATTGCTGCCGGCACTGATGCAGTCCGGCATGACCTATCAGCATTATGGAGAGTTTTCATTTATCAAGGCCGATGAGGCGCGCTTCTGGCGTGAGTTTCATTTGAATAGTGCAATCACCGGGTATGACACGATATGGCCCGGCCATCCGTTTCGTTGGGGGATGCCCTGTTTATTGGGGTACGGTATCAGCACGGCATGGGAGCGCCGTGAGCCGTTGTCGATTATTTGTTTGCTCAAGGAGCGCGCGGGGTTTTTCTTTGGCAGTTATAGTGCGCAGACGTACCCGTTTTATGGTGAGCCCAATTTGCTGAATGAAGAAGTCTCGGAGCGCATTGGCGACCCTGCGGCATGGCAAACGCAAGGCTTGCTGTGGCAGCCGGATGTGATGTTGTCGCCTTACGATACGCATACGGCCGATGGGTTGGTCATGCAACCGGCATTTTCAGAATACCGGTTTTGGCAACGCCAAACGCTACAGGGCGGTGATAGTCGGTACACCTATAGTCTGTGGTTGTGGGCCGATGCGGTGCCGTCCGCCACGCTTGAACTGGTGCGCGATGCGGATGACGCAGTGGTGGGGCGTAAAACGGTGGCTGTGCATGCCTACCCCGAGCGCCATCATGCGGTCGGCGTGCCAGAACAAAGCGGTGTTTATCGATTGCAGGTCCGCTGGGATGCGCCAACGTCGGCGACGAATGAACGGCCGGTGATGTATGCCTGGGGAGCCAAGTTGGAAGCCAATAACCAGATGAGTGGTTATCGGGCGCCGGCAGATCAGCATATTTTGCGTGTGTGGTCTGAGCCGTTGTATTGGTGGTCGTTTATCGCATTCTGGATGTCAGCGGGGTTGCTGGTGGCGTTGCGTGCGCAGATGCACGCTGGCGTGTGGGCATCCATCACCTTGGTGGGATTGATTGTTGCCGAGTCGCTGGTGGTGACGCCCGAGCAACGGTTTGGCGTGGTCTTTATGACGGTGTTCTGGTTATGCCCTTTTGCATTACTGCAATTATGGTTTGAGCGTTATTGGTGGCGATGGCGCGCTACTTAGTGCTTTTAAAAGCAGGCAGTTTTTTCGCAACGGCAATTTTTTTGAGTTGCGCATACTGCGGAATGCCGTTGCGGTACGGCGGATAATCTTCACCGGCGATGAGAGGTTCCAGGTAATCGCGACACGCTTGGGTGATGCCAAAGCCATCGCGCGTGATAAAACGCTTGGGCATTTTGCGTTCCACGTTGGCCACTTTTTCTAAGGGCGCTTCGCCAATCGACCACCGGTACTTGGCGCCTTTGCCGCGTTCAATGGTGACCATGGTGGCATTCTTGCCCGCCAAGGCGAATTGCACGGCAGCACGACCCACTGCATAGGCTTGCTCGACATCGGTGGCCGAAGCGATATGCCGTGCAGCGCGCTGCAGGTAATCGGCCAGTGCCCAGTGGTATTTGTAACCCAGCTCGCTTTTGATCAGGGTTGCCAGCGTGGGTGCGACACCGCCCAATTGTTTGTGGCCAAAGGCATCGACGCTGCCGGCATCGGCCAAAAAGGTGCCGTCGGCGTATTGGGCGCCCTCGCTGGCCACGATCACGCAGTAGCCGTGTTGTTTTACGGTGGCATCGACACGCTTTAAGAACGTGGCGCGATCAAAGGCGACTTCGGGAAACAAAATGATATGCGGTGGTTCACCGGCTTTGCTTGCCGCCAAGCCGCCGGCAGCAGCAATCCAGCCGGCATGACGACCCATGACTTCCAGAATAAAGACCTTGGTGGAGCTTTCGCACATGGAAGCGACATCCAGACTCGCCTCTTTGGTCGAGATGGCCACGTATTTGGCCACCGAACCAAAGCCCGGGCAGGTATCGGTGAAGGGTAAGTCGTTGTCGACGGTTTTCGGAATATGAATGGCGGTGATCGGGTAGCCCATGGTGGCGGATATTTGCGACACCTTGAGGCAGGTGTCGGCGGAATCACCGCCGCCGTTATAAAAGAAATAACCGATATTGTGCGCCTTGAAGACTTCGATTAAACGTTCGTATTCTGCGCGATTTTGCTCAAGGCCTTTCAGTTTGTAGCGACAGGAGCCAAATGCACCGGAGGGTGTGTGGCGTAAGGCAGCGATAGTGGACGCACTTTCTTTGCTGGTATCAATCAGGTCTTCTTGCAGGGCGCCGATAATGCCGTTGTGGCCGGCGTAGACTTTGCCGATGCGATCGCGGTGATTGCGAGCGGTTTCGATGACGCCGCACGCCGTGGCGTTAATGACGGCAGTGACACCACCGGATTGAGCATAAAAGGCATTCTTTTTCTTGGCGGTCACAGGCAGGTCCTTAAGCTTTTTTGCGGCAAACGCGACAGGCGGCGATGATACTGTAAAATGCCCGGACCTGCATGGTAGTGCGCGGGATGATCTGGCAAACAAGGCGAGGATGCTCGGCACCATGCACATTCATTTTCTGGGTATTTGCGGCACATTCGTAGGCTCTCTGGCCTTGGTGGCTCGCGAATTGGGGCACACGGTGACCGGTTCGGATGCGGGCGTGTATCCACCGATGAGCACCTTGTTGGCCGAGCAAGGCATCGCGATTCATGAAGGCTATGATGTCGCCCAGCTTGATCCCCGGCCCGATCTGGTGATTATCGGCAATGCCATGAGCCGCGGTAATCCGGCCGTAGAAGCCGTGCTGGAACACAATATTCCGTACACCTCGGCCTCGCAATGGTTGAGCGAAGCGGTATTGCAGCATCAGCACGTGTTGGCCGTTGCCGGCACGCACGGCAAAACCACAACGACCACCCTGCTGGCCTGGATTCTGGAGTGCGCAGGCTATGAGCCCGGTTTTTTGATCGGGGGGGTCCCCAAGGACTTTCCGGTTTCGGCGCGTTTGGGTGGCGGACGCTATTTTGTCATCGAGGCCGACGAATACGACACGGCTTTTTTCGACAAGCGTTCCAAGTTCGTGCATTACCGGCCGCGCACCGTGGTGCTGAATAATCTGGAATACGATCATGCGGATATTTTTCCGGATTTAGCCGCCATCCAGCGGCAGTTCCAACATTTGCTGCGCACCGTACCTGCCGGCGGGCGGGTGCTGTGTCACAGTCCCGAGCCGGCACTGGAAGAGGTTATCGCCGCCGGCTGCTGGACGCCTGTCGAGCGCTTTGGTTTGGCGGTTGATGCGCCGGATGCCGATTGGACGGTGCAATTGTTGCAGGCCGATGGCAGTCATTTTGCCGTCACGCACCACGCAGCCGGTCGTGCGATGGATGGTGCGGAGGTGCGTTGGTCTTTGTTGGGTGAGCACAATGTCGCCAATGGCCTGGCAGCGATGGCGGCTGCATTTCATGTGGGCGTGCCCCTGGCGGTTGCCGCCGATGCGCTGGCACGTTGTCGCGGGGTGGCTCGACGTCTGGAGTGGCGTGGTGAAGTCAACGGTATCGCGGTGTACGACGACTTTGCACATCACCCCACGGCCATTCGCACGACGCTGCAGGGCTTGCATGCCCATCGCTCGCAAGGGCGCCTGATCGCCGTATTGGAGCCCCGCTCGAACACCATGAAGTGTGGCGTGCATCGCAACGAGTTGGCGAATGCCACGGCATTGGCCGACCATGCATTTTGGTTGCGTGCCCCGGAGATGGGCTGGGATTTGGCCGCAGCCGTCGGTGACGGGAATGGCCGTGTCCGCGTGTTGGATAGCGTGGATGCCATCGTTGCGGCAGTCATCGAGGTGGCGCGCAGCGGCGATCGTGTGGTGGTGATGAGTAACGGCGGCTTCCAAGGCATACACGAACGGTTGCTGAAACAGCTGGATGCCGCTCATGGATAAACCTGCGCGCGTGACCTTGGCGATCACCGGTGCCAGTGGCTCGGCGTATGCCTTGCGCCTGTTGCAATGCCTAGCGCAGCAATCGGTATCGGTGGACTTGCTGGTGTCGGAGGCCGCGCGTGAAGTGATGCGCCTTGAAATGGATTTGATGTTGCCCGATGACGCGCAGTTGGCGGTCTTTTTATCGAAACATTTAAATATTGATGAAGGCCATGTGCGCGTCTGGAGCCGTCAGCAATGGACCTCGCCCGTGGCCTCGGGTTCTTCGGCGGCAGGTCCGATGGTGATTTGTCCCTGCAGCACCGGCACCTTATCGGCTATTGCCTGCGGCGCGAGCAACAGCCTGATTGAACGGGCGGCGGATGTCAGCATTAAAGAGCGCCGCCCGTTAATTTTAGTGCCGCGTGAAACGCCGTTGTCAGCCATTCATCTTGAAAATATGCTGAAATTATCGCGCCTGGGTGTGACGGTGCTGCCGGCCATGCCGGGCTTTTACCACCACCCGCAGTCAGTGGCCGACATGGTCGATTTCATCGTGGCGCGTATTCTGTCGTGTCTGGGTGTTCCGCAAACTTTACTCAAACCCTGGGGTGGCGATACGCCATGAGAGACCAACCGTATGGCTTTTAATCTGTTTGCACGAGCGTATCGTGCTGTGGTGCTTGAGCGCCCACGTACATTTTTGATGTTGTTGACGCTGTTGGTGGCGTTCATGGCACTCAATATTCCGTCGGTTCGGTTGGACGCTTCTGCCGACACACTGGTGTTGGAGGGCGATACGGCACTCGAGTATTTTCGTGAAGTGAATGCGCGTTATGACGCAGAAGATTTTTTGTTGGTGACCTACTCGCCGCATGAGGCGCTGTTTTCGGATGTTGTTTTATCGCGTTTAGTGACGCTGCGCGATGAGTTGGCGCAAGTGCCGGGCGTGTCGTCGGTGGTCAGTATTCTGGATGTGCCCCTGTTGTTAAGCCCGAAAGTCAGCATCAGCGACATGAGCAATGGCTTTCCGACATTATTGGATCCTCGTGCCGATCGCGCCTTGGCAGAGCAGGAGTTTGCAACCAGCCCGATTTATAAAAGCCTGCTGTCGAGCACGGATGCCCGCACAACCGCGCTGCAAGTGAATTTAATACGCGATGAGCGTTATTTCGAGTTGTTGGCGGTGCGTGAATCTTTGCGCAAACAGCAGGCGGCCGGTCCGTTAACGGCAGAGCAAAAAATAGCGCTGGTGCAAGCCGAAAAAAGGTTTAGTGATTACTCGGCCCAACTGCAAGATGGGCAGGCGCAGCTGGTTAGTAATGTGCGTGCGGTGTTATCAAGTCACCATGACGAGGCGGGCATTTTTCTGGGTGGCGTGCCGATGATTGCTGTCGACATGGTGCGCTTTGTGCGCAGTGATCTGGTGGTGTTCGGCACCGGCATTCTGGCTTTTATTGTGCTGCTGCTGGCATTCTTTTTCCGGCGTTGGCGCTGGATTATCTTGCCGTTGATGACCTGTGCCTATTCCGCGCTCTTTATGTTGGGCTATTTGGGGTGGGTGGATTGGCACTTGACGGTGATCTCCGCCAATTTTGTTGCTCTGTTATTGATTATTACCTTGTCAGTCACCATCCATTTGGTGGTGCGTTATCGCGAGCTGGAATCGGAGAAGCCTGACGCCAGTCAGGAAGAGCTGGTCTGGGCGATGGCGTCGCTCATGTTCAAGCCTTGCCTGTATACCTCGTTGACCACGCTGGTGGCGTTTGCCTCGTTCGTGGTGTCGGGCATTCGACCGGTGATTGATTTTGGCTGGATGATGACCGTGGGCGTGACGGTTGCCATGATCATGGCGTTTTTGGTACTGCCGGCAGGTTTGATGCTGTTGCCGCGGGAAGACCATCGCCCGACCGGGCGTGCCGGTGCGGGCTTGACGCTGTTGTTTGCGCGCGTGACGCACCATTACGGCCGCTGGATTTTGCTCGCTTCGGCGCTCACGCTGGCCATTAGTGTTTACGGCATCACGCAGCTTAAAGTGGAAAACCGGTTTATTGATTATTTCAATGAAAGCACCGAAATTTATCAAGGCATGGAAGTGATTGATCGTCAACTTGGCGGCACCATTCCTCTGGAAATTATTATTGATGCGCCCGCTGAAGAAACGTTGATTTTGGCGGATGACCCGTTTGCCGAGCCGGACCCGTTTGCCGAAGTCGATCCGTTTGCCGTGCCGGGTGATGCGGTGAGTCAGCGCAGCGCCTGGTTTAATCGCAACGGTCTTGATCAGCTCGAAGAGATCAACGATTGGCTGGATGGTCTGCCCGAGACAGGCAAGGTGCTGTCGCCGGCAACCTTGTATAAGACCGTGCGTGAACTCATGGGTGGGCGCGTCGATGACATTCAGCTCGCGTTGGTGCAGCAAAGCTTGCCCGACAATGTTCGCAAAGCCTTGCTGGATCCGTATCTCAATGAAGAGCGCCGCGAAGCGCGTTTCGTGTTGCGCGTGATGGAGACCAGCCGGACGTTGAATCGCAATGAACTGCTGCAAGTGGTGCATGACAAATTGACGGGTGATTTCGGTCTTCCCCCGGAGCGGGTGCACATCACCGGCATGTTGGTGCTCTACAACAATATGCTGCAAAGCCTGTTTCGTTCGCAGATATTGACTCTGGGGTTTGTGTTTTTCGCGATCATGTTGATGTTCATGGTGCTGTTTCGCTCGTTGCTGCAAGGGCTGATTGCGTTGGCGCCCAATGTGCTGGCCGCCTTGATTGTGTTGGGCGGCATGGGGCTTGCGGGTATTCCCCTGGACATGATGACCATCACGATTGCTGCGATCACGATTGGCATTGGTGTCGACGACACCATTCACTACGTGCATCGCTTCGGCAGCGAGTTCAAAAAAGACCGTAATTATTTGGCTACCATGTACCGTTGTCACGGCAGCATTGGCAAAGCCATGTATTACACCTCGGTGACGATCGTGCTCGGTTTTTCGATCTTGATGCTGTCCAACTTCCGGCCGAGTATTTACTTTGGCGCGTTAACCGCCTTTGCGATGATCGTGGCACTGATGGGCGCGCAACTGCTATTGCCGCGTTTGATCCTATTGTTAAAGCCGTTTGGCCCGGAGTCAGCGAGTGGGCGGTAGTACGGCGCCCACGGTACTGCCTTTATTTCCTTTGCATGCGGTTGTGTTTCCGTCAGGGCGCATGCCGCTGCAAATTTTTGAGTCGCGCTATACGCAACTGATAAAAAATTGCATTCGTGATCAATCCGGTTTCGGTGTTGTGCGTATCGTGCAGGGCGATGAAGTACGCAAGGCAGGCGATGCGGCCATGCCGGTCACGGCCACGATCGGTACGCGGGTGCAGATCGCCGATTGGTTCTCGCTCGAACACGGCATGCTGGGTGTGGTGGTTGAGGGTCGTGATTGTTTTGACGTGCTCGCGCAACGACCGGCACCGGATGGCCTGTTAATGGCCGAAGTGCGTTATCGGTCGGCATCTTCCGTTGCACTGGATGACAGCGATCATGACACGCTGCTGTCGTTATGGCAGGACTTGCGTCGCCATCCGCAATTGCAAGAGCTCGGCTATCCGTTGTTGCCAGAGACGGACGCCGCGTTGCTGGGCAGTTTGTTGCAGGTGTTGCCGATGCCGGAAGCCGATCGCGATGCATTGCTCGGTGCGTTTGGTCGCATCGAATGCCATGAGCGCATCAAGCGCTGGTTGCAGGAGCAAGGAATTGTGTGACGGTTTATCGTGTAAGCCGGTCACGAACAGGCAGACTGATGTTTGTGTCATTCAAGGCATGCCCTACAATGGCGGCCGTTGCAGGAAGCATCCGGAGTCACTATGAGCAAAGCCCTGTCGGCATTGCTGGAAAGCATCAGCCTTGAACCCATCGATATTAATCTGTTTCGCGGTTATCCCTGGCTGCGCGGCATGGACCATCTCTACGGCGGCGAAATCATGGCGCAGGCCATGAATGCGGCCTATCAAACGGTGGCCTCGCCGCTGCGTATGCATTCCTTGCACAGCTATTTTTTGCGTCCGGGAGAGCCGTCGCTGCCGGTCATTTATGAGGTGGATCGCATTCGTGATGGCCGCAGTTTTACCACGCGACGTGTTGTGGCGCTGCAGCGCGGGCGCGCTATTTTCAATGTGTCGATGTCCTTCCAGCTGGAAGAAGCCGGCCTTGAACACGGTATCGCCATGCCGGCGGTGCCGGGCCCCGAGGGTTTGATCAGCGATCGCGAGCGTTATGCGGCGCTTCTGGACAAGCGCCCGGGCGAGGCCTATGACTGGCCCGTGGAGTTCCGGCAAGTGGATGCGATGGATCCCGGTAAGCCGGAAGCCAAATCACCGCAGACGCACGTCTGGTTCAAGGCCGATGGCGATCTGGCCGATGACCTGACCCAGCATCAGGAGATTCTGGCGTATGCTTCCGATACCCCGGCACTGGTCACCGCCCTCAGGCCGCACGGATTGACCCAGTGGTCAACGGGCCTGCGAGCCGCATCATTGGATCATTGCCTGTGGTTCCACCGCCCGTTCCGGGTCGATGAGTGGCTGCTTTATGCGCTGGAAAGTCCTGCAACCGGCAATGGGCGGGGCTTTGTGCGGGGCTCGATCTTCAGCCGTGAGGGTGATTTGGTGGCCTCGGTGGTGCAGGAAGGTCTGGTGCGTCAATCGCGCGATTAAACCGCTTTGGCAGTACGCCGCTGGCAGGCGCGTTATAATGATCCTTTATGTTCTGCCATGGGCTTTGTGAATGTCTATTGAGAAGGATATGCAGCAGTTGGGGCAGCAAGCGCGGTCGGCTGCTCGCGCGATGGCTGCCGCATCAACAGCGTCTAAAAACGGGGCCTTGCAGGCCATGGCGGCAGCGCTTGAGGCCGATCGGGTTGGCTTGAAAGCGGCGAATGCACGGGATTTGGAGCGTGGCCGCGCGAGCGGGCTGGACGCGGCCATGCTCGATCGCCTGGCACTGACCGATGCCGGTATCGACGCCATGATCGAAGGCTTGCATCAGGTGGCCGCACTGCCGGATCCCGTGGGCGAAGTCAGCCATATGAATTACCGTCCCAGCGGTATCCAGGTTGGGCACATGCGCGTGCCCTTGGGTGTGATTGGCATTATTTATGAGTCGCGCCCCAACGTGACGGTGGATGCGGCCAGTCTGTGTCTGAAGGCGGGCAATGCCGCGATTTTGCGCGGTGGCTCCGAATCCATTGAATCCAATCGCCGTATTGCGCAGGCCGTGCGTGCCGGATTGTCGGCGGCGGGTTTGCCGGCCAATGCGGTGCAAGTGGTCGATACCACGGATCGTGCGGCAGTCGGTGCGCTGATCCGCATGCCCGAGTACGTGGACGTGATTATTCCCCGCGGTGGCAAAAGCCTGATTGAGCGCATTACCGCAGAAGCCCGCGTGCCCGTGATCAAACATCTGGACGGCATTTGCCATGTCTATATTGATGATCGTGCGGATTTGACGAAAGCGCACCGCATTGCCCTGAATGCCAAAACGCATCGTTATGGCGTGTGCAATGCCATGGAAACTTTGCTGGTGGCCGAGGCGGTTGCCGATCAGGTGCTGCCCGATCTGGCGACGGCGTATCGCGAAAAAGGCGTCGCATTGCGCGGCTGTGCCAAAACCTGCGCGATCGTTGCCGGCACCACAGCCGCCACCGACGAAGACTGGGCGACCGAATATCTGGCACCGATTCTGGCCATCCGGGTAGTGCCGGATATGGATGCGGCGATGGAGCACATTGCGCAATACGGCTCGCACCATACCGACAGTATCGTGACGGAAGACTACACACGGGCCCGGCGCTTCCTGCGCGAGGTCGATTCCAGTTCGGTGATGGTCAATGCATCGACACGCTTTGCGGACGGTTTCGAATACGGTCTGGGTGCTGAAATCGGCATTTCCACGGATAAATTGCATGCCCGCGGACCGGTCGGTCTGGAGGGTTTGACCACGCAGAAGTTCGTCGTCCTGGGCGACGGGCATATTCGTGAGTGACGGCCGGATGATCAGGCAAGCACTGGGCTTATTCGGCGGTACCTTTGACCCGGTGCATCAAGCGCACCGGCAAATGGCGCAAGCGGCCTGGGCGGCATTGCCCATCCATGAATTGCGCCTGATCCCTGCCGGTTGGCCGCCGCATCGCGAGACACCGCATGCCAGTGCGGAGCATCGATTGGCCATGTTGCGCCTTGCAATAGAAGGTTGCGAGGGGTTGCGGGTGGATGATCGCGAAACGCACGGCACCTTGTCATACACCGTCGATACGCTGGACGATCTCCGTGCCGAGTACGGGCCTGCGCATGCGTTTGTGTGGGTGCTGGGCGCGGATGCGTTGGCGAGCATTGAGCAATGGAAAGATTGGCAGCGTCTGCCGGCTTTATGCCATTTTGCGGTGCTGGCCCGGCCCGGCTATCCGCTGCACATACCCGATGCTTTGGGGGTGCGCGTGCTCACCGAAGCGAGCGCCTTGTGTGAAGAGCCGGCCGGCGGATTGTTCGTGATTGACAACGCTCCGGTGGACATATCGGCAAGTGCACTGCGTGCCGCCTTGGCCGCCGATGATGTGCCGGCCGATTGGCTGCATCCTGCGGTGCGTGCGTATATTGAAAACCAACGGCTGTATCGACAGCCCTGACGATAGGAGTAGTAACACTTGCCAACATCACCTGCTGTTTCTGATTCGGCTGCTTTGGCCGATCGTGCCGTTGCGGCGCTGGAAGACATGAAAGCACATCACATCGTCAAGCTGGATGTGCGCGCGTTGACCGGCATGACGGACTTCATGGTCATTGCCAGCGGCACGTCCAGTCGCCATGTGAAGTCACTGGCCGACAGTGTCGAAGAAACGCTGCGTGAGGCAGGTCGAAAATCATTGGGCATGGAAGGCGGTGATGTTGCCGAATGGGTGTTGGTGGATTTCGGTGACGTGCTGGTGCACGTCATGCAGCCTAAAATTCGCGAGTTTTATAATCTGGAGCATTTGTGGGGCGCGGCCGGCGGCGCGGCCGAGTTGCCGAGGCCTGCACAACACTGACCATGAAGATACGGGTGCTGGCAGTGGGAACGCGCATGCCATCCTGGGTGACCGAGGGTTGCCAGGAGTACACGCGTCGATTGCCGCCGGAGTTGGCATTGGAATGGTGTGACATACCGTTGGGCAAGCGCAGTCGCAATCAGCCGGTTGCGCGCGCTATTGCAGAAGAAAGTGAGCGATTACTCAAAGCCATTGGTCGCGACGATCAGGTGGTTGCCCTGGATGTCAAAGGGCGTAGCGTCGACACGGAAGGGCTGGCGCAGGCATTGGCACAATGGCAGCAGGCAGGCCGTCCATTGAGTGTGTTGATTGGCGGGCCGGATGGCTTATCGGACGAATGCCTGACGCGGGCGGATATGCGCTGGTCGTTATCGGCATTAACCCTGCCGCATCCCCTGGTTCGTATCGTGTTAGCCGAACAACTCTACCGCGCCTGGACTGTGTTGTCCGGCCACCCGTATCACAAGTAGCCTTATGGCCGGTCGCATCGCACTCAAGGACGCCGCACACGACAGCCGATTGTACCGTGGGCGTATTGTGTTAGCGGTCGTGGTGGTTGTGGTGTTGTTATTGGCGATTATCAGCCGGTTTGTGGCATTGCAAATCGTGAATCACGATATCTACCGCACGTATTCTGAGCGCAATCGCGTGCACGTGCAGTCAATTCCGCCTAAACGCGGATTGATCTATGACCGGCATGGCCGTTTGCTGGCCGAGAACATTCCCAGTTATACCTTGACGCTGACCAAAGAGCGTGTGGAAGATCTCGATGCAACGCTGGCGTTGCTGCAATCATTGCTCGGCCTGAACGACGAAGAAATCGAGCGCTTTCAAAATCGATTAACGCAGCAGCGGCCGTTTGAAGCGGTGCCTTTGCGTTTCAAAATGAGCGACGAAGAAATTGCTACCGTGGCGATTAACCGGTATCGCTTGCCGGGTGTCGAGGTCGAAGCACAGCTGGTGCGGCATTACCCGATGGGCGAATTATTTGTGCACGCGTTAGGGTATGTCGGGCGCATTAATGAGCACGAGCTGCAGGCGCTGGATCCCAAGGATTACGCCGGTACACACCATATTGGCAAGTTGGGTATTGAGCGCGAATACGAAGATATCCTGCACGGTTCGGTGGGTTATGAAAACGTCGAAACCAACGCGCGGGGGCGTGTGCTGCGTGTGCTGGACAGCACGCCGCCGGTGCCGGGAAGCGACCTGCACCTGCATCTGGATGCTTACGTGCAGCAGGTTGCTTTCGATGCCCTGCAAGGCGAGCGCGGGGCAATTGTCGCGATTGACCCGGCCACAGGGGGCGTTATCGCTTTTGTCAGTACGCCCGCGTATGACCCCAATCTGTTTATTCGCGGTATCAGTCATGCGGATTATGCGGCCTTGCGCGACTCGGTCGATCGCCCGTTGTTTAATCGTGCGCTGCAAGGCCAGTACCCGCCGGGCTCCACAGTCAAACCGATTTTTGCTCTGGCGGGGCTGGAGTACGGCGTCATGACACCGAACACCATGGTGCCGGACCCGGGTTGGTATCAATTGCCGAATGATGAACGGCAATACCGTGACTGGAAAAAGGGCGGTCACGGCGCCTTGGTCGGCTTGTTCCAAGCCATTGCCGAATCGTGCGATGTGTATTTTTATGAATTGGCGAACCGTTTGGGTGTTGACCGTTTGCATGCGTTCAGCAGTCATTTCGGACTGGGTGAGCGCACAGGCATTGATCTACCCAACGAGTCGCGTGGCTTGATGCCTTCGCGTGAATGGAAGCGACAGAGTCAGCGCCGGCCCTGGTATCCGGGAGAAACCTTGAGCCTGGGTATTGGTCAGGGCTATATGCTGGCAACCCCCTTGCAGCTTGCGGATGCCGCCGCGGTCTTGGCCACCCGGGGCAAACGCATGCAGCCGCATTTGGTGGCGCGCATTGGTGACGAGGCAGTGGAGCCGAAATGGGTCGACGGCGTGAGTTTACGCAAACCCGAATACTGGGACCTGGTGCAATCGGCCATGGAGGGGGTGGTGCACAGCTTGCGGGGTACGGCCAAAGGCATCAGTAAAGGCATGGATTACCGGATTGCCGGTAAAACCGGCACCGCACAGGTGGTGACGATTCAGCGCAATGCGCGGGGTGATGCCATTGACGAGGAAGAAAAGCGCCGCCGCGATCACGCCTTGTTTATTGCCTATGCGCCTGCGGATAATCCGCGTTTGGCAATCGGTATTATTGTCGAGAACGGCGAGCACGGCAGCAGCACGGCCGCGCCCATTGCGCGTAAAGTGTTTGATGCCTACTTCCAGGGTGAGCCCATGCAAACCGCCAAGCCGATGACCGAAGGTATCAGCGAATGAGGGATGCCTTTCGACAAATGCCCAGCTACGGTTATGGCGGTCTGGCCGAGCGACGCAGCATCGCGAGCCGCTGGCATATCGATGTGCCTTTGTTGTTATTGCTGATGTCGCTGACGGTGTTTGGTTTGGTGGTGCTTTACAGCGCCAGTGGGCGCAGCATGGAGATGGTCGAGCGGCAAGGAATGTATTTCCTGATTGGCTATGGCGTGATGTTGGTGTTGGCGCAGGTGCGCGTTGACATTATGTGCCGGCTATCGCCTTGGCTATATTGCTGCGGCATTGTGTTGTTGATCTTGGTGTTGGTGATGGGGGTGGGTGCCAAAGGTGCGCGACGCTGGTTGGATTTTCCCGGCTTGCCACGCTTTCAGCCCTCCGAATTGGTGAAGCTTTTCGTGCCGATGACAGTCAGTTGGTATTTGGGGAGTCGCACGCTGCCGCCACGCTTCAAGTACGTATTGATCAGCTGCGCGTTGGTGTTTGTTCCCGCGGCCTTGATCATGAAACAGCCTGATTTGGGAACTTCCCTGCTGGTGATCAGCGCCGGGTTATTTGCGTTGCTGTTGGCCGGTTTGCAGTGGCGCTACATCGTGGGCGCCGGTGTGTTGGGCGTGTCAGCGATTCCCGTCGCGTGGATGTATCTGCTGCACGATTATCAGAAACGGCGTGTGTTGACCTTGTTAAATCCCGAAAGTGACAAATTGGGAGCCGGGTGGAATATCATTCAATCCAAAACAGCCATTGGGTCCGGCGGGCTTCATGGTAAAGGCTGGCTGGAAGGCACGCAGTCGCACTTGGAATTTCTGCCCGAAAGCCACACAGACTTCATTATCGCCGTATTGGGCGAGGAATTCGGCCTGATCGGTGTGCTGGCATTATTGTCGATCTACGTGCTGATTATTGTGCGGGGATTGATGATCGGCATGAATGCGCAGGATATGTTCAGCCGTCTTTTGGCGGGCAGTATCACGCTCACTTTCTTTGTCTATGTTTTTGTTAATATGGGAATGGTCTCCGGGATCCTGCCGGTGGTGGGTGTGCCGTTGCCTATGGTCAGTTACGGTGGAACGGCCATTGTGACGCTGTTTGCCGGATTTGGGCTGTTGATGGCGATTGCAACGGCAAGACGACGCCTGACGGGGCTGTAATGCATGGGAGCATTCATGAAACATCTTTTTCGGACAGGATTTTTGCTGGCAGCCGGTCTGTCGATGGCGATTCCGGCGATCGCCGGGGATTATCTGGAAAGGCCTGAAGTGCAGGCTTTTGTGAATGAGGTCGCCGAGCGCAACAAGCTCGATAAAGCCTGGGTTCAGCGCGTGTTAGCCGAAGCCCAAGCAAAAGAGTCCATTGTCGCGGCGATGACGCGACCGGCCGAAAAAACCCTCACCTGGAACGAATACCGGGCCTTGTTTGTGACGCAGCAGCGCATCACGTGGGGCAAGGAATTCATGACCGAGCATGAGGCCACCCTGGTGCGCGCTGAAGAAACCTACGGGGTGCCTGCCGAAACCATTGCAGCGATTATCGGGGTTGAAACCTACTACGGTCGTAATGTCGGCAGTTACCGGGTGCTCGATGCATTGGCCACCTTGGGTTTCGATTATGCGCCGCGGGCGCCTTTCTTTCGGGGTGAGTTAGAGCAGTTTCTGTTGATGACGCACGAACAACACTTGCCGCCAACGGCATTGAAAGGCTCCTATGCAGGGGCCATGGGTTTGGGGCAGTTTATTCCCAGCAGCTACCGTAATTATGCGGTCGATTTTAATGGCGACGGGGTTGTGGATTTATGGAATGTCGAGGACGCGATTGGCAGTGTGGCACGCTACTTTGCCATGCACGGCTGGCAAACCGGTCAGGCCGTCACCTGGCCGATTAAGCCGCCCAAGGTCATTGAAGAGGGCATGCTGGCGCCAGCACCCAAGCCCACATTCAGTGTCGCCGAGATTCGGGCGGCCGGTTACGGTGTGCCCGATTCAGTGGGCGATGAAGAACTCGCGGCGGTTATTCGTTTGAAAAACGCAGACAGCAGTGACTACTGGCTCGGATTGAAAAACTTCTACGTGATTACCCGGTATAACCATAGCCCGATGTACGCCATGGCCGTGTATCAGCTGAGTCAGGCGTTGGCGGGAACCGCACCATGATGTGGGCGCGAACGCGTGTTGCTCTGGTCGTTGCGTTGCTGTGGTTGACGGCGTGTTCCGGGGTCGATGCCCCCCCCAAGCCGGTCGATCATTCGGCGCGTTACACCATGAATCAGGATGCGGCACCCTCCATGAAGGTGGACCCGGATTCCATCCGCGACGCGATACCGCGTGCCGAACCGATTACCTCGGCCGGCAATAAGAGTCCGTATACCGTATTGGGCAAAACATACCATGTGATGGCGTCCAGCCATGGTTACAGCGAGGTTGGCACCGCCTCGTGGTATGGCGCCAAGTTTCACGGCCATAAAACCAGCAACGGCGAAACCTACAGCATGTACGACATGAGCGCGGCACATAAAACCTTGCCGCTGCCGAGTTATGTGAAAGTGACCAACCTTGACAATGGCCGCACGGCCATCGTGCGCGTGAATGACCGCGGTCCGTTTAAAGACGGGCGGGTGATTGATTTGTCCTACGCGGCCGCGACCAAGCTGGGTTATATGGATAAAGGCACGGCGCGTGTGCGGGTGGAAGCCATTGATACCGCCAAGGGCGCACCGCCGGTGTCGTTGGCAGCCTCCAAAGGCGGCATGAGTCAGGCAGACAGTACGGCACGCTATCTGCAAGTCGGTGCCTTTCGTGACGAATACTCGGCCAACCGCCTGCGCGATGAGATTGACCAGATTCTTCAATACGCTGTGTTTGTACAGCCGGCGGCCGGGCAGAGTTTGTATCGGGTGCGTATTGGGCCGTTCTTTACCGATGCCGAATTGCTGACGGTCCAACAAATGCTGGCTGCTGCGCAGTACGGGCGGGCACTGATTGTCACCGACTGACGCCGGCAGCCGGGCTTGCTAGAATACAGCCTGTTTCTTTTCGATAACCACGGGATTTTTTAGTTATGCGCGCATTGCTTCTTGCCATGGTGCTGGGTGTTGTATCGGGCGTTGCCCAAGCCTCGATTATTCCTGCTGCTCCGCAGTTGGCGGCCAAATCCTGGGTGTTGATGGATGCCGATAGCGGCTACGTGCTCGCAGAAAGCAATGCCGACATGCAGGTTGAGCCTGCCAGTCTCACTAAAATGATGACCAGCTATATTTTGTCGTGGGAATTATCAAAAGGGCGCGTCAAGAATTCCGACAGGGTGCTGGTGAGTCAAAATGCCTGGGCGCAAAATTTTCCCGGCTCATCGTTGATGTGGATTGAAGTGGGCAAAGAAGTGTCGCTGGATGACTTGCACCGGGGCATTATTGTTTCTTCCGGCAATGACGCCAGCGTGGCCGTTGCCGAACATTTGGCCGGCACCGAGAGTGCGTTTGCAGACGTGATGAATCAACATGCAGAACGCTTGGGCATGAAGGGTTCGCATTTTGTGAATGCGCACGGCTTGCCGGATCCGGATCACTACACCACCGCAGCGGACATGGCGACACTGGCGCGTGCCATCATTGTGGATTTCCCGCAAGACTACACCTTGTACGCGGAAAAATATTTCGTGTACAACAATATCCGTCAACCGAATCGCAACCGGCTGTTGTGGCGTGACAGCTCGGTCGATGGCCTGAAGACAGGCCATACCGAATCGGCGGGGTATTGTTTGGTGGCATCCGCCAAGCGTAAGGGCATGCGGCTGATTTCGGTGGTGATGGGAACGTCCGGTGAAGAGGCACGCGCCCGCGAAACGCAGAGTTTATTGACGTGGGGTTTCCGCTTTTTTGAATCGTTCCGTTTATACGACCGTGGCGAGACACTCAGCACGCTGGAAGTCTGGGGCGGCACCACCGATCAAGTGAATCTGGGTACCGGTGGCGCGGTGTATTTGACCGTGCCGCGAGGTCAGCGCAGCAATATCAAAGCCAATGTGCAGGTGGATGACGTGTTGCGGGCACCGATTAAAGCCGGTGACGTGATTGGCAGTTTGCAAATTCGCCTCAATGATGAGCTGTTACAAGAAGAGCCGCTGGTTGCATTAAATGATGTGGAGCAGGCGGGCTTTTTGGGCCGCAGCTGGGATAGCCTGCGCTTGTTCTTCCGCAATTTATTGAACCGTATCTGATCATGGGCACGGTTTATCTCAACGGCGAATTCATGCCCGTGCACGAGGCCCGTATTCCAGTGATGGATCGGGCCTTTCTGTTTGGTGATGCAGTCTATGAAGTGTTGCCGGTGTTCGCAGGCAAGCTATTTGCAGTGGATGAACATTTGCAGCGCCTGGAGCGCAGCCTGGCCGAAGTGCGCATGAGCAATCCGCTCAGTCGCGAGGCGTGGCGTGCGGTGTTTGAGCGTCTGGTGAGTGAGGCGGGTGGCGGTCATCTGTCGGTGTATTTGCAGGTCAGCCGGGGTGTGGCACCGGCGCGTGATCATCCGTTTCCATCGGATGCCGTGCCGACCGTGTTTGCGATGGCCAATCCCGTCAAAACCACCTTGATGTCGATTGACGATTTAAAACCGATTACGGCCGTGCTGTGTGAAGACACGCGCTGGCATCGCTGCGACATTAAATCCACCGCATTGCTGGCGAACGTATTATTGAAGCAACAAGCCGCGGATGCCGGTGCGTACGAAGCGATTCTGGTGCGCGATGATCACGCCCTGGAAGGGGCGGCGAGTAATCTGTTTGTGGTGTTGGACGGCGTGGTGCGCACGGCGCCGAGCAGTCCGTTAATTCTGGGCGGCATTACCCGCAACGTGCTATTGCGGGTTGCACCGGAGGCCGGTATTGCGTGTCGTGAAGAGGCCGTCACCACGTTTGAACTCGCGCGCGCCAGTGAAATCTGGATGACCAGCTCCACGCGTGAAATCATGCCGGTCACCCAATTGGACGGTAAACCCGTGGGTGATGGCAGCATTGGTCCGGTGTGTCGGCAAATCGCCGCAGCGTATCTCGCGCACAAGCATGCTTTCATGCAGGGCTGACCGTGACTGAGCAAATCCCGCCTAAAATTGAATTTCCCTGTGATTACCCGCTGCGCATCATCGGCGAGGGCAGTGCTGATTTTCAGGGCATGGTGGTGGCTGTGGTGCGCGTGCATGCGCCGGATCTCGATGAATCCACCGTTTCTGTGCGCGAGAGCCGCAACGGCAATTATCATGCCATTACCCTGACGATTCGTGCGACCGGCGAGCCTCAGTTAAGCGCGATCTTTGAAGACCTCAAAGCCACCGGGCGTGTGCAGATGGTGTTGTGATGGATGCCATCGCCGACCGGGTTGTCATACGTCGGTTGGGCTTGCGACCCTATGACTGCATCTGGCGGGCCATGCAGGCATTTACGGATAGCCGGACAGCATCCACGGTCGATGAGCTCTGGTGCCTTGAACACGCACCGGTGTTTACCTTGGGTCAGGCCGGCAAGCCCGAACACATTCTGGATGCCGGCAATATTCCCGTATTGAACAGCGATCGTGGCGGGCAGGTGACGTATCACGGACCCGGTCAGTTGGTGATCTATTTGTTGACGGATATCCGGCGTAAAAATATCGGGCCGCGTCAGCAGGTCGATAAGATCGAGCAAGCCCTGATCGCCTTGTTGGCGCGCTACGGTGTGGCGGCAGCCAATCGCCCGGCGGCACCCGGCGTGTACGTGAATGACGCCAAGATTGCCCAGTTGGGTTTGCGTATTCGCCGGGGTGCGAGTTATCACGGTTTGAGTTTGAACGTCGCAATGGATTTAAGCCCGTTCAGCCGCATCAACCCGTGCGGTTATGAAGGTTTGGCCGTCACCCAGCTGGCCGATTGCACCCGCGAAGCGGTATCGGTCAGCAGCGTGATGCCCTGCTTGAGTGACGAGCTCTGCGAGCAGCTCGGGTATACTGCACGTATCCGCACCGACCGCGACTGGAACGGCCATGACGAATAAACCGATCGGCGACGCAGCCCCTAAAAAAATCGTGCAAGGCGAGAAGCTGCGCGGTGCCGACAAGGTGGCGCGCATTCCGGTCAAAATCATTCCCACCGAAACCATGCCGCGCAAACCCGACTGGATTCGCGTCAAGGTGCCGGTGTCGGCCGAAGTGAGCCGCATCAAAGGCTTGTTGCGTGAGCATAAACTGGCGACCGTCTGTGAAGAGGCGCAGTGCCCGAATCTCGGCGAATGCTTTGGCGGCGGTACGGCCACCTTCATGATCATGGGCGAGATTTGCACGCGCCGTTGCCCGTTTTGTGATGTCGCGCATGGGCGACCGAATCCGCTCAACGAGCAGGAGCCGCGTGAACTGGCCGAAGCCATTGCCGCGATGGCATTAAAGTACGTGGTGATTACCTCGGTCGATCGCGATGATTTGCGCGATGGCGGTGCCGCGCATTTTGCCGCGTGCATTAACGAAACGCGCATGCGTAACCAGCGCATTCGCATTGAAGTGCTGGTGCCGGATTTCAGGGGGCGCATGGACGTTGCGCTCGAGGTGCTCGCGCAAACACCACCGGATGTGTTTAACCACAATCTTGAAACCGTACCGCGGCTCTACAAAGCGGTGCGACCGGGGGCCGATTACGACTGGTCGCTGGATTTGTTGCAGCAGTACAAGCAGCGTTGCCCCGATGTACTCACCAAATCCGGCTTGATGCTGGGCTTGGGCGAGACCATCGACGAGGTGAAGGCTGTGTTGGCTGATTTGCGGGCGCATGCAGTGGACATGCTGACACTCGGTCAGTATTTGCAGCCGAGTCGTAACCATTTGCCGGTTGAGCGTTTTGTGCATCCCGATGAGTTCGCGGCACTGGCCGCTTACGCTGAGTCGATCGGTTTTGTCAGCGTGGCCAGTGGCCCCTTGGTGCGATCCTCCTATCATGCCGATCAGCAAGTCGATATCAGTTTGTTGCGGGAGCAGGGCAGTCAGTGATCGTCTGGTGATGTCCTGCGTTTGCCGATAGATTTTAAAAAATCAAAGAGCTGGAATCGTTTATGGTGCCTGCCTTTATCTGCTCGGGAATCATGGCTGCCGTCATCATCAGTCTGTGGTGGTATGCTCGGGCTTATCCGCGTCATTCCGTCAATCCTGCCGATTACCCTTGGCTGCATAAAGCCTTGCATCAAACCCCGAAGCAAATGGCCGATGATGTGTTGGCCAAGATGAGCGTGCGCGAAAAAATCGCACAGCTCTCGGGCGACGGTGGCGCGCTGGTGTTATTGCGTCTGGGCATTAATGTATTTTTGTACAAACAATTCCCCAGCATGTACGCCGGTTATAATCGGCGTTTGCAAATACCGCCGCTTTCGTTCACGGACGGTCCGCGCGGCATTGTCATGGGTCAGGCGACAGCGTTCCCTGTTGCCATGGCACGCGGTGCGAGTTGGGATATTCATCTGGAACAACGCGTCGCCGATGCGATTGCCTGCGAAGCGCGTGCGGCAGGGGCCAATTACTTTGCCGGCATCTGCGTGAATTTATTACGGCATCCCGGCTGGGGGCGCGCACAGGAAACCTGGGGCGAAGACAGCTTTCATGTGGGCGAAATGGCCGCGGCCTGCGTGCAAGCCGTGCAGCGCCATAACGTCATGGCCTGCGTCAAACATTTTGCCGTCAACAGCATCGAGAACAATCGCTTTTATGTCGATGTGCGCATCGATGAGCGCGCATTGCACGAAGTGTTTCTGCCGCAATTCAAGCGTTGCGTCGATGCCGGTGCTGCTTCGCTGATGAGTGCCTACAATCAAGTGAACGGCAATTATTGCGCGCATCAACGCTGGTTGCTCGACGATATTTTGCGCCGGCAGTGGGGTTTTACTGGTTTCGTCAGTTCCGACTGGCTGTGGGGTGTGTTCGATGCCGCCCAGGGCGTGAACGCCGGGTTGGATGTCGAAATGCCGTATGCCAAGGTCTACGGCCGCGAGTTGCGGCGAGCCTTGCGGCACGGGCAGGTCAGCATGGAGCGCATTGACCGGAGCGTGCATCGCATTCTTGAGACCAGGCTTGCGTTTGCATCGCGCCCGGACCCCGAGCTGTATCCCGCCAACGTGCTCGCCTGCGATGAGCATATCCTGCTGGCGCAAGAGGCCGCTGAACAATCCATGGTGTTGTTAGAGAATCATAATCATTGCCTGCCCTTGTCGGGTGTGAAAACCCTGGCAGTGATTGGTGATCTGGCCATGCAGGCCAATACCGGTGACCATGGCAGCAGTCGCACCTCACCCCCGTTTGTGATCACGCTGTTGGAGGGTTTGTGTGAGCAGTGGGATGAAAACCACATCATCTATCACGATGGCATGGATGTTTTGGATGCGGCCGCTGTTGCGGCCAGCTGTGATGCGGCAGTCATTGTGGCGGGCAATTATCCGCACGATGAAGGCGAGAATCTGGTGTCCAATCATGCGCCCGGTCAGCAGCAGCGTATTCACAAAGGCGGTGATCGGGAGTCCTTGGCATTGCCGGCCGAACAAGTGGCCATGATTCGTGCCGTGGGCACGGCACAGCCGCGCAGCACCGTGGTGTTGGTCGGTGGCAGCGCCATCATCACCTGCGATTGGCGAGAATCGGTCAATGCCATTGTGATGGCCTGGTACCCCGGCATGATGGGGGGGCGTGCCTTGGCGCGCTTATTGGCCGGTGAAATCAATTTCTCGGGACACTTGCCATTCGCCTGGCCTGCGGCCGCCAATCAGCTGCCCGAGTTCAAACCGTTTGCGGTCACCGCAGACTATGGATACCACCACGGTTACACCTGGTTTGATGAAACGCAGCAAATGCCTGCGTATGCCTTTGGGATGGGCCTTTCGTACACCGCGTTCGCGTGCAGTGATCTGCGCGTGGCGGTTGCCGGTGATGCGCTCCAGGTGACCTTGACTGTGCATAACCAGGGGGCGCGTGCAGGGCGTGCCGTCGTGCAATGTTATGTTGGCAGCCGTTGTTCGCCGGTGCCGGTGCATCACAAGCGCTTGCGCAGTTTTATGCCGGTTGATGTCGCGGCAGGTTGTTCGCAGTCCGTGGTCTTGATCGTCCCTCTGGAGCGTTTGCGGCGTTGGGATACTGATGCGCAGGACTGGTTGCTCGATGCAGGGGCCTATGCGGTATGGGCGGGTTTGTCGAGTGATGAACGCGAGTGCCAAAACACCACCGTGACGGTGAGTGCATGAATTCGACAGCATCCGTGTTTGTCTTTTGTCATCGTGCCGGTAACTCGTTGCGTGACGAGATGTTGGCGTGACGACGCGTCCTGCTTCCATCACCTTATTGGCTTTGACCGGCTTGTACTTGGCGCAAGGCCTGCCATCGGGACTGTTGGCGCACGCATTGCCGGCCATCATGAGCACGGAAGGTGTCGACGTGCGCTGGATTGGTCTGGCCAAGTTGTTGGCTTTGCCGTGGTTCTTTAAAGCGCTGTGGGCACCGGTGGTGGATCGTTGCGGCAATCGCCGGCAGTGGATCGTGGCGTTGCAGTCATCGGCGGCCATCTGTTTGCTGTTGTTGTCGTTGATGCCGTTGGAGTTTATCGGGCTCAGCGCACTGATGTTGATGCTGGGTTTGTTATGCCTGAACACGGCATCGGCCACGCAAGACGTGGCGACCGATGGCTTGGCGGTATCGGTCTTGCCGACACGGTGGCACGGCATTGCCAATAGCGTGCAGGTCGGCGCATTTAAAGTCGGGCTGATTGCCGGCGGCAGTGGTTTGTTGCTGCTGCTGGATGCGATCAGCTGGGCGGTGGCCTTGCAAGGGATGGCGTTGCTGCTGTTGTTGCTTACCGTGCCGGTGTTGCTGATGCCTCACGTACCGCGGACGATCGCCGTGCATGCAGCGGATGCACGGCAAGGCTATTGGCTCGACAGCTTCCGCGACTTTTTTGCGCATCGCGCCGGTATGGGCGCATGGCTGGCTGTGTTATTGACCTTTAAAGTGGCCGACAGTCTGGGCTCGGCCATGATCAAGCCGATGTTGGCGGCACACGGCTGGGATAAAACCGGCATGGCGGAATTAACCTTGGTGGCCTCGTTGTGCGGTTTGTTGGGGGCTGCGATCGGTGGCGTTGCCTATTACCGGTTGGGGGCGATTCGCAGCCTCTTGGTGTTTGGTTTTTTACAGGCCGTGGGTATTGGTGCGTGGGCATTGCTCGATAGCGGTGCCGGTGTGAGCCTGGTGTACGGCATTGCCGCTTTTGAGCAGATGGCCGATGGCATGAGCACGGTGGCGTTGTTCGCCGTCATGATGGGCTGGTGCCGCAGCGGTCACGAGGGCGGCGACTACACCTTGCAGGCCAGTTTGCACATGGCGATTGCCGGTTTGGGTAGCGTTTTGAGCGGCTTCTTGGCGCATGCCGTCGGCTTGAGCCTGCATTTCTTATTGGCAGCGGGCTTGGGCATGTCGGCCTTGTGGCTGGTTTGGCGGCTGAGGGACGTGCCGTTGGCTGCTTGGCAGCCGGCCAACCCGAAGCCATAAAAAAAGCCCTGCAATACAGGGCCAAAGGGTGCTTTCCACCAGGGGGAGTCCAGCATCTGTAGTGTGGAACCGGATTGTGTCATTCTGATGACAGGGCAATCCCTTGAGGTATGCAATGAATCAGGCGCCGCTACTTGAAAACCTGACCTACTGGTTGAACAAGCCCATTTTGACGCTGGAGTGATAAACCGCTGTCGTTGTACAGCGTGATTGCTGCGGCCACGATCGTGTGCGTCGCGTGGTTGCTGGGCTATGTCATTCGCCGGTTATTGCAAAAGCATCTGGAAGCGAACGATACCGATGTCGGCAGTCGGCTGTACGTGGCCGGGCGCATCAGTACCTACCTGATCTACACCATTGCCTTTTTTATGATGCTGTCGGCGCTGGGCATTAACACCAGCCAGTTGGCAATGGTGTTGGGTGCGTTGTCGGTGGGCATCGGTTTTGGTTTGCAGTCGATCGTCAATAATTTTATTTCCGGCATCATTATTTTGTTGGAGCGCAATTTAAAGGTTGGTGACTATTTGCAACTCGATTCCGGGTTGATTGGCCGGGTCAAAGAAATCAACATCCGCAGCACGCGCATCAATACCACCGATAATCTTGACATCATGGTGCCCAATAGCGAGTTCGTTGGTGGACGGTATTTTTCCGGCCGAAAAGCCGTCGGTATAGTCGTGTCAGGCAGCGCTCGTCGTGTCGATTACGGGTTATCAAATGAATAGCCGAAAATCTGAATGTCTTTTCGGTAAATCGCTCCAACCCGTTCTTGCAATGCGGTGTCGTAATAGTCGCGATAGTCTTTGCGGTTGTTGGAGCTGTTTCGAGCCTCCAAGGCATGATGTGCAATGCCAATGCGATCGGCAATGAACCGAAAGTCATCATCGAACGATTCGAAGCGGCCAATAAAATCAATGGCGTTCAAATCGATCAAATGCGATTGCAGGCGCATGTGTCGATTGCAATGGCCGATATCCAGTGTGCCGACATAATCCACAAACGCGGTAAAGGATTGCATGCGCCGATGCTCGGCGGCGGAAAATTGAAAGGCATTACTGTCGACCACTTTGTTGTGCCAGCATGACACCAGGCGATCCCACGGGTTGCGCACAAACGCAAATTTAAAGTAATCGTGCATGGCCCGTGCGGGGTAATGCAGCCAGCTCGGGTGCTCGACATCCAGCGTCAGCTCGCTTTGCTGCAGTGCATTGAAAATACTGCGCGTGCAGACCTTGGCAACCCGAAACCAGATAAAAGATTTTTCATGACAGACGGTCATGTTGTACGTGCGCGCTGAAGGAAGATAAGGAATGCGATTCAGCGCTTTGTAGCCGGCTTGTGCCAGGCGCGAGGTCAGTGTCAGTTGTTTGCGATTGCCCGGTTTGGTTTTCACTGGCCGGGCTCCATGTCTTCGAATGCATCCACCGTAAACCGTGGCGTGCAGAGTGCCAAAAAAACGAGTTCATTGCTGCCGGTGTTGGTAATGCGCTGTGCGCATGCGGGCGGGATCAGTACGCTGTCGCCGGCGCGTACGGTGGCTTGCACGCCGCCTTCCAATTCAACCAGTCCTTCGCCTTCGGTGATCACGTAGCGTTCGGTGATGCCGTGCAGGCGATGCCAATGCGTGGAGACCTGCTGCGGCACGCGGCAACGCGCAATCGACAAAGCGGGGTCATCGTCCTGACTGTGTATTTCCAGAATGTAACAACCTTCTTCAAAAAAGAATTCTTTGCGGGTGTCGAGCGGGGTAATGCCGGGTTTCATGCGTTCTCTCTTGTTATGGCTTGCGTTGGCGGTCACGAAAGTAGCGGGGCTCGTTGATAATGCCCATGATCTCGCGGCGGATCAAATCAAGCCCGAGGGCGGCCACCCACGATTGAAAGTGATGCCGGCCCAAAGGGATGTGCAGGCAGCGGGCCTGCAGTCGGCCGCGCCGACCCCAGGCGATCCAGATGGTGCCGGCGGGTTTGCGCTCGGTGCCGCCGCCGGGGCCTGCAATGCCCGATACCGCCACCGCATAATCGGCGGTGGTGCGGGCCAGTGCGCCTTCGGCCATTTGCAACACCACCGATTCGCACACGGCGCCTTCTTTCTCCAGCGTCATGGAGTCGACGCCCAGCAATTCGGTTTTCATGGCATTGGAATAGGTCACAAAACCGGCTTCAAACACCGCGCTGGCGCCGGGCACTGCGGTGATGAGCGCGGCCATTTGCCCGCCGGTGCACGACTCGGCGGTGGTGACGGTGAAGCGACCTTTGCTGAGCAATGCCACAAAGGCTTGGCCGATGTGGCTGTCACCCTCGGCCACCACGTAATCCCCCACGGTATCCATGACGCGCTGTTTCCACGCATGGTGCAGTGCACGACTGGCCTCGCCCTGACTGCGCAGTTTTAACTCCAGCGTCGGCAGGCCGGCTCGAAACCCGAGCTCCAGCGTCTTGGGCCAATCGGGAAAGGCATCGCTGAGCTGCTGCTGCAAGCTGGATTCGCCAATGCCAAACAGATGCAACCGGGTTTCCAGTACCGGATCAATGGCGGGAAAGCGCGTTCGCAGCAAGGGAATGATCACGTCATCGAGCATGCGCTTGAGTTCGGAAGGCACACCGGGCGTGCACAGCACCAGACACTCACCGAGTACCAGGCCAAAACCCACGGCACTGCCAACCGGATTGGCGATCAGCTCGCAACCGGCCGGCAAGATGGCCTGCTTGCGATTGGCCGCATTGAGTGGCACGCCGCGTGCGGCCAGCCATGCCGTTACGTGGCTCAGTGCCTCGGCATGCTCGGTCAGCGGTACACCGGCTGCGGCAGCCAGAGCTTCGGCCGTGAGGTCATCGACGGTGGGGCCAAGGCCGCCGTTCACGATCAGCACGTCGGCGGTGGCCGACAAGCGCGTGAGTTCGCTGATCAGCAGGTCGAGATCGTCACCGACGGTGCTGCGGGCGTGCACCACCAAACCCAGCGGGCTCAATCGCTGGGCGATCAACGCCGAATTGCTGTCGACGGTGACGCCGCTCATGAGTTCGTTGCCGGTCATTAATAGCTGAATGTTCATGCCTTGTCCTATGCGTCCTGTGCCTATAATACGCCCATGGACACTAACGGTTTTCTTGCACAGCTCGATCAGCACATTGTGGCCTGTATCAACGCCATGCGTGAAGGGCTGGACGTACCGCCGGCCACGCGTTATCGGCTGGAAGGGCAGATTGAATCGGCCATTGCGCTGGGATTGATCGAGCGCGCGGTCATTCAGGCGCAAATCGATGCGCACTATCAAGCCCTGTTGGGGGCCGTGCCGGAAAGGGCTGCGCGCGATGCGTGCGTGCGTCTGCCTTTGCGGATGCAGACAGCGCCGGTTTACCCCGGCACAAAAAGCTGATTTCCACATGCCGGTTTTTGCGGTCTAATGCGCCATCTTTCATGAGTGTGCGCCATGCTCGCCGTTCCGCCACTGCTGTCATTAGCCGACCGGCTTGCCGAAGGCCTGTATACGCAGGGCTGGGCGATCGTGCCGGATTTTTTAGCCGCGCACGAAGTCGCCGCATTGCGCGATGAAATCATCGCACGCGACCAGCGTCACGAATTAACACCTGCCGGCATCGGCCAGGGCAGCGATCATCACATGAACCGCACCATACGCCGTGATCGCACGCATTGGCTGGATAATGACACGGCCGCGCAGCAGTTGTTTTTTCATCGCATGGAAGACTTGCGCCTTGCCATTAACCGGCGCCTGTTTTTGGGTTTGTTCGAGGTGGAAGCGCATTTTGCGCATTACCCGCCTGGCGCGTTTTATCGCCGCCATCGCGATGCATTCAAGAGCAACGACGCACGCGTGGTCAGTGCCGTGTGCTATTTGAATGCATCATGGTGTGCCGATGATGGCGGGCAACTGCTGCTGTGGCCGCAGCCGCGTTCGCGAACCGTCGCAGAGCGTGTGATGCCTGCGGCGGGCACTCTGGTGTGCTTTTTAAGTGAGCGTATTCCCCACGAAGTCTCCGTCACGCAACGTGACCGCTACAGCATTGCCGCCTGGTTTCGGCGTAACACCAGTATCGATGGCAAGGTCGATCCGGCGGGCTAATCGGGCTGCGGTCAACCGATACCGGCCATGAAATGGTTGGGTCGTTTCTATGGTTGAAGCGTTTTCCCCATTTTCAATGCATCGCTGCCATTGTCGTAATAGCCCGGCTTTAAACCGCAGGCGGTATAGCCGTGTTTCTCGTAAAAACGAATGGCCGCGGTATTGCTGGTTTGCACTTCCAGTTGCATGCGAGCGTAACCGTGATTTCGTGCCTCGGCTTCCAGGGCCGTGAGTAGCTGAGTGGCAATGCCCAGCCCGCGATAATCAGGGTGCGTGATGATGGAATACACACGGCCGTGTTGGCAGCCGGCGCGATAAAAGTTAAGCCCGTACCCGACAACCCGGCCGGCGATCTCGGCAATCAAAAAGGTGGCGCGTGCGCGAGTCAGGGCCCAGCGCAAGTGACGGCGGCTCATGCGGTCCACCGGAAACAGCGCCTCCAAGGTTTGCAAGGCATCCAGGTCGGCCAGGGTGGCGGGGCGTAGGTGACAGCGGGGCGGCATGGCATCTTCTCGGGCACAGAACAGCCAGTATAAGCAGAAAAAACGCGCAGAACAGCCGCTGGCCGGTTGCACTTGGCTTGGGCTATGTCATGATTAAGACGCACTGAT
Source organism: Pseudomonadales bacterium (assembly GCA_036568505.1). GTDB lineage: Bacteria > Pseudomonadota > Gammaproteobacteria > Pseudomonadales > M0112 > M0112. The sequence goes on along the minus strand of DATCSK010000026.1, from coordinate 12,818 downwards.
TTTCACCCTTGGGCCCGGAGGCCCGCTGCTGAATGGCTATTCTTCGTGTTGTTGTAGATTCCACCAAAGATTGGCGCGCGTATTACCCCACCGAACAAGTAATTACTTTGGAAGAGTACTTGGCATTGCCGGCTTCCGAGCGCGGTCGCACGCAAGTCATTAATTTGTGCCGGAGTTACAACTACCTTTCCAGCGGTTATTACTGCGCGTTGTTGGCCGAAGCCCGTGGTCATCATGTGATTCCCAATGTGCACGTGTTGGGTGAGCTGATGGACAAGAAAATCTATGGCTTGTGGTTGCCTGATCTGGAAGAAGTGTTTGAAAAACTATTAAAAGAGCGACCGGCCAGCAGTGATGCCACGATTCGCTTTCGTATTTTCTTTGGCCGTACGGCCGATGCCTTGTTTGCCAAATTGGGGCGACGCATTTTCGAGCGTTTTCCGTGCCCGATTCTGGAAGTCGAAATCCAGGTTCATAAAGGCCTGGCCAGCGTACAAAAATTAAAGCCTGTCGGTTTGGATCAGTTAAGTGAAGAAGAGGAAGGCCAGTTTGCCGATGCGGTTGATCGTTACAGTCATAGCATCTGGCGTAAACCGCGCGAGCCTAAAACCTATCGCTACGACATTGCCATGCTGGTCAATCCGGAAGAAAGGCTACCACCGTCGGATAAGGTCGCATTGAATAAATTCATCAAAGCCGGCCGTAAGCTGGGCGTTGAGGTCGATATTATTTCACCCAAAGACTATATGCGCATTGCCGAATACGATGCCTTGTTTATTCGCGAGACCACGCGAGTGAACGATCACACCTATCGGTTTAGTCGTAAAGCGGCGATTGAAGGCATGGTGGTGATTGATGATCCGGTGTCGATCATGCGCTGTTGTAATAAAGTGTATCTGGCTGATTTGTTTCATCGCAATAATGTGCCGGCACCGAAAACCGTATTGATGATGAAGCCCGATCGCGAAGCGCTTGAAAAAGCGGTGGCGCAGATAGGCTTTCCTGTCGTACTGAAAATCCCTGACGGTTCATTCTCGACCGGGGTGTTCAAAGCCAAAGACATGGATGAATTGATGGTGCTGATCAAACAATTGTCCAAACAATCGGCTTTGGTGTTGGCGCAAGAATTTTTGTACACGCCGTTTGATTGGCGCATTGGCGTGATGGATGGCAAGCCCATTTTCGCCTCACGCTATTTTATGGCGCGCGATCATTGGCAGGTGTACAACCATGCGGCCGGTCGCGGTCAGCGCGATCCGGAGTCCGGCACTTATGACAGCATGCCCACGCACGAGGCGCCGCAAGTGGTGCTGGATGTGGCCGTTAAAGCCAGTCGCCTGATTGGGGATAGTTTTTACGGGGTGGATATCAAACAAGTCGATAACAAGGCTTACGTGATCGAAGTCAACGATAATCCGAGCATTGAATCCGGCGTAGAGGATGGCTACTTAGGCGATCAACTCTACACCTTGATTATGGAAGGTTTTGTGCGGCGGCTGGAGAGCAAGCAAAGCAAACGAGGCTAATGGGCAGCGGGCTCGGTGTGATCCGGTGTTGCTTTTTCGTCGCCGTGCCGCATCTCTTGTTGCAGGTCCATCATCGACTGCTGGCCAATGGTGATCAGTCCCTTTTGCGGGCGATCCAGATCCACAACCAATGTCACCAAGACGGCAAAAGCCAATGACAGTGGAATCATGGCCACCAGTCGCCGCTTGCCTGAAAAACCCATTTGTATGCCCATGGTGGTCATGGTGAGTATGCAAATGATGATGAGTGCCAGCCAGATGCTATCGGGTATTCGGCTATGCAGCCCGGCAGTGATGCGTTTTTCATGCATGTCGATCAGGTCATTGATGGATTGCACCATCAAGGCCGTGTTCGTGTCGGGTTGCGCGATGGCCGCAGATGACACACGGCTCCAGAGCAGGGCATGGATTTCAATCGAGTGCGCGATGGCGCTCTCCAGATTGTGTGCGTTGGTCACGGCGTCCAGGCGAACATCCACGTATTCACGCAGCCATGTTTTGAGCTCGGCTTGATGCGATGGCAGTAAGTCTGTTCTTAAATAAGCCGTGCCAATGGCGTCGGCTTCATCCAGTACGTTCTGTTTTCTTACGTTGTATTGGTCTGCGGCCATTGAAAATAAAAACGCGAGCACAAACGCCAGCATGCCCAGCAGCCCGCCCACCATCGGGCCTAATGAAATAGGGGCTTCTTTATCTTGCCGTGTGCGGACGTGTTGGCCGATGCGATACCCGACCTCGCAACACGCCTGCATGATCAGTGCGATAACAATGAATACCAAAAATGTAGAGAAAGGCTCAAAAATATTGGTATGCATAGCGGCGCCTATAGTGCGTGGTGAAAGGCTAGTCTAGCGTGACCGTTTCATTGTGATCGGGCACGCAGGCTCGCCAGCCAAACTTTTCTTGCAGCTTGATGCGGAAGCTGTCGGCCGATTGCTCGTCACCGTGCGTCACAAAGGTATGCTTGGGCGCAACGGGGAGTTGCCCTAACCATTTCAGGATTTCGTTGTAGTCGGCGTGGGCCGATAGGAAGTCCAGATTGTGAACGTTGGCATGGACTGGAAAATCATCGCCATGAATGCGAATGGTCTGTTCGCCATTGACCAGTCGCGCTCCCCGCGTGCCCGGGGCTTGATAGCCTGCAAACACCACGCTGTTGCGGTCATCGCTCACCAGGCGCTTCAAGTGATGCAGCACGCGGCCGCCGGTGGCCATGCCACTGGCCGAAATAATAATGGCCGGCACTTGCTGTTGTGCGAGGGCGATCGATTCTTCCCGTGTGCGGGTGTAATGCACCTGACTGTAGGCCGCATGACACTCTTCTTTGCTCAAGCGATGCAGCGCATGGTGTTGCACCAGCAGTTCGGTGGCGCTGATGGCCATGGGACTGTCGAGGTATACCGGTAAATACGGGATCATTTTCTTTTGCCGTAAGCGGTAGAGCAGGTACAAGATGGCTTGTGCACGGCCGACCGCAAACGAGGGGATCAATACCGTGCCGCCCCGGCGAGCCGTGTCGCCGATGATGTTGGCAAGATCCGTTTCAAGATCGTGGTGGTCGTGCAGGCGATCGCCATAGGTGGATTCCACGACCAGATAATCGCAAGCAGCCGGTGGCTCGGGCGGGTACATGATGAGATCGTGCGGACGACCCAAATCGCCACTGAACAGGATATTGCGGCCACGGGCATTCACCAGCACCGAACCGGAGCCCAGGATGTGGCCGTTCGGGTGCGAGGTGATTTCGCAATCGCCAATGGTGACGGGCTTGCCAAAATGAATGGTGCGAAAGCATTTGAGCGCAACCTCGGCCTCACGCACGGTATAAAGTGGCTCGGCAGGGTTGTGGCGGGTTTTTTTGTGCCGGTTGAGAAACTCCGCTTCTTCTTCTTGCAGGTGTCCGGCGTCGCGCAGCAGTATTTCGCACAAGTCCTGGGTGGCGGCGGTCGCGTAGACCTTGCCCTTAAAGCCTGCCTTGACGAGCACGGGCAGGTAGCCGCTGTGGTCCAGGTGTGCGTGCGTGAGGACGACGGCATCAACGGTGGCCGGATCGACGGGGATGGGCTTCCAGTTGCGCTCGCGAAGGTATTTGTAACCTTGAAACAAGCCGCAATCGACCAGAATGCGGGTGTGCCCGGTGTCAATCAGGTAGCGCGAGCCGGTGACCGTATTGGCGGCACCCAAAAAACGCAGGCTGACGGGTTTGCTCATGAATATTCCCTTGTACGCAGGCAGGCAAGATCATCATTGCGTGCATTGAGGTTTGATTCAAGCACTTCTGCGGTGCTGTTGTGGCATCTTGCGGCTACAATGGGGTAAATCAAATAACCGGAGAAAAACCGTGATCGATATCCCTGCCTCTCACCGTGATTTGTTGGACGGCCCTGTGTATGCCACGCTCAGCACCTTGATGCCCGATGGCAGTATTCAGTCGACCTTGGTGTGGTGTGATTATGACGGCAAGCATATTCGTGTGAACACCAAGCTGGGTCGCGTTAAAGAAACCAACACCCGCCGCGATGCGCGCGTGACCTTGTTGCTGGTCGATACCACCAATCCGTGGAAATACTTAAGCATTCGGGGGCGTGTGATTGATAAAACACCGGTCGGTGCGTTTGAGCACCTCGATCGTTTAACCCAGAAATATTTGGGGCAAGAAAAATACTACGGCACGGTTGAGCCTGAAGAAGCGAAGGCAGGCATCACGCGTTGCCTGATGAAAATCGAACCAACGCATGTCATGGCGAACGGAGCTTGATGATGGCTGAACACAATGTCTTGGGCGGGCCGTTGCTGGCATGTTGTTACGCACCGAAAACCGGTTTTTACCGTGACGGTTATTGCCATACCGGGCCGGAGGATCATGGTTCACACACCGTGTGCATTGATGTGACCGATGAGTTTCTCAGTTTTTCAAAATCACGCGGCAATGATCTGACGACACCGTACCCGGAGTTCGGCTTTCCGGGTTTAAAGCACGGTGACCGGTGGTGTCTGTGTGCGGCACGTTGGCTGGAAGCCTTCGACGCAGGTAAAGCGCCGCGTGTGGTGCTGTCCGCGTGTCATGAAAAGGCGCTGGAGATTGTGCCTTTGGCCGCATTGAAGTCGAAGGCACTCGATCTTAACTGAGTTTATCCGCAGGAGACGCCCATGTTTACCTTGTGTCGCTTCAGTCAAGACGGCCGCGTTCTTGCTATCGAGCATGATGTGCAGGCGTTTGCGCCGCCTTCGGCGGGTGAGTGGATCTGGCTGCACATGGAGGCTGAAGCGGCCGAAGCGGAAGACCGCATATTTGAACAGACCGGTATTCGCCTCGATGAAATGACCTTGATGGATGCGCGCCGCGAGCGTCATCCGCCCAAATACGAGTGGTTTGAAGATTACGAGTTCTTGATTTTGCGTGAGCTGCAGTCAGCTGCCAGTCATGAAGCACCCGAAACACAAAGTATCGCAGTGCTGATGAGCGCACGATTTTTAGTGACGCGCTCTTTTAAAGCATCGCCTGCGGTGCAGGCATTGCTGGCCGAGTTGTCGCAGCCTTCCCAAAAACAGTTGGATGCGACGGTGCTGGCCTACCGTTTGATTCGAAAGGTGGTGGATGCGTATCAGCCCATGTTGATGGATCTGGAAGAGGCCTTGGCGGATATCGAAGACGATTTGCTGACCGACCCCCAAGAGGAACATCTGAATCAGTTGATGAGTTATAACAGTGCGGTCAAGAAATTGCGCCGCCGGCTGATTTATCAAACCAATGCCATGAAATTGCTGATGGAGTCAGAAGAGGGCAAGCGTTTGCACCTGTTTCAGGATTTGTATGAAAACAGCGAGCGTTACAGCAGCTTGTGCCACCTCTATCAAGAATTGATGACGGATTTGATTAACGGTTACATGTCACTGAGTACGCACAAGCTCAATGGCATCATGAAAGTGTTGACCATCGTGACGGTTATTTTTATGCCCCTGACCTTGATGGTGGGTATTTACGGCATGAACTTCCAACACATGCCGGAGCTGACGTGGCACTACGGCTATTTTGCCGTATTGGGCGCGATGGGACTGCTGGCATTGATGTTAATGGCAGTCTTCCGGCGTTTGCGCTGGCTGTAATGAGTGATTTCAAGCACTGGCGTGTTCAGCCCGCAGCCCCGGTCAAAGCGCTGGATGCGTTGATTGCAGAAACCGGCTTGTCCAAAGGGCGTGTTCGCCATGCCATGAATTGTGGTGCGGTTTGGCTGTCGCGTCCGGGCAAATCGCAAAAGCGCCTTCGGCGTGCGACGGCAGAGCTTCTGGCAGGCGATGTGGTCGATCTTTATTACGATGTCACGGTGCTGGAGCGAAAGCCGATACCGGCCATCCGTGTGGCGGATGAGCGACGCTACAGTGTCTGGTTCAAACCGCCGGGGCTATTGACTCAGGGTAGTCGTTACGGCGATCACTGCAGTTTGTCGCGTCAGGTCGAACAACACGATCCATCCCGTTCGGTTTTTATGGTGCATCGGCTCGATCGGGAAGCGCAGGGTCTGGTCTTGCTGGCGCACGATCGCGAGGCTGCCGCACGCTTATCGGCATTGTTTTCAGAGCATCGCATCACGAAAACCTACCGGGTGAGTGTGTCGGGCAAAGCCATGGAACGCGGCGAGTTAACCGAACCGATTGATGGCAAAGAGGCTTGTACCCGGTTTGTGCGCGAATCCTACAATGCAGAAAATGATACGTCGGTCTTGTTGGTGACCTTGGTGACAGGCCGCAAACACCAGATCCGGCGTCATTTGGCCGGTATCGGCCATCCGGTATTGGGGGATCCGCGTTATGGCGGTCGTCTCTGCGAGCAGGGCCTGCAGTTGGCGGCGGTCTCGTTGGTGTTTGATGATCCGTTCGAGCGCGGTCGGCGGGAATACCGGATTTGATATGAACTGGATCAAGGTGCTGCAGTAGATTGGGAGTAAACTACAAAAAATAGCAGGGAGGTGACACGATGAAGGGTCAATTGAAGTGGTTGCCTGGGGGTATTTTTCTAGGCTTTGTTTTTTTGTTGGCAGTCAGTCTGTCTAAGCCAGTCGGTGTGTCGACGGAGTTCGTGATTTTAAATGCCATGTTGGGTGATGCGGTCAACGACACTTTGGTCGAGGCCGATGCGCCCGGCAGCAAAACCTATCACAGCAGTAATAGCTACTTAAATCAGTCGGGCGGCAAGTTGGCGGCGGAAGCGGCTAATCCCCTTAATTACGGCTTTCTGTTTTTAGGAGGCTTGATGGTGGGTGCTTTTTTATCATCGCGGATGGGTGGGCCAAGAGCGGAGGGTCAAGACCGTATGGCACCGGCTGTCTTCCGGCAGCGGTTTGGCAATGCGCGGGGTCTGCGCTATACGATGACATTTTTATCCGGAGTGCTGGTGTTGTTGGGTGCCCGATTGGCTGGAGGTTGTACCAGTGGACACATGATGAGCGGCATGATGCAAACCTCGCTCAGTGGTTATGTGTTTACTGCCAGCGTGTTTTTGACGGCATTGCCAGTGGCTTTTTTGGTCTACGGGCGCGGTAAGGGGGGGGTGTGATTATGATGAGCTTGCCGATTGTACTGGGGTTGTTGTTTGGCGTGGCCTTGCAACGTGTGGGTGCAACCAACCCTGAAAATATAATCAATATGTTGTGTCTGAAAGACCTGCATTTAATGAAGACAATTCTGTTTGCCGTGGGGTTTAGTTGTCTGGGTTTGTTTATTGGCTTGACAACGGGGTTCGTGGATCCGGCGCATTTGTCTGTCAAGGAAATGCACTTCGGCGTACTGCTGGGCGGCGGTATTCTGGGTGTTGGATTTGCATTGGCAGGGTATTGCCCGGGGACGGGCCTGGGGGCGATGGCAGAAGGTCGTCGTGATGCGCTGGTGTTTGTATTGGGTGGCTTGCTGGGGGCTGCGTTGTATATGGCGGCGCATGCTAGTTTTGTCGATGCCGGTGTTTTGGCGAGCTGGTTAGGTGGCAAGGTAACCGTCGCACAAACCGGTCGTTATGCCGTGATAGCCGGTGCGGATATCCCCGGTTGGTTGGTGGCTGGTGCCATGGGTTTAATATTGATGACGGTAGCGGCGATGCTGCCGCGTTATCCGCGCTGAAGACGTCAGCATAAAAAAAACCGGCCGAAGCCGGGTTTTTTTATTGCATGACGATCAGTGGTGATGACCGCCTGCACCGTGCACATGACCGTGCTCGAGTTCTTCGGCCGTGGCATCGCGCACTTCGACGATCTCGACATCGAAATGCAGTGTCTGGCCAGCCAATGGGTGGTTGCCATCGACGGTGACTTCCGCATCGGTCACGCTGACCACCGTGAGCATATGACCTTCGGCCTGAAACACCATGCCGGGCTGAATGTCTTCAGCAGAAAACATGTCACGCGGAATGGCCTGAATCATTTCTTCTTGGCGAATGCCGTAACCGTCTTCGGGGGCAATGCTGGCTTTGACTTTGGCGCCGGAGGTTTTGCCAGCAAGGGCATCTTCAAGGCCTGGAATAATGTTGCCAACACCGTGCAGATACACCAGTGGATCCTGGCCTTGCGAGCTGTCGAGCACTTCGCCGGCATCGTTCGTCAGGGTGTAGTGCATGCTGACCACGGCATTGGGGCCAATCATGAGTAGGGATTCGGACATGGGAATGAGTTCCTCAAAAAAATAAAAGACCGCAGTTGCGGATGACCAACACAATGCCGGGAACGGAGTAGTGCCTCTTGCAGCGACGAGCTAAGTCGTTGGAAGGATTGGGGAATCCGTCAAAGCGGGGTGTCGGCGGCCATTTTAGCGCCGATGCCTGCAGAATGCCACGCCGACCGGCCCTGCGCTCCTGCAGGACCGGCTGGCTGTGCTTTTATGAAGAATAGTCTAAGCTTGAAGCAGGATTCATGCGTAAGGGACTACGGTGCGCCTGCATACTCGAGTACTGCTGATTATTGCCTCGGTGACCCTCTGCATGATGGCTGCCTCGGCGGCTATTGTCTGGCCAATGATGCTGGTCAATTACCAACGGCTTGAAGATCGCGAAGTGACCGAGCAGGCGCAACGTGTTCGCGCCGCATTGGCCTTTCAAACATCAGCACTGGAATCCCAGATGGCCGACTGGGCCCACTGGGATGATACCTATCTTTTTTTAAAGGGCGAAAAGCCCGATTACCGTTCCCGCAATATTGATTTGCCCAGTACTTATAAAGCACTGGGGATTGAAGGCCTTGGATTTTTCTCGAATGAAAAAGGGCCGCGACTGTTTATCCATGACGCAGAGGCATCCGTTACGCGCGAAGGTGATGCGCAAGCGCTGGAGGCATTTACCGAAGCGCTCTCGATCATGCGCGCTCGCCAGCTAGAGCGTTTCTCTGGCCTGATGTATCTGGATAACCGGTTGATGTTATTTGGCATACAGGCGGTGCGTGATAGTACTGGAACGGGCGAGTCGCCTGGCTATTTGATGATGGCAAAGCCGGTGGACGAAGCATTCCGCCATGATATGGCCTTAATGACGCATCCGTCATTGCAGCTGGGTGCTGCCGGCAAGGTGCCCGCTGCTGTTGAGGAAGTGCTGGTTCAGCCGCGGGATAATCAAACGATTTCGGGCACGGTGTTTATCAAGGATATTCACGACGAGCCGGTACTCGAGGCCACCGTGTCGCTGCAGCGATCCATTACCGGCCAGGCGCGTCAAAACCTGTTTCGTATCCTCGGGATTATGTTGGCCTTCGGTTCGCTCATGGTGCTGATTACGTATTTTGCACTGGTGCGCTATGTTTTGAATCGCGTCGATCGGCTGCGTCATGAAGTCAGCCGCATCCGCGACAGCGGGCAGCTGTTGAGCGCATTGGACGTGGATGCCGACGATGAAATTGGCGAATTGATAGCCGATTTCAATGCCATGGTCGATCATCTGGCCGAAATGCGCGACCAGTTGAATCAGGCACGGGTGCAGGCTGAATCCATCAACGAAGCGCGCGGCCGGTTCATGGCCAATATGAGTCATGAAATCCGCACGCCGATGACCGCAATCCTGGGCTATAGCGAGTTGCTTGCCGATAATCAGAAACTGGATGATAAAACACGCCATTACTTGGCGGTTATTCAAGACAATAGCGAAATGTTGTTGAGGCTGATTGACGACATTCTGGATTTGTCGCGTATCGAAGTGGGTCGCTTGTCCGTGAGTGAAGTCGCGGTGGATGTGAGCAAACTGACAAGCGAATGCGTTGCATTTTTTAGTGAGCGGGCCAAAACAAAACGCATTGCCTTGAGCATGAATAGCAGCGGTGTTGTACCACCGGGTGTTTTGCTGGATCCGGTTCGCCTGCGTCAGATCTTGTTGAATCTCATTGGCAATGCCGTGAAATTTACCGAACGCGGTCATGTGGAGGTTGAACTTGCTGCCAGCAGCGACGCCTTGCGTATTGTCGTGTCCGATACCGGCATGGGCATTGCCGAAGCCGAACTGGAGCGCATTTTTGAAGCGTTCTGGCAGGCCGACACGGAAGCGCATCGCCGTTATACCGGGTTTGGATTGGGTCTGGTGGTTTCGCGTCAATTGGCACGCTTGATGGGCGGCGATATTGCCGCGAGCAGTACCGTAGGCCAAGGCAGCCGGTTCGTGTTGAGCCTGCCATTAAGGGTGGCCGACACGGATGCGCGGCATGCGTTGCACACCCCGCTGGATAGAAAAACAGTACACGGCTATGTGTTACTGGCAGAAGACAACGACGTGAACCGGTTGCTGCTGCGTACCATGCTGGAGAAGCTCGGGCTGACCGTCTTGGCCGTGTGCAACGGTGACGAAGCGCTGGAAGCATTGCTGGCCGATCGTGAACCGGTAGACATGGTGTTTATGGACATGATGATGCCGGTGGTCGACGGTGTGTTGGCGACGCGGCGTTTGCGGGCAGCCGGCTTCGATAAGCCGATTGTTGCCTTGAGTGCGAGTGCCATGCGCGAAGAGCAAGAATTGAGTCTTGAGGCCGGGTGTACCGATTTTGCAGGCAAGCCGATCAGTCAATCGGTGTTGCAAGCCTTGTGCGAGCGTTATATTCCCCAGCCGAAAGAGTAAGCGCTCAGCCGTAGTGGCGCGCCAGCGTCAGCAATGCGTGATCGAGCGCATCGGGTTTGTCGGTGGCGAACATTTCCAGCGATACCCACCCTTGATAGTCGATGGCATGCAGTGCGGCGGCCATACGCTCATGGTCAATGCTGTGCGCGTCGGCGGGTTGCTGGCCGATGGGGCGTAATTGCAGTTCGCTGACATGGCAGTGGCGGATCAGCGCGCCAAAGCGGCGCGTGATCTCCATCGGGTCTTCAAGCGCGAGAGCGCAGCTGCCGACATCAAAATGCAGGGCAAAGGCCGGGTGGTTGACGGCATGCACCAAGTCGGCCGCCTCGCGGGTGCTAATAATAAAATCGCAGCCGTGTTCAACCGGTACCGCCTCCAGGCACAGGCAGGTGTTGTATCGGGCCGCGATATCGGCCGCGCGCTTGAAAAATGGGACGGCCAACGAAAAGGCCGTTTCGTAAGGCATGTCAGCACGGCGGCGCTGACCGTTGGAGCCAAACACCAGATGACGAATGCCCAGTTGTTGCGCCAGCGCGCAGGTGGCCTGCACATTGTCGAGCATCTGTTGGCGCAGTGCATCGGTTTCAAATAAAGCGCAGGGCGGAGCACCGTACAACAGCGATTGCATGGCACAGAGCGTGATGCCGTGTTGCTGCCAGTGCAGTCGATAGGCAGACGCTGCATTGACGCGCGAAGGTGCCGTTTCAAGCCCACGGATACCATGCCGGGCCAGCAGGGGCAGCACGGCAGCTTCCTGATCGTCGCGAAAGGCGAGCACCGAGATAGCCAGTGGTTTCATACAAAATCCTCGTGGTATGGCCAGCATAGCAGTTTAGGGCTGTTTTGATGGGGGTGGCTGGTGTATCGTGCAGCAAATTCCCAGGCAGTGATCCCATGCTAAGTTATCGCCACGCTTTTCATGCCGGCAACAGTGCCGATGTTCATAAGCATTGGTTGCTGGTGTTGTTGCTGGAACATCTGCAACAGAAAGAAAAACCGTTTTGCGTGATTGATACGCATGCCGGCGATGGCCTGTATGACTTGCAGCATGCCTCGGCTCAAAAAACCGGCGAGCACGCGGCAGGCATTGCCCGTGTATGGGCGGCTGAAACGCTGCCCGCGTCACTCGCGCGGTATCGTGCACGGGTGGCGATCAACAACCCCGATGGCGAATTGCGCTGGTATCCGGGTTCCCCCATATTGATTCGCCAGTACTTGCGCCATAGCGATAAAGCCATATTGCTGGAGGCGCACCCCACGGCGTATGCGCATCTCAAGAAAGCCTTGGTCGAGCGTGGCTATGTCAGCGTGCAACAGCGCGATGCCCTGGAGGGTTTGCCGGCCATTGTGCCGCCCAAAGAGCGGCGCGGGCTGGTGTTGATTGATCCAAGCTATGAAATAAAAACCGATTACCACGCCATCGCCGAGATGGTCAAACAAGCCTATCGCAAGTGGCCGCAAGGCATTTACGCGATCTGGTATCCGATGTTGGCAGAAGGCCGGCATCAACATTTGTGCCGGGCATTGCAAGGCATGGGTGTCGAGCACGTGCGTACCGAATTGCGCTTACGCCATGCGGAGAGCGGCATGGCCGGTTCGGGCATGGTGGTGCTCAATCCGCCGTGGCAGTTTAAGGAACAATTGCAAGCCGAGGGGCCGGTACTCGCGGCACTCATGGAAAATGCCGTCTGGCATTGCGATTGAACAGAAGGGAAATGTTACCCTTCGCATGATGGACTCAACGCAAACACCGTAATAAAGAAGGAGATGGGCATGCCGTCATTCGATATTGCTTCTGAAGTGGACATCCATAATCTGACCAACGCGGTCGACCAGTCGAACCGTGTGGTGAATACCCGATTCGACTTTAAAGGCACCGAGGCTTCTTTCGTGAGGGATGAACTCACGGTTCAGTTAACCGCCGATGCCGAATTTCAAGCAGAGCAGATGATCGATATTCTGCGCGCAGCGCTCATTAAATGCAGCGTCGACCCGAAAGCCATGCAAATTCAGGGTGGGCAAGCATCGGGCAAGTTGTATAAGCAAAGCGTGGTCTTTAAGAATGGGTTGGAGTCGGATTTGGCGAAAAAAATCGTCAAGCTGATTAAAGAGCAAAAATTCAAAGTGCAGACCCAGATACAAGGCGAGCAAGTCAGGGTCACGGGTAAAAAGCGCGATGACTTGCAAGAAGTAATGGCGATGTTGCGCGAAGCCGATTT
>DATCSK010000025.1:0-57334 GCA_036568505.1 Pseudomonadales bacterium | reverse complement strand
GGCTTTGTTTCGTCATCATCTGGATGAGGCTGCGTTGGATGAAATACGGGAAACGGTCAACAAGGGTTTGGTGCTGGGCAGTGAGCGGTTCAAGAGCGAAATCGAGGCCAATTTGGAGCGGCGGGTCAGGCCGGGGAAGGTTGGCAGGAAGGCTAAGAAGGAAATGTTACTCTGACCCCAGTTTCAGTTTCACAGTTTCACAATCAATCGTACACGGCCGAGGTCGAGAGCAGGTAGTGCACGCATTTGCGAATCTGCACCGAGGAACGGCTGCGAATGGCTTTGCGCAGTTGCGCGACATTGGTCATGGCCAGTTCTTTCACCGAATGCGGCAGGTGCTCGGGGATGTCGTCTTGTTCAAAATCAAGGTTCGAACGTGAGGCGAGCATCAAGAAGGCTTTGTGGCTGAGGTTGGCCTGATCAATGGCTTCTTGTTTGATGGGGGCTTCAAAGTCGATATAGCCGTGTTCTTTTAACCACACCATGGTGCCAAAGCAGGCCAGGAATCGGTCGCTGTGCAGGCCGAAGTCGTCAGGGGTGTCGGGGCCGGAGATATCGTCAACGTACAAGGTGGTCTTGCGCGGAAAATTCGCGTACAGGCGGATAAAAATCAGGCCTACGTCTTTGTAGAAATCGTCGATATGAATATCCGACATGCCGAGCCTGCGTTATTGGCTTTTTGAAAACGCGAGCAAAAAGCGCTCGAGGCGATCGAGCGCGTCGTTCATCACGTCTTGATGCGGCAAAAACACCAGGCGCATGTGATCGGGTTCGGCCCAATTAAAGGCGGTGCCTTGCACGACCAGCAGTTTTTCCTGGCGCAGCAATTCGAGCACAAATTGCTGGTCGTGTTTGATGGGGTACATCGCCGGGTCTAATCGCGGGAACAGATAAATTGCGCCTTTGGGTTGTACGCAGGAGACGCCGGGAATGCTGTTCAGGCGTTGCCAGGCGGCGTCGCGTTGTTCACGCAGACGGCCACCGGGGGCGGTTAAATCTTTAATGCTTTGATAGCCGCCGAGGGCCGTTTGAATGGCGTGTTGTGCCGGTACGTTGGCGCACAGGCGCATGCTGGTCAAAATTTGCAGGCCTTCGAGGTAATTGCGGGCCTTGGCGGTGGCCCCCGAGGCATACAGCCAGCCGGCCCGAAAGCCGGCCAGCCGATAAGCCTTGGAAAGGCCGTTAAAAGTAATGCACAGGGTTTCTTTGACGAGGCTGGCCATGGGGGTGTGCACGGCATCTTCATACAGGATTTTGTCGTAGATTTCGTCGGCAAAAATCACCAGATGACGTTCTTCGGCAATGGCCACAATGCCTTTGAGTACCTCGGGCGAGTAAACCGCACCGGTGGGGTTGTTCGGATTGATCACAACAATGGCGCGGGTCTTGTCGGTGATTTTGGCCTTGATGTCGTCGAGATCGGGGTTCCACTCGTTGGCTTCATCGCAGCGGTAATGCACCGGCTTGCCGCCCGAGAGGCGAACGGCTGCTGTCCATAAGGGGTAATCGGGTGAGGGGATCAACACTTCGTCACCGTCGTTGAGCAGGCCTTGGGTGGCCAGGTTGATCATTTCGCTGACGCCGTTGCCCAGAAAGATGTGGTCAATGTCGATGGCAATGCCCTGAATCTGGCATTCTTGCTGAATGGCTTTGCGCGCCGAATAAATGCCGTTGGCGCCGCTATAGCCTTGCGAGGCGCTCAGGTTGTGCACCACGGCTTGCAGGATTTCATCGGGTGCATCAAAGCCAAAAGCTGCCGGATTGCCGATATTGAGCTTGAGGATGCGGTGGCCTTCTTCTTCGAGCTGGTTGGCCTCGCGCAATACCGGGCCGCGGATGTCGTAGCAGACGTTGTGCAATTTATGAGACTGGCGAAATTCTGTCATGGCGTGGCCGGGCTGGTGATGGGCGAAAAGAGGGCTCATTATAAGTGCGAGGCCAAAGCAAGTAACAGGGGGCAGGCATGGAAAAGATCAAACAAAGTGAGCAGGCCTGGCGCGAACAGCTCTCGGCCGATGAATACCGGGTGACGCGCGAGCACGGCACGGAGCGTGCATTCACGGGTCGCTATTGGGATCATAAAGCCGAAGGGCAGTATTGTTGCGTGTGTTGTGGTTTGCCGTTGTTCGATTCGGCGACCAAGTACGATTCGGGCTCGGGCTGGCCGAGTTTTTGGCAGCCGCTGGAGGCCGCTCATATAGCCACCCATACCGATAGATCGCACGGCATGGAGCGCACCGAGACCTTATGCGCGCGTTGCGATGCCCATTTGGGGCATGTGTTTCCTGATGGCCCCGAGCCGAGTGGTCTGCGCTTTTGCATTAACTCCCTATCGTTGCGCTTTACGCCCAAAGTCTGAGCCATGAGTTCATTTGCATTAGGGTGTTGACTCAAGGCATGGCAGTTCCTAGAATGCGCGCCTCTTGACGAGAGTGTTGTCCCCTTCGTCTAGTGGCCTAGGACACCGCCCTTTCACGGCGGTAACAGGGGTTCGAGTCCCCTAGGGGACGCCATTTTTTTTGTGATGCGGGAATAGCTCAGCTGGTAGAGCGCAACCTTGCCAAGGTTGAGGTCGCGAGTTCGAACCTCGTTTCCCGCTCCAACCTTAAAAAGCCCTTGATTATCAAGGGCTTTTTTATTGGGCGCGCAGATCAGCTTGGATTTGCCGGGTTATTCACGATACGCTTCGGGGCGCATAGCGCCTCCCAGGTAACCGTTTTGAAAGCACTCGAAATCCACGATTTAAAGAAAACCTATACGAATGGCCTTGAGGCATTGAAAGGCATCAGCCTGTCGGTTGAAGAGGGCGAGTTCGTCGCTTTGCTGGGTCCGAACGGAGCCGGTAAATCCACCACCATCAGTATTCTCTGTTCACTGGTACAAAAAACCGCCGGCAAGGTGAGTATCTGTGGTTATGACATTGATACGGATTTCCCGCTGGCCAAGCAGCAGCTGGGTATTGTGCCTCAGGAATTCAACTTTAATTCGTTTGAGAAAGTAGAAGATATTCTGGTGACTCAGGCCGGGTACTACGGCGTGCCCGCCGGCATTGCACGCAAGCGCGCCGAGCAATACATGGAGCAATTGGGTCTGTTGGATAAGCGCAACACCGTGGCGCGTATGTTATCGGGCGGTATGAAGCGCCGGTTAATGATTGCCCGAGCTTTGGTGCACGAGCCGCGCATACTGGTGCTCGATGAGCCAACCGCTGGTGTCGATATCGAGCTTCGCCGCTCCATGTGGCAATTCTTGAAAGATAAAAACGCCCAGGGCACGACGATTATCTTGACCACGCATTACCTGGAAGAGGCCGAAGCACTGTGCAAGCGTGTGGCGATTATCGATAAAGGTAATCTGGTGGCCGATATGAATACGCGTGATTTGTTAAAGCGCTTACAGATTGAAACCTTTGTGCTGGATTTGGCCACGCCATTGCCCGCTGACTTCAGCTTGCCGGGTTACGAGGCGCAAGCGATTGATTCGACCACGCTCGAAGTCACGCTGGATAAACAAAAACAGCAAACAGCCAACGAGTTGTTTGCTGATCTGTCGGCTAAGAATATTGTCGTGCAATCCTTGCGCAATAAAGCCAATCGGCTTGAGGAGTTGTTCGTGCGGATACTGGCCGGTAAAGAGGAGTCAACGCTATGACGCCTGCGCAGCAGTACATCGCTTTTCAAACCATTGTGGTGCGCGAGATTCGCCGATTTACCCGCATTTGGGTGCAAACGCTGGTGCCGCCGGTGATTACCATGACCTTGTATTTTGTTATTTTTGGCAAGCTGATTGGTTCGCGCATTGGTGATATGGGCGGTTACGGTTATATGGAGTTTGTGGTGCCTGGCTTGATTATGATGTCGGTGATTACCAACTCGTATTCCAATGTGGTGTCGTCGTTTTACGGCGCAAAATTTGCCAATAATATTGAAGAGTTACTGGTGTCGCCCACGCCGAACTGGATTATTTTGGCCGGCTTCATTATTGGTGGTGTGGCGCGTGGCTTGATGGTGGGCTTGCTGGTGACGCTGGTGTCGCTGTTCTTTACCGATTTGCAGATTTACAGCATCCCGATTACCGCACTGGTGGTTTTTTTAACGGCCGTGCTGTTTTCCATCGGCGGATTGATTAATGCTATTTACGCCAATAGTTTTGATGATATCTCTATTGTGCCGACGTTTATTTTGACGCCATTGACGTATCTGGGCGGCGTGTTTTATTCCATCAGCTTGTTGCCGCCGTTCTGGGCGACGGTGTCTCAAGCCAATCCTGTGTTGTATATGGTGAATACGTTCCGCTACGGCGTGTTGGGGCACTCGGATATTGATGTCGGTTATGCGATTGCCATGATTGTGTTGGGCGTGATTGCCGGCGGTGCATTTGCGCTGTATCAATTGACGTATAGCCCGCGGTTGCGTAATTAATGAAGGGTATTTTATTGGGTCAGCAGGTTGCGGCGCCCAAGTGTTATGCGCCGGAGCTGTTGTTTCCTATTTCGCGTACGCAGGGGCGGAATGGGCTGGCGGTCGGTTGGGATGCCGGCGCCGATGACTGGACGGGTTGGGAGTTCTCATGGCTTGAGCCAACGGGCATGCCCGAGGCCGCCGTGCTGCAATTGCGTGTACCGGCTGATTCGCCCCATATCGTTGAATCCAAAAGTCTGAAATTGTATTTAAACAGTTTGAATTTCACGGCATTCGATAGCAGGCAAGTATTGCTTGATACCTTGAATGCCGACATTGCCGGTTGTATTGGTGGCCCGGTGCAGTTGGATCTATTACCGATTGATTCGCCGATGTTGGCTGTTCAAGGCGCGTTATCGGCAGATTGTCTTGATCTGTTGTTGCCATCCGTGATGCCCGAGGGGGTCGATGCTTCGGTGTTGCGTGTTGATGCTGATCAGTCACAAGAGTTGCACGTCTTTACCCGCTTGTTCCGGTCGTGTTGTCCGGTCACCGGTCAGCCCGATTGGGCCAGCGTGCATATTGAACATCGTGGCGCGCACATTGCAGCGGACTCTTTACTTGCGTATTTGCTCGGTTATCGTCGCCATCAAGGCTTTCATGAGCAATGCGTCGAGCAGATTTTCTCTGATGTCCACGCGGTAACACGGAGTGAGCATCTGCGCGTGAGTGCGCGATTCTTACGACGGGGTGGATTAGAAATTAATCCGTGGAGGAGCGTGGGCGAGGGCTTTTCTACATTGCCCGGGCGCGATGCCCGGCAGTAATCAATCGACGGTGACTTCAAAGGTGATGGTCGTGGTAGTGCTGGGGCCAAAGGTGCCTTTGTTCACCGTGATAGCACCCGGTGTTGTGACATTGTAATCCGCTTGATCGCCATCGCCGGTATTGTCGCCTTGCGGCGTGCCGTCAACGACAATGCTGCCGCCTTGATACGATACATTGGCGGGGATAGCATCTTTAATCACAACGGCATCGGCACTCGCGAAGCTCGAGGTGTTATCCAGCGTGATGGTGTAGCGCATGCGCGCACCGGGAATACTCTTGTCATTGGCGGTGCTGATGCCGTCATCAACGACGGCAATCGTTTTATTGACAGCCAATTGCGGTGCACCGGTGTTGGTGTAGGTGCATTCGATAGCGGTATCACCGGGTGCGATGGTGAGCGTGTTGCCGCTTAAGCTGCTGGTGCAGGTGACTACCTTGGTGTAATCGCTGGCGTTGCCCACGCTGAAGGTTTCTGAGATAGATCCTGATTCGCCGGAATAAACCGTCACGGCAGAGCCGGTGGTGGTGTTGTTGCCTGTAGAAACCGAGCTGCCACTGGTCGCATTATTGATAAAGCCGCTGGACTGAACAGTGGCTGCATCGCCTGCTTTTGCATTGACCCATGTTTTCTTCAGGGCGAGTGTTGCAGAACGTCGTGTATTGCTGAGCACGCAGATGATATTGCGGTTTGGCATGGTAAGGCTGCCAGAAGTGCCGATGCCATTTGTAATCGGTATGGTGCTGCAGCTGTAGGTGCTACTGTAATTGGCTAGGTTGGTATTGGTGCCGGCGGATTCAGAAAAGTTCACGGTAGAGCCAACGTCAACAATGGTTGTTGCAAGAGCGCCATGACCGGCTTCGGGACTCAGCGTGCCGTTAGCATTCATGATAAATAAACCGGTATCAGTGCCGGGAGACAGATTTTTTCTTACGCTGAAATCGCGTTGCCGTACGGTAGTAAATGTACAGGTAATATCCGAACCGGGCGCCATGGCCGCTGCATCGAGTGTGACTTGTCTATTGGGGAGATCATTGACGGCAGTGCCGCCAGCCCCCATGCCCGAGCAGCTAATGCTCACCATGCGAAAGCCCGCTAACGCTGTTTTGGTGATTTCTGTGCTGGTTGAATATGGCAGGTACTGTAATGCGCCGCTGACACCAACACTGGGTGTTGTCGTTGTGATGTTTTGGGCGGCCCAGTTGTTGGTGCCAGTAAACGTAAAGGTGCCTATATCGCCATGCGATATTTTTGTGACCGTCACTGAGGGTAACTTGGTATTAGTGATGGTGCACGCAGCCGAGTAATTGGTGGTGTTTAATGTGGCAGCTAGGGAGCGGTTGGCATTATTCACCGTTGGGGTAACACCGGTGCTGGAGCTGCAGTTGATGGTCGCAGTCGTGTCCCAGCCGGTCGTGGCCTGTTCAGTGATCGTTAGCGTCTGGTTAGCGGCCAGTGCTTTGATAAACACGCGGGCTGTTTGGCCATCGGTGAGTGTGAAGGTGGTGCTGCCGCTGGCAGCAGCAATGGTAGCCGGGTAGTACGTGCTGCCCACGCGTGCCACGACTTTCGGGTTTGGATCTGACGTGCTGGTAATGGTTGCCGTGTAGTTGAAGGCTTGGCTTTGACCGCCGGGATTGGTGGCCTTGGTGATATCAACCCAGGCACCGGCATTGACGGCCACTACACCGCTGACTTCGGCCACGCCTTTGTTGCACTTGGATTTAGAGCCTGAAACCACATTGCCGGCGGTAGCTGATTCAGCGATACAGACATTACCGTTGTTTTGCCAGTAGGTCAGCAAATAGGGCACTTCCAGAAAGCCGGCGGTACTGGCTCGGCAATCCACGCGAATCTGATTGATGCGGGTGGTGGCATTGGCGCCGCCAATGTAATCACCGCAGGCATCGCCGTCATTATTGGTCCAAGCGTTGGGGTTGGGCGGTACGGGTGCACTGGTGGTGGGAAATGTCGCCACCGAGCATTGGCCGCCGGTGTTACCAGGGTCGTTGCCGGCTTGGCCTACAAAAAAACCGATGTCCTGACGATCGGTATTGCTACCGGATAAATTCACTTCAACAACCACATCAAAAAAACTGCCAATCGCGCAGAACGGCGGTGAGCCGGGCGCTGCGCTAAACACGGGATTGACCGTGAATTCGCCAGCATTGCAATTCAATGCGCTGCCATAGCGGTCGGCGGCGCAGCTTTTATTTTGAAATGCGTTGGTATTGAAATCTGCCGCGAAGCCTGCGTTCGCCAGGCAAAGCAGTGCCAGACAAGCAGTGCGTATGGCGGTAGAGCCTGGGAAATTTATCATTGCAGTCGTTTGTGAAGTGGTTCACGTTTGAGTATAGCAAGAAGCAAGATCAGTGAAGGCTGCAATGCGCGTTGCTTGCTGTGGGTGTTGCTGGGTACGAAGGAATCTCATCACATGCTTCGTTGTTGCCACACCGCCAAAAAAAGCGCCCACTTTTGATGAGCAAAAGTGGGCGCTTAGGGCTGTGTGGCGGTGAGGGAGGGATTCGAACCCTCGATACGCTATTAACGTATACACACTTTCCAGGCGTGCTCCTTCAACCGCTCGGACACCTCACCGTAAAACCTGTTCTCGATGCCACGCTACAGACTATTTGGCATCTGCCGGCCATCAAAGGCGCGCTACTCTACCGAAGAGCCGCATACGGAGCAACAGAGTTACCAGTGACCGCATGCTAAAGTATGGGCATATAGTAACTATCCAGTTGTTTTTAAAGGGGTTATTATCGTTTGTGCGGTTTTTAAGTTATACTCGGTAAAAAATTGGCACGATATTGGCTATACCTGTGATGTGGATCACAAGCATCATGGCTTGATTATTAAAAGTCTTTTTAAATCAATGCATTAATTGTTCGGCATGGAGCCGTGAGTGACGAACCGGGTTCGATATCGCGTATATCGGCACAGACTGACCAAATAGGTCATACAGGAGCGCTTGATGAAAGCACCGTATTCCTTGATGAAAGCAGGGCTTTTGCTGGCCTTGGGTATGACGTCGTGGCAGGCATGGGCGGTGGGGACTGCAGCCGGGGTTGATATCAACAACCAGGCCAGCATCAGTTACCAAGTGGGTGCGACCACGATTAATGGCACCAGTAATACCACCACAACCAGGGTGCAGGAATTACTGGAGATGACATTGACGTGGCAGGATGCATCGGATGTTGCGGTTGCACCGAACGATACCGATCAAGTGCTGACGTTCCTGCTCACCAACACCGGTAACGGTTCGGATACCTACACACTGACGGCCGATAGCTTGCTAGGTACGGGCGATTTCGACCCGACCTTGGTCAACATTTATCTCGACAGCAACAACAACGGCATTTATGACGCCGGTGTCGATACCTTGTATGTCGCAGGCAGTAACGACCCCGCCTTGGCCGCCGATGGCCAGCTGGCGATTTTTGTTCTGAACGATATTCCATCACCGCTGAACGATGGCGATTTGGGTAACAGCCAATTGACGGCAACATCCAACACCGGCAGCGGCGCCCCGGGCACTCCCATCGCAGGCGGCGGCGATGCCGGCACCGATGCCATTGTGGGCACCTCGGGTGGCACGCAATCGGATATCGGCACCTATGTGGTATCGAATGTCATTGTCAGTATTGTGAAATCAGCCACGATCAGCGATCCCTTCGGCGGCAATGATGCCGTGCCGGGTGCCACGATCACCTACCGCTTGGTGGTGACCGTGACGGGTACGGGGACTGCCAATAACGTGGTGGTGGGTGACCCCATTCCTGCAAACACCACCTACAGTACCGGTACGATCACGCTGGATACGATCGCCAAAACCGACATTCTCGATGCCGATGAAGCCGACTTTAATGTCACGGCGGCCAATGCCGTCACCGTGAATTTAGGCAATGTGGCCGCCGGTGCGGCTGCGCAAACCATTGAATTTGACGTCACGATTGACTGAGGAATAACACCATGAATGCAATCAAAGGGTTATTGGTAGCCGTGCTGGTTTCGCTGATTTCAGTGAGCGCATTGGCGGAAATCACATTGTCCACTGTCGCAGAAGTAGAAAAAGTGACCGTCGACGAAGAGGGTAACGCAGTGGTGACCTATGTGCCGGCCGATTTGGTGGTGCCCGGTGACGTGGTGCGTTACAGCATTACGGCTGCCAATGCGGCTGGCGAAAAGCCTGCCGATAAGGTGGTGGTGACTAACGCAGTGCCCGCCGAAATGGTGTATCTGGCCGATAGCGCGCAAAGCAGTGCCCTGGGTGCGGGTACCACGATCGAGTTCTCGATTGATGGCGGCACTTCATGGGGGGCGCTCGCATCATTGGTGGTCACGGAAGCCGATGGCAGCAAGCGGCCCGCAGCAGCGTCGGATGTTAACGCGATTCGCTGGAAGCTGAATTTCTCTCTGCAAGGCGGTGACACGGCCCGTGTTTGGTACAAGGCAGGCTTGAAATAACGAATTTGCATCTCATCAGGGATGCCAATACTGCAGGCAAGGATGGGTGCAGGGTTTTACAAGAAGGAAACAACAACGTTTAAGAGGTACATGCCATGTTTGTTAAAAACAGCAACATCGCCGGTCTGTTAGCCGCGTTTGCTCTGACGGTAGTAGGTCAGGCTGCGTGGGCGGTAGGTACGGCTTCCACGACTCCGGTCGATAACACGGTGACGGTAGATTACGAAGTCAGCAGTGTGGCGCAATCACAGCTGTCGGATACCGTGCAGTTTCTGGTCGACAATAAAGTCGATTTGACGGTGGCTCAGGTTTCAGATGACAACGTCATCCCGAACCAGGCCAATCAGGTACTGACCTACTCGGTGACCAACACCGGTAATACCGAGCAAGGTTACTTGCTGTCGGTCGAGAATGACGGTGCCAGTGATTTCGCCATGAACAATGTGCGAATTTACATTGAAGACGGCACCACGCCAGGCTTCCAGAGCGGTGAGGACACCCTGTACACGGGTGGTACCAACGCAGGCGATCTGGATCCGAACTCGGTGACGCCGGGTGATGACACGATGACGGTGTATGTGGTGGCCGATGTGCCGCCCAACGGTGGTGGTACTTCACCGGCCGATACCGAAGTGTCGATTTACAACCTGTTGGCCACCACGACCGTGGCCGGCTCAACCACCGTGCAGCTGGATAACAGCGCCGATGCGTGGGCAGCAGGCACCGTGCAGGTGGTTTATGCCGAAGGCACCGCCGGTACGAACAGCAGCGATGCTGACAACGACGGTCAGGATTCTGCCAGCGCGACCTACACGGTTGTGAGTGCGGCACTGACGGTCACCAAAAGCCAAGCCGTGATTTCTGATGGCTTTAGCCCGGCAGGCTTTGAAAAAGCGATTCCGGGTGCTGTCGTGCGTTACACCATTACCTTGGATAACAGCACCGGTGGTGTTGCTGCCAGTGCCATGGATGTGATCGACGACATTCAAGAAGACGAAGTGACCTATAACGCCGACAGCGTGGTGGTGAATGGCGAAGCCATTGATGACGGCGACACCGGCACAGGCACGGGCTTGGATGCGACGGTGACGATTACCGATGAAGGCGGTGCGGCAGAAGATGACCGTGTGCGCGTCAGCGGCTTTATCGTGCCAGCCGGTCAAAGCTGGGATATTACGTTTGACGTAACGATCGACTGATCGCTGGCGGGCAGCGCCCGCTTAATGGTGTAGCCAGAAGGCGGGGCAGTCATGCCCGCAGAAGTAACTGGCGATGAGTTGCCGTAACGACAGACAGGCATGTCTAAACGAGATGAGGCGAACCTTAGGGTTCGCCTCATCTTTTTTATGTGCTTTTTACGCGTATAAGGCAATTTTTGTCGGTTTCGCATGCCTGTTGGGCATGCTGATTTCCACAACAGTCTGGGCGGTTCCTGCCGGGACTGTGATTTCCAACACCGCTAACCTGAGCTATCAGGTTGGGGTGAACAGTCGAAATACCGCATCCAACGCAGTACTCATCACGACGGTTTCCGGAAGCACGCCCGCGGTGCTCACGATCCGGCGCTATAGCGCATCGGGTTCTGGTGTTGATGTGCGTGGTACGGATTATCTCGACAGCGGCAGTGCGTACGTGCCGTTACCACCGCCCACGCCATTTGGCGCGGGTGCGCCGGTTGATTTAAACAATCCGGTGAACTTGCAGAATGCCTCGGTGTTTCATGTGGGTGATCCGTTGTTTATTCAGTTGGCCGATGCCGACCAAAACCAGGATCCGTTAGTCGTTGAGACGATCGATGTGGTGGTGCAGGTGCTGGCCAATGGCGACACCGAGGTATTGCGCCTCAGAGAAACAGGGCCGGATACCGGTATATTCAGCGGTTACATCACCACGGTGAGTGCGCCGCCGGTCTCGGCGGATGGGTATTTATCGGCGTCACCGAATGACAATATTCGGGTGCGTTATACCGATCCGGACGACGGCACCGATGTGGCGGTGGATACGGTATTGATTGATCCCGTGGGCATTGTGTTCGATACCCGCAACGGCCAGCCGGTCGATGGTGCAACAGTCAGTTTGGTGGATTCGATCACCGGTTTGCCGGCAACCGTGTTGGGTGACGATGGCGTCAGTACTTTCCCGAGCACGGTGACGACGGGCAGTACGGTGACGGACGGCGGCGGCACGGTGTATCACTTTGGTGCAGGCCAGTATCGCTTTCCGCTGATTGCACCGGGCAGTTACCGTTTGGAGGTCACGCCGCCGACGGGGTACACCTTCCCGACCACGTTATCGAATACGCAAATACAAACCCTGCCGGGCGGGCCGTTTGCCCTGGTGACGGGTTCTCGTGGCGAAGTGTTCAGCGTCGGTTCCGATCCGGTGGTGTATATCGATTTGCCAGTGGATGCCGGCAGTGCATCGCCGTTCTTGAGCAAAACATCGAACAAGGCCTTGTTGGCGATTGGTGATTTTGTGGAATGGCAGCTCGATTTTAACAACGGCGATAATGCGTTGGCGGCCGAAAACGTGCGCATTGAAGACACCTTGCCGCCGGGCTTTCGTTATCGGAAAGGTTCGGTGCGCATCAACGGTTTGCCTGCAGTGGATCCGGTGATTGCATCCAACGGCGTCGACCTGGTGTTTGCGGTGGGCAATGTCGCGCCCGGGGCGACAGCGAATATCCGTTACGTGACCGAAGTGGTGCCGGGTGCTGTGATGGGGGCGGCAACCAACATTGCGGTTGCGATTGGTGATTACGGTTTGCGCACCAATCGGGCCGAAGCCTCGGTGATGGTGCGGGATGACTTTTTCCGCAACGAAGCCTTCCTGATCGGTCGTGTTGTGCAAGACAGTTGCGATGCAAAAGCCGGCGTCGGCGTGCCGGGTGCGCGCATTTATCTGGAAGACGGCACTTACGTGATTACCGATGCCGACGGTCTTTGGCATATCGAAGGCGTGAAACCCGGCACGCACGTGGTGCAACTCGATAAGGTCAGTTTGCCGGACGGTTATGAAGTGGTGCCGTGCGAGCAAGACTCCCGTCATGCCGGCCGCAGCTTTTCGCAATTTGTCGATGTGAATGGTGGCAGTTTGCGCAAAGTGGATTTCTTTGTGCGCCAGCAAGCGATTGAAGTGACGCAAACCTTGAATGCGGTAGTGGCCGATTCGGGTTACGAATACGTTTGGGAATTGCGCGGCAATGAGGCTGCCAGCAATTTGCGTGCGATGGTGGCGATGCCGGAAGGCTGGCAGTACGTCAAAGGCAGCACGGTGATTGATGGTGTTGCGGCCGATGACCCGGACGTGATGGGCAATACCTTGGTGTATCGCTTGGGCGATGTGCGTGCTCCGTGGATGCGGCGCATTACTTTGCGTTCCGTGCGTGGTGGCGAGCCAAGCGGTGCACAAGAATTGCGAACCATGGCGATTGCCAATATGGGTGGCAAGAGCAATCAGCGCATTGAGGCGATGACATTGGCATTGGGTGCAGAAAATCCAAAACAGCCGCTGCAACATCGTCAGGAGTTTGCGCGTGCCGAGAAAGGCAAGGCGGCTGAAAAGGCGGAGCCGGCAGTGCAAGACGAGCACGTCTTGTTCGATGACAAATGGCTGGCTTCGGCCGATAACCAGTTTGGATGGGTGTACCCGACAACCGGTTTTAATCCGGCGATTCCCGCATTGCGTATTGGCATCAAGCATGCGCCTACGCAAAAAGTGAAATTATTGGTGAATGGCAAGCCTGCGCATCCGTTAAATTTTGATGGCACATCCACCAACGCCAAGGGCACTGCAGCCATGAGCCGTTGGCGCGGCGTGGATATCGAAATGGGTGAAAACCGTTTTGAAGTTGTTCTGATGGATGCCAATGGCACTGAAATTGACCGGATGGAGCGCACGGTGCATTACTCCGATGCGCCGTATCGTGCCGAGTTGCTGCCGGAACAATCCGTTTTAAATGCTGACGGTCGCGAATACCCTGTATTGGCCGTGCGTTTTACCGATCGCACCGGGCATCCGGCACGCCCGGGCGTGATTGGCCGCTATGAGGTGAGTGCGCCGTATCAGTCAGCGCAATCGGCTGAAGATGCACGCAAAGGGCGTGTGCTGCGAGCCAATCAAAAACCGCAATACGTCATTGGTGAGAACGGCATTGCGTATCTGGAGCTGGAGCCAACAACGCAGACCGGTGAAGCGGTCGTGGTGGTGGAGCTGACCGACGGTCGAGCAGAAGAGTTGCGTGCCTGGTTAAAACCGGCGCCGCGTGAGTGGATTATGGTGGGCTTGGCCGAAGAGACGCTCGGCGACAAAATGATTTCAGGCAATGAACAAGGTGCCGCGCGTGCCGACCTGGATTCTGGCGGTTACAGCGATGGCCGTGCCGCGTTCTTTGCCAAAGGCCAAGTGCTGGGCGAGTGGATTTTAACGGCGGCGTACGACAGCGACAAAGACAGCGGTGAACGCTTCAGGCAAGTGATTAATCCCGAGGAGTATTACACCCTGTACGGTGATGATACCCAGCAGGGTTATGAAGCCGCGAGCACCAAAAAACTGTATTTGAAAATCGAGCGAGAGCGTTTCTACGCGATGTTCGGCGATTACGATACGGGTTTGACGGTTACGGAATTAAGCCGCTATTCGCGCAGCATGACGGGTTTTAAATCGGAGTATCAGGGCGATACATTTAACTTCAATGTGTTTGCTGCCGAAACCGAGCAGCGACACTTCCGCGATGAATTACGTGGTGACGGTACCAGCGGTTTGTACTTTTTATCGCATAAAGATGCGATGCCCAACACCGATAAAATCACCATTGAAGTGCGTGACCGGTTTCATAGTGAGATCGTTCTGAGTTCGCGCTCAATGACGCGTTATGTTGACTACAGCATTGATTATGCCAAGGGCAGTCTGTATTTCCGTGAGCCGATTTTAAGCAAAGATAACGACCTGAACCCGGTTTATATTGTTGCAGAGTATGAAGTCGATGGGCCGGATGATGGCAATAACTACACGGCGGGCGGTCGTGTGGCCATGGCGTTGGGCAGTGATTCTGAAATTGGCGTCTCGGCCATTCACGAAGACACTGCAGGTGCCACCGGTGACCTGGTGGGTGCGGACATGAGCTTGGCGTTAACGGAAACGCTGACTTTAAACATGGAAGCCGCACAAAGTAAGCGTGAAGAAATCACCGGCGACAAAGACGGCGATGCCTACGTGGTTGAGTTGATCCACGATGGCGACAAATTGGACGGTTCGATGTACTTCCGTGAACAAACCGAAGACTTTGGTTTGGGCGAGCAAGCCGCCAGTGAGACCGGTACACGCAAATACGGTATGGATGCCAACTACCAGCTTGAGGAAGACCTGTCGCTCTTGGGTAACGTCTTCCGGCAGGAATACCTGGTCGATAATGCGCGTCGTGATGTGGCGGATCTTACGCTGGAGCAGCGCGATGACGACAGCAGTGCGTACGTAGGTTCGCGCTATGCCCGCGACAAGCACGAGGATGGAAGGAGTTTTCAGTCAACGCAGATGTTGGTAGGGGGCAGCCATGATGTACTCGACAGAAAAGTCACCTTGCGTGCCGATGCCGAAATTCTCATGGATAAATCCGGCGATGCCGAAAACCCCGATTACCCGAATCGATTGGCGCTGGGTGCGGATTATCACGTCAATGACTGGGTAGACTTATTGGCCACGCAAGAATTCACCTGGGGTGAGCTTGAAGACACGCAAACCTCCATTATCGGTGCACGGATGCGTCCGTGGACAGGCGCGCAGACCACCACCTCCATCGGCCAGGAAACCGGCGAATACGGTAATCGCGTCTTCAGCAATATGGGCCTGATGCAAAACATCGTGCTCGATGAGCATTGGAGTACGGATTTCACATTCGATCGCAGCCAGACAATCAGCAATAACGGCCAATACAACACGCCGTGGGATCCGAATGTGCCGCCGGCATCGGGCGCAGACACGGCAGGGCAGGATTTCTACGCGGTATCGACGGCCCTGGGTTACAACGCCGGCGATGAAGAGTGGGCCGGTCGTGTGGAATACCGCGAGTCGGATATCGATGAAAAATGGAATTTCTTCAGCGGTTATATTCGCGAACTCTCCGAGGGGCTGGCGATGTCACTGGGTGTCGCGTATACCGATACGCGGGGCGACAATAATCTACGGGCCATTAGCAGCGATGTGCGTTACAGCGTTGCCTGGCGTCCGCTGGACTCCAGTTGGGCGATCTTTAATCGCCTCGATTACCTGTTTGATCGTGCGGATGATGTCTTCAGCAGCACCCGCAGCCGCCGCTTGGTCAATAACATGTTGGCCAATTACAAGCCCGATTGGCGTTCGCAGTGGAACTTCCAGTACGGCGCGAAATGGATTCTCGATAACATTGGCGGTGAAGAGTACGACGGTTATATCGATCTGTACGGTGCCGAATACCGCTACAACTTGAGTACCCGCTGGGACGTGGGTGTGCAGGCCAGTACCTTGAATAACTGGGATGCCGGCATTCACGATTACTCCTACGGGCTTTCCGTTGGCGTCACGCCATACACCAATACCTGGGTCAGCGTGGGCTATAACTGGCAGGGTTTCCAGGATGCGGATTTCTCGGGCAGCGATTACACCGCACAAGGGTTTTATTTAAAATTCCGCCTGAAGTTTGATCAGGAAACCATCCGCGATATGTGGAAAGAGAACGGGCTGAAATAATGAGGATCGGCTTGATGCCCATGCCTGCTTTCGCCATAATGGCCGCCCCGCAAGCAGCGGGTCGCGTTATGGTGGTCCACATTGGTCCCCTCGCAACGCCAGACGGTGAACCCCGCCAGGCCCGGAAGGGAGCAACGGTAACCGTTGATGCGTGTGCCGGGGTGTGGCTGGTGTGGGCCACCTCCATTTTAGGCTTTTCCGCCGGTCTTTCCTCGGGCTTTGCCGTATAATGCCCACTTGTTCGACTCCTTCGGCAAGGCAGCCCCGCTCATGAGTTATCAGGCACTGGCCCGGAAGTGGCGCCCCCAACAATTTGTTGACGTGATCGGTCAGGAGCACGCCGTGCGTGCCTTGACCCATGCACTCGATCGCGACCAGCTTCATCATGCCTATTTGTTCACCGGTACCCGCGGCGTCGGTAAAACCACCATCGCGCGTATTTTTGCCAAATGCCTGAATTGCGAGCAGGGTATCAGCTCCAAGCCGTGCGGCGAATGTTCGTCGTGCTGTGAAATCGCCGAAGGGCGGTTCATGGATTTGATCGAGGTCGATGCGGCCTCCCAACGTAAAGTAGAACAAACCCAGGATCTGCTCGAAAACGCACAATACGCACCGTCGCGTGGCCGTTTTAAGGTCTACATCATCGACGAAGTGCATATGCTGTCGGATCACAGCTTTAATGCATTGCTAAAAACGCTGGAAGAACCGCCCCCGCATGTGAAGTTTCTGCTGGCCACAACCGACCCGCAAAAACTGCCGGCCACGGTGTTGTCACGCTGTTTGCAATTCACCTTGAAAAACATGCCGTCCGATCGCATTGCCGATCACTTGGCCGTTATTTTGGGCAAAGAATCCATTGTGGCCGATAAGTCGGCACTGCAGCTGCTTGGCCGTGCGGCCGCCGGCAGCATGCGCGATGCATTGAGTCTTGCCGATCAGGCCATCAGTTTCGGTGACGGCACGGTGGTTGAAGCGTCGGTTCGTGAAATGCTGGGCACGGTGGATCGCGGCCTGGTGTTTGACCTGGCCGATGCCATTGCCGCCGACGATGCCAAAGCCGCACTGGAGCGTGTCGCGCAATTGGCCGAGCTGGGTGCTGAAATGGATATGGTGCTGCAAGATTTAGCCGCCGCATTCCAGCGGGCGGCGTTATGTCAGTTGGTGCCGGACCTGGAGGATGGCCAAGACAGTATTGCGCGGTCGCGTCATTTGGGCGCGCTGCTCGACAAGCAAGATTTACAACTCTTTTACCAGATTGCCGTGCAGGGCCGTGCCGACATGCCGTTGGCGCCCGATCCTAGAGCCGGCCTCGAGATGCTGGTGTGCCGCATGTTGGCATTTCGTCTGGGCGGGCAAGCCTCGGGTGGTGCCGGCAATACGCCAGCGGATGGGTTAAAAAAAAAGCCTGAGCCCGCTGTAAGTCCCGCTCCGGCGACGGCCAGTGCCGCCGCACCCGAGGCCGCCGCACGGGCAATCGTCACACCGCCAATAACCGATACCGGGCTGCCGAACTGGCGCCAATTGCTCGAATCCATTGAATTGACCGGCTTGGCCCGGCGTGTTGCCGCGCACTGCGAATTGCGAGCCATTCACGGGCAGCGATACGAGTTTGTGCTGGACGACCAAAATGCACAGCTGTTTCAGCCGGCGCATCAGGAGCAAATTGCCCAGGTATTGTCAGCGCATTTGGGTCAGAGCATTACCGTGGTGATTGCATTGGGTACACCGCAGACTGAAACGCCGGCACAGGCGCGTCAACGTGAGCAACAAGCGCTTTGTGAAGAGGCGCGTCAATCGTTGGAAGACGATCCGCAATTGCACGCTTTGAAAGAACGTTTTGGCGCCACCTTGGATCTTGCAAGCATTCAGCCGCTGGATCAACGCACACTGCATTAACTGACGGAGTTTTCATGTTCAGTCCCGCCATTGATGAATTGCTGACGGCGTTGCGCTGTTTACCGGGTGTTGGTCCTAAAACCGCGCAACGCATGGCGCTGCATTTGCTTGAGAAGGACGCCACCGGTGCCGACCGATTGGCTCATGCCATCACGCAGGCGCGAGCGGTGGTGGTGAATTGCCCGGTGTGCCGCAATCTGACCGAAAGTGAGCCGTGCCGCATTTGCGCCAACCCGTCGCGTGATGACACCCAGCTGTGTGTGGTGGAATCGCCGATGGATGTTTTTGCCGTCGAGCAATCCGGCAGTTATCGGGGCCGCTACTTTGTATTGCGCGGGCATTTATCGCCGATGGACGGCGTGGGTCCTGACGATATTGGTGTGCCGGCATTAATCGCGCGCGTTACCGGTAGCGCGATTAGCGAGGTGATTTTGGCGACCAATCCAACGGTGGAAGGCGAGGCGACCGCGCACTATTTGGCTGAACGTTTGCGCCAGAGCGGGGTTGCGGTGACGCGTCTGGCACAAGGGGTGCCGTCCGGTGGTGAGCTCGAGTACCTGGATGGAGTCACCGTGTCGCAAGCGTTCCGCAGTCGCCGACAGGTGGAAGGTTAATGAGCATATCAGTGACATGGGTTGATACCAACGATGCCTTGATGGCAGCAGCGCAACCGTGGTCGCGCGCGACCACACTGTACATGGATACCGAATTTATTCGTGAGACAACGTTTTATTCGATACCGGCATTGTTGCAAGTCTCCGATGGCGAACAAGCGTGGCTGGTTGATCCAAAAACCATTAGCGATTGGTCGCCGCTGGCGGACATCATGGGCAACGCGAACATTGCCAAGGTGTTTCACGCGTGTCAGGAGGATGTCGAATTGCTGGCGCGCCTGACCGGTGTGTATCCACAGGCCATCATGGACAGTCAGCTGGCGGCCGCGTTTGCAGGGCTAGGCTGGTCTTTGGGGTATCGCGCGCTGACTGAAAAGCTGTGCGGCGTGATGCTCGAAGATGCACCGCATATCACGCGCAGCAATTGGTTGCAGCGCCCTTTAACTCCGGAGCAGTACGAATACGCAGTGAATGATGTGGTCTATTTGTCGCAAGCATGGCCGTTGTTGCGTGACAAGCTAAACGAGCGTGGCTGGTTGGCAGCGTGCATTGATGAAACAGCGGCACGCGTCAAACAAATGCTTGAGCAGCCAGACCCGGACAGTGCCTGGCGTCGCTTGG
The DNA here is from genome assembly GCA_036568505.1 of Pseudomonadales bacterium. GTDB lineage: Bacteria > Pseudomonadota > Gammaproteobacteria > Pseudomonadales > M0112 > M0112. The sequence goes on along the minus strand of DATCSK010000025.1, from coordinate 37,781 downwards.
GTGGATTGGAACGTTTAAGTGAGCCGTCCGTCCGCGTGGCGCGCCGCTTGTATCAATGGCGTGAGCAGGTCGCCGTGGCCGACGATGTCGCACGTAACCGGTTAATGCGTGATGGCGTGTTGCTGGAGATCAGCCGCCTGCAGCCGACCACTTTTCACCAGCTGCTGGCGATTGCCGATTTACGACCGGGCGTGGTGCGTCGGTACGGCGATCAGATACTGCAATGCATGGAATTGTCAGAGACCGATAATGACGATCTGGCATTGATGCCGAGCATTGATCCTAAAATGCTGCGCCAGTTGTTGGCACCGCTAAAGAAAGTGGTGTCGCATTGGGCCTCCGCGCACGATTTGCCGGAGCCTTTATTGGCAAGCCGCACCATGTTGACGGCCTTGTTGTTGGCCTGGTTGCACGGCACCCGCTTGCCGGACTGGATTGAAGGTTGGCGCGCAACCGAATTGTCGCCAATGTTAATGAAAGTGATGGAGGAGAATCGTGGCCTTGTCGATACTGTGTGATGTCTATCGAAGCAGCCGGGTGGATGGCATGTACCTTTATGTGGCACGAGAAGAAGGATTGGATCGTGTGCCAGAGTCATTGATGAAACGCTTTGGTCGTGCCGAACCGGCATTGAGTTTGGCACTAACCCTGCGTCAGAAGCTGTCACGTGCCAACGCAGCGGACGTGATGCACGCGATACAAGAGCAGGGCTTTTATTTGCAGATGCCACCTAAAGAGGGCGAATGGGCATGACGAGTTATGGTGCTGCATGGTTGGTTTATACCGTATCGGCTGCTGGCGCATTGTTGGCATTACATCGGCTGATGTCGTACCGCTACCTGAAGCCTCTGCGCATACCGGTGTTGCTGTTGTCGGCCGCCATTATATTGATGCCGGTGCACATGCCGGAGCGGCCGGGCTGGTATGCGCCGGCAGTGATGGGTGCGGGCATTCAATTACTCGATGAAGGGGCTGAAGCCATGTGGGCCCTGCTGGAGTCGCCGGTTTTCGTCGGTTTGTTTTTAGTGGCGTTGTGGGGCGTGGGGTGTTTGATCCGCTACGCGCTCAAGCGCAGAAAGACTGCATCCCCCATCAATGAAGAGCCAGTACAGGAACCCAAGCATGAAGTTTGAAGGAACGGATCGTTACATTGCGACAGATGATTTGCAGATGGCCGTTAATGCAGCCGTCACGCTGGAGCGGCCGCTGCTGATTAAAGGCGAGCCGGGAACCGGAAAAACCCTGCTGGCCGAAGAGGTGGCCGGTGCATTGGGCTTGAAGCTGATCCAGTGGCACGTTAAGTCCACCACGAAGGCGCATCAAGGTTTGTATGAATACGATGCGGTTTCTCGGCTGCGAGACTCGCAGCTCGGCGAGGAGCGCGTGCACGATATCCGTAATTACATTCGCAAGGGGAAGTTGTGGGATGCCTTTGAAGCCGATGAAAAAGTGGTTCTGTTGATTGATGAAATCGACAAGGCCGACATCGAGTTCCCTAATGACTTGCTGGTTGAAATTGATCGCATGGAGTTTCATGTGTATGAAACGGGCGAAACGATCAAGGCGCGTCATCGTCCAATCGTGATCATTACCAGCAATAACGAAAAAGAACTGCCCGATGCCTTTTTAAGGCGCTGTTTTTTTCATTACATCCGCTTTCCTGACCGTGAAACCATGGAATCCATTGTTAAAGTCCATTTTCCGGACATTAAAAAAACATTGGTGCGCGAGGCGATGGAAGTGTTTTTTGAGTTGCGCGATATACCCGGATTAAAAAAGCGTCCATCCACTTCGGAGTTGATTGATTGGCTCAAGTTGCTGATGGCTGATGATATTCCGGAAGAGATTTTAAAAGAGCGCGATCCTTCTAAAGCGATACCGCCATTGCATGGAGCATTATTAAAAAATGAGCAAGACGTGCACATGCTTGAGCGCATTGCTTTCATGCACCGACGCCAGAGTCGTTAAAGAATATGCTGGTAGGGTTCTTTCAGGCGTTACGTAAAACCGGGGTGCCGGTTTCTATGCGTGAGCTTCTGGATTTGCTATCGGCGATGGAAAAGCAATTGGTTTTTGCCGATCGAGAGGCATTCTATTATCTGGCACGCACCTGCATGGTAAAAGACGAGCGTCATTTTGATCGCTTTGATTTGGCTTTTGGCCGCTACTTTAAAGACCTTGAAACCTTCGATGACTTGCTGGAACACCTGATTCCTGATGAATGGCTTCGCGATGCCTTCATGAAGCAGTTGTCCGAGGCCGATAAAGCCCAGATCGAAAGCATGGGCGGTCTTGAGAAGTTGCTCGAAGCGTTTCGCAAGCGCCTCGAAGAACAAGACGAACGTCATGAAGGTGGCAACAAATGGATCGGCACGGGCGGTACCTCACCGTTCGGTCAAAAAGGCTATAACCCCGAAGGCATTCGGGTAGGGCCTGAAGGCGGGCAGGGTAAGGCCGTTAAAGTGTGGGATCAGCGTGAATACCGTGATTTGGATGGCGAATCGGAACTCGGTACGCGCAACATCAAGATGGCGTTAAGGCGTTTGCGTAAATTTGCCCGCACCGGCTCTGATATGGAGCTGGATATGCCCGGCACGGTGCAATCGACAGCCGATCAAGGCGGTTTGCTGGATATCCGGCTAAGGCCTGAGCGTCGTAATGCCGTCAAAGTGCTGGTTTTTTTTGATGTGGGCGGCTCAATGGACGCGCACGTGCGCATCTGTGAGGAGCTTTTCTCGGCAGCAAAAACCGAGTTCAAACATCTGGAGTATTTTTACTTCCATAATTTTCTCTATGACTACGTATGGCGTAATAACTACCGCCGGCATTCAGAGCATATTCCAACATGGGATATTCTTCATCGCTACCAAAGTGACTATAAAGTGATTTTTGTCGGTGATGCCTCCATGTCACCGTACGAAATTGTGCAGGCCGGCGGCAGTGTCGAGTACTGGAATGAAGAGCCGGGGGTTGTCTGGATGCGTCGCATGATCGATGCATTTCCGAAGCTGGCGTGGTTGAATCCAGTGCCCGATAAACGCTGGAATCAGGTGCAGTCGGTTGGTATTGTCCAGCAATTGGTGGATAACAAGATGTACCCATTAACCTTGGCAGGGCTAGGCGATGCAATCAGTTACCTCACCAAATAAGGTGTTTTCACGGCTGAAGTGCTTGCCGATTGCAATGCTGTTTTTATTTGCTATGACGGTTCAGGCCGAGCCGTCAGTGCATGCCGGTGAAGAGGTTGCGCCGGCTAAACCGACTGCACAAAAAATATTATTGCTTGACCCGGAATTGAGCCCCGAAACAGAAGCAGGCAGTCAACTTCAATATTTGGTAGATGAAACAAGAAAGCTCGACTTGAATGCGGTGCTTTCGAAAGGTATGCAACAACAATGGCATGCCGAATTGGGATTTTTGCGCAGTTATGGTTATACGGAAGCTGCGTATTGGTTTCGATTGCGTGTCAAAAATGTCTCCACCAAACCGGTCAACTGGCTGTTTGAAATAAAGCAGCCAGAAATCAGGGATCTGGACTTTTATTTGGTGCAAGAGGGGCGTCCTGTTGTGCACTGGAATACAGGCATTAAGGGGCGTTTTGGCAATAGACCGTTCAGGCATCGTAATTTTGTTTTTCCCGTGCCGCTATTAGCCAATCAAACCATCGATGTCGTGTTTCGCGCTGACACTGACGGTCCCATGCTGTTGCCCGTTACGATCACCGAACAGGTCGCCTTCGCCGAAGAAGAGCAGTTTAATCTGGTTGTGCTGGGTATTTTGTTGGGCAGCATGTTGATTTTGGCTCTGTATCACGGGTACATGTATTTGTCGGCCGGTGCTTTTCGGCATTTGATTTTGGGTATCTATATTTCCAGTTTGTTGATGTTTGTCGTGAGTGCGAAAGGTCTGGGATATCAGTTTTTATGGCCGGACAATCCGACTTTTAATATGCAGGCCGTTAAATTGTTTGCCTGGCTGGCGATTATTTGGGGAGTTTCGTATTTGCTGGAGTTCCTCGAGATCCGCAGGCGTTACCCCCGCCTTATTTGGCTGGTCTCAATATTTTTGCTGATCTTTAGTTTGATGTACGTCGGCAGCATGTTCTTCTATTTGCCCCGATTGGACATGCCGTTGCGTATTTTCCATGTGCTGGTGTTTATTATTTATCTCGGCATGGCTGCGCGTTTATGGTGGCGAGGCGCATTGGCCGAGCGGTATTTGGGTTTATCCCTGTTTGCCATGTTTGCAGCAGGCTTGGTGTATTTGGTGTACATCATGGGTTATATCGACCACAGCGCATTGGCGGTGGGAGCTCTGGATTACGGCTTGGCCTTGGGGGCCGGATTTTTAACCTTGTCGTTAGCCGAGCAAATACGGCAAGAACGGATTCAGCAGGAAATGGCGTTTCATCGCATGCTATCCCAAGAGAGTGAGTTAAGGGCTATTCGTGAAGATGCGCTGTATCAGCAAGAGCGAGAAAACCAGAAGCTGAAATCACAAATGCGCAATCGCGATGCTGAATTATCGATGGTCATGGAACATTTGCGTGAAAGTCACGATCGACTTGAAAGCATGGGCGGCGTGGATGGTTTGACCGGGCTTTTCAATGTGCGCCGGTTCCGCGAATTATTGAGCGCCGATTGTGCAACGCTTGCAGAGCGCAAGACGCAAGTTTCTTTGTTGATACTCGATATTGATGATTTCAGGCAATTGAATGAAATGCATGGCCATGTCATGGGCGACGAAGTACTAAGAACCATTTCATTTTTTATGCGCTCAGTGGCAACCCGACCGCACGATCTTTTATCACGCTTTGCAGGGGAAGAGATGGCTGCTTTTCTGCCCGATACCGATCGTGAGGGTGCGTTGGTTGTGGCAGAGCGGTTGCGGCGCATGATCGTTGAGCACACCTGGCCAATAGGCAAGGGCAGTGAGAAAGTAGCCGTCACCGTGAGCATTGGCGTGGCAACGCTGGTGCCTGAGGACTCGGGGGCCTCTGAAATGCTGGTCAATCAGGCAAAGTTGGCTTTGAAGCGTGCGAAAGGGCAAGGAAAAAACCAGACGGCATTTTTTGAGTTTATGCGCGAAGGCCCGGCAAAAAGCTAAGCAGCGTTGCTGTGGCGGCAACATTTAACGACTCGATGTTGCCGCGCATCGGTATGGCCAGCCCTCCATGTGCCATGGCTTGTATGCTATCGGATACGCCTTCACTTTCATTGCCTAATACCAAAATACAGCGTTTGGGAATGTCGGCCTCAAAAGCCGATTGCGGGGCATCGGCCTGCAATGTGTAGATAAAAAAACCGGCATCGATCAAGTCGGGCAGGACATCAATCAACTCTTTGCAATGGTAAATATTGCATCGCAAAGCGGTGCCGGCGCTGGCCTTGATGGCGAGTGCATTGAGACCGCTGCTGCCTTTTTTGGGTAACAAAATGCCATCGATAAAACCGGCGGTCACCGAGCGAATAATCATGCCCAGGTTTTGCGGATTGTGGATGCGATCGAGCGCGAGCAGACGGCATGTGCCTTGGGTGTCGAGCAGTGCTTGGGCGCTTTGATGGCCTGGCGCGATAATATCCAGTGCGACGCCTTGATCTTGTTTGCCATTGCGTGAAATGCGCGACAAGCGTTCGGGGGTGTGTCGATGCACTTCAATACCGCGTTGATGAGCCAGTGTTTCAATGCTGTCGAGCACATCGGCCGGCCGATTGCGCTCGGATAAATGCAGCCGCCACGGCGTAATAGCCGGGTCGCTCAAAGCTTCCAGTACCGGATTGCGGCCATAGAGTGTAATCAAATTGTTGGGTACTGCGGCCATGGTTATGGTTCTCTGGCTTTTCGGGTTTGTGATTTGCGGTATTGGCCGGGTGCCATGCCTGTCCAACGCCGAAATGAACGATAGAAAGCGCTGCTTTCACGAAATCCCATCAAGGTGGCAATGGCATCAATGGAAAGATCCGGATTATCAAGGTAATGCAGAGCGGTTTCACGAAAAACCTGCTCTTTCAGTTCGCGAAATGAGGTGCCTTGATCGGCGAGTTTTCGGTGAATGGTTCGTGGTGTCATGTTCATTTGTTGCGCAATATTGGCGAGGCTGGCATCGGGTTGTCCAATGCTGCGAATCAGGTAGCCGCGGATAGCCTGCACCAGGTTTTTTCGCTGCGATGGCGTATAGGGCTGAATGAGCGGATAGGGTGCCGAGCGCAAAAACTCTTTCAAGGATTCTTCGTTTTGTGCAACGGGCATTTCCATGGCTTTTTTATCAATTTCAAAGCCATTGCATGATGCTTCGAACAGAATTTCTTCGTGAAACATCGTGGGGTAGCGTGCCCGTGTTTTGGGCATGGGGTGTGAAAGCAAAATGGCGTGCACGGGAAGTTGCGCATCAACCAGCCATCGATAAAAGTTCAGCATCATATAGATCATGCTGGCATCGGCGCTGCTGTGCGAGGGATTGCTGTCCGACGGGTACCCCAACGCGATGGTCACGGTGTCTGCCGTTCTGCCGGGAAGGCGAGCTGCCATGGTTGGGCTATCACCACGAAACGACTGGCAAAAATGAAAAAACTCAACCGCCCGGTTAATGGCATCGCCCAGCGTTTTACAATGAATAATGAACAGGCACATCATGCGAAAGCTGCCCGGAGGCATTTTTTGTTGGCTGTTAATGCCAAACGATTCGTCTTGTAGCAAGTCGATCACATAGCGGTACAGCCGGCTGTAGCTGAGTGTGCTGATGGTGTCGGGTTGTGATTCCAGCAGGCTGCTGGGCAATTCACAATGCCGCAAGGCATCTTCCACGGTATGCCCGCTATCGCGAACGACGCGCAGCAGGGCTTGCGCGCTTCGGGCGGGTATAAAAGATTCTTTTTCGACGCTCATTGATCGGCGGGGTCGCTCAGCAAGAAGTGCGTGCGTGCTGTTGCAACCGGTTCTTGGCGAGTGGTTTGCCAAGTGTGCACCGATACGTTCACGATCTTTCGTCCTTGGCGAACAATGCTGCATTCGGCAAACGTGGGTTTACTGAGTGCGGCGCGCAAATAGTCGATAGAAAAATCAATCACCTTCGGAAAGCCCGGGCCTTCCAGATGAATCAAGCAATGCACAAGAGCGGCACTTTCCATAAAGCCGCCAATGACGCCGCCGTGCACGGCCGGCAGGCTGGGATTGCCTTGAATGTGTTGGCTGTAGGGCATTTCGTATAACCAGACATCGCCGAACCGGTGCGATTGCATGCCGATAAAACAGGCATACGGAATGGCTTTCATGAGCTCGTTGGCATCGCCGGACTCGCGGGCTTTTTGGATGGCGTGTGCAATGGCATTCATGCGGATGCGGCTCCGGGGCGACGAATCACGTGAGGATCCAAGCGCATAAAAGTGGCCACGCAATGCGCGACGGGCGTGTCTCGTGAGTCTTGCCAGGCTATGCCGCGTGCAAAGACGACGTTGCCCGTCACGCGGTAGATTTCGGCCTCGCCAATAATGTCGATACCCGGTTCGGCCGCGCGCATGTAATCAATGCGTAAATCCAGTGTGGGGCAAATCGCCGGGCCTTCAATTGCCAATGGCGCGGCAAAACCGCAGGCGGTATCCAGCAGTGTGGTCAGGGCGCCGCCGTGAATAACACCGCTGATCGGGTTGCCGACCAGTTCTTTACGATAGGGCAGTTTTAGCGTGAGCCGGCCCTTGTCGGCCGATACCAGCTCGAGGCCAATTTCCTGACAGTGCAGGACGGCGTTGAGCATGCCGTTGACGCGTTGTTCGTACGTATTCATAGGATTCCTCTCATGCCGACAATGTAGCATTTTTGGATGCACTTGGCTTTCAGGCTATAGTGGCGTATGGCGTTCGGAGGCATTTTATGAGGCGTTTTTTCTACGGATTATGCATAACGGTGGTGTCGCTGGTTTTGTTGTATGGCGTCGGTGAGGCGGTCATCCGTGGCTTGCAATCAGCTGGCTGGGTGCCGGTGTTTTCATCGAAGTCCTTGTCGCGCAATCAAACACCCAATCAGCATCTGAACGCTCGCATGAAGCGCAGCGAAAACCCTGCGCTTTTTATTGAGTTTGATCGCGACGATCCGAACATCAACAGTCAGGGATTTCGTGGCGATGATTTCCCGCTTGCAAAATCACCGGGCACGACACGCATTGCCATCATTGGCGATTCGGTGGCCTACGGTTATGGCGTTGCATTGGCCGACAGCTTTCCTCGCCGGCTTGAAGGCTTGCTGCAGGCCAATGGTTTTCCGGTTGAAGTGCTGAACTTTGCCATCAGCGGGCACGGCTCGGTTGCCGAGGCCGAGCTGCTGCATCAGCGGGTATGGGAATACCAGCCCGATATCGTATTGCTGGCGTATGTTTTGAATGATCCGGTTCCACCGCAATTGATGATGGAAAACATTGGTGCGGCGATGCGGGCTACCGCAAGGCTCGACCGTGTGGCGCGCAAAAGTCAACTCGGTGCCTGGCTGCTGTTGCTGTGGATGGATGCCAGCCGTGTGATGCTGGGCGGCATGGATCGGTACCGGTCATTTTACGAGAGCGATGAATACTGGCAGCCGGTTGTGCAGTCGATAGAGGCGATGCAGGCCGAAGCCCTGGCGCACGACGTGCCCTTGCTGGCCGCGATTTTTCCTTTGTTCAGGGATTTCAACAATTACCCGCTGACCTATTGCCATGAGCAGGCCGGCCAGCTGTTTGAGGCAACGGGCATTCCGTATGTCGATTTACTGGGGGTTTATCGCCAGTCGGACTACCGGCGTTTTATGTTGGTCGAGAGTGACGACACGCACCCGAACCCGGCAGGGCATGAGGTGGCCGCCGAGTCGCTGGCGGTTTTTCTGCAACCTTGGCTTGAATCACACCCCGCACAATAGCGTTTTGCACGAACCAGAGGCCAGCAGGCATAGTTATTGCATGCATTTGGTGCAATGAGGCTTTATTTCGCTCAATGAGCGATTTTTACGCCCTATAAGAGAGCAATTTCAAACTTTGCGCACCTGTTTGGTGCCCTCCGGAGGGAATGTGAGAGATTCAAGCAAGCAGATCGGATTCACGGGGTTTCTATTATTACTGAGCACCCTGTCGGGCTCGGCAGCCGCCGATGACGGGTTGAGCGGTGCCAATACCGCCTGGATTTTAACGTCAACGGCACTGGTGCTCTTTATGACCTTGCCGGGACTTGCCTTGTTCTATGGCGGCTTGGTGCGCTCCAAGAACGTGCTCACTATTTTGATGCAGTGCTTTGGTATTGCCTGCTTGGCATCGTTGTTGTGGTTTGTGGCCGGTTACGGTTTGGCATTCGGTGATGGTGGCAGTGCGAATGCCTGGATCGGCGGTGGCAAGTGGCTGCTCGGTGGCGTGGGTGAAGATGCCTTGAGCGGCGACATCCCCGAAAGCGTATTCCTGATGTTCCAAATGACGTTCGCCATCATTACCCCGGCATTGATCATTGGCGGCTTTGCCGAACGCACCAAGTTTTCAGCCGTGATGCTGTTTTCGGCGCTGTGGTTATTGGTGGTGTATGCCCCGATTTGCCATTGGGTGTGGGGTGGTGGCTGGTTGTTTGATATGGGTTTGCTGGACTTTGCCGGCGGCACCGTGGTGCATATCACGGCCGGCGTGGCAGCGCTGGTGGCAGCACTGGTGATTGGTAACCGCAAGGGTTTTGGCACCACCGCCATGCCGCCGCATAACATGACGATGACCGCCATGGGCGCGGGCATGCTGTGGGTGGGTTGGTTTGGCTTTAATGCCGGCAGCGCCTTGGCCGCCAACGGTGACGCGGGCATGGCCATGCTGGTCACGCATTTGTCGGCCTCGGCGGGCGCCTTTACTTGGTTGACCATTGAATGGTTCCGTTACGGCAAGCCCAGTGCCTTGGGTGCGGTGACCGGCATGGTGGCAGGCCTGGGCACCATCACACCGGCATCGGGTTTTGTAGGCCCTGCGGGTGCGGTCGTCATTGGCGTGATGGCCGGCTTCATCTGCTTTTATTGCACACTGGCCTTAAAGCAAAAACTGAAAATTGATGACTCGTTGGATGTGTTCCCGGTGCACGGTGTTGGCGGCATTCTGGGTACTTTCTTGGCCGGTATCTTTGCCAGCGATGCGTTGGGTATTTTCAGCGGCCAAGGCTATCACGAGGGCATGACCATGGCCTCGCAAGTGAAAGTGCAGCTGATCGGTATTGTGGCGACGATGGCTTACACGGCCATCGTGACCTGGGTATTGCTCAAGCTGATCGATATCGTGGTGGGCTTGCGCGTGACCGCGGAAGAAGAAACCGAGGGTCTGGATATTGTGCTGCACAACGAAAGCGGCTACGACATCCGCTGATTGGCGACGGTCTGGTAGCATAGCCCGGGTCAGTTCACTGCCCCGGGCTTTTTTATGCGCTGGATCTTATATTCCACCCTTGGTTGCCACCTGTGTGAAGAGGCCATGGCATTGATTCATGCCACGGCCATTGCCGGGGATATAAAAGAAGAAGACATTGCCAATGACGATGCGCTGATGGAGCGTTACGGCGTGTGCATTCCGGTCTTGCAATGCGTCAGTAGCGGGGCAGAGCTCGGTTGGCCGTTTGATGCGGCCCTGCTTGAGCGCTTTATTAACGCGCAGCGCTGATTATTCGCCCACGCGAACGGCCAATACGTCGGTTTTGGTGCCGTGCAGCAGGGCATTGGCTGTGGAGCCCAGCAGCAAGGCCAGCCCGTGCCGCCCGTGACTGCCAATCACCACGACATCGGCCTTCAGGCTCTCGCAGAGTGTTTGAATTTCATGGGATGGCTTGCCCGTCGGCAGATGGCAGCGGTCATCCGGCACATTGGCGCGAGCCGCCAGCGTGGCCAGTTTTTGCTTGGCTTGTTTGAGGATTTCTTCCTGAATGCCTGAAAAGTCGACCGGCAGGTCGCCGCCATAGGCGTAGCTCAAGGGTTCAATCACGTGCACCAGGCTTAAGGTGCTGCCAAAAGCGTGCGCCAGGGCTTTGGCTTTCTCGACGACTTTTTCAGCATCGTTGGAAAGATCGACAGCAACAAGAATATGGCGATAAATGCTCATGAAATCTCCTTGATAGGGCTGTGGGGAAGGGGTATTTGCCAGCAGATTAGCACACTCTTAAAAATACTCATTGCGCTGAATCACTTGACCCCGCGAGATTCTCCACTTATATATGACGCCCTTTCATTCATCAAATCGCCCTAGGGAAGCCCATGGCAAAGTCACTGGTTATCGTTGAGTCGCCGGCCAAAGCCCGTACGATCAACAAGTATTTGGGCAATGATTTCATCGTCAAATCCAGTGTGGGCCATATTCGCGACCTGCCGGTCAGCGGCAGTGGCAAGGCCAAAAAGCCGGCCGCCAAAAAAGGCAAAAAGCCTGAAACCGAGGCCGCCAAGGCCAAAAAGCAACATCAGCAACTGGTCTCCCGCATGGGGATTGACCCACTCGGTGGTTGGGAACCGCATTACGAAATTCTGCCCGGCAAAGAAAAAGTCGTTGAAGACCTGCGCAAGCAAGCCGAAAAATGCGATGCCATTTACCTTGCGACCGACTTGGACCGCGAAGGAGAGGCCATTGCCTGGCATCTGCGCGAAGCGATTGGTGGTGACCCGGCCAAATACCGCCGCGTGGTGTTCAACGAAATCACCAAACAAGCCATTCAGGAAGCCTTCAAGCAGCCCGGTGAGTTGCAGATCAATCGCGTGAACGCGCAGCAAGCGCGCCGCTTTCTCGATCGCGTGGTCGGTTACATGGTCTCACCCTTGTTGTGGGCCAAAGTGGCGCGGGGTTTATCCGCCGGGCGCGTGCAATCGGTTGCGGTGCGTTTGATTGTCGAGCGCGAACAAGAGATTCGCCGCTTCGTGCCGGAAGAATACTGGGAGCTGGATGTTGACACCCAAACCCCGAAGGGTGACGCACTGACACTGGCCGTGCGCAAGCACGCCGGCAAGGCCTTTCGTCCGGATTCTGAAGCGGCCACGAAAAAAGCGATGGCGGTTATCGAAAAGGCCGAGTTGCGGGTGGTCAGCCGTGAAGACAAACCCGGCAGCAGCAAACCGAACGCTCCTTTTATTACCTCGACCTTGCAGCAGGCCGCCAGCACGCGCTTGGGCTTTGGCGTCAAAAAAACCATGGTGCTTGCGCAGCGTTTGTACGAAGCCGGTTTTATCACCTACATGCGTACCGACTCGACCAACCTCAGTGACGAGGCGGTCAATAGCTGCCGTGAATACATCAGCGGTCATTACGGCAAACCGTACCTGCCGGAAGCGCCACGCAAGTACAGCAGCAAAGAGGGCGCACAAGAAGCGCACGAGGCCATTCGCCCCTCCGATGTCACCCGCATGCCCAGCGACATCGATGCCGAGCGTGATGCCCAGCGTTTGTACGAATTGATCTGGCGGCAGTTTGTCGCCTGTCAGATGACCGACTCGCGCTATACCAGCACCAGTTTGATTGTTGACGCGGCAGACTATCAATTGGCCGTGCGCGGTCGCGTGATTGATTTTGACGGTTTCACCAAAGTGCAGCCATCGGCCAAAAAAGACGACGAAGACACCATTCTGCCGCCGGTCTCGCCGAAAGACGTATTGAAGCTCGAAGCATTAAAACCCAGCCAGCATTTCACCAAGCCGACTGCGCGCTATACCGAAGCCTCGTTAGTGAAAGAACTCGAAAAACGCGGCATTGGTCGTCCGTCAACCTACGCATCGATTATCTCCACCATTGTCGATCGCGGTTATGTGAAGTCCGAGAAGCGTCGTTTCTATGCCGAGAAAATGGGCGACATCGTTACCGAGCGTCTGGTCGAAAACTTTGATGATTTAATGGATTACGACTTTACCGCACGCATGGAAAGCAATCTCGATGCCGTGGCCGAAGGCAAAAGCGACTGGAAGGCCGTGCTCGATAATTTCTACGGCGACTTCAAGAAAAAACTGGATGCAGCCGGTGCCAAAGACGGCGGCATGCGCGGTAACGATCCGACCGACACCGATATTCCGTGCCCCTTGTGCGGTCGTCACATGACCATTCGCACCGGCACCACTGGCGTGTTCCTGGGTTGTTCCGGTTATGCCTTGCCGCCGAAAGAGCGTTGCAAGCAAACCATCAATCTGGTGCCCGGCGATGAAATTGCCGATGACGACGAAGAGGGCGAATCGCGTCTGCTGCGTCACAAGCATCGCTGCACCATTTGTAACACCGCGATGAACAGTTATCTGGTGGATGAAGGGCGTAAATTACACGTTTGCGGCAACAACCCCGATTGTCCCGGTTTTGAAGTCGAGCAAGGGCAGTTCCGCATCAAGGGTTATGACGGCCCGATTATTGAATGCGATAAATGCGGCAGCGACATGCAATTGAAAACCGGCCGCTTTGGCAAGTACTTCGGTTGCACCAGCGACAACTGCAAAAACACCCGCAAGCTATTGCGCAACGGCCAAGCCGCACCGCCCAAGATGGACCCGGTGCCCATGCCCGAACTGCAGTGCGAAAAGGTGGATGACACCTATGTGTTGCGCGATGGCGCGGCCGGCATGTTCCTGGCCGCCAGTGGCTTCCCGCGCAATCGTGAAACGCGCGCACCCTTGGTGAAAGAAATCCTGCCGCACAAGGCCGAGATTGATCCGAAGTATCACTTCCTGATGGAAGGTCCATTAGAAGACGACGACGGTAATCCCGCGGTGATTCGTTACAGCCGCAAAACCGCGCAGCAATACCTGATGACCGAAAAAGACGGCAAGGCCACCGGCTGGCAAGCCTTCTTTGAAGACGGCCAGTGGAACGTGCGGCAGAAGTAAGTGCCGAATCCATACCGCCATCGTGTCAACTACTGCCTGCAAGAAGCGGGCAGGGCATTGGCAGCAGGCAAGGGCATGGCACAGCAAGAAACCGCCGTGTTCTTTTTATACCGTGCCTACACCACCTATTTGCGTGAACTGGCCGAGCAGCTGAAGTTGCCCGATCAGGCGTTTCAGTCGGCAGCCGCATTGGCCGCGCAGCTGGATGCCGTGCATCGCATGGCCGAATCGGTGAATGAACTGGTGGCATCCGAGCAGTCGGGTTGGGTCGCTTCTTTGCAGCGTCAATGGCAGGCCTGCATGCACCCACAAAACAGTGAACCCAAGGCCGATGTGATTTTAACGGCCGTCGCAGAACCCGAGTGGGCACCGGCCGAGCTGTTGGCCGCGTTTGAGAGCCTGCTGGAGCGCCAGCGCATGACCGGCGAGGAATGGTAGCCACAAGCCGGCAACAAGGCTTGAATTCGCCTGTATTGGCCCCAACTGTTACAATAAGCCGTACCTAGTGAGGGAGCCTGAGTGTAATGAATCCCGTATTGGAACTGATCGAAATGCCCAATGGTGAAATCTGCCTGCGCCGCCCCGGCGAAGGCGATGAGCCCTTGGTGTGTATCCGCTTTTCGGACGAATCCGCCAGTTATCTGGGCGGCAGTCGTCTTGAAGTGGCCCGTGCCATGATCCAAGCCGGTATGGAAGCCGCCGATCACGTGATTGAAGGCGAACAGCCCGAGACCGAAGAGTTAATGCCGCAAAGCCAGACAGTCCACTAACTGACTGTTTTTAAACGGGTTCAAAATAAAAAGCCCGCGCTTTATATCAATAAGGCGCGGGTTTTTCCTTTTGTGGCGGCCGCGTTGTAACGCTGCAGCCAGTTGCTCGCAGCCGAGGGCATGGGCGCAATCACAATATCGCTCTTGCCCGACTGCAGTGCATGTTCGGCCAATAACTCCAGCGGGGTGCCGGGCTGCGGGCGCAGCAGCAGGGTGGGCAGGCCGCAATCGCGCAGTTCGCGCATCAGCTCGTGCGGCAATTGGTGCGCGCCAATCAGGGTAATCCAGCGCGGGTGGTGTTTGGGTATCTCCAGCGCCGCCCAGCGGTTCAGCCACTCGGCAATGCTGCCGTTGCCAACGACCTGCGGCAGGCGCCACAGGTGCTCGGCCAGGCGCATGCCGGGCAGGGCGTCGGCCGGGTCATCACCGCTTGCTACCGGGTTATCCAGAAATAAGCCCATTTGTTGCGGGCTGGTAGCCATGTCATGCCTCACGACGCAATACTCCTGCGGCAATGCCCTCAATGGCCAGATGCTGCTCGCGCATGTCCACCACAATCGGCTCGAACTCGTCGTTTTCCGGCAGCAGGTTGATCACATAGGGGCTGCGGGTGGTGCGAAAGCGCTTCACGGTGACTTCATCGTCCACCCGGGCCACCACCACCTGGCCGTTTTCGGCCTTGTTGGCCTTGTGCACGGCCAACCAGTCGCCATCCATAATGCCGATGTCTTTCATGCTGTCGCCGACCACGCGCAAAAAGTAATGCGCCTTGGGGCGGAACAGGTTGGGGGCCACATCCACGTAATCCTCGATGTTTTCTTCAGCCAGAATCGGGTTGCCAGCCGCCACACGGCCGACCAGCGGTATGCCCGGCGGGGCTTCATCCGTGAGGCGGATGCCGCGCGATGCGCCCGAGATCATCTCGATCGCCCCCTTGCGGGCCAGGGCCTTCAAGTGCTCCTCGGCCGCATTGGCCGAGCGAAAGCCCAGTGCATTGGCAATGTCGGCCCGCGTGGGCGGGTAGCCGGTGTCTTCCAGATGTTCGCGAATATAAGCCAGCACCTGGGACTGGCGAGTGGTCAAGCCTTCCATCACAACCTCCTGTATGGGCAACCAGTGTAATTATATACAGTAGTTTTTGGGGTTGTGCAAGCCCCATGCAGGCTGGGGGTGTGGGAGAATGGGGGCTCGGGGGGTATGGATGCGCCTTGTTTGGGCGAACACCGATTCATGGAATACTTTCTGTCGCTGCTGATACAGGTGGCAAGGGGAGAGTGTGAAGTTGAGGTGATAATAAAGCCAATTATTAGACCTCAATTATGATTGGTTCTGGGCGAAACTTTTCTCTAAAAAAATCCATCTAATATAAATGGCCCATAAAATCACCGGAATAATTGATTTAATTTGAATAAAAATCCAAGCGGTAGCGATAGTTTTATCATAATTCCATAACGCATACAGCATTCCATGGGATTCAATTTTCCCTGGAAGTTTTGTAGTTTCAGAAGGGTTGTCGCTTGTAAAAATAGCAGCCCACTCTAATTCTGGCTTTATTAGTAATAAAGTAAATGCTAGAAAAATAATTAAGCCTCTATTTCCTTTCTCGATAGCATTAGCGCCAAGAATAATTATTCCGAGTAGTAGGAATAGGTCGTATTGGACCCATCTATTATTGAGCATTAAAATCATTGTTATTAGCAGCAAAGAAAACAACTTTTTTTCTTGATAAGGTAGTATTTTTCGACAGCTGAATATGCAGAAAGCTGTTGCGCTCAAAAAAAATACCCTTAATGCAAGCGACAGATTTCCAGAAAGACTTGGCCATCCTGTCATGGCGAATGCAGAGTATTCTAGGCCAAGATTTTCAATATGATTGGCCGGTTTCTCTTGTAAGAGAACGGGAAGAACTTTTTGAAAATAGAAAATGTTTTCAATTACTCCGAATGCTGAAATTGATAGTGCGACTGTTAAAAATAATCCAATGATAAAAAATAATATTACCTTCCATTGCTTCATAATTATGAAATATAAAATAATGAAAACAGGGTAAATCTTGATTGCCGAAGATAGTGCTAGTAGTAATCCAGATAGGGCAGGTTTGCTTTTTGAAAAATAAAAAGAGGCTAAAATAAAAAATAGCAGCGGAATTTCTATGGCTAACAAAGTGAACGCGCTAAAAAACGGCGTAAATGAAAGGCAGGTTACTAAGATAAAGCAAGCCAGAAGTGTTTTTGATGTCCAGTTATTGGTGTGGGTGTTTCTTTCCAATATAGGCTTTGACATTTTCCACAAGAGAATTACAGAGAGCCCGTAGAATAACAGCATAATCGCGCTTGCATATAAGAAGAAGTTCTCAGGAATTCCCTTCTTTACCCATGGGGCTAGAGCAATCTGAAACGGAGGCGGAAATTTGAATGTGGCGCTGCCAGGTTGATAGGTGATTTGCAGGGGTTCTTTTCGGTCATAGAGCTGGCCGGTTGTCCAGAAGTTTTGGCTTGCTTGTACAAAAACCATCAGGTCGTTACCGACGGGGCGTTTGTATTTTTCGACAACGTGATAAGAAAAATAGCTTGCGACTATGCATGCGAGCAGCAGGGCGAGCAGCACTGTGATTCTATGCTTTTTCTTTGGGCGACTAATCAATGGGGGCTCCAAATAAGCTAGTTCGCATTTCTATGGGGGATAAAAAGAAGCTCTGAATTGCTGCCAGCTTTCTAGACACTTGCCAGCCGTTCTCGGTAACGGTTTTCATGCTCTATCGGTGACAGCAGCTCATTGGAACCGTGCCGCCATTTTATATTGTAGCAATAAGTAAGGGACACCCATAAATTAGGCAGTCTGAACATAGAGGAACACCCACTCATCAAAAGCCTGTAAACACACGCCATAGCCATTTCGGCCATTTCCCAACAAATTCTACATATCCCCCCTAACTTCGTTATACTGCCGCCTCATTCCCGGGCCCGCCGACCCAACCGCACCTCAGATTGCGGCCTGTCTGCCACCCCCGTGGCCACAATGTGTGTATGACAGGTGCTTTTTTATGTCGGCTTCCGCTGAGAACATTACTTTTAAATCCCTTCAATTATCGACCGAGGTCATTCAGGCATTGGATGCGCTGGGCTATGAAAAGCCCACGCCGATTCAGGCCGAGACCATTCCCTTGGTGCTCGAAGGCCGCGATGTGCTGGGTCAGGCACAGACCGGTACCGGCAAAACGGCGGCGTTTGCCTTGCCGATTTTGTCGAACATCGATTTGTCGCGTGCCGAGCCGCAGGCCTTGGTGTTGGCACCTACGCGCGAGCTGGCCTTGCAGGTGGCCGAGGCATTCCAGAGTTATGCGCGTCATTTGAAAGGCTTCAATGTGCTGCCGATCTACGGCGGGCAGGGTTACGACACCCAGCTGCGCCAGCTGCGCCGTGGCGTGCACGTGGTGGTGGGTACGCCGGGCCGGGTGATGGATCACATCACGCGCGGTACCTTAAAGCTCGACAGCCTGAAAACGTTGGTACTCGATGAGGCCGACGAAATGCTGCGCATGGGCTTTATTGATGCGGTGGAGTGGGTACTGCAACACACGCCGCCAACACGCCAGATCGCGCTGTTTTCGGCCACTATGCCCAAAGAAATCCGCCGCGTGGCCGAATCGCATTTGAAAGATCCGGTGATTGTGAAAATCGCCAGCAAAACGACTACGGCCACCACCATTCGCCAGCGTTACTGGCAGGTGGGCGGGGTGAACAAGCTGGATGCGCTCACGCGTATTCTGGAAGTTGAAACCTTCGATGCGATGCTGATTTTTGTGCGCACCAAGGTATCGACGAACGAACTGGCTGAAAAACTCACCGCGCGCGGTTATGCGGCCGAAGCCCTGAATGGCGATATTGCACAAATCCAGCGCGAGCGCATTGTGGATCGCTTCAAAGGCGGCAAGCTCGATATCGTGGTGGCCACCGACGTGGCGGCACGCGGTCTGGACGTGGAGCGCATCAGCCACGTGGTGAACTACGATATTCCGTATGACACCGAGTCGTACGTGCACCGCATTGGCCGCACCGGCCGTGCCGGCCGCAGTGGCGAGGCGATTTTGTTTGTGGCCGCACGCGAGCGCCGTATGTTGGCTGCGATTGAACGCGCCACCAGTCAGCGCATTGAGCAAATGAACCTGCCCAGCAGCGACGAGGTCAATCAATACCGCATCCAGCGTTTTGGTCAGAGCATTAAAGACGCGCTGCAAAATACCGATTTGAAGTTCTACGAAGACCTGCTGACGACCTTTCAACAAGAAAACGATGTGCCGCCGATGGTGTTGGCCGCGGCACTGGCAAGCATGCTGCAAGGCGACCAGCCATTGCTGATGGAAGAGAGCCGCAAAGAGCGCGATTGGAAACCCGAAAATCGCAATCACGGCAATGAAGGGCGTTCGCACGAAGGTCGCTCGAATGAAGGCCGTTTGCATGAGGTCACGCGCGGCCACCGCTCGAAATCAGGCCCCGATACACAGGCATCCCCTTTGCGTGAATTCCCTGAAGTGGCCATGCAGCGGTTTCGTATTGATGTCGGGCATGAGCAAGGTGTGAAGCCCGGCAATATTGTGGGCGCGATTGCCAACGAAGGCGATATCGACAGCCGCTACATCGGCCATATCGAAATTTTCGATCAGTTCAGCGTGATTGATCTGCCCGATGGCATGCCGAAAGACGTGTTGAATACCTTGAAGAAAACGCGCATCTGCGGTCGTCCGTCAGGGCTGACTCCGATGGGCAGCGATGACGCCGCCGGTGAAGCATCGGCCGGTGCGTCTCAACGCAAACCGCGTCGCAGTGCTGAAGGCGGTCATCGCCGATCAGAGGGCGACAACAAACGCAGCGGGCCATCCTCGGATCGGCCGCGCCGGACAAGGCCTGTCGAAGGTGATGCCTCTGGCGATAAGCGCAGTGGGCCACCTGCCGATCGGCCGCGTCGAGCCAAACCGGCCGAAGGCGAAGGCGCTGGCGACAAGTCACGGTTTCAGTCGGCACGACCGGGTCAGGATAGAGCGAGCGCGTCAGCCAAGTCTGCTTCGGGCAAACCTACCGTGCGTCGGAAATCGACGGCAGCGACCAGCGGTGATGCCAAGCCGTTTAAAAAGCCGAGAAAGCCCAAACCCAAATTCAACGAGTAATGCGTGTGTTTATTTCAATAGCGCCTCGAGAAAGGCGCTATTTTTTTGTGCCGGGTATTGCATGAACGGCCGCTGATTTAAAAACCCATGTCTTTGTCTTCGAGCGCGCGCAATGGCAGTAAATCGCTGTGCGTGGTGATCACCAGTGAGGTGTCAACGCGCAGACAGCTGGCAGCATAGGTGCCGTCGACGGAAAAACTGCATACCTGAATATTGTGTTGATCAATGTGGGGTAACGGAAAAAACTGTTGAATGACGTAGTCCTGCTGGCCGAATTGACCGCCGGTTTCTTTCATCACGCCACCTTGCGGATTCACAATGCTGATATTGAACCCGCAGCGGCCGGCAATCGGTTTCATGACGTGGGCTTGTGCCGCTAAGGATGCGTTCAATTCAAAGGCCGATTCCAGCAGGTAAGGGTGATTGGGGAATAGCTGCCACAGTATCGGCAAAATGGCTTTGTTGCTGGGAATCAATGTCCAGAACGGCTCAAAGACCAGTACGTCTTTGCGCAGTAACACGTCAACCAATCGCGGTGAACCGTTGGGCACTTTGCTGGGGGCATGCAAGAGGGCGCTGGTTTCATCGTCATCGCATTCTTGGCGCAATTGGTCGAGTGCGGTTTCCCAAGCCCAGGTTTTCCAGATCCATTGCACGCGCAGTCCGTCGCGGTCGATCACGTAGCCGTCCTGATCCCAGCGTAGGCCTTCGAGGCCTTTGATGATCTTGTTGGGTATGCCGGCTTTGTTGAGCGCAGACTGCATGTACAGCGCGTGGTAAGACTCTTCCGGATCGTCGTCTTGCAGAATATGCAGCGTGCCTTCAACACCGGCACGACGCCAGGCATCGACCAGGTGTTGGTGTAAGTCTTCGCCGGGATCCCAGCCTTCGGTAATGCCAGAGGCTTTTGCCCAGCGGCCTTGCAAGTCGCCGCATTCAAAATAGCAGGAGGCCGAATCGGCGTTGTATTCATACACCTTCAGGCCGCGATCGGACATCGAGAAATCAAAGCGGCCGGTGATCATCTGGTTGCGGCGGTTATTCCACGATTGTTGCAACTTTGGCCACACGGCACGCGGGATATTGAACTTTTCGAGCAGCGATTCATCTTGCATGACCACGTCGGTGGCGTACAAAAACATGGCGTGCAATTCGTTGGTGGCACGGCGCAATTCTTTTTCGGCGGTTTCGGATAAACAGAAGTAGCGTTGACGGTCGGCTTCAATGCTCGTTAACCAAGGGCCACCCATGTTGGCGAGATAGGCGGCATCGAGTGTTTTATTGGCGTTAATCCACTGGTCATCGGTGATGGGCGGTGCTTGCATGGCGGTGAGATTCAGCAGGCGGCTATCAATGTGTCGGGGCGCACGGGCATGGCTGTCGTCGTCGGTTTGCAGTAGCCAGCCGAGCAGGGTTTCTTGTTCGCTGCCTTGAATGCGGTATTCGCCGTGGGGGCCGGTTGCCACCAGTAATTCGCGTGAGTAGGGTTGATCGGCAGGCCACGGATGATCTTCTACGTTTTGCTCTACAAAACGAATGCGATCGGTGAGCACTTCAGTGACGACGGCGACATGCCCGGTGGTGTGAAAGTCGCCGCCTTCAGCCCAGATCAACAAACAGCCGGGCTCGGGGTGACGGCGGGAGCCGTTATCGAACGAGTGCACCGGCAATAAAATGCCGTCGCGGACGCGTTTGTAAGTGCGCAATTCAAACAGGTCATACGCCATGGCCACGTCTTCAAACACGTAGCCGTAATTCACGTACAGCCAGCGGCGGGCCAGTTCCACGCACTGCCATTTGTAACCCATGAACACGCCATCGAGATAACTGCGATAGCTGCGGCGATCAGAGAATTCAGCCGGGTCGGCACTGGGGTAATGCGATGAGTACACCGGCACATCGCCCGGTGCAGTACCTAATAACTGGCCAAACGGTGCGTGGTGGTCGTGATCAATCGTGCTCATGATGCCCGTTTGATAAAGCGCAGCAATACGACAAGGGCAACGGCCAGTGCGTACAGGTACAAGTGGTGCGCCGATTGCAGCAGCATCGGTATCGACATCAGTGCCAACGCAACAGCGACGGTCACAAGGCCTGCGATCAGGCGCACGGGCTTGGGATTGAACGCTGCAAGCCAAACGTAGGCTGGCGCTACAATGCCGTAAAACGCCATGAAGCAGCGATAGAGTGTTTCATTCACGCTCATGCCCCACGGCAGCATGACATCGCCCATGAGCGGTGCAATCAACAGCGGGGTGGTGGTGGCTAACAACCATGCCGAGGGTGCCAGCGATAGTGCTTGCAAGCGACGACTGTGCACAATCAAGGTAAAGCCGGCCTGTAAAATCAAGAAAGCCAGCACGCCTTTTAAATAATTGGCCAAGGTGTCGGTCGGACTGCCAAGCAACAGGGCGGCGACTTCATCGCGATAGGCCAATGCAAAAACCAGCATCACGCCAAACAACAACGGAAACCCGATCGCAAAACTCAAGCGTGCTTTGCGGTCTGCACTGGCTTCGGGGACTTGATGAAAGGTGAGGTCCAAATAAGGGCTGAGTAAAAAGCCGAATAACAAAATGGGCAAGGCATACAGGCTTTGCGTGCTGAAGTGCTGGAACTCATTGAACAGGGTGTCAACAATTTGCGCTTCGGGTGAGGCCATCAGGTATACCGCAAATGCCGCAATGGATAACACCCACACGGCCGCCGCACTGGTTTGCAAGCCGGCGTTGTCGCGACTGCCGCCAAGCCACAAGGCCAGCAGTGCCGCGAGCGGTCCTACGGCCAGCCAGCCGGGCATGCGCGTAATCGCCCAGCCGATGAAAAATGCCTGAAACGACATGGTGACGAGCGAGAAAACCGTGCAGGCACGGGCATTGGCTTTCACGAATGCACGGCTGCGCTCTGCGCTGGTCATCACAAAACCGAATGCGGTCGCGCCCATCACATTGCACAACCAAAAGATCAGCCACGCGCCGTTATGAAAATCTTTGTGCAAGATGACCGGCAAGAACATGCCGATACACCAGGTCCAGGATGCCGCGAGATAAAAAGCCCAGCCCAGACGCTGTGCGACGGGTGGTATTTTCATTTATTGGCTCTTCAGTTGACGGCGCTGGCGCGCACGCAGGTAGCCAATGGGGCGGGCATGAAAGGTGGTCATCGCGGTGCCGATTTTACGTTTGATCGCGCCCTTGCGATCGAGCTCGTAAATTTCGGTGGCCAGGTCAATGGTAAAAGGCTTTAACGCGGCGATCAGCTCTTTGACTTGATCGTTCAGCGCAACCACATACTTCACCGGGCCATTGCAGGAGTAGCGAAAGCTGTAGCTCAACTTTTTGCACACAATCTGGAATTGACCTTCGCTGGCGTAAAACAGGTAACCGCCGGCGGCGACTTCGCAGTTACCCAGCAAGGCGGCTCCTGCCATGGTGCCGTAGGAGTTGCGGTTAAAGCGACGGAAGGGCAGCACGGCTTCGAAGTGTTCCGGGGTAAAACGCATGCGGATGCCGCTTAAAAAGACGGCGGGCATCAAGAACAATGCCAGCACGGAATTCCAGAAGGCACTTTTGGTGGAAAGCCTGGCGGCGAATGATTCAAGTTTTTGGAAAAACGTGAGCCGGATTTCGCCCGTGCCGGAGTCGGTGCTGTCATCGGCGGGTTCTTGCTCAGGCGTTGTTTGATTCATTGCGTTCATGTCGCTTACGGCTCTGGGTTTGCCTACATTCTAGCGGAACATCGGCAGTCGGGAAAACAAAAAGCCGCCTTTCGGCGGCTTTCGATGGCCTTCGGTCGAAAAGACTCCGGCTTAGACATCCAGTGCGGCAGAGCCCACGGTGTTGTCCGCGGCAAACAGCGCGCCGAGCTTTTGCAGCTGCACATTGCCGCCGCCCAGCATGAAGCCGATTTGCTTGGCCCACAGGAAGAAGCGGTGAATCGGGAACTCAACGTCCGAGCCCATGCCGCCGTGCAGATGCTGGGTCGCGTGCACCACGCGGTGACCGCCTTGGCAGGCCCACCATTTGGCGGCGCGCACTTCAGCGTTGGCGCGCAAGCCTTCGTTGAGACGCCACATGGCTTGCCAGTAGGTTGAGCGCATGGCTTCGACATCAATGTAGGCATCGGCCGCCCGCATGGCGACAGCCTGAAAGCTGCCGATCGGCATGCCGAACTGTTTGCGCTCACCGGTGAAGGCCGCGGTACGGCGCAGGGCTTCTTCCGTGACGCCGACTTGCATGGCGCAGAGTGCCGCATCGGCGTATTGCTCGAGCCACTCGATGATGCAGGCGCCTTCGCCGGGCTTGCCGAGCACGGCACCGGCGTCGACGCTGACATTCGAGAAGGTCAGCGCGGCTTCGTTTTCGCCCAATGAGGTGCGCTGGGTGTCGCGGGTTAAGCCTTTGGCATTGGCCTCGACAATAAACACGGTGGTTTTGCCGTCCTGATCGACGGCAGGCACCAACATGGCATCAGCAATGTTGCCGTCGGTGACGCAGGCTTTATGGCCGTTGAGTACCCAGTTGCCGTCTTTGGCTTCGGCGCGCACCACCGGGGCTGCGGCGGCGGTCATGCCGAGTTCGGCAATCGCGGCGGTCAGTTTGATGTCACCGCTGGCCAAGGGTGTGAGCCATTGTGTTTTTTGTGCCTCGGTACCGAACCGGGCAATTGGCAGGCCGCCCAAAACCAGGCTTGAAAACAAGGGGGTGGGGGCCACGCGGCGACCTTGTTCTTCCAGAATCAGGCACAGTTCCACAAAGCCCAGATCGGTGCCGCCGAAGGCTTCGGGTATGCAGATGCCGAGCAGACCTTGTTCGGCCAGCGTATGCCACAGCGTGTCGTCATAGGTTTTGCCGCTGCGAGAGAACTCCAGCAGAAACTCATCGGTGGCCCGGTCGGTGAATATCTGGTGTGCCAGGTCGCGGATGGCGTTCTGGTCTTCGCTGAAGGTGAAATCCATGGTCTTGCTCCTTACGGTGATGCTGTGGCGTACGTGCGCACAACGATCTTGGTTCAATGTAACGGTTTGGGGGTTTTGCTCATAGCCAGTAATTCGGTGTTGTAATGCAGGCGCTCGGCGGGCGGGTTTTCAAGGAACAAACCCCGGTAAAACATCACCGCCAGTAACTCGGCCATCTCTGCTTGCGTCAGCTTTTTGCGTGTTAGCAGAGCGTCTTGATGAATATAGTAGTCACGCAAAATCGATTCGCCATTGCCGGCCAGGGTGTAGACGGCCAACAGCGCCTGATGTTCGCTTAAGCCGGCTTTGGGGAACAATTTGGGCATGCGTTGCACCAACCAGTTCAGCTGTTGCTGGTAGTTGGTGCGGAGCAGGGCATTGAAATCGGCGTCTTCATCGGCCAGTTGCAGCAGGCAGCGCATGACGCCGGGGTGCTCGGCATAGCTTTTTACCGCCAATTGGTTGTGCGCCAGAATGCGCCCGTACCAGTCGCCTTTGGCCACGTCTTTCTCAATGGCGTCGAGATTGTGGCTGGCCGCAATAAAGTCGGTGAGCACTTCCAGTGTCAGTGCTTTCAAGTCGGCAAAGTAGTGGTAGAACAGGCCCGTGGCGACACCGGCTTGATCGGTGACGTCGGCCACGCGCATTTTGTGGTAACCCACGCGTTCCAGCACGGTTAAGGCCGCACGCTTTAGCTTGTCGCGCGCCTGTGCGCCGCGCGCACTGCGAGCCGCGCCATCGGGCGTGGTGCCGGCGGGCGTGCTTGCGGTGGTCTGTCGGGCTGCCTTGGAGGCCATGACGGGTTGCCAGCTCACTTGAAGTAAAAAAAGATTGAAATTGAATACAAATTCAATATTATAGGATCTGTATTCGGGATGCAATGCGTTGTTAATGCCCGAAAAGCCATCGCCCGATGGCTGTTTTTCATGCCCTTGATCGGGCACTAACGGAGGTGTACCCGTGTTTATTGATTCCACCGACGAGCAAAAAGCCCTGCGCAAAGAACTGCGCGCATACTTTGCCCAATTGATGACCCCGGCCGTGCGCGAGTCGATTCGCGGCAAAGAAAGCGGCGAAGACTACGACCGCATCATCAAGCAAATGGGCACCGATGGCTGGCTGGCCATCGGCTGGCCTAAAGAGTACGGCGGTCAGGGGCGTACCACGCAAGAGCAGCTGGTGTTCTTTGAAGAGGCCTTGCTGGCCAATGCGCCGATTCCGTTCGTGACCTTGAACACCGTGGGGCCTGCCTTGATGAGCTACGGCTCGGAAGAGCATAAAAAACAGTTCCTGCCCGGTATCGCTGCCGGCACCACGCACTTTGCCATTGGCTACACCGAGCCGAATGCCGGTACGGATTTGGCAGCACTCGGTACCACCGCCGTCAAAGACGGCGATCACTACGTGATCAATGGCACCAAGGTGTTCACCAGCGGTGCCGAAGGGGCCGATTACGTGTGGCTGGCCTGTCGTACCGACATGGAGGCGCCGAAACACAAAGGCATCACCATGTTTATTCTCGACACCAAGAGCAAAGGCTTTTCGTTTGCACCGATTCACACGGTCGGCGGCTTTCGCACCAACATGACCTATTACGAAAACGTGCGCGTGCACGAGTCGATGATTGTCGGTCAATTGAACAAAGGCTGGCATTTGATTACCGCCCAGTTGAATCACGAACGCGTGGGCTTGGCCGCGTGGGGTATTAATGGTTGGAGTTTGTTCCGTCGCACCATGGAATGGGCGCGCACGGCCGGTGAAGGCGGCGCGCGGCCGATTGACGATGCGGGCGTGCAGATCAACCTGGCCGAAGCCTACAGCCGCCTTGAGGCGATGCGTGTATTGAACGCACGCATGGCCTGGGAGCTCGATCGCGATGCCACGCACATGAACCCGGCATTGGCTTCGGGCCTCAAGGTGTACAGCACCGAAGCATTGATTGAAGTCTGTCGCTTGTTGATGGAAGTGCTCGGCCCGGCAGCCCTGGTGCGTGCCGGCAGTTCAGCGGCGGTGTTGGCCGGTGATCTCGAGCACGAATACCGTCGTTGCCAGATCAACACCTTTGGCGGTGGCGTGAACGAGATTCAACGCGGTCTGGTCGCTAACTTTGGTTTGGGTATGCCGCGTCACCGTTAAGGTGGCGTGTTGTGCCGTGTGATGACATTGGGTAATTAACAGGAATACACCATGACACCCGAAGAGAAAAAAGCATTTCAAGACAAAATCCATGCCTTCGTCGGCATGGAAATGGCACCGCCCACCAAAGGGCCGGATGACGTCAACAAGGCCATGATTCGCCATTGGTGCGAAGTGATGGGCGATGCCAACCCGGTGTATACCGATGCAGCATTCGCCAAGGCCAGCAGCAAAGGTGGCATTATCGCGCCGCCGGCCATGTTGCAAGCGTGGAGTCTGGAAGGCTACCCGATGCACAGCCCGTCCAAAGACGAAGCGCTGCTCGATAATCAGCGTAAATTGCACAAGGTGTTTGATGATCACGGTTACACCGGCGTGCTCGGCACCAATTGCACGCAAGAATACTTCCGCGATTTAAAGCCGGGTGATCAAGTGGTATCGCACACGGTGATTGATTCGATCAGTGAAGAAAAAGCCACTCAGCGCGGCATTGGCCACTTCATTGAAACGGTCACTACGTTTACCGATCAGAACGGCGACAAAATTGGTGCCATGCGTTTTCGTGTGTTGAAGTTTATTCCAAACGAAAGCAACACCACCGAAACCGCCAAAGACGATGGCAAACCCGAAGTGCCGCACCGCATTCATTCACCACGCGGCCACGACAACAAGTGGTGGTGGGAGCAGGTCGATAAAGGCGTGATGCCCATTCAGCGTTGCAAGAATTGTCAGACGCTGCGTCACCCGCCACGCTCCATGTGCGGCGAGTGCCAGTCGATTGAATGGGATTTCATTGAATCCAAACTCGATGGCGAAGTGTTCAGTTTTGTGGAAATGCACTACCCGAAATTCCCGGGTTATCAGTACCCGTTGATTTGCGCGGTGATTTCCTTGAGTGAAGGAACGCGTGTCGTATCCAATATCGTCGGCTGCAAGCCTGAAGATGTGTTTATCGGCATGAAAGTGAAAGGCAAGGTAGAGCAGGTGGATGAAAAAACCATGCTGCCGCAATTCTACCCGGCGTAACCCTTCCAACCTGTTAACGGCGAGATACTGATATGAGCAACACGACAACACAGAGTTACAGTGCGGTGAAGGTGGGTGACAAATTGCCTGCGCTGGAAATCCCGATTACCTCCAGCTTGATTGTGGGCGGTGCCATTGCCTCGCGCGATTTCACGCCCGTGCATCACGATCGTGCGACCGCGCAAGCCGCAGGCCTGCCCGATGTGTTCATGAACATTTTAACCAGCAACGGTTTGATGGGCCGCTACGTCACCGATTGGGCCGGCCCGGATGCCACGCTCAAAATGATCGACATTAAATTGGGCGCGCCCAATCTGCCCGGTTTTGTGATGACCATTACCGGTGAAATCAAAGCCAAAGACGATGCCGCCGGTACTGCCGATGTGGCGGTGGTGGGCGAGAACAATGTCTGGGGTATGCACATGATGGGCACCGTGCGCGTCGCACTGCCGAAGGAGGCTTGAGATGGCTGCTAACTTTAAAGATAAAGCCGCAATTGTCGGTATCGCGAATACCGAGTTTTCAAAGAACTCCGGTCGTTCAGAAACCCAACTGGCTGCTGAAGCCGTTGCCGCAGCATTGCGCGATGCCGGTTTGAAGCCGTCCGATGTCGATGGCATGACCACCTTCACCATGGACACCAACGACGAGATCGAAGTCGCGCGTGCGGTGGGCATTGGTGATTTGTCGTTCTATTCACGCGTGCCACACGGTGGCGGTGCCGGTACCGGCTTGATTCATCAAGCCGTGATGGCGATTGCCTCGGGCGCTGCGGAAGTCGTGGTGTGCTACCGCGCACTGAACGGCCGTTCCGGTCACCGTTTTAGCTCCGGTGTGTCGGGTGACATTACCACCGCCGATGCCCTGCACTGGGGTTGGTACACGCCGTACGGTTTGTTAACACCGGCTTCTTGGGTAGCGATGTACACGCAGCGTTACATGCACCTGACCGGTTGCACGAAAGACTCCTTGTTCGAAGTGGCTCACACCACGCGTAATCATGCGGCCACCAACCCGGCGGCGTTCTTCTACGGTAAAACCTTTGACCGTGCGGAATACGACGCACAGAAAAAGATTGTCGATCCACTGAGTCTGTACGACTGCTGTCAGGAATCCGACGGCGGCTCTTGCGTGATTTTGACCACGCCGGAACGCGCGAAAGACCTCAAGCAGCCGGGCGTGCTGGTGAAAGGCGTAGGGCAGGCAGCGGCGGCGAACATGGAATCCATGACCAGCTTCTACCGGCCTGAAATTGCCGCGATTCCGTCCATGGATATTGCGGCGCAACAAGCGTACGCGCAGTCAGGTTTAACACCGGACGATATCGATGCGGCCATTATTTATGATGCGTTCAGCTCGATCGTGCATTGGCAGCTCGAATCCTGGGGTTTCTGTGAAAAAGGCGGCGCGCATGATTTCATCATGGACGGCAGCTTGCGTCTGGATGGTCGTTTGCCGTTTAACACCCACGGCGGTCAGCTGTCCGAGGCGTACATCCACGGTGTGAACGGTATTGTCGAGGCAACGCGCTTGGTGCGTGGTACCTCGGTGAATCAGCCGAAGAAGACCATCAATCATGCCTTGGTGACCTCCGGGGTTGGCGTTCCAACAGGCGGCGCTATCTTAGGCAAGATGTAAAGCCCGCGCATGACCATCTTTTATGAATGGTCATGCAGCGAAAAATAAAAAAGGCGCTTCCCAAACGGGGCGCCTTTTTTTATGGTGTGTGCACAGTCATCAAAGGATGTCGTTATGACGGTTAGCCGCGAACAGACCCAAGCCCGTTACGATCTGCTGTCATCGGGTGTCATGAAGCAAACGCCGGAGCAAACCTACACGGTGGCCGATCGCTTTGAAGGCATTGCCCGCGACCATGGCGAGAACGTGTTCCTGATGGATGGCGATCGGCGCATTACCTACGCCGAGCTGAATCGCCAAGCCAACCGTTATGCCCATGTAGCACTCAAGCTGGGTGTGAAGCGTGGCGAGGTGGGTGCGGTGATGATTGAAAACCGCCCGGAGTTTTTCTACGCCTGGCTGGGCTTGGCCAAAATTGGCGCTATTGCCGCATTGATCAACACCCAAGCCAAAGACCGCGCGTTAGAGCATATGTTGGACGTGGCCGGTGCCAAGGTATTGTTTCTGGGTGCCGAGTGCGCAGGCCTGTATCACGATGCCGGCATTGCCGTAGCAAACATGCATACGCTGGTGGTGGATGACGGCGCGCCAGCAACGGAT
Source organism: Pseudomonadales bacterium (assembly GCA_036568505.1). Classification (GTDB taxonomy): domain Bacteria; phylum Pseudomonadota; class Gammaproteobacteria; order Pseudomonadales; family M0112; genus M0112. The sequence goes on along the minus strand of DATCSK010000025.1, from coordinate 7,675 downwards.
TTGCCGCGTGGTACAGAATCATTGAATGCCTATTTGAGCGATGCCAGTGATGCCAACCCGCCAGCCAACCTGCGTGACGGTGTGATTGGCGAGCACCCGTTGTGGTACGTGTATACCTCGGGCACCACCGGCTTGCCGAAAGCCGCCATCATCAGTCATATGCGTTGGCTGGGTGTGGGCGACGGCTGGAAAGCCATGCTCGGCATTACCGAACGCGATGTGTTTTATTGTTTTCTGCCGCTGTTTCATGGTGCGGCGGGTATGTCATTGGTATCGAATGCGGTATCCGCCGGTGCGGCGATGGTGCTCAAACGTAAATTTTCGGCCTCGCAGTTTTGGCCCGATGTGCGCAAGCACGGCGTGACCACGCTGCAATACATTGGCGAGGTGATGCGCTATTTGGTCAATCGTCCGGTTGAGGCCGATGAAAAAAATCACACCCTAAAACGCATGACCGGTGCCGGCATGACCCGCGATGTGTGGACGCGTTTTGAAGAGCGTTTCGGTAAGGTCGAGATTTACGAAGGCTGGGGTGCAACCGAATCCAACTGCAACATGATCAATGTCGATAACGTGAAGGGTGCTTGCGGGCGTTTGCCGTTCCGCGATCGCACCAATGCGCGTTTGGTGCGCTTTGATGTCGAGCGCGAAGATTACGTGCGCGATGACAAAGGCCATCTGGTTGAGTGTGAGCCGGGTGAAGTGGGCGAGTTGATTGGTATGGTGTTGAACTTACCGGGCATCGGTGCCGGCCGCTTCGAAGGTTATACCGACCCGGTCGCGACCGAAAAGAAAATCATGCGCAACGTATTCGCCGAAGGCGATGCCTGGTACCGCAGCGGCGATTTGTTCACCCGCGATGCCGATGACTACTATTACTTTGTTGATCGCATTGGCGATACCTTTCGCTGGAAGAGCGAAAACGTCTCGACCACTGAAGTGGCTGAAGTGTTGTCAGCCTATGAGCCTGCCGAACTGGTGAATGTGTACGGTGTGAAAGTACCCGCACACGAAGGCCGTGCCGGCATGGCCTCGATTCAACTGAAAGAAGGTGCGCGCTTTGATCCGGGTGCTTTGTACGCACTGTGCACCGAAAAGCTGGCGCACTATGCCGTGCCGCTGTTTGTGCGCGTCAGTGAACAGGCCGACATTACCGTGACCTTCAAGTTGCGCAAGGTCGACTTGAAGCGCGCCGGTTACGACCCCGAAGCCTTCAATGACCCGTTGTACGTGTTGGATCGCCAAGCCAAAACGTATGCGCCGTATGCACCGCATTTGCTCGAGCAGCTGGGCGTCGAACCCTTCAAGCCGGAATAAGCGCGAGTTTTGCTATAGTGCACCCTGTCAATGCAGCGGGGTGCGCTATTCATGCCATTGTTTCTTTTGATGGGATTGATTCAAATCGGCTTTGCCGTGCACGCGGTGAAAACCGGCCGTGATACCAAGTGGCTGTATTTTATTTTGCTGTTCCCCGGCGTGGGTTGCGCGGTGTACTTTTTTGTTGAGGTATTGCCCGATCTGCAACGCTCGCGCACCGTGAAGCGTGCAGGCGGCAGCGTGTTGGATACGATCGATCCTAATCGCGGCGTTCGCCGTACGGCTGAAAAGCTCGAGATCTCCAATAACATTGATAACACCGTCACCCATGCCGAGCAGTGTATGGCGCGCGGCCGAGTGGATGAAGCCATTAAGGTGTTGCAAGCCGCGCGCAAAGGTATTTTTGAAGACGATCCCAAACTGTTGTTGGCCTTGGCGCAGGCAGAGTACGAAAAAGCGGATTTTGCCGCCGCAGGCAATACGCTTGAGCACCTGATCGCAAAAAATCCTGACTTCAAATCGGTTGATGGCCACCTGCTGTACGCCCGCGCATTGGAAGGGCAAGGCAATACCGATAAAGCACTCGCAGAATATGCCGTGCTGGCCGAGTATTACCCCGGCCCCGAAGCGCGTTGTCACTACGGGTTGTTTTTGAAAAAGCTCGAACGCATGGATGAGGCCAAAGCGCAATTTCATCAGGTCTTGCTAACCGCAAAACACTCGCCCAGGCACTACTACCAAATGCATCGGCAGTGGATTGATCTCGCCAAGCGGGAAGCTTAGCCGAGCAACTGCTGGAACAGCGGCAAGCTGTATTTAATGCCCAGCAACAGCAGCACGGTGGTTAAAATCGGGTACAGCACCTTGTCGGATATTTTGGTGCTGAGCTTTGCGCCCAAATGCGTGGCCGGCATCGAGCCAATCAACAGCGCACCCAGCAGCCACAAATCGACATTGCCCAGCACTAAAAAGTGACCCAAACCCGCCACCAGGGTTAACGGTACGGCGTGCGCGAGCTCCGAGCCAATAATGTTCAGAATCGGCAGGCGGTGGTAGAGGATCATCAATGCCGCAGTACCGAACGCGCCAGCGCCCACCGACGACAGGGTGACAAACACACCGAGCAGAATGCCGGTGAAGAAGGTCATGCCGCGTTTATGTCGGTGTAAAAAGCCGCCGGCCGCGCCGGGGGTTAATGAGTCGGGGTCATTGATCAGCAGGCGCTTTAACAGCAGCACCACGCTGGTCAGGATCAGCATGATGCCCAGCGTGTTGGTCAGGATGTGTTTGTAGCTATCGGCATCCGGGAATAGCAGCCGCAGGGCCAGCGTGGTGGCCAATGATGCCGGCAGGCTGCCGGCCAGTAAGGTGAGTGCAATTTTCCAGCGAATGGTCTTGTGGCGATGGTGGCTGTAGACCGCATTGACCTTGGTGGCCGAGGCATAGAGCAGGTCGGTACCGATCGCCACATGAGGCGGAATGCCGAACATCAGCAGTAAAGGCGTCATCAGCGAGCCGCCGCCCACCCCGGTAAGGCCAACCATAAAGCCCACCCCGGCACCGGCCAGGATGTAAAAAGGGAGCATTTCCATAGACTTAAGGTGGCCTTATTAGAATATTTTGTATAAAACGGTCGCCACTGTACCCGTTTATGGCTATGCTGAAAAAGAATAGTTGGTTATATTTTTATTCCATAAAGCTCAGGATGAGCGCCAGGGAGACCTGCAATGAAGCTGCAACAGCTGCGTTATATCTACGAAGTCGCCCGCCACGACCTGAATGTATCGGCCACCGCGCAAAGCCTGTTTACCTCGCAACCCGGCATCAGCAAACAGATTCGCCTGTTAGAAGACGAATTAGGCGTCGAAATTTTCGCCCGCAGCGGCAAGCACCTGACGCGGGTCACCCCGGCCGGCGAGGCCATCCTCAAAACCACGGCGGAGATATTGCGCAAGGTCGAGAGCATCAAGCAGGTCGCACAAGAATTCAGTAACGAGAAAAAGGGCAGTCTGTCGATTGCCACCACCCACACCCAAGCGCGCTATGCCTTGCCGCCGGTGATTCAGGGTTTTATTGAAAAGTACCCGGAAGTCTCATTGCACATGCACCAAGGCACGCCGATGCAGATTTCCGAAATGGCCGCTGACGGTACTGTCGATTTTGCCATTGCCACCGAAGCGCTCGAGCTGTTCAGCGACTTGGTCATGATGCCGTGCTACCGCTGGAATCGTTGCATCGTGGTGCCCAAAGGCCATCCTTTGACTGGCGCCTCGCCATTAACGCTGGAAGACGTCGCCAAATACCCGATTGTGACCTACGTGTTCGGCTTTACCGGTCGCTCCAAACTTGATGAGGCATTCTTTAGCAAAGGCTTATCGCCACAGGTAGTGTTTACCGCCGCCGATGCCGACGTCATCAAAACCTATGTGCGCTTAGGTCTAGGCATTGGCATTGTCGCGCGCATGGCCTTTGACCCGGCCAAAGATGGCGATCTCGTTGCCCTTGATGCCAGCCACCTGTTTGAACCGAGCATTACCAAAATTGGCTTCCGCCGTGGCACCTTCATGCGCGGTTTTATGTACGACTTTGTGGAAATGTTTGCACCGCATTTATCGCGCGAGTTGGTTGAAAAGGCGTATGCCACCCAAAGTAGGGCGGAGCTGGATGCCTTGTTTGAGGGGATGGAGTTGCCGGTGTGTTGATGATCAGTAAAAGGGTATATGAAGCACATTATATGCGAATAGCACCCATGCCATTATTTCAGACGATATTTCGTATGCTAACTTCCGGCGATTTTTTATCCAGGATGCGCCATGATTATTAATGTTGATAAAACCAATTTGAATAAACTGCTAGGTGTGCCAAATCGTCAACTCACTATCCCAGCGTATCAGCGTCCCTATGCTTGGGAGGCTGAGCAGGTAGATGAGCTTTGGCATGACATTGTAGAAACATTGGGCAGCAATCATTTTATGGGTTCGGTGGTGTTGTGTTCACCGGATCAAGCTCGCCCAGAAGTGATCGATGGGCAGCAGCGTTTAACAACAATCACTCTGTTGCTAGCGTTGATTCGAGATCAATATCAGAAGCTCAAGCCTGATTTGGTCGGGCGGGTTCAGCAGTTTCTGCAAAACACCTATGCCGAACCAGACCTTCGGTTCAAATTTCGTCCGGGTAATGCCAATTTTCGAGTGTTTACTGATTTTATTCTGTGTGCGCCAAATGATGCTTCACGGCGAGAATGGGCAACTGTGCGTCAGCTCAATAGTCATGAATTGAATCGCAATAAACGCATGATCGAAAACACTGAGCGTTTGATGGGTTATTTGACGCAGTTTTTGGCTGCAAGCGATAACCCTTTACAGGCTTTGGAGCAAATCGAACGCAAGATCATGACTGGTCTCGAGTTTGTAGTGATTGATGTGCCAGATATTGCCAATGCCTTCATTATTTTTGAAACACTGAATGACCGTGGCTTAGCACTGTCTGCCGGTGATCTGCTGAAAAATCACTTGCTGGCCGCTGCTGCAAAAACACATGAATCGGTAGAGGCGCTGGCCGAAGACTGGGATAGTATTATTGATAATCTGGAAGGTGGCGACATTACTCGTTTTTTGCGACATTACCTGTTGACCAAATATGCTCAAGTACAGAAAGACGATGTGTTTACTTTATTTAAAAAAGAGGTAGGTATACGCGGCGTGAAGCTGCTAATTAAAGACCTGAAGCAAATGTCGTGCATCTACGGTCAGTTCATCAAGCCAGAACTCGTTGAAGATAAAGCTGTGCGAGAGGTCTATCAAAATCTCAGCACACTGCGTGCCAGCATGTGTTATTCCGCATTGCTGGCTGCTTCAGCGACGTTGGCTGGTCAGGCTTTGTGTGATTTTGCGCGTCTTTGCGAGATCCTTACTTTTCGTTATAGCACGATTTGCAGTAAGGACTCTAAGGAATTGGAACGGTTTTATCATCAAGCGGCCAAGATACTAGCAGGTCAGGGTTCTAGTGGGGTGATGGAGGCTTGCAATATACTGAAAGCAGCTTCGCCAAGTAGCGAAGAATTTGTGCTGGCTTTTTGCAATCAATCTATGGGTAGGCAGTATATTGTTAATTACATTTTTAGGGGTATAGAGAATTATCTATCACCCGAAGAGAAAACTCTGCAAAATACCTTTAATGTTCATATTGAGCATATTATGCCGCAAACATTGTCGTCTGCCTGGCGTGAAGAACTTGGTGAGACAGTCGATCAGCACGATCTCTATGTTAATCGTTGGGGCAATCTCACTTTATTGGGTGGCAAGCTGAATATAACGGCTTCGAATCAACCTTTTACTGACAAAGTAGCGCTTTATCGGCAATCAAAGATTGCGCTAGCACGGGAGCTGGCCGAGTGCGAATGTTGGGGGTTTGAGCAGATTGATGCAAGACAGAAGCGGCTTGCCGAAATCGCCGAAAAAATATGGGGGATTTAAAGATTTATTGCAGCAAAAGTCACAATCCATTCGAGCAAACTAAATAAAGGAGCCAATCGGCTCCTTTTTTAGTTCAAGGCGTAATCAACCCTTCGCAATATTGATGTTATGCAGCCCGCATTCTTTTTGCGTGGCTTCTTCCCACCACCAGCGGCCTTCGCGTTCGTGCTGGTTGGGCAGTACCGGGCGGGTGCAGGGCTCGCAGCCGATGCTGATAAAGCCGCGCTCGTGCAGCGGGTTGAACGGCACATCGAACATGCGGATGTATTGCCACACCTGCGCGGATGTCCAGCTGGCTAAGGGGTTGAACTTCACCAGCGTGTCGCCGGGGCGGGCAAAGGCGGTGTCGTTCTGGATGACTGGAATGTCCTGACGGGTGCCGGGGCTTTGGTCTTTGCGCTGGCCGGTGACCCAGGCATCCAGCGTTAACAGCTTGCGGCGCAGCGGGGCGATCTTGCGCACGCCGCAGCATTCCTTGTGGCCGTCTTCGTAGAAGCTGAACAGGCCTTTTTCGCGGGTGAAGGCCTCTAACGCGGCAGCATCCGGGCTCATTACTTCCAGCTCAATGCCGTAATGCTTGCGCACTTGTTCCAGGTAACGGTAGGTCTCGATATGCAGGCGGCCGGTATCGAGGCTGAACACTTTCACGTGCTTGTTCAGTTTGACGGCCATATCGACCAGCACCACGTCTTCGGCGCCGCTAAAAGAAATAGCAATGTTTTCAAAGTGTTGCAGGGCGTAGCGAAGAATCTCTTTCGGTTCTTGCGGGGCCAATTCGGCGTTTACGGCGTCAAAATCAAGCGTTGCCATGGTTGGGTCAACTCCGGTATTCGTGCGGGGCACGGGCTGTGGTGCAACCCGGCTGTTTATCAAGGGCGCGCATTATGCCAAAACGTTGCAGGCGGCGAAACCGCATTGCACCAGCCTCGTTAAACCGTTAGATTGGCGGCCTTCCTGATACCTGACTGGAGCCTGCTGTGGAACTCGCCTGCCTCGACCTCGAAGGGGTCCTGATACCGGAAATCTGGGTTAACTTTGCCGATAAAGCCGGCATCCCTGAGCTGCGAGCCACCACCCGCGACATTCCCGATTACGACGTGCTGATGCGCCAGCGCCTGCGCATTCTCGACGAGCACGGCTACGGCTTGCCCGATATCGAAGCGGTGATTAACACCTTGAGCCCCTTGCCCGGAGCGCGGGAGTTCCTCGATTGGCTGCGCGAGCGTTTTCAGGTGGTGATCCTGTCGGATACCTACTACGAATTCGCCATGCCCTTGATGCGCCAGCTGGGCTACCCGGCATTGCTGTGCCACAAGCTGGAAGTGAACGAGCACGGCAAAGTGACCGATTACATCCTGCGCCAGAAAGACCCGAAACGCATGAGCGTGAAGGCCTTTCACGGCCTGAACTACCGCATTATCGCTACCGGTGATTCGTACAACGACACCACCATGCTGAGCGAAGCCGATGCCGGCATCCTGTTCAGCGCGCCGGACAATGTGAAAAAAGAGTTCCCGCAGTTCCCGGCGGTCGATACCTATGAAGACCTGAAAAAGGAATTCATCAAGGCCAGTGAACGCAATTTAAGCCTCTAGGTTCCGGAGTGAACCTGTCTGATAGAAGCCGCTAACCCCCGGCTGGGAGCCGGGGGGATTGCCCGATAAAAGACCTGTAGTCCCCATGACTGTGTTCCGACACCCTGCAGACCGTGTGCCTGCCGTGATGTTCTGTTGCCTGACGGTGGTGGACTTCGCGGTGTATTTTAGTGTCAGCAATATTGGAGTGTTCGTGGCGTATTGGCTGCTGATGATGCTACCCAAAGGCATCATCAGTGCCTGGAACCATCACCACCAGCACACGCGTACCTTTCACTCAACGGCATT
>DATCSK010000024.1:0-23379 GCA_036568505.1 Pseudomonadales bacterium | reverse complement strand
AAGGCTCAGAAGCTCGACGTACTGTTCAAAAACAAGACGCTTGCTTCCAAATATCTGTATCTCAGATATCCAGGCAAGTGCCCGCACATATTGTCTGTCCAAATTTTTAAAGAACTCCGGCACCGGGCCGGTAGGGAGGCGTATTATACGCAACTGAAACTGCTCCGCAACTGATTTTGCAAAGAATTTTCAGGGCTTCTGACGGGGTGTTTTTTGTAGCATCACGGCGCAGTTGACCGGCAAAAACACTGCCCTCCATAAGCGCTGCTGCACCTGCCGACGACGCCGCGCAGGCACTACTGCCCCGACATGCCGGCCCGATGACCTTGCAACACTGCCTGCCACTCATCGGCACTCAGCATGTGCGCATGACGCTGCAGTTTTTTCAGGTCTCGCTGCGCCGCCCAGCCCCGCGTCGGTTGCTTGCGGCATTTTTCAAGGTCAATCAAGGCAATATGCGGCAGCCCGTCTTCCGCAAGATGCGACGACAAAAACACGTGTTTGGGGTAGAGGCAGGTATGCTGCCATCGGTGCAAGTGAATCTGCGCCAAGGTACGCCCCAGCTTTTCCAGCATGCGCCTGTGCACGTCCGCACCCAAACGCTCGCGACCGCCGTGCGCATACCAATGCGGCATTTCTTCATAGCCGGCCAAGTCACGCGTCACCAACACGCTTTGCCATTGATCGCCGCGCTTTCGCATTTCACAGAACACCAGCACAGGCACATCAACGCCGTAACCGGCAAATGCCTGCAACGCTTTTTGTTCACGCAATATCGTCGGCCGACCAAAAGGATGGCGGAAACTGCGATACAGATGATTCACTTGCCGCTTGATGTAGAGCATGCCCAGCTCGGCATCGATGACACGCTTGACACCGCTTTCACCGTTACGCCGGATATTCGGCGGCTCAACCCACTCACCGTCACAATCCCACCAATCTTCAAATGCCCGCTTCATTTATCAACCTGCCTATTCATGTCACTTTGTCTCAATAATCGAAGGTGCGCGAAAACGCCAGCGCAACGCCAACAAGACGATGACGATCAGCGCATACAGCGCCGCATCACCCACCCCGCCCTTGCTCTGCCAAAACACGTGCAGCAGCGCCGCCAGCACGATGGCATACACCAGCCGATGCAGTTTCTTCCAGCGTGCGCCTAATCGTTGCCGGGCCCTGCGACTGGATGTCAGAGCCAGCGGCCACATCATTGCATAGGCAAACATGCCGGCCACAATATAAGTGCGCTTTTTTAAGTCCGCACCTAGTGCAGACCAATCCCACCCCAACCACAGCGCGCAATACACCAGCACGTGCAACCCGGCATAAGTCCACGCCAGCAACCCCAATGGCTGCCGGTACGGCACCAGCCATGACCATCCGGCGTGTCGTTGCAGCGGCGTCACCGTTAACACCGCCAATAAAAACCAGAGCGCCCATTCCCCTGAAAACCCGGACAAATACTCCGCAGGATCGGGACCCAAACCCACGAAGCGAGCCTGCCAGACCAGCCATGCCAACGGCAACAGCCCCAACGGCCATAACAACCAACGGCCTGTCCGGCTATGCCACTTTGGATTCATTAATAAAGCCGGCTCAAGTCCATGCCTTGATACAAGCCGGCAACCTGTTCGGAATACCCATTAAAAGGCTGCGTCGGGATCCGATTAATGCCTAACAACCCGGTCGGCAGTCGACGCTCGTACTTCTGACTCCAACGCGGGTGGTCGACATAAGGATTCACATTGGCATAAAAACCGTATTCCTCCGGCGCACTGATATTCCAAGTCGTCGGCGGCTGCGCTTCCTGCAGGCGGATCTTTACGATGGATTTAATGCTCTTTAACCCGTATTTCCAGGGCACAACCAAGCGCAGCGGCGCACCGTTTTGGTTGGGCAAGACACGCCCATACAACCCTACCGCCATGATCGTTAACGGATGCATCGCCTCATCCATACGCAGGCCCTCAACATAGGGCCAATCAATGGTGGAGAAAAAACTCGGCTTTTGCCCCGGCATCTGCTCCGGCGCGTAGAGCGTTTCAAAGGCGACGTATTTGGCTCGCGACGTTGGCCCGAACTGCGCCAACAGTGACGACAATGAAAAACCAACCCAAGGCACCACCATGGACCACGCTTCGACGCAACGCAGACGATAAATGCGCTCCTCCAATACCTGTTGCTTCAAAAGGTCATCGAGGTCGTAGGTGCCGGGCCGCGCCACTTCACCCTCAATCGTTACCGACCAAGGGCGCGTTTTCAAACGATCGGCATATTTGGCGGGGTCTCGCTTATCCAGGCCAAACTCATAGAAGTTGTTGTAGCGGGCGACATCATCAAACGGCGTGAGCGTTTCATCCGTAAAATAACCTGCCGGAGAAGCCGCCGAAGCCTTGCGGTATTGCAGTGCGCGTAAATCACTCGAGGCTGACGCCTGCGGGCTGACTGCCATGGCACCGGCTAAAGCAGCACCCACCATGAATTCCCGCCGCCGCAGATAAACCGACTCAGGGGTAATCTCGCTGGAGGGAATATCCGACTTGAAGGCCATGGCTGCTCCTGTGCATCACGCGCTTGGCTTGCGCCGCAATAACGCCATGATGGGCCCTGAAAAGGCATACCCCAGCGCAACCAGCATGACGACTTTCGGCGCATCAATCATGGCAATCGCCAACGCCAAAACGATCACAGGGAAGACCACAAACGGCACTCGCCCTTTGAAATCAATGCCTTTAAAGCTGTGGTACGGAATATTGGTGATCATCAAAATACCCGACAATCCCGTCAACACCGCCACCACGGCGATCAAACCGTAAGGCTGGCTTTCACCAATCCACGCCGCATCAGCACCCACCCACACAACCGATGCCAGCACCGCTGCTGCGGCCGGACTCGCCAAGCCGGTGAAATAGTTTTTGTCTGCCGTTGCCACTTGCGTATTGAACCGAGCCAGCCGCAATGCGGCACCGGCGGCATACACAAACGACAAAGCCCAACCCACCTTGCCCAGCCCCGATAATGTCCAGCTGAAAACAACAAGTGCCGGTGCCACACCAAACGCCACCATGTCGGACAGGCTGTCGTACTGCACGCCAAATTCACTTTGCGTGCCGGTCATGCGCGCCACCCGGCCATCCATGCCATCAAAAAACATGGCGGCAAAAATAGCCACGGCCGCTTTTTCAAAATCACCGTGCATCGCGGCGATAATCGCGTAAAAACCTGAAAAAAGCGTGCCGGTAGTAAACAGATTGGGCAGCAAGTAAATGCCGCGACGACGCACCTTGCGATCACCTTCGGCCACCTCTTCAACGTACTCGCCAACGGGCAACAGTCCGTTTGAATCATCGGCATCCACCAAGGGCTCTTCCTGTTTATCGTCCAACACACGTACTCCACTGAATGAATGTCCGGCTCATGATACCTTGCGCTTGCGCTTACGACGAGCGCGTAAAAGCCGCTTGCGCGACATCCCAGAATGCTTTGACCCGCAAATCGGCCCGATTACGCCGCAAACAGCATAAGCCGATCGACACCGGCTCCAACAAGGGCGCATCCACGCACACCATCACGCGATCTTTCAATGGGCTGCTGGCAAGCACCAGCTCGGGCACCACGCCTACGCCATACCCCAGACTCACCATGCCCACAATGGCCTCATGCCCCGCCACCTGCGCATACACATTAGGCTGTATGCCCGCATGCACAGACCACTCATCAAAACGCTGACGGGAAATACCGCGTTCTGCCACGATCAAAGGAATGCTTGACCAGTCTTCCTGCGTGCGCGCGGGAAGACTCCCCCCGCCCTCGACCACCGGCTGTATAAACACCAGCTTGGTTTGCGCCATCGGTAAAAACGCCAGCCGTTCCGGCCACGGCTCGACCTGCGCTGCAATGGCCATGTCCTCAGTGCCTGCCATCACACGCTGCAATGATTCGGCCTGATCGCCCGTGTGCAAATGAATCTCAATGCCCGGATAACGCTGCCGGAAGGCCGGCAATATCCGCGATAAAAAGTGGTAGCTCGCGGTGACCGAACAAAACAGCCGCACATCGCCCTGCAATACCGCATCGTCTCCTCGCAACGATTGCCGACAGGCGTCCCAGCGCTGCAAGGCATCGCGCGCGTAGTCGAGAAACCGCAAACCTTCCGGCGTGAGTTTCACCGCCCGATTGTCTCTCAGAAAGAGCACCGCGCCGGCGTCGGCCTCCAGACGCTGAATTAGCCGACTTAGCGCCGAGGCACTCATATGACAGTGCTCGGCAGCCCGCCCGAAGTGCAGCATTTGCGCCAAAGCCAAAAAAGCGTGCAATGACTTGTCATCCATAATGCATAAATCGCAATGATATATTTCAAATATATCATTTTACGCAACAATTGGCTTTCGTTAAGGTGCAGCTCCTGATCAATCTTGCGGAGAACCACCATGGGCCAGAATTACTTCAACACCCTCCCTTTGCGCTTGCAGCTCGAAGAACTGGGCAAATGCCGATTCATGGATGCCAGCGAGTTCACTGATGAGTGTAACTACCTGAAAGGCAAGAAAATTGTCATCGTCGGCTGCGGCGCACAGGGTTTGAATCAAGGCCTGAACATGCGTGATTCCGGGCTCGACATCAGCTACGCCCTGCGTAAAGAAGCCATCGAGCAAAAACGCCAGTCCTGGAAAAATGCCTCGGACAATCAATTCCCGGTCGGCACCTATGAAGACCTGATCCCCAAGGCCGATCTGGTACTGAACCTGACACCCGACAAACAACACACCTCGGTCATCACCGCCGTGATGCCACTGATGAAAAAAGGCGCGGCACTCGCCTACTCGCACGGCTTCAACATTGTTGAAGAAGGCATGCAGATTCGCCCCGACCTGACCGTGGTCATGGTGGCTCCGAAATGCCCGGGCTCGGAAGTGCGCGCCGAGTACGTGCGCGGCTTTGGCGTGCCCACACTGATTGCCGTCCACCGCGAGAACGATCCCAACGGTGATGGCATGGCGATTGCCAAAGCCTATGCGGCGGCCACCGGCGGGCATCGTGCCGGCGTACTCGAAAGCTCGTTCATTGCTGAAGTGAAATCGGACTTGATGGGCGAACAAACCATTCTCTGCGGCATGCTGCAGACCGGCTCCATCCTGTGTTTCAACAAAATGGTCGAGAACGGCATCGATGCCGGCTATGCCTCCAAGCTGGTGCAGTTCGGCTGGGAAACCATCACCGAAGCACTGAAGCACGGCGGCATCACCAACATGATGGATCGCCTGTCCAATCCGGCCAAACTGAAAGCCTTTGATCTGGCCGAAGAGCTGAAAACCATCATGCGGCCACTGTATGAAAAGCATCAGGACGACATCATGAGCGGCGAATTCTCGCACACCATGATGATCGACTGGGCCAACGACGATGCCAACCTGCTGAAATGGCGCAGCGAGACCGCTGAGCAACCCTTCGAGAAAGCCGTCAACGGCAACATGGCCATCAGCGAGCAAGAATATTTCGACAACGGCATCCTGATGGTCGCCATGGTGAAAGCCGGTGTTGAACTGGCTTTTGAGACGATGGTCGCCAGCGGCATCATTGATGAGTCGGCGTATTACGAGTCACTGCACGAAACACCGTTGATTGCGAACACCATCGCTCGCAAAAAGCTCTATGAGATGAACGTGGTGATTTCCGATACGGCCGAATACGGCTGCTACTTGTTCTCGCATGCCTGCGTGCCGTTACTGAAAGACTTCATGAGCAAGGTCAACACCGATGTCATCGGCAAAGGCCTGGGCATCCAAAGCAATGGCGTTGACAACCAACGCCTAATCGCTGCCAATGCGGTCATTCGCAATCACCCGGTAGAAGCCATCGGCAAGAAACTGCGCGGCTACATGAAGGCGATGAAGAAAATCGTTTAAACCACCACACGATGTTCACGCAACGGCAGCCCAGGGCTGCCGTTGTCGTTTTAAATAGCGGTTCAATTGCTACTGTTTTGGTAAGATGCCTGCATGAAATCTTCTTCGTTATCGCTGTTATGGCTCGCCATGGCCGCCTTTTGGTTAGGCGGCTACATCGACGCCGATGGTGTATTGCAAGCCTCGATCACTCCCGTCAGTATCGCCAGTTTGGTGATGACCGCGGCATTGCTTTTTGTATTCCCCACGCAACGCCTATCCTCACGCAACCACACTTTACTCATTAGCGGATTCATCGCAGTCGCCATCCTGAAAACCCTGGCTATCAGCGCATACCACCCCCACGGATTACTCGCCAGCTACTACGCAAACGATTCATTCACCGCACCGCACGAAACCAGTTGGCGTTATCGAGAGCTCGCCGATACCGCAACCCGCATTGACCCGGCACTTGATTTCAGTGCGCACGGATTCAGTTTGTCGGCACCGGGCTTTCCACTGTATTTTGTGAATGACTGGCATCGATTTAATTGGCGCGACAAACCGGAAGACGATCACCGTCGCAAGCATTTCCGTTTCAGCGCCATCTGGTCGGGCACGCTGACGATTCCCACCGACATCACGCATCTTCAATTGATAACGGCTCATGGCGATGCCACGGTACGAGCCGGCTCTTCGGTATTACAAGCCGCCGATGGCATCGACACCGTCAATACGGATGGCGGCCAAACCATGGCCATTGCTGCCGAATACCGGCGCACCGGCGATGGCGGCCCCAGCCTGCAATTACGCTGGAGTCGCGACGGCAGCACATTCATGGCGATCCCCGCGACAGCGTATTCTCCGGCGCACGGATTCACAGCAAACAACGCACCCTGGCGAGCACTGCATCACGCCGCACTGATGGGCTGGTTATTGCTGCTGGTCTTTTACGCTTGCCGTTTCGTGCCATGGCATCAATGGCGCGACATGCATTGGGGCCGCCTCACCGTAATCGCCTTATTTAGCGTGCTGGCGATTGCTGCCCTCGCACGCCAACTCGATAAAGGCCTTGCAGCCGACGCGCAAATCTTCACCGCCGGTAACGATTGGCTACGATATGAAACACAGGCCAGCGACATTTTAAAAGGCGACTGGCTGAATGCCGCCTACACCGAAGGCAAACCGTTCTTTATGAATGTCGCCTACCGTTACTGGATGGCCGGCATGCATCAATTGGCTGGCGAAGACGTGATGATGCTGATCTGGTTGCAACAGCTGTTCATGGTCGCGTTTGTGCTGCTGTTTTACACCATCAGTCAACGCGCCTTCGGTCGCCCCACCGCCATCGCAGCCACACTGCTGATGCTGGCCAGCGGCGAATTATTGAAATACCCCGCCATGCTGCTCGACACCACATTCAGCGTGATACTCGCCGCCGGCCTGCTCGCCACACTGATGCGCTGGCGATACACACAACAAACCGCACTGCTATTCGCCGCTGGCATACTGCTCGCACTGGCGATTGCAACACGGGCCAATTTCGTGCCGTTTGTATTGATCGCTGCCATTTGGGTGAGCTACCCGAATCGCTCCGGCACGCATTGGCGCTTATCGCGAGGCGTGTTCCTGTTGCTCATGGGCTCATTGCCATTACTGTTCACTGGTTGGCGCAACGCAACCGTCACCGGCGACTGGATCTGGCTGCCGGCTTCGGGCAGCTTTAACTTATGGATCGGCAATCACCCGCCGGTTGGCGAGGCATTCCATCCGTTTGATTTTCCGGAAATACCCCCCGCACACGAGCAAGGCCGCATTGCGATGGATTACATCATGGCCGAACCCGGCGCACTGCTGTACCGCATCGGTTACAAATTAGCCTACCTGTTTGGCATTGTGATCTGGAAAGCCCAAATCGTCTGGACCATTTTCATTCCAACCACACTCGCCTTCGCCGGTTTTGTAGCCGCCCTGTGGCGCAACACGCCGTGGCGTGCCGAACGATTACTGCTCGGCTTATGGGTGGCCATGAATTTTGGCTCGCTGTGCATTGTATTCCCCTGGGTCTACGGTTGGCGCTTGAGTGGACCAACGCTACCGGCGATCGGTCTGCTGGGCGCATTGGCACTGCATGATGCGTGGCGCCTTATTCAGGCCAAAAAACCGCACCCATAAAAAAGCCCGCATCGCTGCGGGCTTTTTTTCTTCAGTACGGCTACAAGCTCAACACTTTATCGCCACGGGCCAAGCCGCACACACCGGTACGCACCACCTCCAACACCGTGGCATCGCCCATCGCCTTCACGAACGAATCGAGCTTATCGGCTGTGCCGGCCAATTGAATCGTATACACCGACGTGCCGACATCGACAATCTGGCCACGAAAAATATCCGTCGTGCGTTTGATTTCGGCACGCTGCGCACCGATCGCTTTAACCTTGATCAACATCAGCTCACGCTCGATGTGCGCGCCGTCAGTCAGATCCACCAACTTCACCACATCAATGAGTTTGTTCAACTGCTTGGTGATCTGCTCGACCTTGCTGTCATCGCCAATGGTCGTCAGCGTCAGTCGCGACAATGTCGCATCTTCTGTCGCTGCCACATTCAAGGTTTCAATGTTGTAACCGCGTTGCGAAAACAGCCCGACAACGCGCGACAAAGCACCCGGCTCGTTTTCCATCAACAAGGAAATAATATGTCTCATGATCAGGTTCGCTCCGTTTTGCTGAGCCACATATCACGCATCGCGCCATTCGGCGCCACGTGCATGGGGTACACATGTTCATGCGGATCAACGTGCACATCGAGAAACACCAACTTGTCGCGGTATTTGCCGAAAGCATCGTTCAGGGCAGGCTCAAGATCTTCCTTGCGATCCACGCGAATCCCCACATGGCCGTATGCTTCGGCCAGCTTCACGAAATCCGGCAGTGAATCTTCGTACACGCTCTCCGAATAGCGGCCACCGTACTGCATGTCTTGCCATTGTTTGACCATACCCAGATAGCCGTTGTGCAAATTCAAAATCTTGACCGGCAACTTGTACTGCGTGCAGGTGGAGAGCTCCTGAATATTCATCTGGATACTGCCTTCGCCCGTCACGCACACGACATCCGCCTCCGGGAATGCCAGCTTCACACCCATCGCCGCCGGCAAGCCAAAACCCATCGTGCCCAGGCCGCCGGAATTGATCCAGCGACGCGGTTGGTCAAATCGGTAGTATTGCGCGGCAAACATCTGATGCTGACCGACATCGGACGTCACAAACGCCTGACCTTTCGTCGCCCGCCACATCGCCTCGATCACTGCCTGCGGCTTGATCAATTCGGTCGACTCCGGTGCATAGCGGCAGGCCGTCCACAGACCGTGCGCTTCACGCCAACCGTCGATGCGCTGCCACCATTCGCCCAGCGCTTTGCGATCCAGGCATCCGGGCTCTTGCTTCAAGCGCTCGCGCACAATGTCGAGCATTTCATCAAGCACCGCATCGCACGGGCCGACAATCGGCACGTGCGCCGATACGGTCTTTGAAATACTGGCCGGGTCCACATCAATATGAATGATGGTGGCTTCCGGACAGAACTTGGACGGCGTGTTGGTCACGCGATCATCAAAGCGCGCACCCACCGCAAGAATGATATCGGCGTGATGCATGGCATTATTCGCTTCATAGAGACCGTGCATGCCGAGCATGCCGAGAAACTGGCGATCCGTGCCCGGATAAGCGCCCAGCCCCATCAAGGTATTCGTCACCGGAAAATCAAGCAGCTTTGCTAACTCGGTGAGCTGCGCCGAAGCATTACCCAGCACCACACCGCCGCCGGCATAAATCACCGGCTTGCGCGCGGACAACAACACATCGACGGCTTTGCGAATCTGGCCGGAATGCCCTTTCTGCGCCGGCGCATACGACCGCAGCTTGACCTTGTCCGGGTATTCGTACTCGAACTTGTGCGCAGGACTGGTCATGTCTTTCGGCAAATCGATCACCACCGGACCCGGGCGACCGGTGGTTGCAATATGAAATGCCTTCTTGATCATGACCGGGATATCTTCCGGCCGCTTGACCATAAAGCTGTGCTTTACGATGGGTCGGGAGATGCCCACCATATCGGTTTCCTGAAAGGCGTCTTCACCAATCAGGTGGCTCGGCACCTGACCGGACAACACCACCATCGGAATAGAATCCATGTACGCCGTGGCAATGCCGGTAATGGCATTGGTCGCCCCCGGGCCTGACGTCACCAGCACAACACCCGGCTTGCCGGTGGCGCGTGCATAGCCATCCGCCGCATGGGTTGCGGCCTGTTCATGGCGCACCAGAATATGGGGAATTTCCGAGGTCTGGAACAATGCATCATAAATATGCAGTACTGCACCGCCCGGATACCCGAAAATAAACTCTACACCCTCGTCCTGCAGTGCCCGGGCCAGCATTTCGCCACCGGAAAGCATGGGGTTTGTCATGATATGTCCTCTACCGTTCTAGCCTATGTTCAATCCCGATGGCGCATAACACGCCATGACCATCACGCCGCGGGTGACAGTCTGCCGTCATGCCTGGATTGTATGTATCAGGCCGGAAACGGAGCCTTGAATCGGCTGGCTTCCTCACGAACAGAACAGGCTAACGTCCCCCGCGGGTACTGGCTTATGACCGTACCGCCCAGCCGGTGACAGGGTGTCGTTACCGGCGGAGCTTGCCTGTTTGAAGTACCATTGTTTTTCCGCGCGCCGTAGAAGTCAACCGGTGACTGCATCACAAACGCAGGAATGTTTGTAATCCGCCTGCAGCTGGTATACCTTTTAGCCGCTAGACTCTCATAAAAATACACGGTTTCCACGAAGGGAGTACCCCGGATGCCCACCCATAAATACCTGACTGGCCTGACTGCCATGGCCTTCCTATTGGCACTCTCGGCTACCGCCAGCGGACAAACTCCCACCCAAACCATCTACAAATGGACTGACGAGAACGGTGTTGTGCACTACGATATGCGCAAACCGACCGACCCCGACGCATCCGTGGATGTGATCAAACAGAAACGCACAGAACCCAAAGACTTTACCAGCAGCGCAGCGACTCCGGCGACCAACGCTGCCGCCAACCCCGCTGATGGCAAAACCGCTGCCGAAGAGGCCCCGCCCGCAAAAGACCCTCAAATTTGCGAGAAAGCCAAAGCCAACTTGTTGCAACTGCAAAATCGCCGCCAAGTATCGGTCGCCGACGAATACGGCAACGAACGCATTCTTGATGAGTCGGAAGTGCAAGACCAGATCAAGCGCGCACAGGATGCAGTACAAGCAAACTGCGACTAACCGCCCGCTTCATAAAAAAACCGCCTTCGGGCGGTTTTTTTATTGCACGGATTCAACCACCAACCGATACGGCGGCAACGCGGATAACAACTGCTTGCCATAGGATTTGGTCACCACCCGTCGATCCATCAAGGTGATGCGACCGCTGTCTTGCTCGCTGCGCAACAATCGGCCACACGCCTGTATCAAGCGCAACGCCGTATCGGGCAATACAATCTCGCGGAATGGATTTTTTCCTTGTGACGTAATCCATTCAGCCAGCGCCGCTTCCATCGGTGAATCCGGCACCGGAAAAGGCAGCTTCGCAATCACCACATGACTGCAATACTCCCCCGGCAAATCGACGCCTTCGGCCATGCTTGCCAAACCAAAGACCACGCTGCCACTGCCGGCATCCACCCGCTTGCGGTGTTCGTCAAGCAACGCAACCCGTGGTAAATCATCCTGGCAGAGAATCCGCGCACGCCATGCTCCGGGCAAGCCATCGAATACCGCCAGCATCTGCTGACGCGACGAAAACAACACCAGCGTGGCTTCATCGGCATCCAGACGCCCGGGTAACAAGGCAATCAATTCCTGCGTGTGCGCTGCCGGATTACCCGGATCGCTGCGCATTGCCGGCACGGTCAGCGAGGCACTGCCCGCGTAATCAAACGGACTGGGCAGGCAAGCCCAAAGACTGTCCTCGGGCAATCCACTGCGCAATCGAAACGTTGCAAAGTCACTCATGGGGGCCAGCGTTGCCGAAGTCACCACCGCAGCCAGGCAGCGCTGCCACAGTTGCTCGTACAGCAACCCGGAAGCCAGTAACGGGCTGTAACATAATTCGATATCCGGCTTGCCGTCGCGACCCCACAGCTTCAACCAGCGTACCGGCGGCATGTCGCCACGCTCGACCGGCTTCTCATAGGCTTGCCACAGGCGCAAGGCCTCATCGGCACGCCCGCGGTGCGCGCCCAATCGCGGATACCAGGGTTCGGCCTCGAGCGAGGCCGCTGCGTTCTCTTGCTCCAACGCGGCCAAAACCCCCGTTTCGACATCGCCCAATAACTTGCCCAACAACAGCCATTGCGCCGGCAATTGCAGGGCGGCATCGCGCAAACACCTCGGCAGCTCGGCAGGAATCCGCAATCGTGATTCCGCATCCAATCGGTGCTCGGGCTCGTGCACCCAATCGTTAAGGCCTGCTTCCAACACACGCAGATGATCCACCAACGCGGGCAATGCCTCGTGCGCTTTCAGTGCACTCGCTGCCGGTGCGCGCCCCAACCAGCCGCCTCCGGCGCGCGCCAATGACCCCATGTCTTCGGCTAATTTGGCCAACCACTCCAAGGTCGCGTGCACGCGAAAGCTGGCCGCAAAATGACTCAAGGCCTTTTCCGGCAGCCGGTGCCCTTCGTCGAACACATACAGGGTTTTTTCAGGCTCGGGCAACACCACACCACCACCCAGTGACAGATCGGCCAACACCAGATCGTGATTGGTCACAATGCAATCGGCTTCCTGCAAGGCCGCACGGGCCTGGTAAAAACAGCAGCGCGAAATCTCCGGGCAGGCATTGCCCAAACACCCCCGATGGTCGGTCGATACATGCCGCCACAGGGTGTCGTCCATATTGGCAGGCCAATGATCACGGTCACCGTCCCAACGGCCGTCACGCCAAGCGGCATCCAGCTCGCGAAACGGCTCACTTGCAATGCGTTGCAAGGCACCGTTGGGCAGCAACTCATCTTGCATCGGCTCCCCTTGCAAGATGCGCGACAAGCGCAACGGGCACAAATAACGCTGCCGCCCCTTGGCCAACGCCACAGAAAACTTCAAATCGGTTGCAGCTTGCAGATTGGGCAGGTCGCGAGAAACCAGCTGATCCTGCAAGGTGGTGGTGGCGGTGGCAATCACCACCGGACAACCCAGCCGGCGCGCAATCGGCAGTACCGCCAAACTGTAGGCGAGTGTTTTACCGGTGCCGGTGCCGGCTTCAACCACGGCGATGGGAGAGCCTGAGCGCACCGCGGGATCTTCCAGCAATCGACCGGCAGCACGCGCAATCACTGCAATCATTTCGCGCTGCACCCGACGCGGCTTGAAACCTGCCGACGCCAGCCAATCGCGATAGGCCGCTTGAATTTCATCACGCAGGGATTCAGGTAACATGCCACACCGATCTCGATAAAGTGCTCCACTCTAGCAGAAAGCGCCTCACAAACCTGTCGCCGGCCGCTGCAAAACCGCTATAATCGCGGCCCCGCAAACACACTTCTACCCTGCGAGGATACTGCCGTGGCTTCCCAGCGCCCTTCCCGTGATGCCCTGATGACCTTGGAACAGCAACTGTCTGCACAATACAGTCAATGGCAGGCGCGTAAACTCAATCTTGATATGACGCGCGGCAAACCCAACGCCCAACAACTGGCCCTATCCAATGCACTGGACGGCATTCTGGCAGACAACTTCAAAGCCGCTGACGGCAGCGATCTGCGCAATTACGGCGGATTGGAAGGCTTGCCTGAAGCCCGCGCCTTATTCGCACCCATGCTGCAAGTCCAACCGGATGAAGTCCTGATCGGCGGCAACTCCAGCCTGACGTTAATGTACACCAGCGTGCTGTTTGCCTGGCTGCACGGCCCTTGCGGCAAAGGCTCGGCGTGGCGCGATGAAAAAGCCGTCTCGTTCCTGTGCCCGGTACCGGGTTATGACCGTCACTTTGCGATTTGCGAAGACCTTGGCATCCACATGATTCCCGTCGCCATGAATGCCGACGGTCCGGATATGGATGAAGTCGAGCGGCTGATCAAAACCGATGCCAGCATCAAGGGCATCTGGTGCGTACCACGCTTCTCGAACCCCAGTGGTGTTGTTTACAGCGATGCGGTGGTCGAACGCATGGCCCGACTCGGCAACATTGCAGCCAGGAACTTCCGTATCTTTTGGGATAACGCCTACAGCGTGCATGCCTTGAACCACGGCGCGCCGACACTGACCTCGTTAATGGATGCCTGCCGAAAACAAGGCACCGAAGACAGCGTGTATATTTTCGGCTCCACCTCAAAAATCACGTTTGCCGGCGCCGGACTTGCCTTCATGGGAGCCTCCAAAGCCAATTTAGCAGTACTCTGCAAACACCTGGGCAAAACCACCATTGGGCCGGATAAAGTCAATCAGGCCCGGCATGTCCACTTTTTAAACGATCAGGCCGGCATTGCCGCGCACATGGACAAACATGCCGCCCTGCTCTCGCCACGCTTTGATGCCGTGCTCTCGGCACTGGAGACCGAGCTCGGTGACAAAACCATGGGCGAGTGGACGGTGCCGCAAGGGGGTTACTTCGTGAGTTTTGATACTTTGCCCGGATTGGCTGCCGACGTGGTCAAGCTGGCGGCCGATGCGGGCGTTAAATTGACGCCCGCAGGCGCGACCTGGCCGTATGGCCGCGATCCACAAGACACGAATATCCGGCTGGCCCCCAGCTTTCCATCCGTCGAGGACATTCGTACCGCGATGTCGGTCTTTACCTGCTGCGTGAAACTGGCCACGACAAGGAAACTACTATCGGCATAAGCCTTGTGCTTTCATAGCGCTTAAACGGTGTCGAAAGAAGAGACAGCAATTTATGCGTTCTGGAAACTTCGCGCAAAGCCGAACGCAGCTCGGCATACAGGCTGACTTTTTTTTAGTCGTTGGCCTCTTCCTTATTATCCAGGCACTCACCTTCAACCAGATTGAAGAAGATGCTTTCATATACCTGCGCACAGCCCAGAACATCCTTGATGGCTGCGGTTATGTATTTAATTGCCATGGACCCACCATCGAAACAGGCAGCAGCCTTGTCTGGCAGGCAATCGTCGCTGCAATGCTCAAGGCATTCCCGGAACACATCCTGCTGTCACTCAAACTGCTTGAAATTGGCATCAGCCTTCTCTCTTTATGGCTTATCACGCTTATCGCCTCGAAAGAGTTAAAACACCGTTTCCTGGTCATCGTGCCTGCTCTACTGCTATGCATCAGCACGCCTTTTTACACGTGGTCACAACGTGTCATGGGCACGCCTCAGCATCTGTTGATGCTTATCTGGTTTTTGTATGCCTGCCTGTATCGCTGTCGCGGCGGATGGGCTCTGCCTGCCAGCCTACTCTTCATGGGCAGGCCGGAAGGTTTCCTCTTCGTTGGCGCAGGCATGATTTGGCTACTATTCAATAAACCACTGCGTGAAAATTTACGTGGCATCCTGCTGTTAGGGGCAGCCTGCCTGATCGTTGAGATAGGCCGAATCGTGTATTTTCATGAGCTTTTCCCTATCAGCATTTACCATAAACTACGCGGTGACTGGGAGAGAGGATGGAGCGCCACCCAACTCTTTTTCCTGAATTCCCCGCTCAGCCTATTGCTTATTCCTTCCGCATTCATCGCGCTACAACCACGATACTGGACACCCCAAAAGCTCCTCATCACGCTCATGCTGGCGACAGGCATACTGTGGGCAATCATTGGAGAGGACTGGAAAGACGGGAATCGCGCGCTGCTATCAGGCTTGGCGATAGCCTGCTTGTGGATCGCTCAAAATCTGGATGTGTGGGCGAAGTCGTGGCCACGCAGCACACAAACGCTCATCGCAGCAGTGATCATTCCCACATTGGTCATCGGCCCGACAATACGCGGATTTTATCAGGTTGCGCCAAACCCTCTGATAACCAATTTCACATGGGCCACCAACCAAGATGCATTTAGCTTTTGGTCCGAGTACAAAGCCATGCTCGCCAACCCCAACGACTATTTGGTCGATCGCTATGACCCCATTGGCATACCCATTCTGGGTCACCAATTACTAGCAACCACGGGCAAGTTCATTGCAGCAAACTACCCGAAAGGCATCACGATTGTTTACGACCAGATGGGGCAAACCCCTTGGTATGCAGGGACCGATAAAACATTCATTGATGGTGCCGGGCTCACTGATCGTGATATCGCTCATCTCCAGCTCGACATGCAACAGCACCCTCCGTCCGTTCTATCGCTGCATGCCTATATCAGGGACATCGCACTCCGGTTATTTAATCAAGACGTTCCCCAAAAACAGAGTTTACCCACCGTGCTCAACGGTATTTTTAACGCCAAGCCTGAAATGATTATCATTATGAGTCACCATCACGACAACCCAAATCATGCCGTCATGCATGGCTTGCTAACCGACCCTAGGCTGGCGTCTGGCTACTATCCCGCCTACAAAGTGAATCATTTCAATACGTTTTATCACCGTAACGATATGGCCATGCCCGCCCAAGATATCATCCCGTTTACCACTGAAGTGCAACGCTTCGATACGCCCGCAACACGACCGGAGCCTTAATCTTCCGAACCCATTGGGCGCGCCATGGACGGCGACGGGAATAACGAGATATTCGAAGGCTGACCTTTACTGTCGGTCACTTTGACGGCGCCTTCTTTCTCGACTTCATCGATACGGATGATGGCGTGCATCGGAATCCAGCTGCGCTTGACGGCCGCAAACTCGGTTTTGAGCTTTTCTTCGCTCGGATCCACGATCATTTGTGCACGCTCGCCGAACACATAAGCCTCGATCTCGATAAAACCGTACATGTCACTGGAGTAAACATGCTTGGCATAGAGTTCGTACACCTGATGCTGGTTATAGAAAATAACCTTATAAATCGGTGAGTTAGTCATAAAGTCCTCGCAAACACCCGGAGCGCTACCGACAGGGGCGCGCATCTTAGCACAGCCGGACAAGCCCGGTCCTTATCGCTATAATTGGCGCCCATTGTGATGATTCCAAGAGCACCCCCTTCATGAGTGATTCCGGGTCCAAAAAGGTCTTTATCGAGACCCACGGTTGCCAAATGAATGAGTACGACTCGGCTCGCATGCGCGACCTACTGGGCGTCACCCATCAACTGGTACCGATCGACAACCCGGAAGAAGCCGATGTGCTGCTGCTCAATACCTGCTCGATTCGCGAAAAAGCCCAGGAAAAGGTCTTCCACCAGCTGGGGCGCTGGCGCCCGCTGAAAGAGGCCAAGCCCGGTCTGATCATCGGTGTCGGCGGCTGCGTCGCCAGCCAGGAAGGCAACGCCATTCGCGAGCGCGCTCCATTTGTGGATGTTGTGTTTGGCCCACAAACGCTTCACCGCCTACCCGAAATGATCAATCAAGCTCGTGCCGACGGCAGCGGCGTCGTGGATGTCAGCTTTCCCGAAATTGAAAAATTCGATCGCCTGCCAGAGCCCAGCGTGGACGGTCCCAGTGCCTTTGTCTCGGTAATGGAAGGTTGCAGCAAATACTGCACGTTCTGTGTCGTGCCCTATACCCGCGGCGAAGAAGTCAGTCGTCCGTTTGATGATGTGATTGCCGAGATCGCACACTTGGCCCGCAAAGGTGTGCGTGAAGTGAACTTGCTCGGCCAAAACGTGAATGCCTACCGCGGAAAAAATCACCGCGGCGATACCGTGGACTTAGCCGAACTCATTACGGTTGTCGCCGCGATTCCCGGCATTGATCGCATTCGGTTTACAACATCGCACCCTATTGAATTTTCCGACGCTCTGGTTGATGTCTACGCACGCGTACCGGCACTCGTCAGTCATTTGCATTTGCCCGTGCAAAGCGGTTCGGATCGCATCTTGGCACTCATGAAACGCGGTCACACCGCACTCGAATACAAATCACGCATTCGTCGCCTGCGCAACTTGCGGCCCGACATCAGCATTTCATCGGATTTTATTATCGGCTTTCCCGGCGAAACCGACGCCGACTTCGCGGCGACCATGAAATTAATTGAAGACATCGGCTTTGATACCTCGTTCAGTTTTATCTACAGCGCACGCCCCGGCACCCCGGCTGCCGAATTGGCGGATGACACTCCGGACGACGTGAAAAAACAACGACTGGCTATTTTGCAGGCCCGTATCACACAAAATGCCTTTGCCATCAGCGAGCGCATGGTGGGCAGTGTACAAACCGTGCTGATCACGGGCACCTCGCGCAAAGACCCGGGCCAATGGGCCGGGCGCACTGAAAACAACCGCGTGGTGAACTTTCGCTGGGACGGTCCGTCGCCTGTCGGGCAATTCATGGACATCACCATTACCGAAGCACTGCCCAATTCGTTGCGCGGCACGCCCACCGAATCATCCACGGCACAGGCCTGTCGCGCATCGTGAGCTCGCACACCGAACACCTGCTGCTGGAGCCGGCCGACCCACAACGCCTGGCGTGTCTGTGCGGCCCCTTTGACGAGCATTTGCGACAAATCGAACAACACTTTGGTATCCATGTCCGCAACCGCGGCCAGGCCTTTGAATTGATCGGCGACATCACCACCACCCAAGCAGCAGCAACAGCAGTGCGCGCGCTCTACGATGAGACCGAACGCTTGCCTGCCTTAACCGCCAACATTGTGCATCGTGCCCTGCAAGCCGGCACCGGATCATCGGGCGCCCACCGCGATGCCGCCATTCGTACGCGCAAGACCCTGATTCGCCCCAGCGGGGCCAATCAACAGCATTACGTGCATGCCATCCAGACCAACGACATCAATTTTGGTATTGGTCCTGCCGGTACCGGCAAAACATTTCTTGCCGTCGCCTGTGCGGTGCAAGCACTGGAAGAAGAAACCGTCGAGCGTTTATTGCTGGTACGCCCGGCGGTTGAAGCCGGTGAAAAACTCGGCTTTTTGCCTGGCGATCTGTCACAAAAAATCGATCCTTACCTGCGCCCCTTGTATGATGCCCTCTATGAACTCATGGGCTTTGATCGCGTCATGCGCCTGATCGAAAAAAACATCATCGAAATTGCACCCTTAGCGTACATGCGTGGCCGCACACTCAATCACAGCTTTATTATTCTCGATGAAAGTCAAAATACCACGCGCGAACAAATGAAAATGTTTTTAACGCGCATTGGCTTTGGATCAACTGCCGTTATTACCGGCGACATCACCCAAGTCGATTTGCCAAAACACATTCCCTCAGGCTTGGCGCACGCAGCCAAAGTGCTGCACAACGTGCCCGGCATCAGTTTTACACAATTTCAATCACGGGATGTATTGCGCCATCCTTTGGTGCAACGCATCGTAGAGGCTTACGCCTATCACGATACGCAGGCTGACGCCTGATCATGCGCCTCGTCATTGAACGCGCCTGCGAAACAGCCGGCATTCCCTCTGACCGCGCGTTTCGGCTCTGGGCGCATGCCGTACTCGACAGCCTCAAGCCCGATGCCGAAGTGCATCTGCGCATTGTGGATGCCACCGAAATGCAAACGCTGAACCGGGAGTACCGTGGCAAAGACAAACCCACCAACGTGCTGTCGTTTCCTGCTGACTTGCCCGCCGGCGTTCCCTTGCCGCTGCTCGGTGACATAGCCATCTGCGCTTCGGTGGTCACCAACGAAGCCGTGGCGCAGAATAAACCGCTTAAAGCCCACTGGGCGCATTTGCTCGTGCACGGCTTGCTGCATCTGCTGGGGCATGATCACGAACACGCAAACGACGCTGCGCGCATGGAGTCACTGGAAACTGAAATCCTGCTTTCTCTTGACTTTCCCGCACCATATGAGTGAACTAAATACCCTTAACTTCGCTGGTAACCCATGAGCCCCACCGATTCGAATCACGAAACCCGTCCCAGCCTGCTGCAACGTCTCCGGCAGCTCATCCATCGCGTCCCACACACGCGCCTGGAAATCCGCCAACTGCTGCGCGATGCGCGTCACCGCAAAATCATCGACAGTGACGTGCTGGGCATTATGGAGGGAGCGCTGACCGTCTCTGAACTGCAGGTCCGCGAAGTGATGATTCCGCGCAATCAGATGACGCTGGTCAACATTGAGGATCAATCCAGCGTCTACCTCAAACAAATCATTGAGTCCGGGCACTCCCGTTTTCCGGTATTCGGTGAAGGCCCCGATGAAGTGCTTGGCATTTTGTTGGCCAAGGATCTGCTTGTACAAATACTGAATCACGACACGCAGTCCATGTCCTTGGCAAAGCTCTTGCGCCCGGCGACCTTTGTACCCGAAAGCAAACGCCTGAATGTGTTGCTGCGTGAGTTTCGTGAAAACCGCAATCACATGGCCATCGTGATCAATGAATACGGCAATGTCTCGGGCCTTGTCACCATCGAAGACGTATTAGAAGAAATCGTCGGCGAAATCGAAGATGAATACGACGTTGAAGAAAACGAATACATTCATCAATTAAGTGACGATGAATACATGATCAAAGCCGTCATTCCGATTGAACTGTTCAACAATTGTTTCAAGTCCCGCCTGCCCGATGACGAATTCGACACCATCGGCGGTCTGGTGATTCATACGCTCGGCCATCTGCCGCGACGCAATGAAGAAACCACGCTCGGCGACTTCCGGTTTCGCATCCTGAGCTCCGACAAACGCCGTATTCACTTACTGCGCATGCAAGTGCTACCCACCGCCGAACCCGAGGCATGAGCAACCGGCTCGTGCCCGCTGCCTGGCTGCTGTCACTGCTGTCGCTGACAGCCGGTGCGCTATTGCCTTTGGCATTTGCCCCCTTTTCGTATTGGCCATTCAGCATTGCCTGCCCCGCATTGCTGCTGTGGTGCTGGCAACACGGGTCACGCGCACAAGTCATCTGGCGCGGCTGGCTGTTCGGCTTGGGCATGTTCGGTGTCGGCACCTCGTGGGTTTATGTGAGCATCCATACCTACGGTGCCGCCCCGGTACCACTGGCGATAGTCCTGACAACACTCTTCTGCGCCGGACTCGCATTACTCACCCTGCTGCAAGGCCTGGCTTTTGCTCAGCTGCGCCGCCATGACCGCAGCGACGCACTGCTGCTGTTTCCGGCGTTATGGGTATTCATAGAGTGGGTACGCAGCTGGTTACTCACCGGCTTCCCGTGGTTGTATCTGGGAACGCCGCACGTCGACACCCTCTTGGGTGGTTGGGCGCCATTCCTCGGTGTACTCGCCATCAGCGGATTAACCTGCGTATGCGCGGGCGCCCTGACTGATGCACTGCAACATCGCCGGCAAGCATGGCAAAACGTTTTGCTGGTGCTATCCATCGTGGTCGCCGGCTTGGCGTTATCGCATGTTCGTTGGGTCACGCCGCACGAGCCTGTCAGCACGGCACTGGTGCAGGGCAATATCCCCCAGCAACTGAAATGGGACCCTGAGCATCGCGACACCACCTTGCAGCATTACGCCCAGTTGACCGAGCCGTATTGGGGCACCGAACTGATCGTCTGGCCCGAAGCGGCACTGCCGTTATTTCTGGACGAAGCCGATGAATGGCTGGCGGTACGCGAAGCCCGTGCACGCGCCACCGGCAGCACACTGATTACCGGCATTCCCTCCCGCCATCGCGATGCCCACAACCTGTATTTCTATAACAGCATTGTCGCCATAGGGTATGGATTGGGCAGTTACCACAAACAAAAATTAGTGCCCTTCGGTGAATTCGTACCGTTTGAATCGCTACTGCGCGGTTTGATTCGCTTTTTTGATTTGCCGATGTCGGCCTTTAGCCCGGGCCCGCGTTATCAACCGCCCTTGCAAGCAGGCGGCTGGGCTATTGCACCCTTGATTTGCTATGAAATTGCCTATCCGGATTTCACTGCCCGGCAAGCACAGCCGGCCAACATTATTGTGACCATCAGCAACGACACCTGGTTTGGCACGTCCATTGGCCCACACCAGCATCTGGAAATGGCGCGTCTGCGTGCGCTCGAAACAGGACGCCCGGTCGTGCGTGCCACCAACAACGGCATCACCGCACTGATCGATCATCACGGCACGATCACAGCGCAATTGCCATCATTCCAAAGTGGCGTGCTGACCGGCACCGTTCGACCCACTACCGGACAAACTTTGTTTGATGTCTGGGGCTCGTGGCCCGTTGTGATTCTGTGCGTTCTACTGCTGGCCCGACGCAGAGATCAATAAAACCCCTCTCGACGAAAGGTTAAGCTCCTCGTGATCGATGTTAGACTGAATTCTAAAGTCTCTCATTAAGTCTAAGCCCATGGCTAACATCGCAATTATTCGCTTGATTTATGGCATGACACTTTGTCCTGCGCAACTGGCAGGGGAATTGCTTGCCGCCGGACATACGCCGCTTGTTATTTTTTTCAAGCGCATGGATGCCCTTGATATAAATGCTGATGACTCCGCTTATGCAAGAGGCGATGTGCCACTTATTTCATACATCGTAAACTCCAAAGGAGCGCAAACTGTACGCATGGGCCAATGGCGAACAACCACAGCCAACGAACTCAAGCATTTGGTCACGCGCCTGAAGGAATTCGAACCCGATGCCATTGGCATCTCGTGCTTGAGCGAGGCAATGACTCTGGCTGGCGAAGTCACCGAACACCTACGTCAATATTTCGATGTGCCTATTTTGTGGGGAGGGACAGGCCCCACCCTGGAAGCCGAACGATCCATCGCTCATGCTGATCTTGTTTGCGTGGGGGAAGGAGAGGATGTTATTCGCGAAATCGGTGCCCGATTGGACGCAAAACAATCGCTTGCCGACATTGATGGCACGTGGTTTAAACTTCCGGATCAATCCATACAAAAAACCCAAAGCGCCCAGTATCCAACCTTGAAACCATTGCCTTACCAACATGGCAACCCGAGTATTACACGCTGATCTCCGGACTAAAGTTTGAGAGGAATTTTACGCCTGATTCTTATAGTGATGACAAGTCCTATCAAGTCATGACGCAACGAGGCTGCCCCTTCTCCTGTTCATTTTGTGTGGAAAGCTGGTATCAAGATGAGTTTGGAAAGAAAGGATCGTTGCGGCGCATGTCTCCCGACAAGGTTATAAATGAGTTAAAAATTGCTAAATACGAACTAGGCTTTACCACAGTAACTTTTATGGATGATGTCTTTACCGTCAATCCCCGTTGGTTAAAAGAATTTCTGCCAAAGTACAAAAAAGAAATTGACCTGCCTTTCTTCTGCTACACCTACCCCAGTACACACAACCCTGAAATATTGCGTTTATTAGTTGATGCCGGCTGCCATGCTATTGCCATGGGCGTGCAATCCGGCAGTGAGCGGCTGTTAACCGAGTTCTTTAACCGCCCCACTCACTTTGATCGCATCATTGCAGCTGCACAAGAAATAGCTGATTCAGGCATCCCCGCCGCCACTTTCGACATGATCCC
>DATCSK010000023.1:0-22514 GCA_036568505.1 Pseudomonadales bacterium | reverse complement strand
AGTTGGCCAAGTTGTATGGCAAGCGATTTGCCGCTCCGAAGCTGGTCAAAGACCGCGCAAAAAGCAAGGAGTTATTTATTTAGTAATGCAGTGTTGTGAAAAAGCCGGCCCATGGCCGGCTTTTTTGTTGCACAATGAAATAATGATGGGCGCTTTGGATTTCTAGTGATGAGTGTAGAGGACAGGATTCGGCAAAAGATAGCAGAGGCGCTATTGCCAAGCCATCTTGAAGTCATTAATGAGTCGCATGGGCATAATGTGCCTAAGGGCTCTGAAACACACTTTAAGTTGGTCATTGTGGATGAGTGTTTTCTTGGGTTGCCAAGAGTGCAGCGTCATAAAATGGCGTATGCATTATTGGCTGAGGAGCTATCGTCGGGAGTGCATGCTTTGAGCATGCATTGTTATACGAGCGAAGAGTGGAGTCTTCGTAGTCAACAGGCCGTCGACTCGCCTAAATGCATGGGCGGAGGTTTGTGATCCACTTAGTTTAAGGGTGCCAGTTTATTAGATAATCAATAAGCTGCTTCGTTGAAGATTATAGATCGGTTTTAGATGGGAGTTAAATGTGGCGAAAATAGCGTTTGTAAAGATATTTGCTGGAATGAATTTACCGGTCGCTCAGTTGGCAGGTGAGCTACTGGCTCGAGGCCACGAAGTAAAAATAATTTATTTTAAATATGAAATTTTAGAGTTTATTAATAAAAAAAATGATTATCTTTTGGGGGATGTTGAGGCTAAAGCATTTCTAATGAACCCTAAATGGGGCGTTCGTGAGGTTGATTGGTCGCATTACAAGCCAATGTCTGAAAAAGAAAAGCAATTATTGAAGGAGGTATTAGAAGACTTTTCTCCCGATGCGATTGGAATTAGCACGCTGACAACAGGGATGAGTCTTGGCTTGGAAGTTGCTGGTTTTATTAAACAATGGTTTAAGGGGCCCTTATTAATGGGGGGGGTGGGCCCTACTATTGAACCGGAGCGGGCTATTGAGCCTGCGGATGTCGTGTGCATTGGAGAGGGGGAGAGTTTTATCGTTGAGCTTGCTGAGCGACTTGATCAGGGGGTGGCATTAGATGATATTGCAGGTGCATGGGTTAAGGGCTTGGATGGAATTATTCACAAAAATGCTAAACGCCCTATGTGTAACCTGGATGGAATAGTTGCGCCAGTTTGGGATGAGAAATATTTTTCATTTATTGCAGATGATAAATTGGTGGAGCCAGCTTCTCCATGGACGCATCTTGATAAAAGACTGTATTACACTATGACCCAGAGAGGGTGTCCCTTCTCATGTTCGTTCTGTATCGAAAGCACTTATCAAGGGATGTTTGGAAAAAAAGACTCTTTGCGAAGGAGGTCTCCGGATGTCGTTTTGAGCGAGCTCTTAAGTATGAAAAAAAATCACCCGCATATTACGGGGGTTATGTTTTTTGATGATGTTTTTACGTTAAATCCACGATGGTTAGAAGAATTTTTGCCTAAGTATAAAGAGCTTATAGGTCTTCCATTTTGGTGTTATACCTATCCTAGCGTTCATACAAAGGAGCTGTTGCAAGAATTATATGATGCTGGTTGCCGCTCGGTGACTATGGGGGTTCAGTCAGGCTCCGAGCGATTGTTGAAAGAAGTTTTCAATAGACCCACAAAGGTTGAAAGAATCATAGAGTCATCTCACGAGATAGTTGATATTTTTGAGTTTTCGACCATGGATTTCATTCCTGTGACTGAATTTGATATGGAATCTGATCTGATCAGTACGTTTGAAATGTTAATGAGAATACCTCAGAAAATGAAGATTGGATTTTATAATCGAATGGCGTATTTCCCGGGTTATAAAATCACCGATGATCGGAATGGATTGGCTATCGCCAATGATCAAGAGCGTATTAGTAAAGACATGTATTTTTATTATCTAAAACTTTTCAATATTACTCGCACAGATATGCCTAGGGAAGATATTTGGGATATAAGTCGCGATATAAAATATAAAAATGATCATGCATTACTTAATCAATACTTAAATGCAACCCCATTGTTGTTAGATTATTTACCTGCTGCAGGCCCGCAGCCTTCCTGAAGGTGGTCGCGCGCACGAGCAGTCTTGTTGAAACTAGATTAAGCATGCTTTCGGTTCGCTTACTCAAAGGTGCTTAATCTATTTTTCATCTCGTTGTGAGCACTAAGTGATGCATTAGTTACTTGCTTTGGGGCTTTAAGCATGATTGAACATCAAACATCGGTGCCAATGATAATGTTGATCACCGGCGCCAGCCGCGGCGCAGGCAAAGGCATCGCGCTAGCACTGGCCGAAACCGGTGCCACGATCTATGTCACAGGTCGCAGCGCGCAAGAAGGTGATGCGCCTTTGCCGGGTACGGTGTTTGCCACGGCTGAAGAGATTAACCGGCGCGGTGGCAAGGGTATTCCCGTGGTGGTCGATCATGCCGACGACGCGCAAGTCAAAGCACTGTTTTCGCGCATTGATCGCGAGCAAGGTCGGTTGGATATTCTGGTCAATAATGCGGCGTGTATTCCGGAAGGATTAACGGCCAGTGGCGGTTTTTGGGAGAAACCCTTGGCGCTGCTGGATATTTTGAATGTCGGCATGCGCTCGCATTACGTGGCGAGTTATTACGCGGCTCCCATAATGGTACGCCAGGGCAGTGGCTTGATTGTGCATACGTCCTCGTTCGGTGGGCGTTGTTACATGCATGGGCCGGCGTACGGAGCGGGCAAGGCCGCTGTCGATAAAATGGCCAATGACATGGCCGTTGATTTGCGCCCTTATGGTGTAGCGTGTGTGTCGATTTGGATGGGCCTGTTGCGCACCGAGCGTACCATGCAGGTGTTTGACGCCGAGCCTGAAAAATACGCGGCTCTGATGCAAGCCACCGAGTCACCGGAATTGACCGGGCGCGTTATTGCCGCGCTGTTCCAGGACAAAGCGCTGATGGAAAAATCCGGCCAAATTTTGGTGGGTGCCGAATTGGCGCAAGCCTACGGCATGACGGATATTGATGGGCGGCAGCCGGCCTCGCATGCGCCGATGTTGGGTTCGCCCGCGCAGGCCAATCCGGCGGTGGTGGAATGACCATGACGGCATTGAATCCGCAGCGTTTATTGAGTGCCGATAAGGCGCGTGTACTGGCCTTGGCAGCCATCGACATGGCGCGCGAACAGGGTGTCGCGGTTGCCGTGGCGGTGGTGGATGCCGCTGGTCAGTTGAAGGCCTTTTTGGCGGATGACCAATCCCCTTGGGTGGCTACCGAATTGAGTCAGCGTAAAGCGAAAACCGCCCTGTTGGGGCTGGAATCGGGTGCGTTGGGTCAAGCCTTGGTCGATCAAACGGCCTTGTTGCACAGCTTTTCTGCCGTACCGGGTGTGACCTTGTTGGCCGGTGGCATACCGGTGCGGGTCGACGGGCAGGTGGTTGGGGCCATTGGTGTCGGCGGCGGCTCGCCTGAGCAAGATGCCGATATCGCCCGGCAGGCGTTGGCGTTGGCAGAATTATCCTGATTCTGCAGTATTTCACTCCCGATTCACGGCTTTTCCCTTTCCCGTCAGGGCGCTAGCCTCTAAAATAGCGCCCCTGTCTTAATGAATGATGGAGCACCCCCGATGAGCTCAGCCAAGCCGTTTCCGGAAGGGCAGTATGTGGACCTTCCCAACAGCTACCGCATGCATTATCTCGAGCAAGGCGAGGGCCCGGCGGTGGTGTTTCTGCACGGTAGCGGCAGCGGCGCCAGCGGCTACAGCAATTTCAAGCAAAACTACCCGTATCTGGCCGAGGCTGGCTATCGTGTGATCGTGCCCGATCATATTGGTTATGGCTATTCCGATAAGCCCGATGATGTGCAATACCATCTCGATTTCTTTGTGGAATGCATCAAGCAAACATTGGATGCACTGGAAGTCAAAACCTGCACGTTGATTGGCAATTCATTGGGCGGGGCAATTGCTATCAAATTCGCGCTGGATTACCCGCAAATGATGGGCAAACTGGTGCTGATGGCACCGGGCGGCATCGAGAATCAGCCCGATTATTTCACCATGCCCGGCATGGCGATGATGAAAGAAGTGTTCATGTCCGCAGAGCCCATTACGCCGGCACGCATGAAAGCCTTCTTCCAGAAAGCATTCGTTGTGAACCCCGCTTGTGTCGATGATGCGCTGGTGCAAGAGCGCTGGGAAACCATGCAACTGCAAAACCAGCAAGTGATCAAAACCATGGTGGTGCCAAACATGGAAGATCGCCTGCATGAATTGCAATGCCCCACGCTGGTGTTCTGGGGGATTAATGAAAACATGATGCCCGAAAGCGGTATCATGAAGTTGGCCAAAAAAATTCAACACGTTCGCGTGCTGTTGGTGTCGCAGTGTGGTCACTGGGTGCAATTGGAGCACTGCGATATGTTCAATCGCACCACGCTCGATTTTCTGGATCATGGTTAATTCAGCGTTACGTCTTTTTAGGGGTATTCATGGAAAAAGAACGAATCAATCGCCTGGGCGACGAGCTGTTTGATGCATTGATGTCGCAGCAGACCTTGCCACCACTGACCGAGCGCGAGCCCGACATCACCATTGATGATGCCTATTACATTTCCTTGCGTATGGTGAGTCGCCGTGTGGAAGCCGGTGAGCGCATCGTCGGTAAGAAGATTGGCGTGACCAGTAAGCCGGTGCAAGACATGTTGGGCGTGTTTCAACCCGACTTCGGTTTTTTAACCGATCGGATGGAATACCCGAATGGTGCCGATGTGCCGATTGCCGGTAATTTGATTCAGCCTCGTGCCGAGGCAGAAATTGCTTTTGTATTGAAAAAGGATCTGGTTGGCCCAAACGTGACCGAAGCGGATGTGCTGGCGGCGACCGAATGCATTATCCCGTGTTTTGAAATTGTTGATTCGCGCATCGATAACTGGAAAATCCGCATTCAGGATACGGTATCGGATAATGCCTCCTGCGGTGTGTTCGTGCTGGGCAATGCACGCGCCAATCCCGCCGATTATGATTTGCCGAATTTGAAGATTCGAGTAACCAAAAATGGCAAGCCCTTAAGCGAAGGGTTGGGCTCTGCCGTGCAGGGCAACCCACTGACAGCCGTTGCGTGGTTGGCAAACACCCTGGGTGAGTACGATATTCCGTTTAAGGCTGGCGATATTATTTTGTCAGGCTCTTTGGTGCCGCTGGAGCCGGTCGTTGCCGGTGATCGACTGAGTCTTGAACTCGAAGGTGTCGGTACGGCTGAAGTTAATTTTGTATAACGTTTGAGGTTAGAGATAAAGCCATGAGCAAGAAAATCAAAGCCGCTATTATTGGCCCGGGCAACATCGGTACCGATTTGCTGATGAAAGCCATGCGCAGTGAGTTCATTGAGCCGGTGTGGATGGTGGGCGTGGTGCCTGACTCTCCCGGTTTGGCACGGGCTAAAGAAATGGGGCTCAACATTACCGCCGATGGCGTGGATGGCTTGATGCCTTACATCGAGCGCGATGGTGTGCAAATCGCATTCGATGCAACCAGCGCATACGTGCATGCCGAGAACTCGCAAAAAGTCAATTCAAAAGGCGTGTTGATGATCGATCTCACGCCGGCCGCGATTGGACCGTACTGCGTGCCGCCGGTGAATTTGAAAGAGCACACTGGCAAAAAAGAAATGAACGTGAATATGGTGACCTGCGGTGGTCAGGCGACGATTCCATTGGTGTATGCCGTGAGCCGTGTACAACCGGTTTCATACGGTGAAATTGTAGCCACCGTGTCGTCTAAATCAGCCGGTCCGGGGACGCGTAAAAATATCGATGAATTTACCCGTACCACGGCAGGCGCCATTGAAAAAGTCGGTGGTGCCAAGCAGGGTAAGGCCATCATCATTATCAATCCGGCTGAACCGCCACTGATTATGCGTGACACCATTCATTGCCTCGTTGAAGGTACGCCCGATGAAAAAGCCATTACGGCATCGGTGCATGACATGATCAAAGAAGTGCAGAAATATGTGCCCGGTTATCAATTGAAAAACGGCCCTGTCTTTGACGGTAATCGCGTATCGATTTATATGGAGGTTGAGGGCTTGGGAGACTTCTTGCCCAAATATGCGGGCAATCTCGACATCATGACGGCCGCCGCGTTGCGCACAGCCGAAATGTTTGCTGAAGAAATCATCAATGGCAGTCTGACACTGTCGCCTGTGACGGCCTGAGGAGTAGACCATGAACTTGAAAGGCAAAAAAGTAACATTGCATGACATGTGTTTGCGCGATGGCATGCACACCAATCGTCACCAGATTAGCGTAGAGCAAATGAAAAACGTGGCCAAGGCATTGGACGATGCCGGGATGCCGTTGATTGAAGTCACGCACGGTGATGGCTTGGGCGGCGCGTCGGTGAACTACGGGTTTCCGGCTGCCAGCGATGAAGAGTACATGACGGCCGTTGTCGGCGTGGTTAAAAAAGCCAAAATTTCAGCGCTGCTGTTGCCCGGCATCGGCACGGTAGATCATCTGAAAATGGCGGCAGGCTGTGGCGTAACCACCATTCGTGTGGCCACGCATTGCACCGAAGCCGATGTGTCTGAACAGCATATTGGCATGTCGAGTGACATGAAGCTCGACACCGTTGGCTTTTTGATGATGGCGCATATGATTGGCCCTGAAGAGTTGGTCGAGCAGTTGAAGCTGATGGAATCGTATGGGGCCAATTGTGTCTACATCACGGATTCTGCCGGCTACATGCTGCCTGACGATGTCAGCTCACGCATTGCCTTGGCGCGCCGTGAGTTAAAACCCGAAACCGAATTGGGCTTCCACGGCCATCACAATATGGCCATGGGTATTGCCAACTCATTGGCAGCCATTGAAGCGGGTGCTAACCGTATTGACGGTTCGGTGGCGGGCATGGGCGCCGGCGCCGGCAATACGCCACTGGAAGTGTTGGTGGCTGTATTGAATCGCATGGAAGTCGAGCACGGTGTGGATCTCTACAAAATCATGGATGCCGCCGAGGATGTGGTGTTGCCGATTATGGAGCAGCCGACACGCATTGATCGCGATGCATTGACGTTGGGTTATGCCGGTGTGTATTCATCGTTCCTGTTATTTGCCAAACGTGCGGCGGCCAAATACGGCTTGTCGTCACGCGACATTCTGGTCGAGCTGGGTCGTCGGCGCACGGTCGGTGGTCAGGAAGACATGATCGAAGATCTGGCGTTGGACGTGGTGAATGGTAAAGTCAAAATCGGCTAAGCCGTTGGTGCTGATTGTGATATAAAAAAACCCGGGCTAACCGGGTTTTTTTATGGGCCGACTCAAGAGGGAGTGCTATGTCAGCAGTAGGGAAGCGGCCGTGGGTATTGTTGCTGTTCGGGATGCCATTTGCCGGTGTCAGTGTCGGGATGTTGTTTTGGGCCTTGTTGCCGATATTGCAAGCATCGCACGACATGAAAGCATGGCTGCCGGTGCCTGCGCAGGTTCTGGAAGCTGACCTTGAAGCCCATCAAGGCGACGATAGTACAACCTATAAAGTGACGGCCAGCTATCGCTATGACTATCAAGGCGTCACTTATCATGCCGACCGAATTGGTTTGAGCTCTGGCAGTGACAATATGGGTGACTGGCAACAGAGCATGGCCGCGCGCCTGCAATCGGCAAGGCAGCATGGGCAGGCCATTACGGTGTATGTGAATCCGTCGCATCCTGCCGAGGCAATTGTTGATCGCGAGCCGCGTTGGGCATTGCTGCTGTTTTATGGTGTGTTTGTGGTGGTGTTTGGCATGGTTGGTTTCGGTCTCATGATATTCGGCTGGCGTCAAACAAAGAACACGTCGAACGGTGCCGATAACGCGACGCCATGGCTGTCTAAAAAGGAGTGGGCCTCGCCGGCCATCGTTGCATCGCAAACCGGTGCAACATGGGCATTGTGGGGATTTGCCATTATTTGGTGCGCTTTATCAGCGCCGGCCAATTTTGTCATTGTTGACGAAGTTGGGAAGGGCAACTGGGCTATTTTGGTGATTGTCTTGTTTGATCTCGTCGGTGCAGGCCTGATTGTTGCGGCCATTCGACAAACCTTGAGTGCGCGACGCTTTGGTGCAACCGTTCTGCAGATGGATCCTTGGCCGGGCAGTATCGGTGGCCAGGTGGGCGGTATGATTGCTGCGCGCGTGCCATTTGATGAGGCACTGGCGTTCTCGCTGAAGTTGACTTGCGTGCACACTTACACCAGTGGCAGCGGTAAAAATAGCAGCACGCACCATGATCCGCTTTGGCAGGAAACGCGTTGGTTTCATGCACAGCGTGCAAGCGATGGCATGAGCGCGTTGTGGTTCTGTTTTGATGTGCCCGATCACTTACCGGTCTCGGAAGAAGCATCGTCGAATTATCACCACTGGCAATTACAGGCCAATGCCGATATTCCCGGTATCGACTTTGAACGAACGTGGGAGTTGCCCGTTTTTGCGACCGGCAAAGCAAGTCGCGAGGCTGCTCGACACACGCAGGAATCGAATGAAGAGTTGATGGCCGCACTCGAAGGTCTGATGAATCTGCGACAGATCCCCGGTGGTATCAGCATGGATTACCGGGCAGGCCGGCATTGGGCATCCGGGCTGTTGTTGGTTGTCGTCGGTGGAGTCTTTACCGGCGTTGCCGTGTTCGTCGGACAGTCGTTATCGGGCATGGGTGATGCGGTGATAACCGGGGTGACCGGCGTGCTGGGTTCGGGCTTGTTGGTGCTGGGCCTATGGCAATGGGCAAATCGTCTGCAGGTACAAATGGACCATAGCCGGTTATGGATCCGTTACAGCGTGCTGGGTGTGCCGGTGTTCGCGCGACAGCTCGCGTTGTCCGAGGTGCAAGGTATCGTGATTGTTCGTGGCAGCCGTATGCAAAAAGGCAACGATGTGACGCAGTATTACTCGTTGAAAGTGAGCTTGAGAGAGGGGGCGCGTTACGCCATTGGTGACGGGTTTGAAGGGCATCATCAGGCCCGGCAGGCAGCGGAGGCCATTGCCGCATTCACCCGGTTGCCGGTACAAGGCGATGAATAGCTTGCAAATGAGAACGCTTCTCATTAAAATACCCGTATATCGAAAGCGGTATTGAAATGCCAATCCCATTCAATCAATTACAACCGGGCGACCGGGCGCGTGTCGTGGCTTATGAGGGCGGCTCGATCACCTATAACCGCCAATTAATGAGCTTGGGTTTGGTGCCGGGCACCGAGTTTCTGGTACGCCAGCGAGCCCCTCTGGGCGATCCGATTGAAATCATGTTTCGCGATTTCCGCTTGTCATTACGAGCCGATGAAGCGGCTGTGTTGTTGGTTGAGAAACTATGAACAGTTATCGCACGGCCGCTCTGGTTGGTAATCCGAATTGCGGGAAGACCACGTTATTCAACGCGTTGACCGGTGCGCGTCAAAAAGTCGGCAATTGGCCGGGTGTGACGGTTGAGCGCAAGCAAGGCCACTTCAGCCATGCCGATCGTAAAATTCAAGTGGTGGATCTGCCGGGCATTTACTCCCTGCATGTATCGCGTGACGACGATGCCGTCGATTACCAGATTGCACAAGATTACATTCTCTCCGGCCAAGCCGATATTCTGATCAATATTATTGATGCCGCCAGTATTGAGCGGGGTTTGTATCTCACCACGCAATTGCTGGATGCCGGTATTCCAATGATTGTGGCGTTGAACATGATCGACGTGGCCGATGATCAAGGCATGCATATCGATCCCTCGGTATTGGCCCAGGCATTGGGTTGTCCGGTGGTGCCGATTGTGGCGAGCCGTGGCGAGGGCATGGGTGTTCTCAAAGATGTATTGGAAGGTCTGATCGTCGGCCCCGAATCACATCCGTCGCGTGTCGTGTTTGACGATGATATCGAAGCAGCATTGAGTGACATTGCCAGCATGCAGGCGAATGCCGGCATACCCGGTTCACGGTTAATGGCCTTGGGTGTACTGGAACACGATGGCAATGTGTTGTCGCGATTTCCTAAGGCACTGCAATCGCAGTTAAAGGCTCGCGCGCAGGCGGTTGAACAGAGTCAGGCAACGGCGGAGCGGTTGATTGCAGCGCGTTATCAATGGGTTGATCGTATTGCGCAGCAAGCCATTCGCCGTGACGAGCGTTCAGGGCATCGTTTAACCGAGGCACTCGACAAAGTGCTGCTTAACCGCTGGTTGGCATTTCCGATATTTTTGTTGGTGAACTACTTGATGTTCCTGTTCACCATTCATATTGGCAGTGCTTTCATTGATGTGTTTGATATTGTCGCCGGCGCGGTGTTTGTCGAGTTGCCGCGTCAATGCCTGGATGCGATTGGCTCGCCGGCATGGTTCACCACATTGCTGGCTGATGGATTGGGCGGTGGCGTGCAATTGGTTGCCACGTTTATTCCGGTTATTGCCTGCCTGTTTTTATTTTTAGCGGTTTTGGAAGACTCCGGGTACATGGCGCGTGCTGCATTTCTGGTTGACCGATTGTTGCGTTCGGTGGGCTTGCCGGGTAAATCGTTTGTGCCGCTTATTGTCGGCTTTGGTTGCAACGTGCCTTCGGTATTGGCGGCGCGCACTTTATCTTCATCGCAAGACCGGGTGTTAACCGCGCTGATGGCACCGTATATGTCCTGTGGTGCGCGACTCACGGTGTATACCTTGTTCGCGACAGCGTTTTTCCCGGTAGGCGGCCAGAATATTATTTTCGCATTGTATTTGAGCGGTATTGTGTTGGCCGTGTTGACAGGCTTCATGGTGCGCCGTTTTGTGTTCACGGCCGAGCAGTCGCCGTTTATTTTGGAATTGCCGCCGTATCACTTGCCCACCATTCGCAGCATCCTGATTCACACCTGGCAGCGTCTGCACGGTTTTGTGATGCGTGCGGGCAAGGCCATTATCCTGGTGGTGGTTGCGCTGTCGTTTATTAATTCATTGGGCGTGGATGGCAGCTTTGGTAATCAAAATTCCAGTAAGTCAGCATTGTCCGAGGTCGGCAAGGTGTTGACGCCGGTGTTTGAGCCGATGGGCGTGAAGGCCGACAACTGGCCTGCCACCGTGGGTATTTTTACAGGCATCTTTGCCAAGGAAGTGGTCGTTGGTACCCTGGATGCGTTATACGACGATATGGCACGCATCGAAAACGGTGATCTGGTATCGCCACCGTTTGATTTTTGGGCCACGATTCGCGATGGCTTTGCCACGGTGCCAGAGAATCTGGCCGGTGTTGCCGATAATCTGCTGGACCCCTTGGGCATTAGCGTTGGCGACCTGAGCAATATGCAAGAGGCCGCTGCCGCGCAAGATGTCACGGTCGATACGCTGGTGATGATGAGTCGTTTGTTCGATGGCCAGTTGGCTGCCTTTGCGTACTTGTTGTTTATCTTGTTGTACTTTCCTTGTGTGGCCACCGTGGGTGCTATTTATAAAGAAGCCGGCCCCGGCTGGGCGTATTTTTCATGTGCATGGAGTCTGGTGCTGGGTTACAGCTCGGCGGTCATTGTCTATCAGGCCGGGTCGTTGATCACGGCCCCCCTGCGCGCCGGCTCATGGATTGCGGGCATGCTGTT
Organism: Pseudomonadales bacterium; assembly: GCA_036568505.1. Classification (GTDB taxonomy): domain Bacteria; phylum Pseudomonadota; class Gammaproteobacteria; order Pseudomonadales; family M0112; genus M0112. The sequence continues at coordinate 10,942 of DATCSK010000023.1, read as the reverse complement.
GTTGTCGTTTGTCTGTTATGCCGCGTTGCTGCGCTTTGCGCGTCACCAAGCGCATAAGGGCGGGCGTATTCCGGCGGTCAACCTCTAGCCGTCGCACGCTTTTTGCCGCCATTGCCTGATCCGCTACAATGAGGCACCCATTCCAAGGTGTGCCATGAAAGCAGACTCCTCATTCAGTGAATTACTCGGCCTGATCTATGAAGGTCCACTGGAGCCGGTGCCTTGGCAGTCGTTTTTAGCGCGCTTCAAAGAAGTCATGAATGCGGCGGTGACCACCCTGGTATTGCGCCCCCCCAGTGAAGATTCGCAAGGGGTGGTGCTCAATGATGGCGGTGTGCTGGATGTGATTGCCTCGTATAACGAACGCTTGTACGCGCTGGACCCTTTTGTGGATCTTCCTTTGGGCAAGGTGCTCGGCCTGCATGAGTTTGTCGGCACTGAACAGTTGCTTGAAAGTGATTTTTACCGTTTGTGCATGGCACCCAGTGACCTGTGGGATATTCTGGGTGCGGACATGCGCGTGCCCGGCGAGCTGGAGGCGCGTTTTCGCGTGTCCCGCACCCGCAAGCAAACGCAATTTACCGAGACCGACCGGCGGCTGTGCGCGGCGATTTTGCCGCACCTCGAACGCTCCATTCGCATTCATGCCCGCATGAACCGCATTGAATCCGAGCGTGCGCTGTATGCCGGTGCCATGGGGCAGTTGGCGGTCGGCAGCATATTGCTGGATGAAACCGGGCGCGTCATTAATAGCAATGCCCGTGCCGATCATTTACTGGATAAAGGGCAGGGATTAAGCCTGCACAATGGCCGCCTGCGTTTACAAACCGACGCCCAAACGGAAGTATTGCAGTCCATGGTGGCTGCCGTATTGGAAAACCAGCGGCAAGGTAAAACCAGCCTGGTCGAGGCGCTGCGTGTGCCGCGCAATCAAGGCCAGCTTGATTTGGGTCTGGTGATTCGTCCCGTGCCCGGGCATCAGTGGTCGGAAGGCAAGGCCGTGCCTTCCGTGGCCATTTTTATCAGTGACCCGGATGACGTGACCGAAGCGCCGGTGCAGGCCATTACCAAGTTGTTCGGCTTTACGCCTACCGAAGCGACATTGGCGATTTTGCTGGCGAAAGGCCTGACACTGGATGAGTCGGCCGATACCTTGCATGTCAGCCGCAATACGATCCGCACCCATTTGCGGGCATTGTTCGCAAAAACCGGGGTGAGCCGACAGAGCATGCTGATTCGGTTGATTCTGCAAAGTGTCGCATCGTTAGGATGACATAACGATTCTATTATCGGATTGGCTGGAGTAGAGTGTTTGCAAGGCATCACGTAGAGCAAGGATAGGCTCCATGATAAAAGCCATTATTGGATTTGACCTGCAGCCCGGCAAGTCAATGGCCGCATACAAACGCAACTTTTCGAATTGGCGTGCGCCGGCCATTTTGGGTAACCGTGTGGCTCCTTGTGGTTTGTCATTGATGTATGCCGTCAAGCAGGCTGTACCACCCGGCCATCCCGCACCAACTCCCATGGCGTATCAAGGCCTGACCCTGAACTGGTTTGAGTCCAGTGAGCAGTTGGCCGCTTATGCCGATACCCCGTTATTCGATACCTTGGCAAAACACGGTCTTGAATGGTTGTCCGGTACGCACGGGTACATGGTGGATGAGGTGGTGCATTGGCAAGCGCCGCAAACCACTCAGCCGGGAAAGCCTGCCCAGGGTTTCAAGATGATTGTGCGGGCCTCACGCAAGGCCGGTGTGAGCAAGGCCGACTTTGAAAAGCATTACCGCGAGGTGCATGCGCCGTTAGCGCGCAAACATCATCCGGCCATGATTGGTTATGTTCAAAATTTTGTGCGCATGCCCTTGATGACAGAATCGCCTGATATTGATGTGATTACGGAAATGCACTTCCATGATCGGGCCGATTTCAAAAAACATTTTTATTTGAATGAAAAAAGTGCTGCCATTACCAGTGCCGATATTGCTCTGTTTATGGATCTCGATTCGGTGCAGTGCCTGACAGTTGAAGAAGTGATTTATAAGACCCCTGCCTGATGAAATTTTGGCTAATAGCGTTACTCGTCGTTTGTTCTTTTGCCGATGCCGATACATTAATTCATGATCCATCGTTTCGAAACGGCGTGACAGTGGCCGCTGTCATGCCCGATATCACGGGTCATGTGAAGCATGCGCGCATCGAAGGCATTCTAAAGCCCGCCACCGCAGTCGATGCCCCTGTCTGGATGTTGGCGCAATGGGGCAGTGGGGCCAGCATTTTGAGTCAGGCGGCGACGGCCTGCGATGAAGGCCTTGTTTGTCGGCACGTCATGAGCGGTGACCGAGAGCAGAAAGCCGTGGTCATTGGCGATGGTCGCGCGTTTGATCTTCAATTGCGTAGCGATGGATTGGTTGAGTTTTCAGGGCGCACACCGCGCGATACGCCGTATTTGGTAAAAGGCGAGATGTGGCCTCATTGGTTGGTATCGCAGCCAGTGCGTGCCCGTGCCATTGCTGATTATCAATCATTGACACTGTCTTTCGAGGCGCGGCTCGATGTCGATGATGCCCAACGCCAAACGGGTTACGATCACAGCATTCACGCGGCCCGGTTTGTGGTGGCCTTGAATGTTAAAAACCGTTTTACCCACGATTTTTTGTGGGTGATGCTGCCAGTGTATGACGATCGTTGGCCAGCCAGTCAGTACGGTTGCCAAAAATGCTTACGGGGTGTCGATGACGAGCCGGCTTGCTCGGTGCCAACCACGATTGATGCGCCGGGCCAATGGCAGTGCCCGCGTGATGCGGTGGAGTCTGACGCCGGGCAGGTGTTGGGCACGTCGCGTATGTTGTTTCGCCTGCCCAGCAGCGCGTTTGTGAATAGGCCTTTGAAAGCGGGTGATTGGGTGCGTCACACGGTTGATCTGAAGCCCTGGCTGCTCGAAGCATTGAAGGCCGCGACCGGCCAAGGGGAGGCCGGTTTCTTGTATCAGCCTGAAGATTTTCGCCTTGCAACCATCAGCATCGGCTGGGAGCTATCGGGCTTGAATCGTGTCAGCCTGTCGTTGCGTGATCTGTCATTGCAAGGCGTGCGTCGCTGAACGCTTAACTGGTTGCAAGATTGCGTTTGCGCCGCAGGTTTAACATCTCCACACCAAACGAGAAAGCCATCGAGAAATAGATATACCCTTTGGGTATGTGCATGTCGAATCCTTCGCCAATCAGTGCGACACCAATCATGATTAAAAAACTCAGTGCCAGTATTTTCAGGGAGGGGTGTTGATTAATAAAGTCGCTGATGGCATTTGAAAAGATCATCATCACGAATACGGCAATCATGACGGCAATCACCATGACTTCGATGTCGCGCGCCATGCCAATGGCCGTAATCACGGAATCCAGCGAAAACACGATATCCAGTACGCCAATCTGCACAATAACCATCCAGAAGACGGCTTTTGCTTTGGCTTGCATCTCGGCTTCAGGGTGGCCTTCTACATTGGCATGAATTTCCATGGTGGCTTTGGCCAGCAAAAACAACCCGCCCAGAATAAGCACCACGTCACGCCCGGAAATCACTTCGCCCATGACCGTAAACAGAGGAGCGGTGAGTTTGGCCAGCCAGGCCAATGAGAACAGCAGGGCAATGCGGGTGAGCATGGCAAAGCCCAAGCCCAGTAAACGGCCTGTTTTTTGCTGCTCTTTGGGGAGTCGATCGACAAGAATGGAGATAAAAATAATGTTGTCGATGCCGAGCACGATTTCAAGCGCCGTCAGTGTCAGCAGTGCGGCCCAGGCTTCGGGGCTAGTGATCCATTCAAGCATTGTCAGATACCCTTCAGGCGATACGGGAAGGGCATTCTAATACAGCGATATTCAGGAAGTCTTCTGTGATGGCGCGTATGCAAAAGCAGCGTGCAGAGCGCCCCTCAGGCGACCGCTGCGTCGCACCTGCTGCGGGTTGTGTGAGTGGCTTTTGGTCAGAACGGGCATTCATCCACTGACGCCGATCCATATCCGCCGTTTTGGCAAAAAGGGCAGGTTTGTTCGTCGGTGGCGGCGCATGCTCTCGTAACGGCGGCATGGCGCGGTTGGCTGCCAGTATTATTTGACCTGCATCAAAGCCTGATAAATATCATCCAAAAGGACGATAGCCACCCGTGCCACCCCTCACCATAATCGCTAGCAATGGCAAGTCGGCAGAGGCCGGCCCCTGAAACGATTAACCCGAATGAGGATTCCCCCATGGGCGAAGCAGCCGTAGCGACGACCAAAAAGCGCGAACCGTACGTTATCCAGACCAACGAGGTGCCCGAGCGTTATGCGCGTGGCTGGCATTGCTTGGGCTTGGCGGCGGAATACACCGACAAGCCCACACGGCTGGATTACTTCGGTACGCGTTTGGTGGCCTACCGTGGTGAAGACAATCAGATCCATGTTCTTGATGCGTTTTGCCCGCACATGGGCGCAGACATGAGCCTGGGTTGCGTGAAGGGCAACTCACTGGTGTGCCCGTTCCACGCCTGGAGCTGGGGCGCTGATGGCGTGTGCGATGATATTCCCTATGCCAAGCGCATTCCCGACAAGGCAGTGATCAAATCGTGGCCCACCATGGAACAAAACGGCCTGCTGTTCGTATGGAACGATCCCGAAGGGAACCCGCCGATCCCCGGGCAAGAGCCGCGTCGCATTGACGATTATTTCAGCGGCGAATGGACCGACTGGAATATCACGGTTGTGCCCATTGAAAGCAACTGCCGCGAGCTGGTCGATAACATGGCCGACATGGCGCACTTCGGTCCGGTGCATTACTCCCGGGTTGAAAACTTCCGCAATGTGCAAGACGGCCATGTGTTTGTGCAATACATGGATGGCGGTCACGAAATTCTGGCCGAAGCAGGCAAGGGCTTCACCAGTGTGGCCACTTACGAAGGCCCGGCCTACATGACCACCACCATGACCGGTTCCATGGACGGCTACGACGTGACCACGCATTTATTGGTAGCGCACGTACCGGTGAACACCAACAAATTTGATATTCGCCTCGGTGTGATGCTCAAAAAAGACCCCAAATTGTCTGAAAAGCAGAACAAAGCGATGGTCGATGAATACACCCAGATGAGCGTGGCTTCATTTATTCAAGACGTCGATATCTGGAACAACAAGATCCGCGTCGATAATCCATTGATGTGCGATGGCGACGGCCCCATCAATATGGTGCGCAAATGGTACACCCAGTTTTATATGGATGTTGCCGATGTGCCGGCCGAACTGAAAGGCCATAAGGAGCATATCAGTCGCGGTTATGGCAAGAAGTAATCGCGGTCAATGAAGTAGCAATAGCCGCGGCACGCTCTGACAGGTGTCGCGGCTTTTTTTAGATTGATAAAAGGATAACAGCATGGATATTCGTGGCCTGGCGTACGTGACCATTGAAACCACTGACCTCGAAAAATGGCGACACTTCGGTACCCAAGTGATCGGCATGATGATCGCACCCAACATGCCCGATGATGGCAACCTGTATTTCAAGACCGATGAATACCAGTATCGCTTTCGCATTGTGCCGGGCAAGCAAGACCGCTTTGTGTTGCCGGGTTGGGAAGTGCCGGGCGAAGAAGCCTTTGAACAAGCCCAGAAAGACCTGAAAAAAGCCGGCGTACCGTTCAAGAAGGGAAGTGCCAAAGAGGCTGCGGCTCGTTGCGTGCGCGGCTTTATCACCTTAAAAGACCCCGGTGGTCATGATCTGGAAATCTGCTGGAACCCCAAGCTTGACTACGCACCGTTGATTTCGCCGGTCGGTGTGCCGCATTTTGAAACCGGCTATCACGGTGACATGGGTCTGGGGCATATCGCGATTGCCACGCCATGCCTAAAAGAAACCCGTGCGTTTTATTTGAATGTGATGGGCTTTGGGCAGACCGATTACATGCACTTCCACTTTAATCCCGACCCGAAAGACCCCGGCCAAGGTTTGCACTTTTTGCATTGCAATAACCCGCGCCATCACAGTTTGGCGTTGTTTGAAGATAAAAACCCGCATCCCGGCAATCTGGTGCACTTGATGGTTGAAGTCGATACGCTCGATGACGTGGGTCACTTCATGGACCGCGTGCATCAACACAAGATTGATATCGTTACCGGCCTGGGTCGTCATACCAATGACCGCATGGTGTCGATGTACATTAAAACGCCTGCTGGCTTTGCCATGGAATTCGGTTTTGACGGTGTGCAGATTGACTGGGCCAATTACACGCCCACCGAAAGCTCGGCCACCAGCCATTGGGGGCATCGCTGGGGGCAGGGTTGATTGTGTAAATAGAATAAAAAAGCGGCCAGAAGGCCGCTTTTTTATTGGTGCGCTATTCGTGCATTTGGTTGCGAATCTATTTGGTAGGCAAAAGGTTGACGGTAGTGGTCAGATTACCCACAATCAAGCGTTGTTTGACAGTAACCACGTGGCTATTACTTTAAAAAGGATGTTTACCCCCATGAATGTACGCAGTCTCGGATACGCCTGGATTGAATCCACAGACCCCACCAAATGGCTCGATTACGGCACCAATATCTTGGGGTTAATGGTCGCCCCCACCATGCCGGATGACGGCAACGTGTATTTGAAAATGGACGAGCGGCCCTTCCGCTTTGGGGTGGTTAAAGGCGCACAAGACCGTCTGGCCATTCTGGGTTGGGAGCTGCAAAGCCAGGCCGACTTTGAAGGTGCCAAGGCCGAGCTGAAAAAAGCCGGCGTCGCTTTTGAGGCAGGCAGCAAGGCCGATTGCCAGTTACGCCGCGTGCGCGAGCTGATTCGCTTGAAAGACCCGTCGGACAATACGCTGGAGCTGTACTGGGGGGCCGATCTCGACTACGCGAAGTTTATCTCCCCATTGGGCATTGCCGCCTTTGAAACCGGCTTTAATGGCGATATGGGCTTTGGCCATGCGGTACTGCCAGCGCCGAAGCTGAAAGAAACCCATGAGTTCTATAACAAAGTGATTGGTTTGGGTGATGTGGATTACATGCATTTCCACTTCAACCCCGATCCGGCTGATCCGGGCATGGGCCTGCACTTCATGCATTGCGATAACCCGCGTCATCACAGCCTGGCCTTGTTTGAAGCACCGAACCCGGCCGGTTGCGTGCATTTGATGGTCGAAGTGCTGGATGTCGACGAAGTGGGTTACTGCCTTGATCGCGTCAACGAAAAGAAAATCCCGATTGTCTCTACCTTGGGTCGCCACACCAACGACCGCATGCTGTCGTTCTATATGGCCACGCCGGGTGGTTTTGCGATGGAGTTCGGCTGCGAAGGCCTGCAAATGGATTGGAGTGACTACACGCCGACCGTGAGCACCTTGCCGAGTATCTGGGGTCACAAGTTCCAGATGTAATGATGTGAGCCAATGACAAGGGCAGCGTAAGCTGCCTTTGTTTTATGTCGGGATCAGGTTATGAAAAAAATCGTATTTTCAGTGGTATTGGTAGCGCTGGTATTGGGGGTGATTACATCACTGGTGTTGATGGCGTTGCCCACGCTGGAGGCGCGCTACCAGCCATTGATTGTGCAGCAGTTAACCGCGCGTCTGCCGGAAGCCGAGAAAAAACGCATTTACGATTTGATTGCGCGTGAAACGCCGGCACTGTGGGATACGGTGCCTGAGCCCTTGGTGGGCCGCATTGCCAAGCCCGATATCACCGCCATGCAGTCGTATGCCGAAGTCAAAACCAACAACGCCGGTATGCGTTCGTCAAAACCGTATTTACCCAAACAGCCGGGTGTGTACCGCATTGTGTGTTTGGGCGATTCGTTTGCATTTGGCGAGGCGGGTAAAGAAGAAGACCGGTTCTGCGATCAGATCGGCGCGTGGTTTCACGATAACAAGGTGCTGATGGACGGCAAACCGGTTGAAACATTGGCGGTGGGTTTATCCAGCTGGACCATCATGCAAGAAGCGGCCTATATGACCAGTCGCCTGACCGACTATGATCCGGATTTGTTGATTGTGTTAACGGTGGGCAACGATATTACCAGCGATGCGGGTGTGACCGGTGCCGGCTTATTAACCGATAGTTTTTCAACGTCGGAGCGGCATTGGGGCAGTGGGAACTTCAACATTATGGCGGGGGCTGGCTACGGTGTGGAGGGTTATAGCGCGCTGTATTCCGACATGTCGGTGCAAGCGCAGCATTACTGGCATGAGGGGATGATGGCATTGAAGCGCTTGGCCGAAGTGCAGCAAGGGCGAGGCAAAAAAGTGCTGTTTTCGGTGATGAATGTCCCGGGCGGCACCTTGAGCTATTTCGACAATATGTATCGCGAGCAATTTGCGAAAGCCAAGATACCGGCACCATTTTTTACGGTGACGTATTTGCGCGATCGCGATACGGCATTGCCGCATGACGGCCATCCCAATAAAAAGGGCCATGCCATGCTCCGGGATCAATATCTGAATACCATGATAGAACTGGGTTGGTTGAACGCCCGGCCGATTCATGTGACGGGTGTGAGTGGTCGCGGTTTGTTTGCATTGAATGCCAAAGACAACCCGGAACGCAAAGTGCGCCATCAAGAGGGTTATGCCAACGACTTGCCGCAAGCGATTGGTTTTGATCAGTTTGATGCAACCGAAGCAAGAGCGGTATTGGGCGGTGTGCTGCGTGAGGAGAATGATCCGGTGACGGGGCTTGCGGTGTATCCGTGGGCATCGGTGCGGGCAGGGTTTTTGTTGCGATCACCCGATGCCACCCAAACGCAGTTAAAGGCGGTGATCGATGTGCCCGATCGCGCGGAGTTGTTTCCCTTAACCATCAAGCTGGATTTGCACGGCTTGGCAAGCGAGAGCGTTACCGTGACAACGCCGGGCGAGCAGATATTGACGGTGAATGTTCCGGAGTCAGCACGCGGTTTGTATGCGCTTGAAGTGTTGTTCGAGAGCGATCATTACTTTGCCATGATCGACGATCATCGCATGAAGGTATTCCGGTTTATCCGTATCGGTTGGGAGTAGCATCACTTACCTGGCAATAAAAAAGGCAGCCAAGGCTGCCTTTTTTATTGCGCTGTCGGGATTACTTGGGCGGAAAGGTATTGAGAATCGCGTTAACCGTTTCGGTCATGCGCTTGTTGGCTTCTTCCGGGTCGCTGCTGTTTTTCACCGTTTGCTTGGCACTGCCGCGCCAGATGAGTTTGCCATCGGCCGGTTGCTTGATGTCGATGATCAATAACTCGCGGGGCGACGGTTGGCCACCGGTACCAAAGCTGAAGCTGACGCCACCAAAGCTGCTGCCACCGGAGCCGGCACCCATGCCAACCCCCACGCTCGGCTCCTGCGTAATCACTGCCGGCTGCTCAAGAATAATCTGATAGCTGACCACGAAGTCGGGCTTGTCTTTGGCCAGCGTGAAGCCGTGCTGCGTCAGGTTATGGCTGATGCTGCTTTGTACGCGCTCATCGACCAGGTCGTTATCGACCAACGGATTTTTGTTGGTGCTGCCGACCCACGGAGCCCATTGCCAGGTTTTCAGGCTGCTGAAGTTGTATTGCGTGTCGTAATCGTGATCGACGCTGATGCTGTTGCAGCCGGTGAGAAAGAGTCCAAGACCCAATAAGGCAATGAGTGCGCGCATAAAAACTCCTGCTGGATTAGCCCGCTTTGAACGGGTCGGGTATGGCCAGTGTAGTACGCTTGATCACGCGTTTCAGCATATCCTTGAACAGGCGCTGCTCCCAGGCATCCAGATCTTGCAGGGCGTCGGCTTCGGCGGCCTTGCCGGCAGCGATCAGGCGTACGATGACCTCGCGGCCTTTGTCGGTTAAAAACAGCGTGTTGTGCTCCATGCGCACCAGGCCTTTGACGGCCAAGCCCGCCATGGCCTCATCCATGTCGCAAGCTTCCAATGGGTTTAATGCCTTGATGTTCGCCGTGCTGCGGCCATCGCCCACGCTGAGCAGGGCCAGTGTGCGCATGGCAAACAGCGACAAGCCAGCGGCTTGCGTGGCCTGGTGGAATGGCAGGGTGACTTGCGGCGTGGCGCGTTCGAGCAGGTACATCAGGAAGTCTTCGGTAAAGCTGCCTTCGGCCTCGTGGCCCTCTTCGGCGGCGCGGGCCTGATCTTTGGCGACGACAGCCGCATGCGGGCGGGCTTGCGCGTATTTGCCGCTGTGGAACAGCAGGGGCTCTTTGCCGCTGTGCTGGAAGTCGATCACCTTCCCCACAAAGATAATGTGGTCGCCGCCTTCGTACTGGTAGGTCTCAAGGCATTGAAAGCGGGCCGAATAGTCTTTCAGCAGCGGAGTGCCGCCTTCGCCGGTTTCAATGTCGATGCCTTCAAACTTGTTATCAATCTTCGAGGCAAAGCGGTTCGACAAGTCCATCTGGTCTTTGGTGAGCACGTGAATCGCCCAGTTCGGCGTGTTCTGAAATACCTCCAGACTTTTCGCGGTTTTGGCCAGGCTCCACAGCACCAGAGGCGGGTCGAGCGACACCGAGCTGAAGCTGTTGGCGGTCAAGCCCACCAGGCCGCCGTCCGGCGCCTTGGCGGTAATGATGGTCACCCCGGTGGCGAACTGGCCAAGGGCATTGCGGAAAGCGATTGGGTCGATGGTGGCAGACACGGTATTCCCCTATAAAGCATGTATCGTTATGCCCCCAATGTACCGCGCCGGGGAGGGGGCATCATCACCTAAATGGGGTAAGGGTTTGTATCGTCATCCCCGCGAAGGCGGGGACCCAGTATTTAGGTTTATTAGCATCATTTTTTCTACCCGGGGCCTCGCCGGCCCCGAACCCTGCATCGCGGCCCGGCGTTGCTGATCGCCGTTCACTGCATGAACCTTCGAGCCGTCGGCCCAACAAACATCCGTGTTTTGGCCTCAATCACCCGTGCTTTCTCATTTGGGCCAATTGCCGGCTGGGCTCCATTCGTGACCGGTGGCAACGCCT
>DATCSK010000022.1:0-3790 GCA_036568505.1 Pseudomonadales bacterium | reverse complement strand
GTGCGCTTTGTGGTGCATTACGACCTGCCCAAAAGCATCGAAGGCTATTATCAGGAGACCGGTCGCGCCGGTCGCGACGGCCTGCCTGCCGAAGCACTCTTGCTGTACGGCGCACAAGACAGCGGCGCCATGCGGCGCTTGCTGGAGAACAGCAACAACCCCGAACAAACCCGCATTGAACTGCACAAGTTAAACGCCATGGTCGGCTTGGCCGAAAGCCTCGCCTGCCGTCGCCGCGTATTACTCAACTATTTTGGTGAACCGCTCGAACACGATTGCGGCAACTGCGATATCTGCCTTGACCCGCCCGAACGATTTGATGCCACCGAAGACGCGCAAAAAGTATTGTCCTGCGTGTACCGCGTGGGGCAACGCTTTGGCGTGACGCACGTGGTCGATGTGCTGCGCGGTGCCGATAACGAGCGCATTCGCACGCTAGGCCACAATCAATTATCAACCTACGGCCTGGGTGCGGATAAAACCGCACACGAATGGACCTCCTTGGTGCGCCAGCTCATCCACCACGGCTATCTGATACAAGACATTGCCAACTACTCGGTACTGAAATTGACCGATCTCGCCCGCCCGCTGCTGCGCGGCGAACACGAATTACTGCTGGCCAAGCCGCGCACCCGTGAAAAAGCGCCGAAGAAAAAACCCAAACGCTACGAGGCCATTCAAGGTGCTTACGACGAAGGCCTGTTCGAGTACCTGCGTGTTTTGCGCAAACGCCTGGCCGACGAACAAGGCGTGCCGCCCTACATTATTTTTGGTGACAACACGCTGATTCAACTCACCCACGACAAACCCAAAACCAATCTCGAATTATTGAATGTGGTGGGCATTGGTCAACGCAAGTTCGAGCAATACGGTGCCGCTTTTTTAGAAGCCATTGCCCACTACAGCATGGATAACAGCGATACCGACAACGCCGACATCAACAACACCAACGCCGAACACTACTAATCACACCGCGAGCCATTTATGAGCCTGCTATTTGAAGAGATCGACAGCCAGACCACCCCGATTGGTGAAATATCCTTGCGCCGGCGCCGCTTGCCGGCCTTTGGTGATCGCGATATTTATGAGGTCAAACTGGGCGATGAGTTTTTAATGTCCAGCCTGTTTGTCGATGCCGAGATCGCATTGGCCGATTTAGGCTTGGCGGCTGTTAAAGGCGACTCATTGAGCGTGGTGGTCGGCGGGCTGGGTTTGGGCTATACCGCAGAAGCCGCACTGAAAGACGCCCGCATCAGCGAGCTGCTGGTGGTCGAAGCGCTCGACACCGTGATTCACTGGCACCAAACCGAGCAAGTGCCCTTGGGCAAAGCCTTGAATGCCGATGCACGCTGCCGCTATGTGCACGGCAGCTTTTTTGATTTGGCCGTTAATGACACAGGCTTTGACCCGGCCCAGCCCGGCCGATTGTTTGATGCCATCTTGCTGGATATTGACCACTCGCCCCGCGCTTTACTGCACGACAGCAATGCCAGTTTCTATACGGCTGAAAGCCTGAACCGCATGGCAAACCAATTGCGCGATGGCGGCGTATTTGCCCTGTGGTCGAATGAATTGCCCGACGATGATTTTATGACAGTGCTCGATAGCGTATTGACCGATACCGCAGCCCACATCGTGTATTTTGATAACCCGCTGCAAGGCGGGCAGTCATCAAACACGGTGTATGTAGGCATTAAAAAGTAGCCTGTATAAAAGCCTAAGCTTTTGTTTATTACATAAAATTATTCTGGCACCCTCTAAAAAAACGTACCATTGCGCTAGGTTATTCCCTGATATCACTTCACAACGGAGTTCTCTCACGCCATGTCACGTCAACCGTCTGTGTGTATTGTGGGTGCCGGCATGTCCGGCATATTGATGGCCATCAAGCTGATCAAACGCGGCCATACCGATTTTCGGATATTCGAAAAATCCGGCAAGGTCGGCGGCACCTGGCGTGAGAACCGCTACCCCGGCGTGGCCTGCGATGTGGCCTCGTTCTATTACTGCTACGACTTCGAACCCAACCCCGACTGGTCACACCGCTTTTCACCGGGGCCTGAAATCCAGCAATACTTTGAGCGTGTGGCGAAAAAATACAATCTCGATCAGTACATTCAATACCACACCGAAGTGACCTCCGCCGTATTCAAGGATAAGCAGTGGGAAGTCACCACCGCCGATGGCCAGACCCGCCGCTTTGATATTTACGTGGCCGCTACCGGCCCTTTGAACAACAGGAAATACCCGGATATCAAAGGCCTTGCCGACTTTCAGGGCAAATGCTTTCACACCGCCGATTGGGATGACGACTATGACCTTACCGGCAAGCGGGTTGGGCTGATTGGTTCCGGCTCCTCCGGCGTGCAAGCCTCATGGCCCATTGCCCAGGCTGCCAAATCGTTGAGCATTTTCATGCGCACCCCGCAATGGGTGATTGCCACACCCAACCCGGAATACGGCACGCTTGCTATCGCGCTGAAACACAAGATCCCGCTACTGGGTAAGTTAACGCGCTGGTTTTACGCCTGGGTGGGTGAGCAGTTCGGGCGGGCGGCATTATTCCCCGGCCTACGGCGCAAGTATATTTTCAAAGCCTGCGAACATTCGCTGAATAAAATCAAAGATGAAGCCTTGCGCGAGAAAGTGCGACCCACCGACCTGCCCATGTGCCGGCGCATGATCATGTCACCGACCTATCACGATGCCCTGCAATTGGATAATGTCGATGTGATTCGCGAAGGCATCGAGAAAATCACCGCCGACGGCGTGCTCTGCAAAGACGGCACCTTGCACCAGCTCGATTTGATTGTGCTCGCCACCGGTTTTTACCCCAATGCCTGGAACGTGAAGCACATTGTCGGCGAACACGGCAAAACCATTGATGAGGTCTGGAACACCGACAAGGTGCACAGCTACCGCTCGATCACCCTGCCCGGCTTTCCCAACTACTTTATGCTGATTGGCCCGAACAGCCCGATCACCAATTTGTCGTTAGTCGATATCGCCAGCATTGGCGTGGACTACATTTTGAAATGCATGGATAAAATCGAAGCCGGTGAATTTGACACCCTGGCACCTACGGTAGAAGCCGCCAACGCATTCAACCAGGAGCTGCAAAACTCCTTTGACGGCACCATCTGGGTCAGCGGCTGTAACAGCTGGTACCTGGATGATGACGGTATCCCGCAGACTTGGCCCTGGGCGCCGTCGCGGTTTATTAATGATTTATCGGAGCCGGATATGGCGCATTATGAGACGGTGTGAACAGGCTATTCACCGGGACGCTGCTCTAATTGTGCCTGCGGCCGATCACTCTCCATGATCGTTTCAATGGCAATTCCCTTCGCAAGGGTCACTTGGGTGCGTACAGGGTCTGTGTTCCGGCAACGAATAACGATACGTTTATTTTCCTGCCACGCGTAATTGATTGGCTGCCGACAATAACCGGCAAAAATCACATACCCTTGCTCCGGCCTTTGAATACCCTCTTTAGCAAGCGACAACACCGTGCCATAGGGCGCGTGATTATCAGCAGCCGTGTCTGTCGATGACCGGAATTCAAATACCGTATAGGCCCCATCCGGGGATTCCTGACTGGACTTAATCGTGTAATCCAGACCTTTCAGGAAATGGCTGCCGACTTGAAGCAGCAGAAAAAATCCAATAATTGCCCACGGAAAAACCACTTTTAAGTGCTTAGTCAAAAATCCTCCTTGCTAAGAAACCGGCATCAAAGATATATTGCCCTGGACTTCCCCACGTTTAACGGACACTCCAGATAGGGGAC
>DATCSK010000021.1:0-4545 GCA_036568505.1 Pseudomonadales bacterium | reverse complement strand
TCACCGGTACGCCAGCGGGCTTCGTAATAGGGCCAGGCTTCTTGGTAGCGGTTTAGTGCTAACAGGTTTAAGGCCTTGTCCCATTGGTAGTGCGGGTTATCCGGTTGCGTGACGAGCAAGGTATCGAGCTCGGTGATGGCCAGCTCATTGCGGTTATCGTCACGCAGGGATACGGCCAGGTTAAAACGGAACTGGGCGTTATCGGGCAGTGCATTGACGGCGCGGCGGTGGCATTCAATGGTCTCTTCCAGCCTGTCGGCATCTTTCAGGGCATTACCGAGATTGCTCAGGATGCCGGCATCATGTGGCTTTAGTTGCAGGGCGCGGTGGTAGCTGCTGATGGCGAGCTGGTAATGCTTGAGCTGGCGGTAGGCCGCGCCCAGGTTAGTCCAGATATCGGCATCACCGGGACGTGCTGATAAATACGCCTGATAGCCTGCCAAGGCTTCGGCCACTTTGCCTTGCTTGTGCAGGGAAATGGCACGTTCCCGCAGGGACTGCGGGGTGATGCGGGCCGGGCGTTTGTGCTGTGCGCTATCCGTAGCGGTATTCATCGCTCCCTCACACTCTCCCCTGCCGCCTGCATTAGCGGTGACAGGAAGTATTTCATAAACCAGGACACCCATGGAGGATTAACTTTACAAATAACGCTGTGGCTCATCAAAAAGCGAAATATTCAACCTCGGCCGTGTACGATTAATTTTTCGCCATATAGCCCACAATTGACCCCATCGCAGCATCAAGGCCGCTACAATGAGCGCCGCCATTTTTGCCGTTGGATTTGTTTATGAGCGACTCGTTCCAACCCTCGCCTCCTAAATCAGCCATTGCTCGTGCCCATGTCCGCATTGATCGCGGGTTTGCCCGCTGGGCCAAGTTTTCGTTTCGTCACCCGTGGTGGATCATTTTTTGCTGGATTGCCATTGTCGGCGGCTTTTCCACCCAGCTGAACAAAATCGAAGTGGAAACCTCGGCCGAAAGCTTCGTGCACGATCATGACCCGGCCCGTATTGCCTACAACCATTTTCGTTACCAGTTTGGCCGCGATGAACGCATTCTGGTGATGGTTGAAAATCCCAGCGGCGATGTATTCAACCTGCCTTTCCTGAACAAGCTCAAAGCCCTGCACCAAGCACTTGAAACCGACGTGCCCAAAGTCGTGGCCGTCGACAGCCTGATCAATGCCCGCCAGACCCGGGGCGAGGCCGATCAACTGATTGTCGAGGATTTTCTTGAAGAATGGCCGCAAACCGAGGCAGAGGTCGCCGCTTTAAAAGAGCGCGCCCTGCACAACCCGATCTACATCAACCAGTTCCTGTCAACCGATGGCCGCTACGCCGTGCTGTTGATATTGAATGAAACCTACAGCACCGAAGGTCAGGCACCGGTTGATGCACTGGCCGGCTTTGACGACATCGAGACCCCCCGCGTCGACCCCGGCGAATCGCACCCGCCCTTTTTAAACGGCCGTGAAAACACGGCCATTGTGATGGCCACGCAAGACGTGATTGCACAGCATCAGGCCGATGATTTTGTGATTTCGGTCGCCGGCTCGCCGTTCATGGTCGATCAACTGTCGCGCATGCTGATGCAAGACATGGCGCGTTTCATGCTGCTGTCGATTTTGGTCATCATGGCGTTGCTGGCGTTTGCATATCGCCGCGCCGTGATGGTGTTTTTACCGATGGGCGTTGCCGTGCTCGCCATGACCACCACCATGGGCACCATGGGTGTGATCGGCATTCCGCTCGATGGCGCGGTGCAAATCATGCCGTCGTTTTTGATTACCGTCGGCGTGGGCAGCTCGGTGCATATTTTCACCATCTTCTTCCAAGCCACGGATCGCGGCGCCAATAAACCCGATGCGTTGGTTTATGCCTTGGAGCACTCCGGCACCGCCATTTTAATGACCGGCATCACCACCTTGATCGGTTTGGCTTCTTTTATGGTGTCGGATGTCAAACCGGTCGCCAATTTCGGTTTGATCACCCCCATTGGTATTGCCAACACATTGTTCGCGACATTGACTTTGCTGCCGGCCTTGATTGCCGTCACGCCCATCAAGCCGGGCAAGAGCAGCAACAAGCGCCCGCATGCGCAACGCATCAACCAGCGCATACTGACCTTCTGCTCTGAACTGGCCATTCGCAACCCCTGGAAAGTCATTGGCGTGTGGGTTGCGCTGGTATTGATCTCCATGGCATTTGCCTTGCAGATGAACGTATCGCATGCGCCAATCAAATGGTTCCCCGAAGGCCACCCGCTGCGCGTCGCCAACCAAATGCTCAACGAGCACTTGGGCGGCAGCATGTTCATGGAAGTGTTGATTGATACCGGCAAAGAAAACGGCATTCAAGACCCCGAGCTGCTAAGGCGCATTGACGCAACCGCCAAGGCCATCAGTCAGGTCACTACCGAAAACATTCATGTCGGCAAAGTCACCTCGATTGCCGACATTGTCAAAGAAACCAATCAGGCACTGCACAACAATGACCCGGCGTATTACACCATCCCGGAAGATCGCGCACTGCTCGCGCAAGAGTTGTTGCTGTTTGAAAACAGCGCGCCCGAGGACTTGGTGCAAATCGTCGACTCGCAATTCAGCAAAACGCGCATGACCGTCAAGATTCCGTTTATTGATGCGGTGTATTACCCGCCTCTGCAAGACAAACTGGAACCCTTAATGGCAGAAATGATTGGCGACAAAGCCAACGTCTCTTCGACCGGCTTGCTGGTGATGACCGCCAAAACCATTTACAACCTGATCATCAGCATGATCAACAGCTACATGCTGTCGATCACGTTAATCAGCCTGCTGATGATGCTGTTTCTTGGCAGCGTTCGCGTGGGCCTGCTCAGCATGTTCTCGAACATCACGCCGATTGCCATCACCTTGGGCTTTATGGTGTTAATGGACGTGCCGCTCGATGCCTTCACCCTGCTGATCGGCTCCATTGCGTTGGGCCTGGCGGTGGATGACACCATTCACTTCATGAACAATTTCATCCGTTACATGAACCGCTACCAAGACCCCGAGCGTGCCATTCGCGAAACCATGGCCACGGCCGGTGAAGCCATGTGGTTCACCTCAATCACCTTGTCCACGGGCTTTTTGATTTACCTGTTTGCGGACATGACCAATCTGTACAATTTTGGCCTGCTGACGGCATTCTGCATCATCACCGCCTTGCTGGCCGACATCCTGATGAACCCGGCCATCATGGTATTGTATGGCCGCCGCAAATTACGCCAACATCAAGCCATCACCCAATAATGGAGGCAATCATGCGAACACTGACTTTTCTGTGCCTGCTGGCACTGCTCGCCCCGCTCACGCATGCCGCAGAAACACTCGATGCGCGCGCCATCATGGAGCAAGTCGATGCCCGCGATGACGGCAACAATGCGGTCATGGACATGGAGATGGTGCTCATCGACAAACAAGGCAACCAGCGTTCACGCACCATCAAGTCATTCCGCCGCGATGCCGGTGAAGACGGTCGCGACACCCAGAGCATTATGTTTTTCCTGTCACCGGCGGATGTCAAAGACACCGGCTTTTTGACCATGGACTATCACGATGTCACGGTTGATGACGATCAATGGCTGTACCTGCCCGCTTTGAAAAAAACCAAACGCATTGCCTCGTCGGATAAAAGCAGCAGTTTCATGGGCACCGATTTCACCTATGCCGACATGACCAAGCGTAATCTCGATTACTACGATTACACCCTGCTGAAAGAAGAAGTCATCGACGGTCACAACGTGTGGGTGATTCAGTCCGTGCCCAACAATGCCAAAGAACGTGAAGAAACCGGCTACTCGAAAGCCGTGGTGTATGTGCGCCAGGATAACTTCATGGTGATTCGCGCCGTGAACTGGGTCGAGAAAGGCGGCAAACTGAAATACATGGAAGTAAAAACACTCGAGCAGATCGACGGCATTTGGGTCGGCACCGAAATGGTCATGACCACGCGCAAAGGTCGCACCATCGAACACCAGACCGTGATGCACTCGCGCAACGTTCAATTCAACCAGCCAATGACTGATGATCAATTCAGCCTGCGTGCACTTGAACAAGGCCTCTGAACACCGGCGGGCACTGGCCGGCATGGTGCTGGCCGTGCTCTGCCCAGCGCTGACGGCACAAACGCTGGAAGAAGCGCTCGGCGGCTTTGACGACAACCCCGCTCCCGTGATTGAACAAAACGAAGATGCCGAAGCGTTCTGGCCCGAAGGACTGACCGGCAGCATCGCGGTATCGTCCAGCTGGAATTATCTGGACCATGACGACGTGACCAATCAAGTCGATTGGCAGGGTTTATCCAAGCTGCGTACCCGACTGAACCTGCAATACGACACCGCGCTGAACGACAACTGGAAAGCCCGCCTCTCCGGTTACGATTTTTACGATTCGATGTACCGCCTGCGCGGTCGCGACAACTACCCCGACAGCGTGCTCGACGAATACGAACACGAAGCCGAGATTCAGGAAGCCTGGGTACAAGGCCGCTTGAGTGATCGGGTGGATTTGAAAGCCGGTCG
>DATCSK010000020.1:0-8019 GCA_036568505.1 Pseudomonadales bacterium | reverse complement strand
GGGCAATGTCGATAACGAATTCCCGATCAGCGATGCGTTTATTAGCGCCGCACAACAAGCCGGTCATCCGTTCAATGCCGATGTAAACGGCGCTGCGCAAGAAGGCGTGAGTTGGTTCCCGCACAACATTAAAAACGGTCGGCGTTTAAGCAGTGCCAGTGCGTTTTTAGGCGCGGGCAAGCAGTTGCCGAATCTCACTGTGTTGACCAACGCCAACACGCGCCGTGTGTTGATTGAACAAGGTCGCGCGGTGGGCGTGGAGTGCACGATCAATGGCAAGCGCAGCACACTGCAGGCACGGCGTGAGGTGGTGTTGTGCGGTGGCGCGATTAATTCGCCGAAAATACTGGAGCTCTCGGGCATTGGCGATCAATCACGCCTGCAAGCGCTGGGCATTGACGTGGTGCGGCATCTGCCCGGTGTGGGTGAAAATCTGCACGACCACTGGAATGCTTATATCAAGCAAGGCGTGGTCGCAGGCAGCAAAACCTATTTCAGCGAAGCCAGGCCGTGGGCGATGATAAAAAACCTGCTGCGCTATCTGTTGACGCGCAAAAGTTTTTTAGCGAATCCGGCGGCCCTGGTGGCGGTGTTTTATAAGACGCGTGCCGATGCCGAACGCGCCGATGCGCAGATCCACTTTGCGCCAGCGGCCAGCGAGCTCGATGCCAAGGGCAATATGTTGCCGATTGATGCGATTACTGTGGCGAGCTGCGGCGTGCGCCCGGTGAGTCGCGGTGCCACCCACATCGCCTCGGGCGACTGTAATGCCAACCCCGATATTGTCGTGAATTTTCTCGACAGCAAAGACGATCAGCAAGTTGCCGTCGAAGCGTTTAAAAAAGCGCGCGCGATTTTGCAGCAGCCGGCATTGCGTGCCTACGTCACGCACGAAGTGGCGCCCGGTAACGCCGTGCAAACCGATGCCGAGATTCTGGAATACATTCGCAACACCGGCGAGCCGGTGCATCACTTGGCCGGCAGCTGCAAAATGGGCCATGACGCGATGGCGGTGGTCGACGATCAACTGCGCGTGCACGGCATGGCCGGGTTACGGGTAGCCGATGCCTCGATCATGCCCGAAGTGGTCTCGGGCAATACGCATGCCGCCTGCGTGATGATCGGTGAAAAATGCGCCGCGATGATATTGGAGCAATAACATGAAGTTTTATGAAGACATGCCGATCGGCTTGAGTGCCGCGCCAGCAGCACGCTTTACCTTTACTGCTGAGGCGATTAAATCCTTTGCCAGCGAATGGGACCCGATGCCGTTTCATGTGGACGAAGAAGCCGCACGGCAATCGCCGGTCGGCAAGCTGTTTGCAACCAGCATTCACACCATTGCCGCCAGCGTAAAACTGAACCACACCGCCATGACCGAGCCGATGGCCGTGATCGCCGGTTTGGGCTGGCAAGATGTACGCTTTCCCTTGCCGGTGTGTGCCGGTGACACCATTCGCGTGCATTCTGAAGTGGTGGATCGGCGCGAATCCCAGTCAAAACCCGATCGCGGCATCGTTACCTCGCAAATATTGGTGTTTAACCAGCACGATCAGCGGGTGGCCGAATACAAAATTCTGACGCTGATTTTAAAGAGACCGGTCGGATGAGCGCGCCGCGCATTGCCATGCTCAGCGAAGCCGATGCACTCAAGCTCGGGCACGAGTTGGGTATTGATGATTACATTGCCAAGATGCATTTGTTTCGCGTGTTGTTGAATCACCCGGCCGTTGCGCGCGAAATCAACAGCACCATTGTTGCGTTGGTGGGTCCGGGTTCTGCGCTCGGTGCGCGCTTGCGCGAGTTGATTATCATGCGCGTGGCGTGGGTGAGCGGTTCGGCCTACGAATGGACGCAGCACTGGATGGCATCGCTGTTTTTGGGCCTGACCGAAGCCGAATTAATCGCCGTAAAAAACTGGCAGCCGGCCGAGTGCTTCAATGCGGCCGATCGCGCCGTGCTGGCTGCGGTGGATGACACACTGATGCACGGCGGCATCACAGCAAGCACATGGGCGGCGATTAAAAAAGCGCTGCCAAGTGTTGAGCAGCAAATCGAAGTGACGGCCTGCATTGGTAACTGGCACATGGCCGCGCAAATCATTGCGAGTCTGGATATTCCACTCGAAGACGGTTTTTCAGCGTGGCCGCCCAACGGGCAGGGGCCGCATCAATAATCAAGGAGCCTGATATGGCCAAGAAACCCAAATACGCAATCGACCCGGCATTTCAGCACTTTCCGGTGATGCCGTTCCCGATGGGGCGCATCTCGGCACCGTTGGTGAATGCTTTTTTGCGTTTTGATGTTTGGTTCCAGCAGCGCAAGACCAAAGCCAAGGCCGCATTGCATACGATCACGGTGCGCGATGGGCACGCCATGGAAGTGTTTCAATTTCGCCCGGATAACGCCAAGCCGGGTGATGCGTTGCCCGCTGTGGTGTATTACCACGGCGGTGGTTTTGCCTTGACCTATGCTTCCACGCACATTGCCGCGATGGATGCGTACGCGAATGCGGCCGGGTGCAATGTGTTTCTGGTCGATTACCGCTTGATGCCGCGCCATGTATTTCCAACCGGTTTTAACGATTGCTGTGATGCCTTGTCGTGGGTGTCAGCGAATGCCGCATCGTTGGGTGTGAATGCCGCGCGTGTGGTGCTGATGGGCGATTCCGCCGGCGGCGGCATCACTGCCAGCGTGACGCAGTGGGCGCACGACAACAAAGGCCCTGCGGTGGCGGGCCAGTTGATGATTTATCCCACGATGGATCACACCTGCTCGAGTGAGTCGGCTAAAAACTTCCCCGACACGCCGTTATGGAACAGCGTGGGCAACAAGAAAATGTGGGGTCTGTATTTAAGCGAGGTCGATGCCAATAACCCGCCACCGTATGCATCGGCGGGAACGCGTGCCGATTTAAGCGGCCTGCCGCCGGCGTATGTCGATAACGCCGAGTTCGATCCGTTGCGCGATGAAGGCGCCGATTACGCGCGCCGCTTGAAAGCCGCCGGTGTGCCGGTGGAGCTGCACGAACCCAAAGGCACCATGCACGGTTACGACACGGTGTTGACCAGCCCGATCACGCAAGACTCGGTAGCGCGTCGCGTGGCCTTCCTGAAAAAAATATTCGCATAACGCATGGCCGCCGGTTTGGCGCGGCACGGACATCCGGAAAGGAGTCGCATAACCCATGAGCAGAAAAGCACACATTGTCGGTGTGGGTGAAAGTCACTACACCAAGTGGGGCAAGATCGGCGACATCACCGAGCATGCCTTGGCGCATCAAGCCATCATGACCGCCGTCGCCGATGCCGGTTTAACAATGGACGATGTCGATGGTTTTGCCTCGTTTGCCGAAGACCGCAACGAAGCGATTTTTATGGCGGCCGAATTGGGCGTGCCTGAATTGCGCTTTGGCAATATGGTGTGGATGCCGGGTGGCGGTGGCGGTTGTGCGGCGGTATCGAATGCGGCCATGGCCGTTGAAACCGGTCAGGCCGACGTCGTGGTGGTGTATCGGGCTTTATGCCAAGGGCAATTCATGCGCTTTGGTCATGCAGCCGAGTTAATGGCCAATCAAGCGCCAGCGAATAGCGAGCCGCCGCCGGTCAGTTTTTCACAAGCCAATACGCTGATGCTGGCGGCCATGGGGCAGGTGATGCCGTTTGGCATGTTAACCGGCGCGGCCGCGTTTGCGTTGCCGTTCCGCCGTCACATGCACAAGTACGGCACCACCAGCGAACACTTGGGCAAAATTGCGGTGACCTTTCGCGAGCACGCCAACAACAACCCGCGCGCGGTGTTGAAAGACAAAGCGCTCACCCTGGAGCAACACCAGGCCAGTCGCATGATTGCCGACCCGTTCCGGCTGTTTGATTGCTGCATGGAAAACGACGGTGCCTGCGCAGTGATTATTACCACCGAAGAGCGCGCAAAAGATCTGGCGCGTGCCCGTGGTCGTACGCCGGTCGAAATTGTCGCCACCGTGCAGGGCGCACCGAAAGGCTACTCGTTCGGCTCGTTCACGAACGCCAACATTGATGATGCTGTTTACGCAACCGGCGGTACCGAGCAAATGGCCAACCGCCTGTGGCAAAAAGCCGACATGAAACCGTCGGATATCGACGTGGCGCAAATTTACGATCACTTTACCGGCAGCGTGCTGATGCAGCTCGAAGACTTCGGCTTCTGCCCGCGTGGCGAAGGCGGTGACTTTATTGATAGCGGCGCACTCAGCGTGAAGGGCGGCTCGCTGCCGACCAACACCTCCGGCGGCAGCCTGAGTGAGGCGTATATGCACGGCCTGAACCACGTGCTGGAAGGCGCGCGCTCATTGTGGGGCGAATCGTGCAACCCGGTAGCCAATGCCAAGGCGTGTCTGGTCACCAGTGCAGCGGGGGTGCCTTCGTCGGCCATCCTGCTGCGCGCGAATTGATGGGAGGAATGAAGATGAATGCCCAAGCCAAACGCTGGTTCCCCAACTCCATGCCGGCTCCGATGGTCGATCACCATACCTTGCCGTGGTGGCAAGCCTGTGCCGAACACCGCATGACCGCGCAACGCTGCACGCAGTGCAATCACGCGCAAATTCCGCCAGCGCCGATTTGCAGTGAATGCCGTGGCAACCGTTTTGAAATGACCGAACTGAATGGTAAAGGCACGTTGTATACCTACACCGCGGTGCACCAGCCGGTGTCCATGGAGCAAACCTTGCCGTTCATCATCGCGGTGATTGAGCTGGATGTCCGTGGCACGCCGTGCGCAAACCCTGTGCGGCTGATGAGCAATATGGTCGATACCGCAGAGGCCGATCTTGAAATCGGCAAGCCGGTGGCCGTGGTGTGGGAGGCAATGAGCGACAGCGTGTCGATCCCCCGTTTCACGCTGGCATGAACACGAGGCGGCAGGGTTATTCAAAACAACGCAACAGCAGGAGCCCATATGACAAGGCCGATTGATATTGATCTGTTCAAGCAAGACCAGGCCGCATTGGATGCCTACTTGCAAAGCTGGGTGGGCGAAAAACTCAATACCCACGGCACCAATACCGCGCCCGATCCGGTGAACATGCCGATGATCCGCCACTGGATTGATGCGTTCGATGATCGCAACCCGGTGTACGAAGACAAAGCCGTGGCTGAAAAAACGCGCTTTAAAGGATTGATTGCGCCACCGGCCATGATGCAAACCTGGGCCATGCCGCGCCCGATCATCAAGGGCATTGGCGAGCGGGGCGGCGCCGCGCAAGCATTGGACCCCGACACGCCGTTGGGTGTGCTGGATCGCGTGGGATTTGTCGGCATTCTGGCAACCAATTCAGAGCTGGAATTTGATCGCCCTTTGCGCGTGGGTGACGAGCTGCATTCCGATGTCATTCTCGACGCGGTATCGCCGCGCAAAAAAACCGGTTTGGGGCAAGGTTATTTTGTAACCTGGGTGCAGGAATATCTTGATCAGCACAGTAAGCCCGTGGGCAGGCAGAAGTTCAGCGTGCTGAAATTCGACCCCTCCACGATTGGCCAATAAGAGGTAGCCGTCATGATTACGCATTTTGCCGATAGCAAGCGCACCTCATTAAAATCCGCTGACATCAAAGTGGGTGACGCCATCACGCCGATGAACATTGAACTGACTCACACCATGGTGGCCGCAACCGCGATAGCCTCCATGGATTTTATGCCGGTGCACCACGACAAAGATTATGCGCTCGCAAAGTTTGCGCCGGACATCTTTTTAAATATTCTCTCAAGCAACGGCTATGTGTCGAAGTTTTTAACCGACTGGGCCGGGCCCGAGTGCTGGGTGAAAAAAATTGCCATCAAACTGGGTGTGCCCGCCGTGCCGCATCAAGTGTTACGGTTTACCGGCGAGGTGGTCAGCAAAACCGCGCAGGGCGAGGAATGCGTGATTGAAGTCACCGTGCAAGCCGTCAATGACGCAGGCCATCACGCCACGGGCACGGCCACGATCACGGTGCCATTGTGATGAGGCACCCGTCTGTTCGAGAAGAATAACAATGGAAGCAACAACCTGTTCGAAGTGCGGTCACGTAAGAAGCCCTGAAGACAATACGCTGTCGGCATTGGTGTGCCCTCGTTGTGGGGCGGTGTATGCCGCCGTTAAAGTCGGCATTAAACATAAGGCAGCACCGCCCGATGAGGCGCCGCCATACCAAGACAGCATGAGCGTTGCAGCGGCAAAGCGCCTGAGCAAGCCGCTGCCGGCGTACGTGAGCTGGATCACCCGCTTCGTAGCGTATGCTTTTGCGCTGGTCGTTATTTTGGTCATTGTCGTAAGCCATGCCAATGCAAACCTGACTCGGTATGCCGGCGAATGTTTTGCGCCGATTTATCAAGGCGTGAATCATGATCGTGCGGCGCTCAGTAATGCCAAGCTGTTGTATGCCTGCATGGCCGGGCAATCGAACGCGGCAGAAAAATTCATGTTACGGCAGACGCGTGACATTCTGGCATTAGCACCCCACGCGCCTTGTCAGTATGTCGGCACGTGGGCGGTATCACGGGGTGGCCTGCAGTATGAAATGACACTGAGTAGTGATGCAGAATATACGGTGGTGTTTCCAAATGGAGAGGCGAATGATGCCGCCGGTTCATGGAGTGAATATCAAGGCGCCTTGGTTTGGTTTAATAATGAAGGCGTTATTTGGCCTTTCGACATGAATAAAATAGTGGACATAAAGGCCGATCAATTTTCATTGCTTGAGAAAAACAAGTCGATTACGCACTTTGCATTGATTGAGCGCGGTGAAGATGAATGCCACTGATGGTGCGCGCATGCATGCGTTTCGGTAGGGCAGCTCTGCGACGGCCAAAGGAAGCCTCATGAATATTTTGCTGACCGGCGCGTTCGGTAATCTGGGCAGTCTGGTGTTGCAGGCGTTGCTTGATGGCGGCCATCGCGTAACCGCATTGGACGTGCCAAGTCCCATCAACAAAAAAATTGCCAAGGCGTTCAGTCGATCGCCGGATCTGACGATTGTCTGGGGCGATATCCGCCATGCCGAGCGCGTGAAAGCGCTGGTGAAGGGGCATCAAGCCGTGGTGCATTTGGCCGCCATCATCCCGCCGTTTTCTGAAGCGCAGCCCGATCTTGCGCATGCGGTGAATGTCGATGGCACGCAACATTTGATGGATGGCGTGCGCGAATCCGGCGATTCGCCGCTGTTTATTTTCAGTTCATCGTATTCGGTGTACGGCTGCCATCAGCAAGAGGCGCCGCCGTGCACGCTCGACACCCCGTTGATGGCCGCCGATCATTATTCAAGCCATAAGATCGAATGCGAACGGCGTGTGCAGGCGATGCCCACGCCGTGGTTGATCATGCGCCTGGCCGGCATGGTCGATGGCCGCATGCGTCACCGCGACATCGAGCAAGCCAAGTTGGGGTTTGCACTGGCCGCCGATAACCGCATTGAGTACGTGCACCCGGCCGATGTGGCCACCGCCATCGTGCATGCACTCGAACGCCCGCAGGCGCATAACAAGATCCACTTGATTGGCGGCGGCCCCGACTGTCAGGTCACCCAGCTCGACATGATGCAGGCGGTGATGGGGGCCGTGGGTATCAATGTCGTGGCCAGCGATTTTGGCACGCGGGAACTCTATGCCGACTGGGCCGATACCCGCGAATCGCAACGGCTATTGGACTTCCAGAATCACAGCTTTACCGATTTTAAAGCCGAAGTCGATCACAAGTTCCGCTTTCTGCGGCCACTGCTGAAACCGCTATCGCCGCTATTGCGGTGGGGGTTGATGAAGGTGGTGAAGGGCAGTTGATACTGACATTGTTACGAGTGATTAAAAATAATTCCTCCGACCTCTTTAACGCCCGCGTAATAGACGCGTTTGTTATGACATTGTACTGAATCGCCACTAGTTTACTAGACACCTTCCAGCCATACAAAATGGCCTAAAGAGAGGCGCCTATGAGCAGCAAGCGATACCCTGAAGAGTTCAAGAAAGAAGCCGTCAAGCAAGTGACCGACCGAGGTCATAGCGTGGC
>DATCSK010000019.1:0-47543 GCA_036568505.1 Pseudomonadales bacterium | reverse complement strand
ACCGCGACGGTGCGAATGAAATCGAACGGGTCGAGATCTTCCACATGATCCAACGGCGTGCCATCGACCTTCACCAATAAATTGATCGGCACGCTTTCCGGATGCTCCGGCAAATTCGCCAGCGCGATCAACAAGCCCACGCGATCACGCTCGCCCTCGCCCATGCCGACAATGCCGCCGCAGCAAATCTTCATGCCGGCATCGCGCACATGGCCCAGCGTATCGAGGCGGTCCTGATAGGTGCGGGTGGTGATGATGTTGCCGTAGAACTCCGGCGAGGTATCCAGATTGTGATTGTAGTAATCGAGACCAGCGGTGGCCAAATCTTTCGCCTGGTCGTTGTTCAACATGCCCAATGTCATGCAGGTTTCCATGCCTAGCGACTTCACGCCTTTGACCATTTCCAGCACCCACGGCCAGTCTTTCTCGGTGGGTGAGCGCCAAGCCGCGCCCATGCAAAAACGGCTGGCACCGCTGGCCTGTGCCGCACGCGCTTCCTCGAGCACGCGCTCAATTTCCAGCAGCTTTTCTTTCTCCAGACCCGTGTCGTAATGACCGCTCTGCGGGCAGTAGGCGCAATCTTCCGGGCAGGCACCGGTTTTGATCGACAGCAAGGTGCTCACCTGCACTGCGTTCGGGTCAAAATGCGCCCGATGCACGGTCTGTGCCTGATACATCAGGTCACTGAACGGCTGCTCAAATAGCGCCTGCACTTCAGCGGCAGTCCAGTCATGACGAACAAGGGGCTTAATAGACGCATTCATAGCCGATCTCTCACAAGAAATTCATTGTTTTTCAGTGGCTTGGCCGTTGAATGGAGCCTGCCGGAACCCGACAATCATAGGCCTTGCCGCCCCCGTGTCAACCGGAATGGATTCCCATGGTTTACAACGCCTTGCAGAGCCTGTTATTTACCCTGATACCGCCGACCTGCCTGCTCTGCCAGGCACCGGCCGAAGGTGGCTCGCAGCTTGATCTGTGCCCGGGCTGTGAGCGCGATTTACCCCGCATTCACTGGCCATGCCCTAAGTGTGGGTTAGAGCTTAACGAAAGTGAGCACATACTGACTTGTGGCAGCTGCCTTGTCACGCCGCCCGCATGGGACCACTGCATCAGCGCGACCGCCTATGCCGGCCCGGTCAACCGGCTGATACCGCACTGGAAGCGGCGCGGCCACAGCCCGGCCGGTCGCGTGCTCACCCGGTTACTGGCCGAACGCTTACGTGACCGTCCATCACCCCGCGACTGGCCCAAGGCGATTGTGCCGGTACCCCAGCACTGGCAGCGCAGCCTGATACGTGGCTTTAACCCTGCCGAAGGCATTGCCCGGCAACTCGGACGCGCACTGAACCTGCCCATGATCGCGCACGCATTGCAGCGCATTCGCGCCACGCCGCAGCAGCAAGGGCTCAGTGCCCGCGAACGCCGCCGCAACCTGAAGGGCGCCTTTGCGGTGCGCGCCCCGCTGCCGGCTCACATCGCACTGGTCGATGACGTGGTCACCACCGGCAGCACCGCCGAGGCAATCTGCCGGCTGTTGCGACAGCAGGGCGTCGAGCGCATCGAGTTGTGGTGCTTGGCGCGGACGCCGAAGGCGTAGGACAAATGCATGGGATATGCGTCAAAATAACGCCATCATCAAATCCAAAACAATAATAAGCGGATGTTACTCGATGCTTCGGACCCACTGGCTCGCCGTCATAGCCGCCGTACTTTTTTACTTCCCCGCGCAGGCTGTTGCCTGCAGCTGCTGGAACCCAACCGCTGATGAATTCTTGCAAAGCATCCCGATTATTTTTGAAGGGAAGGTTATTTCCGTCACAATTCAAAATCATGAAAAAACACATGCCCCAGCAAGATCTGCGCCCAAAGTCATCACCATCAACTTAGCCTCCAAGATTGCCACCACCCGATTTGAAATTATCGATCTATACAAAGGGCCAGAATCAACCATCATCGACATTAAGCACTCAACTGGCGGCCGTGGAGGTTGCAGCTGGGAATTCAAAGAAGGCGAAACCGTCATGGTTGCCGCTAGCAAAAACTCTAAAAACGAATTCTACGCCAGCCTGTGCACGATGGCTCCAATTGCTTTATCCAACGAAGATCAAAACGACACATCAGCTACTGCAACAATACAATCAACACCCAGAAGCAACCGCTTTATTGACGCTGCCAAGGAATATCGAAAGCAAAAAATCATGTTGGAGAGGAAAGCCAGCAACAGTGAAGACGTTGACGTGCTCACAAATTTGGCTTCTTTTTATACTAACTATCGGGAATATGAACACGCATTGGCGACGTACGATAGAATTCTTGCAATACAAAGACAGGACCCCATAGCCTTGGCAGAAAAAGCCAACCTGCTTTTTACTGTCGGAGAATACGATGCGGCGCTAGCAGCATACGAAAATATACTGATGATTAATCCAGACGACCTTGAGGCAAAAAACTCAAAAAATATCGCCTTAATAAAACTCGATAGAGCTCAGGAACTCGAGCCAAGCCCCGACCTGAGTAATATAAAATTAAATTATCGCGACATAAAAAAATCATTTAGCGGTTCCAACTTAACGGGCGCCAGCTTTCGAAGCTCATCACTGGATCTCATTGATCTATCCAATAGCAATTTATCAAAATCGACATTCCTCCACGCAAAAGTCGAAAAAAGCAGCTTTAAAGATTCCATTCTTGACGATGCCGATTTTAGCAATGCCACCTTTAAGGAATGCAATTTCAACTCAGCATCCATGCGTGGCGTCAATTTTTATAACTCGGACATGACCGACTCGAGCTTCATCGGGAGCACAATCGACAATGCCAACATGGAAAATGCCGTACTGGCAGGCGCTGACCTTCAAGGAACTGTATTTATAAACGTCAATTTGAAGGGCGCTAAATTAGGCCAAAGCAGGGAGTTCGGCGAATGGGCAAAAGTAACCGATTTACGGGGAACGGATTTTTCAAAATCGAATCTTGATGACACGCATTGGCTATACGCCCTTTATGATTGCCATACAAAATTTCCAGCCGGATTTTCCACATCGGGCATCAGGTTAATCCCGATATGGAACCAATGCAAAACCCGATCACCCGCCATCAATAAAAATGCACTCGCGGGGAGTGGATTTATTGATCAACAAAAAATTTCATACCACTCCATAAAATCGAATACGGTTTTTGACCGCATCAATGCGGCTGATAGCCAATGGGAATATCTTGAACTGCATGACGCCTACATCAAAAAAGGAATCTATGACAGGGTTAATCTGTCTCATTCCAGACTGACCGATACAACAATAGAAAGCGCAAGTTTCCAACAGAGCAACCTATCACACGCCAAGTTGCACAACATCAGCATTATAGGTGGGGACTTTCATGCGGCCACACTAGGCAATGCGGATATGACCAGCAGCACAATATCCAGCGCCAATTTTTCTGACGCAAATTTTCAATTTGCCAACTTAACCGGAGCTTCTGTTAACTCTTCCGATATCAGGGGGTCTGATTTCAGTGACGCCATTCTAGAAAAGACACGCTTCATTCGATCGTGCTATGACGAAACCACACGATGGCCTGATCATTTTGACGTCAAGCAATTGAGCGCGACTGACTGCTCTCGATGGAACAGCATAATCTCAACTCAATACCTTCGCGATGACAATGACTGAATCACGCCGCCCAGAGAAAGCACTCATCGCCGAAACCAGCTCTCATTGGTAGATAATCATGCATTCACTTTTTGAGCATCAAATACACTGCCCTTACTGCGGCGAATCCATTGGCATTTTAGTGGATGGCTCAATCCAGGAGCAGGAGTATATTGAAGACTGTCAGGTATGCTGCCGGCCCATTCGCGTGAACATCACGGCATCCGATAATGGCGAACTCGCCATCATGGTTTTTCATGAAAACGAATAGACCCGCGCCATCTGTCAGCCCAGTTGCTTAGCGTGATACCGCAAATGATCTTCCATAAATGTCGCAATGAAGTAGTAGCTGTGATCGTACCCTTCGCGTCGACTCACCGTGAGTGCTACGCTGGCTTTGGCGCACGCGGCTTCCAGCAATTCCGGTTTTAACTGTTCGGCTAAAAAATTATCGGCCAGGCCTTGCTCGACCAGAATGGGTTTATCAAAACCGCGCGTCTCAATAAGCGCGGCCGCATCGTGCGCTCGCCATGCGGCACGGTCAGCGCCCAAGTAACCGGTAAATGCTTTTTCACCCCAAGGGCATTGCGAGGGTGCGCAGATCGGCGCGAAGGCCGACACCGCGCGGTACTGTTGTGGATGGCGAATGGCCAAGGTCAACGCCCCGTGGCCACCCATCGAATGCCCGCTGATGCCTTGGCGTGCCATATCCAGATTGAACTGACCTGCCAGCAGCGCCGGCAGCTCTTGCTGCACGTAATCGTACATGCGGTAGTGCGCATCAAACGGCGCTTCGGTCGCATTCACATAAAAGCCGGCGCCCAAGCCAAAATCCCAGGCGGCATTGGCATCATCGGCCACGCCGTCACCGCGCGGGCTGGTGTCGGGTGCAATGATGGCCAGCCCCAATGCGCTGGCCACGCGCTGCGAGCCGGCTTTGCTCACGAAGTTCTGGTCGGTGCAAGTCAGGCCCGACAACCACCACAACACCGGCACTGGCGTGTGTGCCGCCTGCGGCGGCAAGTACAGCGAGAACACCATGTCACAGGCACAGGCGTTTGAGTGATGCTTGATGCGCAGTTGGCGGCCGTCAAAACAACGAACGTCTTCAATAATCTCCATGCGCACCTCAATAAATAATCACGGAGCGAATGGCTTTGCCTTCGTGCATTAAATCAAAGGCTTTATTGATGTCATCGAGCGGCATGGTGTAGGTGATCATTTCATCGAGCTTGATCTCGCCTTGCATATAACGCTCGACGTAACCGGGCAATTGCGAGCGGCCTTTCACGCCGCCGAATGCGGAACCGCGCCAGACGCGCCCGGTCACCAACTGGAACGGCCGCGTGGCAATTTCTTGCCCGGCGCCGGCCACGCCAATAATGATCGATTCACCCCAGCCTTTATGACAGCACTCCAGCGCCGAACGCATGATATTCACATTGCCGATGCACTCGAACGAGTAATCCACGCCACCGTCGGTTAAATCCACAATAACGTCTTGGATGGGCTTGTCGTACTGCTTGGGATTCACGCAATCGGTCGCACCCAACAACCGCGCCATCTCGAATTTATCTTCGTTGATATCAATGGCAATAATGCGGCCGGCCTTGGCCATCACCGCGCCCTGAATCACCGACAAACCGATACCGCCCAAACCGAAGACGGCCACGGTTGCCCCCGGCTCGACCTTGGCGGTATTCAATACCGCGCCGATGCCGGTGGTAATGCCGCAGCCCAATAAACACACTTTATCGAGCGGTGCGGCTTTATTGATTTTGGCCACGGCAATCTCGGGCAATACGGTGTATTCCGAAAACGTGGACGTGCCCATGTAGTGATAAATCGGCTGACCGTTTTTACTAAAGCGCGTGGTGCCGTCGGGCATCAAGCCTTTGCCTTGTGTGGCACGAATGGCTTGGCACAAATTGGTTTTGCCGGACAAACAAAATTTACATTGGCCGCATTCGGGCGTGTACAACGGAATCACGTGATCGCCCACCGCCACACTGCTCACGCCTGCGCCCACTTCAACCACCACGCCCGCGCCCTCATGGCCCATGATGGCCGGGAAGATACCCTCCGGGTCGTCGCCGCTTAAGGTGTAGGCATCGGTATGGCAAACGCCCGTTGCCGCGAGCTTGACCATCACTTCGCCGGCTTGCGGGCCTTGCAGATCTACTTCTTCAATGCTTAAAGGCTGACCGGCAGCCCAGGCGACAGCGGCACGTGTTTTCATACGGGTTCCTTCAATCAATAACGACAAAGGCACATTGTGCATCATCGCTTGCCGACCATAAAACGCATGGGTCGGGCAGCGTCACAGCAACAGCATTTTCACACCGGCAACGGCCAGCACCACCGAGAGCACGCGCCGGATGGCCGGATTGGTGAGCCGGCGACTGCCGTACTCGGCACCGAGCCAACCGCCAACAACCGCCGCGAAGGCCCACACCGGCAAGGCCGAAGGCAAGACCGGCTGATGCATCATCACGCCAGCCAAGCCGGCCACCGAGTTCACTAAAATAAATGTCGCTGAAATACCCGAGACGGTGCGCGGCTCAGCCCAGCGCAGCAGCAGCAACAAGGGGCTTAAAAAAATACCGCCACCCACACCCACCAGCCCCGATAAAAACCCCAATGCGGCCCCCACCACCAACAACACCGGAATCGATACCGGCCTAATGGACGACGACTGCCCGACGTTGGCACTCGCAAAAGAACGCCATGCCGCATACAACAACACCGCCCCGACCACCGGCTTATACCAATGCGCCGGCAAAGCGAGCCAACCCCCCAGCCACGCACACGGCACCGAGGCTATCGCCAAGGGCCAGAACACCCGCCATGAGAAAGCCCCGACACGATGGAATTTTACCGTCGCAATCGAGGCCACCAACACATTCAATGCCAATGCCGTCGGCCGCATCACATCCGGTGCCACACCGATCAATGCCATCATCGCCAGATAGCCCGATGCACCGCCATGCCCCACCGACGAATACAGTAAGGCGCTGATAAAAATCAGCGCTGCCAGCAACAGGTCTGCATATTCAACGGCCATCAAGCGGATACTCGTCGCATCATCGCCATAGTGTAACGGCTCTGTGTATTCGGAGCTTGCAGGGTAGCGCGGCTTCGGTAACCATAGCCGTGAAGCCACCTATCGGAGAACGCTATGCACCCGGCATTATTAAACTTTAATCGTTTCGTTATTGCGGTCGTTTGGCTATTGGTCGCCATCGATGTATTCATGCCCTTCCCCGGCATCTGGCACACCGTACTAACCTGGACCGGTATTTCGTTGGTTATCGCACACGCCATTGAATGCGTTATTTTCGCCAGTCTGGTGAAGCAATACGGGCAAGACAATCCGGCCAAGCATTTTTTGCTGATCTTCATTTTTGGCTTTTTTCATGCAGCAACCTTAATGCCCAAATCGCCACCGGCCCAATAACGCCATGGCCGATGCCGCCGCGCACAACACCTTCATCGAGCGCGCCCTGAACCTGGCCAGTCAACACTCGGCCGATGGCTCACACGGCCCGTTCGGGGCCGTGATTGTGCATCACGGCGCGATTATTGCAGAAGGCATCAACCGCGTGGTGGCCGATTGCGACCCCACTGCACATGCCGAGATCCATGCCATTCGTGCCGCCGCTCAGGCATTGGGCCATCACGCACTGGCCGATTGCACCTTGTATGCCAGCTGCAAACCCTGCCCGATGTGCCTGGCCGCGATTTATTGGGCGCGCATTCCACGGGTGTATTACGCGGCCAGCAGTGACGACGCTCGTCATGCCGGCTTTGATGATGGGGCGATTGCTGAGTATTTATGCCACGACAGGGCCATTGATGGTCCGACATTAACGCGAATACCGCACCCGGATGCCAGCGCGGCACTGCAGCACTGGGCGAACAATCCCCGCCGTCAGTCGTACTAAACCGGCGCACCCACAACAACTACCCGCCCGCTTTGACGAGACAATCATTCGGGGCAGGTTGCGGCAGAGTCTCGGGTGCCGACGCGCTGAAATGCCACACATCCACCCATGCAAAGCGCGCCACGCAACGGTATAAAAAATGGCTTTCCAGCGCTTTGAAGCGCTCGGTTTTTTCCAGCCGGTTATCTTCGACAATCTCCAGGAAATAAAACTCCTTGAAACCGCGCCAGTCTAAATAGTTGCTGACCGCGCCCACATTTTGCGCGTCGGTGTAATACAAATTCGATATGTCGCGCAACCCTTCTGATCGCACGTAAAAATCAAAATACTCATGACTCACAATAATGGGCGTTTTTTTATTATCAAACTCCCAATCTTTCAATAACTGCACGGCGCCGCGGATATCGTGATTGCGACGGCTGGCATACAAGTTATACCCTTCGGTAGTGCTATTTTGCCAAAACTGCAAACCCACGACACCCAGCACCGCACCCAGCACTGCAACTTTTTTTATCAACGGCTTGGAAATCGCCTCAACAACAGCAGCCAATGGGTAGGCCGTTAAAATCAACAACAACGGCAGGCCGGCAATAAAATTGCGGTGATTGTAAGCCGATACCGAAAAAAGCGACTTGATTAAAAACAACGTCGGCGGCATTAACGCAGCCACCGCGATCGCCAATAAAACCGGACCATGCTTTTTTTCTCTCGCCGCACGGAATGCCAGCGATATCGGCAAGGCTAACAGCGCCAACACGGCGTAAGCTGCCGTGACGTGCTTGTTCGGACCCAGCCAGAAAACCAAAGTCCCCCACACAGCAGCCAGATTAGGCACCAACCACTGTTCACCAAAGTTCATTGTCAAACTACGCCAAAGGCCAGGCAATGCGGGCGCATACAAAACAATCGCCACAACAACCAGCCAACACCATGCGCGTATTGCACGCCATGAAAACGGCTTGATTGAATAGGCCAACAGCAGCGCATAGCTGACAACCGAAAACACCACACCTGAGTAATGCAAATAAGCCGCGCAAACTGCGCTTACCACGAATCCAAATCGGTTTTTAAATTGCGCATCGCCATTAATGACCAAGGCGAGTAAATATTTTATGTTCAACATGCAAAACAAGGCCAGCAACATATTGGCTCTGGCTTCCTGACTGAAGAACACCGCGTAATACGACATGGCAACCAAGGCCGCTGCCAGCAGGCCGCAACTGGCCGACAAAAATTCTTTTGCGGTGCGAAACACCACCAGCACCAACAAGATGCCGGCCATCGCCGATGGCGCACGCAAGGCAAGTTCCGAGTCACCGCCCAGCCATTCCGAAAAACGCAATACAAAATGATAGCCAAAGGGATGGCTGTCGTAGAGGTACACTTGATACAGCATGCCGACGACACTGATGCGAAGCGCAACTAGCGTTCCCCATAGCTCATCAACCCACAGGCTCTGCTGATCAATGCCGTAAAACCGGTAGATGGCCGCCATCACCAGCACAGCGGCCAGCGCCGTATAAATGTAAGCCGGCTGATCTTGACTGGCATGCTTCATGATTGCGGCTCGGCAACGGTTTTGGGTACAAACGGCGTGCGCAAAATCTCGTTGTAATCGGCCCATAATTGGCGCAGCGTTTGCCCATAATACTGCCGCCACAACAAACCAAAATCATTGGTATCAAACGAGTGTTTAACCACCTGATGAAACGCCGCTTCATTTTTTGATATTAAAAACGTCGCAAACATTTTGGTTTGCGTGTTGTACATGGCCTGCGTCAAACCCAATGCCTCGGGAGATTCTTCTGCCCAGAGCCCCCGGTATGGCACAGGGAAAAAGGACATGCCTTGACGCACCCACTCATCGGCTTCGCGCGCCATCACCCACTCATTGGAGGCTCCGCCACCGGATACCGCGAGGGACGTACCGGTCACAAACCAGTCAGGGATAATCACGCGCGATCGAAACGCGCCTGCGTGCTGATATACATACAACCGAACCAACTGCCACGTGAGTGCCTGGCGGACTTGATTGGGCAGCCCAAACGATGGCTCCAGCAAATAAATATCGTTTCCGACCAATCCACTTCTTGCCTCTCGACTGACGCCTGTAATTGCTTCAAATTGATCCGGATCGGTCATGAAGATCACCCGGATAGCGGCAGCGTCTTTAAACGGCAGCATGTTTTCATTTTTTTCAATGGCTTGAATTTGCTCGGACAAAGCAGCGCTTGCAAAACTAACGTATTGAGAAACTCCATCCGCATACAACACCTGCGGATTGGTCTCTGACACATGAAGCTCGGAATCACCGGGCGCCGGCGAACACGCACCGAGCAAGCCCGCGGCCAGCACAACACACCACGCGAACGTCCCTGCCCTCATTGCTTATCTCACTTGTCTTTTTTTTCCGAGAAAATCAGCACGGGTATTTTACGCACGCCTTCGCAGCGTGCGCGGTATTCAGCGTAGCCGGCATACATGGCATCGAGCTTGGGCCACAGCGCTGCTTCTTCGGCCTCGCTGGCGTGACGCGCAACCATGGTGCGCTTGCGCGCGCCAATCTGGATGATCACGTCCGGGTTGGCTTTAATATTGAGGTACCACAACGGCGGCTTGCTCATGCCGCCCTTGGAGCCCACCATGATGACGTCATCGCCCTGCTCCAAATACAGCAACGGCGTTTTGCGGGGCTCGCCGCTTTTACGACCGATGGTGGTGAGAATGGCAACCGGCCCGCCTAAAAAGGTATTCCACAGCTTGCCGTTGGTTTTTTCATACACCCAGACCTGCATGCTGCCGATACGCTTGATAAACCAGGCACCGAACTTTTCCTGACCGGCTGAATACGGCTTGATGGCGTTCTGTTCTGTCATGCTGAATCCCTGTTATTTATTGCGGCCAGTGCGCCGACACCCGCTCCGGCTCAATATCAATCCCGCGTGGTTGGCCACACCAGTGCACGCAACCAACGCCACAACGCATTCTCTTTTAATACCATTCGATCCACCTGATCGAAAAACTCGGCATGCCCGACCGGATCAGCAAAAAAATCCATCCGCGTGTTCATGGCATGGCTTGGGTCCAGCTGCCGCACCACTCTGGCGGGGTTGCCGGCCACGATCACGTTGGCTGGCACGGCTTTGGTCACAACGGCCCCGGCCCCGACCACGCTATTCTCGCCAATACTGACCCCTTTGAGAATCATGCAATGATCCCCCAGCCAAACATTGGGCCCAATGTGCACGGGCGTGTCTTCTGCCGGCCGGGCGATGCGGTCATAAATGCCATGCCAGTCGCTATCGGTAATATAGACACCGTTGGCCATCATAACCCCATCACCGATCAGTATCTCGCTGCAGGCCGATAGCCGGCAGCCCGGGCTAATCAATACGCAGTCGCCAATCACGATGCGCCCTTGCCCGGGCTCACGCCCCCACACACCGATTCTGACCG
This sequence comes from Pseudomonadales bacterium, assembly GCA_036568505.1. Taxonomy (GTDB): domain Bacteria; phylum Pseudomonadota; class Gammaproteobacteria; order Pseudomonadales; family M0112; genus M0112. The sequence continues at coordinate 36,493 of DATCSK010000019.1, read as the reverse complement.
GCTGCTCAGGCTCGCTGATCACGGTCGCCGACCGGCCGATACGGATGTTCGGGCCCGAGATAATGGTGTGCCATGGCTTCATGAACGCGTGGTGGTCGCCCAAGGCATCACACTTTGGCCGAATAAAATGTTCGGTATACCAATGGCGGTACCGGAGATAGAGTTTTTTGACCCAATACGGGCGAAGATCACTACGCATTCAACAGGGGTATCCGTTCATGGCATGAGCGCAATAGTGGCAGGCTTGCCAATACCCCGCAACCGGTCGCCCGCATTGGAAACCCTGCCAATGCTGGTGTAGAGTTTCTCTCCCGAAAACACAGGTCATGACCATGAATGCCGCAAGCGACCCCCTCTGGCAGTCCATCCGCAACGAGACGGCCGCGAGCGTAGAGCGCGAACCCATGTTGGCGAGTTTTCTGCACGCGACGATCCTCAACCACGACAGCCTGGAATCGGCCTTAAGTTTTCACTTGGCGCACAAACTCGATAGCACCACCCTGCCTGCCCTGCTGATTCGCGAGGTCATTGAGGAGGCGTTGGCCGCAGACCCCGGTATTGGCCGCGCCATCCGGGCCGACATTAGCGCGGTGTGCGACCGCGATTCGGCCTGCGACAGCTATGCCACCCCCTTTCTCTATTTCAAAGGCTTTCATGCCCTGCAGTGCTATCGCATCGCTCACTGGCTGTGGCTGCAAGGCCGCGAGTCGCTGGCGCTCTTTTTACAGAACCGCATTTCGGTCGAGTTCGGGGTCGATATTCATCCGGCGGCTAAAATTGGCTGTGGCATTTTGATGGATCACGCCACCGGCATCGTGATTGGCGAAACATCCATCGTGAAAGACAACGTCTCGATCATGCAGGAAGTCACGCTGGGCGGCACCGGCAAAGAACACGGTGACCGGCACCCGAAAGTCGATGCCGGCGTATTGATCAGCGCGGGCGCAAAAATTCTTGGCAATATCCGTATTGGCGAGGGCGCGAAAGTCGGCGCTGGCAGTGTGGTGCTCGACGATGTGCCACCGCACACCACGGTGGCGGGTGTACCCGCACGCGTTGTCGGCAAACCCAATACCGAGCAACCGGCACTGGACATGAATCACCGACTGAATTGCGATATGGGTGAGTAAGCCTTTAGCCCTGATGATAGGGCGCCGAGAGCTCGTGCACGGCATGAATAAACACGCCCGCATTCTCAGGGTCGACTTCCGGGGTGATGCCATGCCCCAGATTGAACACATGACCGTTGCCATGACCAAAGCCGGCCAGAATCGAAGCCACCTCTTCACGAATGCGCGCCGGCGATGCCAGCAGCATGGCCGGGTCCATATTGCCTTGTAAGGTGACGCGTTCACCCACCCGCGCACGCGCACTGGCCATGCTCGTTGTCCAGTCAAGGCCCAGCGCATCACAACCGCTATCGGCAATCGCCTCCAACCACTGACCACCGCCCTTGGTAAATAAAATCACCGGTACGCGACGACCCTCGTGCTCGCGAATCAAGCCATCGACAATGCGCCGCATCCAACGCAGTGAAAACGCTTCGTACGCGGCATGACTGAGCAAACCGCCCCAGGTATCAAAAATCTGTACGGCCTGTGCACCGGCACGAATTTGCGCGTTCAAATAATCAATGACCGACAAACTAAGCTTTTCAAGCAGCGTATTCATGAGCTCGGGTTGCGTGTAGGCCAATGCACGGACCTTGGCGAAATCTTTGCTGGAACCGCCTTGCACCATGTAGCACGCCAGCGTCCACGGGCTGCCTGAAAAACCGATCAAGGGCACGCGACCATTCAACTCGCGACGAATCACCCGCACGGCATCCATCACATACGGCAAATCGCGCTCGGCATTGAGCACCGGCAAGGCCTCAATGGCTTCGGCCGTATCGGTTTTTTTACGAAAGCACGGACCTTCGCCGGTTTCAAAGTACAGACCCAAGCCCATGGCATCCGGGATCGTTAAAATATCGGAAAACAAAATCGCCGCATCCAGCGGATAACGATCCAACGGTTGCAATGTGACTTCACACGCCAGTTCTGCATTCTTGCACAAGGCCATAAAATCGCCGGCCTGTGCTCGCGTTGCACGGTATTCGGGCAAATAACGGCCCGCCTGACGCATCATCCACACCGGCGTGACATCAACCGGCTGACGCAGCAGCGCGCGTAAAAATCGATCGTTCTTTAATTCCGTCACGCTGACACCCCATCATCGTTTTCAGAAACAAAAAGGCACGGAATACCGTGCCTTGGATGCAGTCTGAGAATCCGTATCAAACTTCCAGATAATCCAGAATCCCTTCCGCCGCTTGCCGGCCTTCCCAAATGGCGGTCACCACCAAATCAGAGCCACGCACCATGTCACCACCGGCAAACACTTTCGGGTTACTGGTCTGAAATTTATACGTTTGCTGTTCCGGCGCGTCTACACCGCCCCAGCTGTTCACGCCCACGCCCGCAGGACTCAACCACTCCGGCGGATTGGGCCTGAAACCAAATGCAATCAACACTGCATCGGCCGGCAAGATTTCCTCGCTGCCTTCTATCACCTCGGGGCGCTGACGGCCTTTTTCATCGGGCGCACCCAAGCGCGTCTCAACGACTTTGACGCCTTCCACTTTGCCATTGCCAACAATCTCGACCGGCTGGCGATTAAACATAAATCGCACCCCTTCTTCGCGCGAGTTGGTCACTTCGCGCTGCGAACCCGGCATATTGGCTTCATCACGGCGGTAGGCACACACCACACTGGTAGCACCCTGACGAATCGCCGTACGGTTGCAATCCATGGCGGTATCACCACCCCCGAGAACAACCACCCGCTTGCCGCGCAGGTCGATAAAGTCATCCGGATTTTTTTCCCAGCGTTCGACGCGATTGATATTCGAAATCAAATACGGCAAGGCCTCGTACACGCCCGGCAAATCCTCGCCGGCAAAACCGCCTTTCATCGAACTGTAGGTGCCCATCCCTAAAAATACGGCATCGTATTCGGCCAGTAGTGCATCAAAGCTCACGTCACGACCAATCTCGGTGTTCAGCTTGAACTCGATACCCATGCTTTCAAAAATATCGCGGCGCTGCTTCATCACACGCTTTTCTAACTTGAACGGCGGAATGCCAAAGGTCAGCAAGCCGCCAATCTCGGGATGCTTGTCGAACACGACCGGCTTGACGCCCGCGCGCGCCAATACATCGGCGCAACCCAGACCGGCCGGGCCTGCACCAATAATCGCGACACGCTTTCCGGTAGGGACAACGTGTGACAGATCCGGACGCCAGCCCATCGCAAACGCGGTATCCACAATGTACTTTTCAGCGTTACCAATCGTCACCGCACCAAAGCCGTCATTCAAGGTGCACGCACCTTCGCACAAACGGTCTTGCGGACACACCCGCCCACACACCTCTGGCAAAGTATTGGTTTGATGACACAGTTCGGCTGCTTCCAGAATATTGCCTTCGGCAATCAGTTTCAGCCAATTCGGAATGTAGTTGTGAACCGGGCACTTCCATTCGCAATACGGGTTGCCGCACTCGAGACAACGGTGCGCCTGCCCTTGCGCTTGCGCCGGCGTAAACGGTTCATAAATTTCCACGAAATCACTCGTGCGCGCCGTCATGCCTTTTTTATCCGGATCCCGGCGGCTGACATCCACGAACTGGAATGTATTGTTTAAACGCTTGCCCATAGTTTTCTTCTCACCACCGCGCCGTTACTGCGGCGAGCTGGTCATGCGCTCCAGCAACTGGCCAATGCCTGCTGCCTTCGGCTTCACCAACCAGAATTTGCTGACATAGTTGTCAAAATTATCGAGAATCTCTCGACCCCATGCGCTATCGGTTTCTTTTACAAAACCACGAATCTGCTGACGCAAATGGCTGCGATACCCTTCCAGCGCCTCCGTGTTAATGCGACACGTCTCAACCAGCTCGCGATTAAACTTGTCTTCAAACGTACGGTCCATGTCCAGCACATACGCAAAACCACCGGTCATGCCGGCACCAAAGTTGTACCCGGTATTGCCCAACACCGTCACCACGCCGCCAGTCATGTATTCGCAGCAATGATCGCCAGCGCCTTCAATGACAACATGTGCACCGGAATTACGTACCGCGAATCGCTCGCCGGCACGCCCTGCGGCATACAAGATGCCGCCGGTTGCGCCATACAAGCAGGTATTGCCAATGATGGCGGTATCCTGACTGGCAAAGGTGCTGACGCGCGGCGGATAAATCACCAGTTTGCCGCCCGCCATGCCTTTACCCACATAATCGTTGGCATCGCCTTCAAGAATCATGTGCAGACCGCCGGCATTCCAGACGCCGAAACTCTGCCCTGCAGTACCCGTCAACTTGAGCGTAATCGGATAATCGTCCATGCCTTTATTGCCATGACGACGTGCAATCTCACCCGACAAGCGGGCACCGATCGAACGATCGCAATTGGTCACTTCATAACTGAACTCACCGCCTGATTTCGCTTCAATCGCCGCCAATGTGTCGGCGACCATCCGCTCGGCCAGTATGCCTTGATCGTACGGCGCATTACTGGGCACCTGACAAAACTGCGGCACATTGGCTGCGATCTGATCATTAAACAACATCGGCGTCAGATCCAGCGCTTGTTGCTTTGGCGTTTCGCCCGGCAGCATCTCCAGCAAGTCCGTACGACCAATAAGCGCTTCGAGGTTCTCAACGCCCAAGCGCGCCAACCATTCACGCGTTTCTTCGGCTACGAAATGGAAGAAGTGCATCACCATTTCAACCGTACCGATAAAATGCTCATCACGCAGATGCTCATTTTGCGTGGCAACACCCGTTGCGCAATTATTCAAATGACAGATACGCAGATATTTACAGCCCAAGGCCACCATGGGCGCGGTCCCAAAGCCAAAACTTTCAGCGCCAAGAATCGCGGCTTTCACGACATCCAGGCCGGTTTTCAAACCGCCGTCGGTTTGCACCCGCACTTTGTGACGCAAGCCATTGGAGCGCAGCGCTTGGTGCGTCTCGCTCAAACCCAGCTCCCACGGCGAACCGGCATATCGAATCGAGGTTAACGGGCTGGCCGCTGTGCCGCCGTCGTAACCGGAGATCGTAATCAAATCGGCATAGGCTTTGGCGACGCCGGCGGCAATCGTGCCCACACCCGGCTCGGACACCAATTTAACCGACACCAACGCTTTATTGTTCACCTGCTTCAAATCAAAAATCAGCTGCGCAAAATCTTCGATCGAATAAATATCGTGATGCGGTGGTGGCGAAATCAATGTCACGCCAGGTACCGAGTAACGCAGGCGAGCAATCAATTCATTGACCTTGCCGCCGGGCAACTGACCGCCCTCGCCGGGCTTGGCGCCCTGCGCAACTTTAATCTGCAGCACCTCGGCATTCACCAAGTACGCCGGTGTTACGCCAAAACGGCCCGATGCCACTTGCTTGATCTTGGATGATTTTTCGGTGCCGTAGCGGGCGGGGTCTTCACCGCCTTCGCCGGAGTTCGAGCGCGCGCCCAAGCGGTTCATCGCAACGGCCAAGGCCTCGTGCGCTTCAGGCGACAACGCACCCAGCGACATGCCCGCTGAATCAAATCGCTTGAAGATCGACTCAACAGGCTCAACCTGCTCAATCGGGATGGGCTTGATGTCTTTGCGGAAGCCGATCAAATCACGCAGCGTAGCCACCGGCCGATGATTAACCAAGTCTGCATAACGGCGATAAATGTCATACGAACCGTGCTGCACGGCTTCTTGCAAGGTCTGGACAACATCCGGATTAAACGCATGGTATTCACTGCCGTGCACATACTTGAGAATACCGCCCGCCTCGATCGGCTTGCGCTCAATAAATGCATTTTTCATCAGCACTTGCTGATCGGTCTGCATATGCTCAAAGGTAGCGCCACCAATGCGGCTCGCCACACCCGGGAAACACAAGTCAGTGATTTCACGACTCAACCCTACGGCCTCAAACAACTGCGCACCGCGATACGACGCGATCGTGGAGATGCCCATTTTAGAGAGAATCTTCAGCAAGCCTTTATTGATGCCCTTGCGGTAATTACGGCACGCCATGTCCACGTCACCCAACAGCTCGCCGCTATCGACCAGATCCGCCAACACGTTGTAACTGAGGTATGGGTAGACGGCGGTTGCACCAAATCCAAACAGGGTCGCCAGCTGATGCGAGTCACGTGCCCCGCCGGTTTCCACAACAATGTTGGCATCACAGCGCAAGCCGAGCTTGGTCAGACGATGATGCACGGCGCCCGTCGCCATGAGTGCCGGCACGATCAAGCGATCGGGCGTCACTTCCCGATCAGACAAAAGAATCAGCGTGCGACCTTCGCGAATCGCCTTCTCTGACTGATCAACAATGCCTTGCACAGCACCTTTCAATGTTTGATTCGCAGGATCAAAGGAAAGTGCAATACGCTCAACAAAGAAACCCGGCTGATTCAAATTCATCAATTGCTGAAACTTTTGCGCCGACAGCACCGGAGAATTCAAGATCACCCGACGCGCGTGCTCCGGACCTTCTTCAAACACATTGTGCTCTGCACCGAGGCACGTCTCCAACGACATCACCACCGCTTCACGCAGCGGATCAATCGGAGGATTGGTGACCTGGGCAAATTGCTGCCGGAAGTAGTCGTACAAAGGGCGTACCCGACGTGACAATACAGCCATCGGCGTATCATCACCCATCGAACCCACGGCTTCCTGCCCACCTTCGGCCAAAGGGCGCAATACCTGATCGCGCTCTTCAAAGCTCACTTGAAACAGCTTCATGTAGCTTTTGAGTGCTGCTGATTCAATGCGACGTTCTGCCTGACCATCGCCCAAGGTGCCTTCAATGCGCACTGTGTTTTCTTTCAGCCATCGCCGGTACGGCTGAGACTGTTTGAGCTTGTTATCGATCGCATCGGTGTGCAACAAGTCGCCCGTTTCGGTATCCACGGCCAGTATCTGCCCAGGCCCCACGCGGCCTTTGCGCACCACGTCTTCTGGCTTGTAGCGCGATGCGCCAATCTCGGAAGCCAGCGTAATGAAACCATTGCGTGTAATCACCCAGCGCGCCGGACGCAGCCCGTTGCGATCAAGCAAGCACACGGCATAACGGCCATCGGTTAATACGATACCGGCCGGACCATCCCACGGTTCCATGTGCAGCGCATTAAATTCGTAAAACGCCTTTAAATCAGCGTCCATGCCTTCCATGTTTTGCCATGCCGGCGGAACCAGCATGCGCACCGCACGAAACACATCCATGCCGCCGCTAATCAATACGTCCAACATATTGTCGAGGCTCGATGAATCCGAGCCGGTGCGATTCACCAAGGGTGCGATACTGGCAATATCGGGTAACAATTCTGTCTGGAACTTGGCCGTACGCGCTTCAGACCAATTACGGTTGCCCATAATGGTGTTGATCTCGCCATTGTGTGCCAAGTAACGGAACGGCTGCGCTAACGGCCAGCGTGGCAACGTATTGGTAGAGAATCGTTGATGAAATACGCAAATGGCTGTTTCAAAGCGCTCGTCTTCCAGATCCGGATAAAAGGAAGACAAATCGGCCGGCATCGCCAGGCCTTTATAAGACAAGACTTTTTCTGACAAACTGCACACGTAAAACATGTCGTCATCGGCCAACACTTTTTCAGCCTTGCGACGCGCAATAAATAATTTTGTTTCAAGCTGTCGTGCACTGAGGTTTTTGCTATTAATAAAAACTTGCTCGATGCGCGGCAGGCTTTCGAGTGCAATCGGCCCCAACACGGAAGGATTGGTAGGCACCACACGCCACCCCACGGGCAGCAACCCTTCACCCTTAAGTGCGTCTTCAAGCACACTGCGAGAATGCGCGGCTCGTTGATCGTCCGTATTTAAAAACACCATGCCAACGCCATACAGCTTGGTCAGTGCTTTGTGCAAAGACTCCGCAGCAACCGCGCGTAAAAAGTCGTCGGGCTTTTTCATCAACAAGCCACAACCATCGCCGGTTTTGCCATCAGCGGCGATACCGCCCCGGTGCGTCATGCAAGTCAACGACTCCATAGCCGTACGCAACAAGGCGTGGCTGGCATCACCCTGCATATGGGCAATCAGGCCAAAGCCGCAATTGTCGCGAAACTCACCCGGACTGTAGAGACCATTCCTCATACAGGCATGTCCTATAAACTATTGGATTATCAACACGTTAAGCCGTTTGCCGCACCGGAGCCGGGCGAAAAAAGGAGCACCATTCTACACAGTAGACCCGCCGCCCACAAATGCCGGAGCCGGCAGTTTTCGGGAGGGGCTTAAGCCTCTAGGAAAGTCTGTATTTGCTCGGCCGTGACCGCATCCGTCACAACGGCCTCGCCGATACCTTTGAGCAATATCAGGCGTATACGCCCTTGCTGAACCTTCTTGTCGACGGCCATGTACTTGAGAAACTCTGCTGCCGCCATGCCGGCCGGGGGAGCAATCGGCAGCCCTGCCGCCTTGAGGAGACGAACCAGCCGTGGCAACTCCTGACCGGCCAACCAGCCCAACTGCACCGACAGCTTGGCCGCCATGACCATGCCCGCGGCGACTGCTTCTCCATGCAACCACTGGCCGTAGCCTTGCGATGCCTCGATAGCATGCCCGAACGTATGCCCGAGGTTCAGCGTTGCCCGAATACCCTGCTCGCGTTCATCCAGACCCACAATGCGCGCTTTGTTTTCGCACGACCGCGTCACCGCCTCAATCAAGACCGCACTCTCTCGGGCCATCAGCCTATCGATATGCTCCTCCAGCCAAGCCAAAAATGCCGCATCACCAATCAACCCGTACTTGATCACCTCGGCCAAGCCGGCTGAAAACTCCCGCACCGGAAGCGTATTCAATACAGTCACATCGATTAACACGGCCTTCGGCTGATAAAAGGCGCCAATCATATTTTTTCCGGCCGGGTGATTCACGCCGGTCTTGCCGCCCACCGAGGAATCCACTTGTGACAGCAGCGTAGTGGGCACTTGAACAAAATCCACGCCCCGCTGATAGCATGCAGCTGCAAAGCCGGCCATATCACCAATGACGCCACCGCCAAGAGCCACGACGGTCGTGTCACGTCCGTGCTTGTCCGCCAACAATCCATCAAAAATCAACTGCCATGTCTCTAGTGTTTTGTAAGCTTCGCCATCCGGCAATACGACCTGACTAACAACAAAACCGGCACCTTCTAGCGATTGCCGCAATGCCCCCAAATAATGCCCGGCAACCACGGGATTAGTCACAATCATGATTTTCGGACTCATCAGCCTTTCACGCAGGCACTCTCCCGCCTGGGCAATCAACCCCTCACCAATCCAGATGGGATAACTGCGCGGACCCAAATCGACTTCTAGAGATCGCATGAAAAACCTCAACCTGATAAATGAACACTTAGTTGTTTAACTAGTTCACGAGCGGCAATTCGTGGATTACGCTCATCAGTCATGCACGTAATGTCAGCAACTGCTTCATAGAGCGGTGCTCGAGTCGCCATGAGCGCTCGAATTTTATCGCGCGGATTGCCGCCTTGCAGCAAAGGCCGTTTACGGTCACGTGCCGTACGCGACAATAGCTGATCCAGCGTTGCACTCAAATAAATGACGATGCCTCGCTCTTTCATCAACTTGCGGTTTGCATCAGCAAGAATGATTCCGCCCCCTGTTGCCAGCACCAGCGGCTTCTCCGCTGACATGACTTCAAGCACCTCAGACTCACGGCGGCGAAATCCGGCCTCACCTTCGACGTCAAATATCCAGGGGATATCGACACCCGCACGGGCTTCTATTTCATGGTCGGTATCACAAAAAGGCCAGCCAAGTTCTTCGGCTAGTAGAGGACCTATCGTACTCTTGCCGGCCCCCATGGGGCCGACAAGAAAAACGACAGTTTCAGGAGGGGTTAACGCTTCAATCAAGGAGCGAATCGGCCAAGATTCGCGGCGTGATGAACATCAGCAACTCTTGCTTCTGGTAATCCTTAAAGTTCTTGCGGAAGAAGCGCCCAAGGTAAGGAATATCACCCAGAATCGGGGTCTTCACTTCGTTTTCCACTTCTCTGGTCTGATACACGCCGCCCAGTACAATCGTCTGACCGTTATCAACCAACACCTGCGTCACAATGCTATTGGTATCCAGGAACGGAATTTCCGCGCCAAACTCACCTGTAATCGTACCGGCCACCGAGTCTTGATTCAGCTCCAGATCAAGCACGATCCGGCCATCCGGGGTGATACTCGGCGTTACTTCCAACTTCAATACAGCCTCTTTGAACTGCACTGTGGTGCGACCGCTGCTTGAAGAGGTCTGATACGGTATTTCCTGACCCGACTTGATAACAGCTGTCTGCTTATCACCCGTAATCACTTTAGGTTGCGACATCACTTCGCCGCGACCCTGGCTTTCCAACGCCGATATTTCAGCCGTCACAAAGTAGTTATCACTCAAGTAGCCCACCGCAAAACGCGTGGCACTTTCTTGAGAGGCGGCCAAATCAACCATGTAGGATGACGGGAATTCAACTTCAACAGGGTCGCCAGCACTGACATCACTCAACATACTCGTCACAGAAGACGAACGACCTGAGTATGCATAGGCATCATCACCGCGGGTATTAATAACCGCACCACCCCAACGAATACCCATGTCCTCAAGATAATCTGAGTTCGCAACCACAATCCGCGCCTCAATCATCACCTGGCGAATCGGTACGTCAATCAAATTGATCAATCGACGAATCGCTTCTAAACGCTCAGCCGTTTCAGTAATCAACAAGGCGTTCGTGCGCGAGTCAACCACGACTTCGCCGCGCGCCGTCAGCAGGCTACCGGTCGAGCCAGAAGAGTCTTTATCCCTTTTTTTGCCGCCCGAGCTTTCAAACAACTTGAAGATCTGATCGGCCTGCGCATATTTAATGCGAATGTATTCTGTCTGCAGCGGCGCCAACTCTTGAAGCTGCTTGCGTGTCTCAATCTCTTGCCGTTCACGCTCAGCAATTTCTGTTGCCGGCGCCACCATCAGCACATTACCAACTTGGCGCTTATCCAGACCTTTGGTTTTGAGAATTAGCTCAAGTGCTTGATCCCAGGGCACCTCATCAAGGCGCAATGTGATTTTGCCACCGACGGTATCGCTCGCAACAAGGTTGAGACCTGTGAAATCAGCCACAATCTGCAACACACTGCGCACTTCAATATCCTGGAAGTTCAAGGATATCTTTTCGCCGACATAAGCAAATGCCGCGTTTTTGTTTTCAATTTCCTCAGGCGTTAATGGCTTTAAGCTAACCACATAAGTGCCATCGGTCTGATACGCCAAATAATCATAATCAGGAGTAGACGGTTTAATAGAGATAACCGCCGAACCATCCGCCATCGTGGCATCAAACATTTGCACTGGCGTCGCAAAATCATTCACATCAAAACGACGCTGTAAATTCTCCGGCAAGTTCACCTGCATAAACTTAACTTTTATCAGACTCCCTTCGGACACCACATCAATATCAACTTTGGGGTCGCTCAGGCTGATGATCAGCTGACCTTCGCCCTTATCACCACGCTGGAAGTCGATATCGGCAATGGCCGCACTGCTCTCGGCCTGGCTTTTATCAACAAAAGCGCCGCCCATCGTCTGCTTGGGCTGCGTTAAAAATTGACGTTTACTATCGTTGCCAATGCTAACCACCAAGGTATTGCCTTCGGCGCGCGTCTCGTAACCCGTCAGCTCGATCAGGTTAACCACCACACGGGTCTTTCCGTCTGCCTCGGCAACGTAAACGCTACGCGCATTACCGGCATCAACGGTGTGCTTCCGGTGCGCCAACTTGCTTGTCACGCCATCCAGATCCAGAGAAATACGCGCAGGCTGCTCGATAGTAAAACCTTTGGGCTCTGGAGGCGCACCATCAAAACCAAGGCGGATTTCAAAGACCCCGCCCTCTTGGTTGCTGAAATTGATACCTGTCAGATTGACGGCATCCGCCTGCACATGAAACGCCATTAGTGCGGCCAGTCCTGCTATCCAACGCATACATATTCCTCCAAGCCTACGCCCAGCTGCACTTACAACTGTCGGCATACCTTCTTTTGTCTTGTTATTAAGGGTACTCATGAATTGCTCCAGAACTGGTTAGTCGCCCTTTAACTTCATGGTTCGTGGCCGCTCCAGCCAACCACCAGAACCATTGGAAACTTTCTCAATAATCGAAAGGTATACCGGCGTCGCCTCAACTATCCGGCCATAGTTCCGGCCGATGTAATTGCCCTCACGAACTTTATGCACAATCTGACCATCATCGATCAAAGCCCAGAGCTGGCCATCTTGAGTCCATACTCCAACAAAAACCAATGACTCCAGATTGTACTGCTCCAATTCCTCACGAACACGATTTGGATCTGGCGGCTCTATCTCTTGCCCTTGATTATTGACCGGACTCTCAATCCGCACCGGGATATCAAAGGGCGCACGTAATGCTGTCGCATTATAGTTAAACGGAGTGTAGGGCTTGATCGTGGGTAACGGCTCAATAGTTCCATGATCTTGCTTCTTAACATCATCCATCCAAGCATTCAGCTCATCGATGTTGCTTCCGCTGCAGCCTACAAGGCTGGCAAGCAGTCCAAAAGCTATCATGTGATGCAATATTGCTTTCATTGCTTCACTCCTCATCCTGCTTCCGGAACCGGTAGGTCTTGGCCAGAACAGCAATATTCAGCTCACTGCTCTGGGCAACCGTTGCAATAGTGAAGTCATGCAAGGTAACAATCCTTGGCATACTGGAAACCCCACTCACAAAAGCACCGAAGTCATGGTAAGTACCTGTCAATTTCAGGTCTATCGGCAACTCAATAAATATCTCTTTCACTTTTTCTGGCTGCAATGAAATCGAATCAATTTTAAGACCGCTCTTTTCGCCCAGCTGGGAGATGTCCTCCAAGAGGCCAGGAACCTCGGTATCAGCCGGCAGCTGACTCACGAGCGCCTTAAAAAGCGCTTCCATTTCGACCATTTGCTTCTTGTACGCTTCCAGATTAGCCGCCTTCGCTGCCTTGTCTTCAAAGACTTCTTTCAGCTCTAGCTCTTTATTCTGAACGTCCTGAAGCTCCTCTTGCATCGGCATCAAGAAATAGTAAATTCCGGCGGCAGCTACCAATATGGCAGCCGCACACCAAAGCACCACCTTAACGATGAGAGGGAATACACCCGGATTTTGCCAATCCAGGTTATTGATGTCGACATCCCGGGTCGACTCTTTGAGCTCCCGGAAAAAATCGCTTGCTGCCATACCCTGCCTTCCCCTGCAATCATCTCGGCAAAACCGAGACGGGCGCTATTTATTTCTTACTTTTGCTTTTGCTTTTGCTTTTACTTTTGCTTTTACTTTTGGCGTCGACTTCGTCTTCGGTCTTGGCGCCCGGCAAAACCACCTTCACATTCAGCGTAAAATTACTTGCTGATTCACCGAATGCGGGGTTCGCTTTAACGCTGACCAAATTCGGACTATCGAAGAGAGCCGACTCATCCAGCGAACGCATCAAGCTAGAAATCCGCGCATTCGCCTCTGCCGTACCGTCAATGCTCATTTTATCGCCGGTTAGCGATAGTTTTGTAAAATAGACACCGTCAGGCAGCGCATGCACCAGACCATCAAGCACCATCACCGTAACCGAACGGCCAGCCTGCAAATTCTGCACTACATCAATGCGCTCCTGCATCTGCTGCTTCTGCTTCTGCAGCTTTTCAATCTCTTCAACCTGCTTTTGCAGCTCGGCAATCTTTTCTTCCAGATAGGCATTACGCTCATTCTGGTTCGCTACCGCATTGCCAAAATACAGGTACCCAGCCAGCACAAATGCAACACCCACAGCAACTGCAACGCCGAGAACTGCCAAGAATTCTTTCCTGAGCCGCTCGCGCTCCCAATCGCGCCAAGGCAATAAATTAATGCGTGCCATCAGTCGAAACTCCTCATCGCCAAGCCACACGCAACCATCAGTGAGGGCGCATCTTCGCTTAACGCTTCCACATTAACGCGCTTATCCACCGCCATATTGGAAAATGGGTTAGCCACAACCGTGGGCGTACCCAAGCGATCTTGAACAAGTGATGCAAGATCTGCCATGGCGGCCACTCCGCCCGCCAACACGATGCTATCCACATCGTTATAGCGACTTGATGAGAAGAAAAATTGCAGGGCACGCGTAATCTGCTGCACCACTGCATCACGGAACGGGATCAACACATCGCTTTCATAATCTTCTGGCAGGCCGCCTTCTTTTTTAGCGCGACCGGCCTCTTCCTCACTCAACCCATAACGGCGCTGAATTTCTTCCGTCAACTGCTTGCCACCAAATAGCTGCTCACGCGTATACACAATGCGCCCATCGGAAATCACGATGAGCGATGTCACTGTGGCACCAATATCAACAATCGCGACCGCCTGCTCCTCAGAGTAATCAATTTGACTGCTCAGCAAACCAAAGGCCCGCTCAATGGCATACGCCTCAATATCAATAACATGAGCCTCAAGCCCCGCCATGCCTAACGCTGCTTCGCGAGACTCGACGTTCTCCCGACGGCAGGCCGCCAACAACACATCCGACTGGCCTTCTTCTTCGGCATCGCCAAGCACTTCAAAGTCGATTGAAACCTCTTCAATTGGATACGGGATGTACTGATCGGCCTCCAGGCTGATCTGGGCCTCCATCTCGGCATCCTTCAGGCCAGACTCCAACTGAATGACCTTGGTAATCACTGAGGAGCCCGCCACTGCGGCGGCCGCATGACCCAGCTTGCTCTTGGACTGCAGTAACGCTTTTTCAAGCGCCTCGCCCACTTGCTCAACCTGATTGATGTTTTTTTCCACCACCGCATTAGGAGGCAGAGGAACCACGGCATAGCTTTCAACGCGATATCGCCCGCCGGACTCACTCAACTCAATGAGCTTGACCGCCGTGGAGCTGATATCCACACCGAGGACCGGAACTGTTTTCTTCTCAAATAACCCGAACACTCTATTTTCCCTATTTGCGCCCGATGGTTAGCCCATGCATTTATTGTTATACCTTAACAGGCAAATGCAACACTAGCACACTTTGTTGAAAAAGGGGAACAGCCTATAATCCCTTTTTATTCATTCTTGTTATATCAACCAGACTCGGTGTCTATGACTCTCGCAACTTCTGAATCAGTATCGCGCCGGCTACCCGGCCTACAGCCACTGGCCTGGACATTATTTTTTATCGTCTGCCTGTCCGGGCTCGGTAGCATGGGAGTCTACTTATATCTTAGCCCCAAACTTCCCGATGTCGAGAGCTTGCGGAACATTCAACTACAAATTCCCATGCGCGTCTATAGTGCGGACAATCGCCTAATCGGCGAATTTGGCGAGATGCGCCGAACCCCTCTGCCCATTCAGGATGCCCCTCCCTTACTCATCCGGGCCATCATTGCCGCCGAAGATAACCGCTTTTTTGAGCACCACGGTGTGGACGTCAAAGGCCTGTTGCGAGCTGTCAGCGAACTGGTGACCAGCGGCCAGATACGCACCGGCGGCAGCACCATCACCATGCAGGTTGCAAAGAACTTCTTCCTGAGCTCCGACCGCACGTTTTCCCGCAAATTCAGCGAAATCCTGCTGGCATTGCAGATTGAAAGCCGCCTATCGAAAACGGAGATCCTCGAGCTCTACATCAACAAGATTTATTTGGGTAATCGCGCCTACGGCGTGCAGGCCGCCGCTCAAATGTACTACGGACAAGACATCCAGGATCTCGGCATTGCCGAGTGGGCGATGATCGCGGGACTGCCGAAAGCACCATCCACATTCAACCCTCTGGCAAACCCGGAACGCGCCATGATCCGAAGGAACTGGATCATCGGACGCATGTTCGAGCTCAACTACATTGATGAGGCCGCCTTTCAATTTGCTCAGTCCCAACCCAATACGGCCGCACATCATGGCACCCTGCTTGATATGGACGCCCCTTACGCCGCAGAAATGGCGCGCCAAGAGGCTATTTCGCGGTTTGGCCTTGCCGCCTATACCCGCGGGCTGATTGTGCACACAACCATTGATAGTCGCCTGCAAAGCATCGCTCAAGCCGCACTCCGGCGCGGGCTGATGACCTATGACTGGCGCCACGGCTATCGCCAAACCGACCCTCGGCTGCCACCGGCCGACAGCCCCGAGGCCTCGGCAGAGGCCTGGCTCATCCAGTTGAAAGGCATGCCTAATGTCGGAGAACTCTTGCCGGCCGTCGTTGTTGCCACCGAAGGTCAGCACCTGGATGCCCTGACCCGCGAGGGCGAGCTGGTGAGACTGGAATGGGAGCAAGGCCTATCCAGCGCACGCCGTCACATTGACAGCAATCAGCGCGGCCCCGCGCCCGCCGTCGCCGCCGACATTGCCCAGCCCGGACAGGTGATCCGCCTGTGGAAAGACAGCGAGGGTCTATGGCAATTGCGTCAAATCCCGCGCGCGCAGGCAGCACTGGTTGCGCTATCACCGGACAATGGCGCCATCATTGCCATTACCGGCGGCTTTGACTTTCGCCAAAGCAAATTTAATCGCGCCACGCAGGCATCCCGCCAGCCAGGTTCCAATTTCAAACCGTTTATTTACAGCGCAGCCCTTGAGCACGGCTTTACCGCGGCCAGCATCATCAACGACGCTCCGCTGGTTTTTAATGACCGACAACTGGAGGACACCTGGCGGCCCGAGAACTCCAGCGGCCGATTCAATGGACCCACAACCTTGCGCAATGCGCTCATTCACTCGCGCAACCTGGTATCGATCCGCCTGTTGAAAGCGCTGGGCATTAACACCGCCATTGAATATGTTGGCCGATTCGGCTTTGACACTCAGGCATTACCCAAGGATTTGTCGCTGGCCCTCGGCACGCACGCTGTGCCGCCACTGGATATCGTGACGGCATACGCCTCGCTGGCCAATGGAGGCTACCGCGTCAAGCCTTTTTTGGTACACCGCATAGAAGACATCAACGGCGATGTCTTGTTTGAAGCCATGCCGGCAACTGTCTGCAGGTCATGCGAAGCGGCGGAAACCGATGCCACGACTGAAGCGGGCACACTGGAGGCGCTGCTTGCTAGCGAGGACACGCCACAACGGCCCGCAGCCCCCCGCATCATGGACCCGCGCGCTGCCTACATTATCGATAGCATCTTGCAGGATGTCGTACGCAAAGGGACCGCTCAAAAAGCTCGCGCACTGCAGCGCAACGATATTGCCGGCAAAACCGGTACCACCAACGGCCCGACGGATGCCTGGTTTTCAGGCTATACGCCCTCCATTGTGACCACCGTCTGGCTGGGCTTTGATCAAAATCAGGTGCTGGGGCGCAATGAGTACGGCGGCACTGCCGCATTGCCTATCTGGATGGAATTTATGGAGGCCGCCCTGGCCGGGACGCCGGACACTCCGCGCCCGCAACCCGCAGGCCTTGTCACCGTGCGCATCGATCCGGCTACCGGGCAGCGCGCACAAGCCGGCCAGCCCGGCGCCGTCTTTGAGATTTTTATGGACAACCACGTGCCCGAAGCCAGCCCGGTGACAGGGTCTGGCCTCCCGGACGAATCCACTCCGGAAGAAGCCTTGCCTTGGGAATTATTCTAGGGCGTCACGCACTGCCCGTTCACAATCAAAGCGGGTAATGCGCGGGATACGGTAACGATGCCACGCCACTATCGACCGCTGCCTTCGCAACCGCACCGGACACCCGGCCGAGCAAACGCACGTCCATCGGCTTGGGAATGATGTACCCCGGACCGAACGACAAACTGCTGACAGCACACGCCTTGAGCACGGCATCCGGTACCGGCTCTTTCGCCAACTCACACAGCGCACGAACAGCGGCTATTTTCATTTCTTCGTTAATGCGCCGCGCACGCACATCCAACGCACCTCTAAAAATAAACGGGAACCCCAGCACGTTATTCACTTGATTGGGGTAATCCGAGCGCCCGGTCGCCATGACAAGATCATCACGAACGGCATGCGCTTCGTCCGGATGAATTTCAGGATCGGGATTCGAGCAGGCAAAGACAACCGGCCGCGGTGCCATGGTTTTCAAAATTGCCGGCGACAACAAATTCGAACCTGACAGCCCCACAAACACGTCCGCGCCATCACAGGCATCGGCCAACGTGCGCTTGTCGGTATTGTTTGCAAACTCTTCTTTGTATTCGTTCATGCCTTCAACGCGACCGGCATAAATCACACCCAAGCGATCCAGCATGTAGATATTTTCGCGCTGGGCTCCGCAGCTGATCAGCAAGCGCATGCAAGCCACGGCGGCCGCACCGGCCCCCAAACAGACAATACGGGCATTTTCAATCGTCTTGCCCTGTACCTCTAGCGCGTTCAGCATACCGGCGGCCGTCACGATTGCCGTGCCGTGCTGATCGTCATGGAATACCGGGATATCACAGGATTCAATCAGGATTCGCTCAATCTCGAAGCATTCCGGTGCTTTGATATCCTCAAGATTAATCCCGCCGAAGGTAATCGAGATATTGCGCACCGTATCAATGAATGCCTGTGGCGAATCGGCATCCACTTCAATATCGATGGAATCAATGTTCGCAAACCGCTTGAACAACAGGCTTTTGCCTTCCATCACCGGCTTGCTGGCCAACGGCCCCAAATCCCCCAGGCCCAGAATGGCCGTGCCATTACTGATCACCGCCACCAAATTGCCTTTGGCGGTATAGCGATACGCCATTTCAGGATCAGCGGCAATGGCACGCACGGGCTCGGCAACGCCCGGGCTGTACGCCAGGGCCAAATCATCCTGAGTCTCTGCCGATGTGGTGATTTGTATCGCAATTTTACCGGGCTGCGGTTTGGCGTGGTAATCCAGCGCCCGCTGCTTGAACGCATCTGACATGAAAATCCATCCTGCCCGTACGGGCGAAAAAAGCCTGAAAACAGTGGCTTAAAGGCGGCCAAGCATAGCGAAAAGCCTGCATAGCCACAACACAGACTGCACGAAAACGGCATTACCGATCGGAGAGGCGATGCACCGAGGCCGGATACCGAACCGACATCATCCAACGCGAATACTTCGTTTTCATCCCTTTGCCCTTGTGACGATCCACTAACCAGCCACCGGCCTCCAACCGGCGCCCTCGCCAGCCCGTCGGTTCGTCATCCCGAAAATACGCCGCGTGGGATTTGGCAATATGCCAGACGACATCGCCATCCAGTTGAATCCACCAACCGCCCCGTGATGGCGTGACATCGGTCACCACCCCTTGCACACGGTGAAACCCGGCCGTGGCACCACGCAGATCGCTGGCTTGCAACGGCGCAAAAGCAGGCTCGGCCCACACCCCTTGCCGCAGGGCTCGCGCGCGCTGTTCGGCTTGCTCGATGCATTCGGCATAACGCAGATTGGGCGGGAAATACACCGCAAACGCCAAGCCCTTTTCAATCAACGCCACGGACAACAACTGACCATCCGGCATCACCAGATCGGCCAACGTGCGCCGGTAGTGATCCAGCGCATCCTCGCCCTGCTGCAATTGCCAGCCCGCCGCCGGCAGCTGCCGGATGTAATCGCTGGCTGCACGGGAGTACGGCTCACCACGCTCCGGCGTATTCAGGCCAATCACGCGCACACGGCGCTGATCGGCCAAATGCACGGTATCGCCATCAATCACTTTTTCGATCTGCACACTGTCGAACGCGCCCGTCGGCTGACAAGCATCGACGGTAACGGCTTGTGTTGCCGGCATTGTCTCTGCTGCCGGTGCCTGCGGTGCACCATAGCACTGCCAAAACGCGACAATACCGAGCAGCCCCAATGCAAACGCCCGGCGCAAGGCCGGGCGTTTGATGGTGCGTTTTAACCAGCGATCAAGCGGTGGTTTTGCCACGGCCGCCAAAACGCTTGTTGAAGCGATCGATACGACCACCGGTATCCATGACTTTCTGCTTACCGGTATAAAACGGATGGCACTCGGAGCACACTTCGATATGAAGGTCTTTGCCCAGAGTAGAGCGGGTTTCAATAACATTGCCGCAACTGCAAGTCGCTTTAATGGCAACGTAATTAGGATGAATGTCTGCACGCATGATGATCACCTGACACTGGCACGCCGCCATCGTGCGGTCTGCAGGACACGGCGCGGTTGTTCATGGGGGTTCCAACAGGAACTCGGCCGCGCATCTTACCAGAATCGCCCCGACGCGCAACCGTAGCCTCGGCCGGTGCTACACTGCCCATCCCTAACCGATATCCGCCTGCCATGGACATCATTCGTGTCGCCATTCCGGTGCCGCTGCGTCAGGTATTTGACTACCTGCCGGCTGCCGGCACCCATGCCCACCAATACCGGCGCGGACAGCGGGTATTGGCGCCGTTTGGACGACGCCAACTCACCGGCATCGTGATCGGCCAAAGTGATACCGCCGATGTCGCCGCCAGCGCACTCAAGCCCCTGCTCGGCATACTGGATGACGCATCGCTCATTCCTGACGACATCCTGAACCTGGCCGAATGGTCGGCGCGTTATTACCACGCACCGCTGGGCGAAGTGCTCAGCGCTGCCTTTCCGATCGCGTTACGGCAAGGCAGCGCCCCGCGCGACGACGGCCAACCGGCTCTCACGCTGACCGACGCAGGCCGCGCGACATCACCCGATGCCTTGCGCCGCGCACCGCGTCAGGCCGCCCTGATTCGCGAACTGCAAGCGGCCGATACGCCGCTTTTATTGGACGCTCTGCGCGCCGCCGGATACACCACCACTGTCATCCGTGCGATAAAAGAACGCGGCCTGGCCGATACCTGTGTCGCCCAAATGCCCACCCTCCACTTTGGCGAGCCGGAAGCACCCTTGCACTTGAACGACGCCCAGCAGGCGGCAGTCAATGCCATTGACCCGCATGCCGGGCAATACCGTTGTTTTTTACTGGAGGGCATTACCGGCAGCGGTAAAACCGAAGTCTATTTACAGACCATCGCCACCGTACTCGCCCGGCATCAGCAAGCCTTGGTGCTGGTGCCCGAAATTGGATTGACACCACAAACCCTCGAACGCTTTCAGCGTCGCTTTGGCGATGCTGTCGCCTGCTATCACTCCGGGTTAAGCGAGCGCGAGCGCGAGCAAACCTGGCTCAATGCGGCCAGCGGCAAAGCACGCGTGGTGATCGGCACGCGCTCGGCCATTTTCATGCCACTGCCGGATATCGGCATCGTCGTCGTCGACGAAGAACACGATGCCGCCTTCAAGCAGCAAGACGGTTTTCGCTATAACGCCCGGGATATCGCCATCAAACGCGCCTTCGATAAAGGCATTCCGGTGATTCTTGGCTCGGCCACGCCCTCCACCGAAAGCCTGTCACGCGCACTGGATGGCCACTACCGGCACCTGCTGCTGCCTGAACGGGCGGGTCTCGCCGCACCACCGAACTGGCAGTTGATCGATATGCGCAAGCAAGCCCCGCAAGAAGGTTTGTCGACCGCCCTGATCGAGGCCGTTCGCCATACCTTGCAGCAAGGCCGGCAGGCGCTGGTCTTCATCAACCGCCGTGGTTATGCGCCAACGCTGTGCTGCCTCGACTGCGGCTGGCAAGCCCAATGCCCGCATTGCAGCGTGCGCATGACCTTGCATAACCGGCCAACCGGATTGCATTGCCATCATTGCGGCCATCAGAACGCCCGTCCGTCACACTGCCCAAGCTGCCAAGGCGTGCAGTTGGCCGCCGTGGGTGCAGGGACCCAACGCAGCGAAGAGGCCTTAAAACAGCTGTTTCCGGAATTCCCGGTGCTGCGCATTGACCGCGACAGCACGCGCAACCCGCAAACACTGACCAAAACATTGGCGCGCATTCATGCCGGCGAACCCTGCATTCTGGTGGGCACGCAAATGCTGGCCAAAGGGCATCACTTCCCGAACGTGACCTTGGTCGGTGTGCTCGACGCCGATCAAGGCTTGTTCAGCGCTGATTTTCGAAGCGCCGAACGCATGGGCCAACTGTTGATGCAAGTGGCCGGCCGCGCTGGCCGCGGCCAACAAGCGGGCAGCGTGCTGATTCAGACCCACTTGCCCGAGCACCCCTGGCTGACCTTGCTGACCCAGCGCGGCTACCGACCCTTCATTGAATCCATATTGCATGAACGCCGATCAACCTATCTGCCACCGTTTGGGCACTTCGCGCTGCTGCGCGCCGAATCCGAAAATGCCGCCGCGGCAGAACGCGCCTTACGCAAAGCCCGCCAAGCCTGCACGGTTCAGAACGCGCAACTGATCGGCCCGCTGCCGGCGCCCATGGAGCGTCGTGCCGGACGCTATCGCTTTCAATTGCTCATTCACAGCCGTGACCGCGCGCCACTGCATCGCGCACTCGATCAGCTCATGCCGGCCATGGATGCCGTATCCCGAAGCCCGCGCATCCGCTGGGGCGTCGACGTCGACCCACTCGACACCTTCTAAATATGCTGCATTCGTGCAGATGTATTTGGCATGCCTGCAGCAAGCGGCGATAATGGCGCGCTTCTCGACCCCGGTACCCGCATTCCATGAAAGACCTGATTGCCGATTTATTGTCCCAGTCCCTGCGCACCCTGCAAGCCAATGGCAGCTTACCGGCCGAGCTCGCAACGACGATTCAGGTCGAGCGAACCCGCGACCCGGCGCACGGGGATTGGGCCAGCAATCTGGCCATGACGTTGGCCAAACCGGCCCGGAAAAAACCGCGCGATATTGCCCAGGCACTCATTGACGCATTACCCGTCTCACCGGCCGTTGTTAAAACCGAGATCGCAGGCCCGGGCTTTATCAACTTTTTTCTGACCCCCGACAGCCGCTTTGAATCGGTGCGCCGCATTCTGGATGACGTGCATGCCTTTGCCCGCGTGGATATCGGCCGCGGCGAAAAAGTGTTGCTGGAATTTGTATCCGCCAATCCCACCGGCCCCATGCACGTCGGCCATGGGCGCGGCGCAGCATACGGCTCGGCACTGGCAACCTTATTAGAAGCGACTGGCTTTGATGTGCAGCGCGAGTACTACATCAACGACGCCGGTCGGCAGGCCGATGTGTTGGCCATTTCGGTATTCCTGCGCTATCTCGAAGCCTGCGGCGAAACCGTGCGCATTCCCTCGCGCGCGTACCCGGCCGATTACGTACGCCACTGCGCGGATGCCTTGCTCGCCGCGGAAGGCCGGCGCTTTTTTCATGCGTATGCCGATGTCATCAACGGCCTGCCTGCGGACCCGGACGGCGAAGGCGATGCGGTCAAGCAACAAAAAGAGGCGCATCTGGATGCCTTGATTGAGCGCACCAAAGCGCTGCTGGGTGAACAGTATCGCGTGCTGCAAGACTTTGGCTTGAACACCCAGTTAGCCGCCATTCGCAGCACGCTGGATGCCTTTAATGTCAGCTTTGATCGCTGGTATTCCGAACGCACACTGGCCGAAAGCGGCGCGATCGACAAAGCCTTAACGCGCCTGCGCGAACGCGGCCATGTCTATGAGCAAGACGGCGCCGTTTGGCTGCGCACCAGTGAACTGGGCGATGAAAAAGATCGCGTTCTCATTCGCGACAATGGTGTGCACACCTACTTTGCTGCTGATGTGGCCTATCATCTGGATAAACTCGATCGCGGCTTTGAAACGCTGATCGATGTGTGGGGCGCCGATCACCACGGTTACATTGCACGCGTGCGTGCCGCGATTGAAGCACTCACCGGCCAGGGCGATCGGTTTCATGTCGCCTTGATTCAGTTTGTAACGTTATCATCCGGCCGCATGGGCAAACGCAGCGGCAACTTTGTCACCCTGCAAGATCTGCTGGATGAAGCCGGCAACGATGCCACCCGCTTTTTCTACTTGATGCGCTCACCGGAAGTGCCGCTGGAATTCGATATTGATTTGGCGCGCTCCCAAACCAAAGACAATCCGGTGTATTACATACAATACGCGCACGCCCGCGTTTGCAGCGTGCTACGCAAACTGGCAGCCGATGGCATTCGTGCCGACCTCGATGCCGGGCTTGCGGCACTCACGCATCTGGACAGTGCGGAAGAACGCAGCGTGCTGGAGCGATTGGATGCCTATCCGGAGATTTTAGAACGTGCAGCACGGGAGCGTGCGCCGCACACCTTGGCGCATTACCTGCGCGACCTGGCCAGTGATTTTCATGTCTGGTACAACGGGCATAAAATATTGATCGACGATGCTGCGGTGCGTAATGCGCGGCTGGCATTGAGTGTGGCCGTGCGCGATGTCATTGCGCACGGACTGGATATTCTTGGCGTTAACGCCCCCGATAGCATGTAACAGGATTCACTATGGCCGCCCGTAAACCTGCCCGCTCTCGCAAACCCGCCCGCTCCGGTCGTCCCGCGTGGATGCTGCTGGCCGTGGGCATCGTCGTCGGCGCCGGCATTGCCGGTCTCGCGTGGCTTGCTACCGTGAAGCTGCCCGGCGCCGACAAACCCGCTGCGGCCGCATCAACCGCCAAGCCCGCCGCCAAACCGGCACCCGCCAAGACCGAATCACCCGATTACACCTTCTATACCGTATTGCCTCGTAGCGAAGTGCGTGTCTCCGAACAAGACAGCAAAACCGCCAAACCCGCTGCCAACGAGGTGTATGTACTGCAAGTCGGTTCATTCAAGCAATCAGCCGATGCCGATCGCCGCCGCGCCGAGTTGATCTTGATGGGACAGGATGCCTACGTCGAAACCGTCACCCTCAGCGGCGGCGAAGTCTGGAACCGTGTACTGGTCGGCCCGTTCAGTGATACCACCAAAGCCAATGCCGCTCGCACGGCATTGAGTGCCAACAAAGTCGATTCGATGCTACTCAAGCGTGGCCAATAGACATGCCCGCTCCTGTTGATATCCGGCTGCATCAAAAATCGCGCGAACTGGAGCTCGACTACGGTCAGGAGGGCCGTTATCGCCTGAGTTGCGAGTTCTTGCGCGTGCATTCGCCATCGGCTGAAGTGCGCGGTCACGGCGGCAGTGGCGGCGAATTGCCGGTGGGCAAAAACCTCGTCAATATCACGGCGATCGAACCGGTCGGTCATTACGCGATCCAGCTTGTGTTCAGCGATGGCCATGACAGCGGCATTTACAGCTGGGACTACCTCCACGATCTCTGCCAACGTCACGATGATTATTGGCAGGCCTATCTGGACGCCGTGGCCAAACTCGGCCAGCGCCGCGACCCGGTCGTCATCTGGAGCGAATGACCCGCCCCGCCCAAGGCGCTAGAATGATCGGCCTTGCCACGGTACCTGCCCATGACTGAGCGCGATAAAACCCACTTCGGCTTCAAAACCGTCGACGCTACCGACAAAACGCGTTTGGTCGGTGAGGTGTTTCATTCCGTCGCCCGGCGCTACGACCTGATGAACGACCTTCTCTCCGGCGGCGTGCATCGCCTGTGGAAGCGCTTTGCGATTGAAATCTCCGGCGTGCGCCCCGGCCACCGCGTGCTGGACCTGGCCGGCGGCACCGGCGATCTGGCCAAACTGATGGCCCCCAAAGTGGGCGCAACCGGCTGTGTGGTGCTCGCCGACATTAACGACTCCATGCTGTCGGTCGGCCGTGACCGGCTGACCGACCGCGGCATCACCGGCAATGTCGAATTTGTTCAAGCCAACGCCGAAGCACTGCCGTTTCCAAATCAATACTTTGATTGCGTCACCATTGCCTTCGGGCTGCGCAATGTGACTGACAAAGATCGCGCGCTCGCCGAGATGTGTCGCGTGCTGAAACCCGGCGGCGTCGCCTTGGTGCTGGAGTTCTCCAAACCGCGCAATCCGCTGCTCGGCAAACTGTACGACAGCTATTCGTTTAACGTGATGCCGCACATCGGCAAACTCGTTGCTGACGATGAAGCCAGCTACCGCTACCTTGCCGAGTCCATTCGCATGCACCCGGATCAAGACACGCTGAAAGGCATGATGACGCAAGCCGGCTTTACGCGTTGCGAGTATTACAACTTAACCGGCGGCGTCGTTGCCCTGCACAAAGGCGTTGCACCGTAAACTCATGGAACGCCCCGATCTGTCGCCATTATTACCCCTCGAAGTCGCATTGAATGCGGTGTTGCAACTCGATCCGGCCAGCCGCGATGCGCTCGCTGCCCTTGAAGGCCGTGTTTTGCAAATCCGCTGCACCGAACCGCCACTCACCGTGTATTTACTGCCCGGCAAAACGCCGCGTTTAAAAACACAATGCGAACACAAACCGGAAACGGTGCTTGAAGGTACCGCGCGCGATTTACTGGCCTTATTTTTTGCACGCGATCGCGCCCAAGCCTTGATCAACAGCCCGGTCACCCTGAAAGGCAACAGCCAGCTGCTCATCGAGATTCAAACGCTGCTGGCCAAACTGGACCCCGACTGGGAACGCCCATTAGCGCGCATCGTTGGCGATGTCGCCGCCCACGAAATTGGGCGCGGCCTGCGCCACGGGCTTCACATTGGCAAACGCCTGGCCGGTTCGCTCTCGCGC
Source organism: Pseudomonadales bacterium (assembly GCA_036568505.1). GTDB lineage: Bacteria > Pseudomonadota > Gammaproteobacteria > Pseudomonadales > M0112 > M0112. The sequence continues at coordinate 9,978 of DATCSK010000019.1, read as the reverse complement.
TCACTCGGCGATTACCTGCACGAAGAAGCCCGCCTCACACCGACGGCCGGAGAAGTCGACGACTTTATTGAGGGTGTGCAACAACTCAAGCAAGATACCGAACGACTGGCTGAGCGACTGCGTCGCCTGAAGCAACAGCAGGAGTTGTCATGATGACCGGCCTGTTGCGCTTGCTTGCGATTCTGCGTGTCGCCATCCGTTATCGGCTCGATACGTTTTTGCACGGCCGCTCACTGCCGTGGGGCCTGCGCCTTGTGCTTCTCCTCTGGCCTGCCACCTGGTTCGGCGAGCCGCGCGCGGCACGCGGCGAACGCCTGCGCCTCGCATTGGAATCACTCGGCCCGGTGTTTGTAAAATTTGGGCAAGCGCTCTCTACCCGCCGCGACTTGCTGCCACCCGATGTCGCCGATGAGCTGGCCAAACTGCAAGACACCGTCGCACCCTTTCCTGCCGAGCAATCGATTGCCATGATCGAGGCTGCATTGGGCAAGCCGGTCGATCAATTGTTCCGGCGCTTCGATCGCATCCCCATGGCATCCGCCTCTGTGGCTCAAGTGCATGCCGCGCAGCTGCCCGATGGCCGCGATGCCGTCGTGAAAGTGATCCGGCCCGGCATTGCACGCGTCATTGAACAAGACATCGCCCTGCTGCGATTAATGGCTCGTGCCGTGGAACGCTTTCACCCGGACGGTCGCCGACTCAACCCACAAATCGTGGTCGATGATTACCGGCTAACCATTCTCGATGAACTCGATTTGCTGCGTGAAGCTGCCAACACATCGCAGCTGCGCCGCAACTTTGAGCATTCCGGTCTGCTCTACGTGCCCGAGGTGTACTGGGACTGGACGCGCCAGAACGTGATGACGCTCGAGCGCATTCACGGCATTCCGGTTTCCGATATTGCGCGATTGATTGAGCGCGGCGTGGACATGGAGTGCCTTGCCGAACGCGGCGTGACCATTTTCTTCACGCAAGTCTTCCGCGACAACTTCTTTCATGCCGACATGCATCCGGGCAATATTTTTGTGGATGCCACGGACCCTGCCGACCCGCGTTACATCGGCATTGATTGCGCGATCATCGGCACCCTGTCAGAGGCCGATCAGTATTATCTTGCACGCAATCTGCTGGCCATCTTCCAGCGCGATTACCGGTTGGTGGCCGAGTTGCATGTCGAATGCGGCTGGGTGCCGGCCGACACGGCCATCGGCGCGTTCGAATCGGCCATTCGCAGCGTCTGCGAGCCGGTCTTTGAAAAGCCGCTGGGGGACATTTCGTTTGCCGAACTGCTGATCTATTTATTCCAGACCGCCCGCCGCTTCAATATGGAGGTCCAGCCGTCGCTGGTGTTGCTGCAAAAAACCTTATTGCACATCGAAGGCCTCGGTCGCGAACTCTATCCGCAACTGGATTTGTGGGCGACGGCCCGGCCCTTCCTCGAAGACTGGTTGCGGCAACGCTACAGCCCGGCACACATGGCCGAGCGCCTGAAGCGTCAGGCACCGGGCTGGCTGGAGCAACTGCCCTTGCTGCCCGGCCGCTTAATGGCCGCCCTGGAAGCCGTTAGCGACTCGGCCAATACCCTGCGCGCACAACAGGCTCAGGAAATTGCCCGCTGGCAACAGGAAGCACGCTGGCATCGACGGCTGTGGCTGCTGCTGGCTGCGGGCATCGTGATCGGTACACTGTGGGTGACCGGCACCCTGCCGGCTATGCCATAATGCCCTCAACGCGCGACAACGCACGGCATACCGCATGAGCACTATCACAACAGACTGGTTAGATCGGCTTTGTTTCAATAGCGACGGCCTGATTCCTGTGATCGCGCAAGATTGCCACACCGGCGATGTGCTGATGATGGCGTGGATGAATCGTGAAGCCCTTGAACTGACCGTGCGTGAAAACCGTGCCGTGTACTGGTCGCGTTCACGCAACCGGCTTTGGCGCAAAGGCGAGTCCTCCGGACACACCCAAACCGTTCGCGGCCTGTATCGAGACTGTGACGGCGACACCTTGCTGCTGCGCGTTGAACAAGCCGGCGGCATTGCCTGCCACACCGGACGCCGCAGTTGTTTTTACGAGCAACTGCACGATGGCGCATGGGAATCGATTGCGCCGGTATTAAAAGACCCCGCCACTTTTTACGGATGACGTCATGCAGGACATTCTCGATCAACTCGACGCACTGATTCGCCAGCGCATCGCCGCCGGCAGCACGGACGACTCCTACGTTGCCTCGCTGCACAAGAAAGGCTTGAATAAAATTCTTGAAAAAGTGGGCGAAGAGGCCATCGAAACCATTCTGGCCGCCAAAGACGTTTCCAGCCAAGGCACCGACGCCTTGGTGTATGAAACGGCAGACCTCTGGTTTCACACACTGGTGATGCTGGCGGAATCCGGCACCAACAGCGATGCCGTGCTCAAGGAACTCGCACGGCGATTTGGTTTATCCGGACTGGACGAAAAAGCATCCCGCTCGGTCAAACACTGACACTCAACGAGGTAACGCACCATGCTCAGCGGCATCAGTATCTGGCAACTGCTTATTATTTTGGCCATCGTGATTTTAATTTTTGGCACCAAGCGCTTGAAGAACATCGGCGGTGATGTTGGCGGTGCAGTCAACAGCTTCAAGAAAGCCTTGAAAGACGATGACACACCGGACGCATCGCTCCCGGAAGACAAAAGCAAAACGTCTGCCGACAACGACAAACCAGCGCACTGACCCGCGCCCGTGTTTGACATCGGCTTCTCCGAACTGGTTCTGGTGGCCATCATCACACTGCTGGTGATGGGGCCTGAGCGCATGCCCGGCGCCATTCGTACCGTGCGCCTACTCACCGGCCGCTTGCGTAACAGCTGGCTGCAATTGCGCGACGAAATCGAACACAGCGTGGACATGAACGATATCCGCCAAGACCTGCACAACGATGCCGTGATGAAAGGCTTGAAACAAACCGAATACGACCTGCAGAAAACGTTACGCGATGCGCAGCAATCCCTGAACACTGCCGATGACGACAAGCCGTCATGAGTCAGGCCGATACCGACACACCGCAACCCCTGGTCGCGCACCTGACCGAACTTCGCGCACGCCTGTTGCGCAGCGTGCTGGCACTCCTGGCGTTAACGCTGTGCATCCTGCCGTTTGCCAATCCGCTGTATGAATGGATTTCCGAACCGCTGCGCCGCTGGCTGCCGGCCGGCAGCACCATGATTGCCACCGACGTGACCGCACCGTTTCTGGTGCCGTTCAAGCTTGCCGCCTTCACGGGGCTGCTGCTCTCCGTACCTTACCTGTTGTGGCAAGCATGGGGGTTTGTTGCGCCGGGCTTATACCAGCGCGAAAAACGTCTGGTGCTGCCGCTGATGGTGTCGAGCATCGCCTTGTTTTATAGCGGCGTTGCTTTCGCGTTTTTTGTGGTGTGCCCGATGATTTTCGGATTCTTCGCACAGGCCGGCCCGCACAGCGTGGCCGTCATGACCGACATGGGCAGCTACCTTAATTTTGTACTCACTTTATTTTTTGCATTCGGCGTGGCCTTTGAAATTCCGATCGCAACCATTTTATTGATTCGCAGCGGATTGGTCAGCGCAGCGCAATTGGCCGACAAACGCGCTTACGTCATCGTGAGCTGCTTCGTGATTGGCATGCTGCTCACGCCGCCGGATGTGATTTCGCAAACCATGCTGGCCGTGCCCATGTGGCTGTTGTTTGAAATAGGGGTCGGCGTGGGTCGATACATTACGCCGCGCCCGGGCGATGAGGCTTAAGGCGTTAACGCCTCCCTCAATTGAAGCGCGCCGCGATGATCCGGCTGTTGCTGCAATAATTGATCAATCGCATGCAAGGCCTCGGCCTTGCGCCTTAACTTCGCCAGCGCATACGCCTTACCCCACAGGGCTTCGTGATCATCGGGCGACAAACTCAGCGCTTGCGCAAACCACGGCAACGCATCCGCATAGCGATGCTGTGCCATCAAAGCCTGACCGGCCTGTTCGTAAAAATAGCCGTGCTCCGGGTGATACTCCGTTGCCTCCTGGCATACCGCCAGTACATTAGACCAGTCACGTTGTGCCCGATAGGCCGTGATCAAGTTACGGTAATGCGTCATGAACGGCTGCAACACCGTGGCTCGACGATAAGCGCTCGCTGCTGACTCGAACTCCCCCGCTTCATAACGCGTATTGCCCAGGTTATTCATGATCAGCCCGGAATTTGTCTCACGCACGGCCGCAAATTCCCATAGGCTGCGATCACTTTGCCATGCTGCGACTTGTTGGCGCGACAGGCCCATCAACACAACAATCAGCGCACAGGGTAAGAGCCACATCATTCGGCCTTTGCGCATAATCCATTGCGCCAGGCACCAGGCAATCACGGCATAAACACTCAACACCGGCAAGTACGCGTAACGATCGGCCACGCGATGACCACCCACCTGCAACCACCCACACACCGGGAAAAACACCACCCCGTACCAGGCAATCGCCAAAAACCAGCGCCGCTTTCCTGTGCGCCAGTCATGCCAAGCCAAGCCCAACAGCATCAGCAAGGCCAATACACTCGCGATCAAGCGCCCGCTATCCAGTTCGGTCATGGAGGGGTAATACGGCACCAGATTCAATGGCAAAAACACTTTCGCCAGATACGCCGTATAGCTATCAACGCCTTGAGCCAAGCGCATCGTCGTCGAAACCTCGGTCGCATCCGGCAATGCATCCACGGCCAGCTGACCCCAAATGGCAATGGGCACAATGCACAGACTCAACAACCAGAACGGCCACTTTTCCCCAACACACTGCCACAGGGTTTCGCGACGCCGTGCCGTCATATCCAACGCCAGCAATATCACCGGCACCGTCACCGCCATCGGTTTGGCCAGCAATGCGAGAAAGTGCATCAACAAGGCACAAGCAAACCACCCTCGGGCACGCACCGGATCATCCAGACGACGCAGCCAGCACCAAACGGCGAGTAAATAGAAAAACGCGCACAGCACCTCCTTGCGGCCTGCCAGCCATGCCACGGCCTCGACCTGTATCGGGTGCACCGCCACGATCGCAATCAACAACAAGCCTGCCAAGCGGCGCATGGATTCCGGGCTATCCCCCACTGCAGGCAAGGACAACAGCCGGTAGAGAATCGCCCCGGCCAACACCGCATTACCGGCATGAATCACCGGGTTGATCAGCAAGTGGTATCCCGGAGCATCCAGTGGCAACCAATGGAACTCCAACATAAAACTGAGCCAGGTCAACGGCTTCCAGATGCCATCCCCGCTGGACGTGACAATCCACCAGAGATTTTCTGCGGTAAATCCATAAAGCTGCGGGTTGGTTACATAAAACCCGATGTCATCCCAATGCAAGAACTGGTGCCCCAATACCTGCAAGTAAACGGCCGACACCAGGCACGCACTCACCAGTACGCCAACGGCCAGCCCCACTGGGGAGGTCTTTTTTTGGTCTGTCATTCTTTATCCACACCGGATCATTCGGTACTATGAGCGCCTAGTATGCCATCTCAATGATTCCCCGCCCGCGCCCGCACAGGAGGCCGCCAAAGCCCATGAAGATTCCCGCCCATTTCCCGCGCAGCAACTGGAAAAAAATACTCGATTTCAGTCGCGACAAACAAACCCCGTTCGTGGTGCTGGATCTGGAAATCATCAAGAAACGCTTCATGGACATCAAGAAGGCCTTCCCGTATGCCAAGGTTTATTACGCCATCAAGGCAAACCCGGCCAAGGAAATTATTGAGCTGCTGCGCGATCTGGGCTCGTGCTTTGATATCGCCTCGATTTACGAGCTTGATCATGTGCTGTCTTTAGGCGTGACGCCCGATCGGGTCAGTTATGGCAACACCATCAAAAAAGCCGTCGACGTGGCCTACTTCTATAAAAAAGGCGTGCGACTGTTTGCCTCCGACTGCGATGACGACTTGCGCGTCATTGCTGACAACGCACCGGGAGCCAATGTGTTCATCCGCATTCTCACCGAAGGCAGCCATACGGCCGAATGGCCGTTATCGCGCAAATTTGGCTGCCATGCGGACATGGCCGTCGAACTGCTGATACTGGCCAAAGAATTGGGCCTGGAACCGCGCGGCATTTCGTTTCACGTGGGCTCGCAACAAAAAGACATCAGCGCATGGGATTCGGCCATCGGCAAAGTCCGTTTCATTGCTGACCGCCTGAAAGAGCAAGCTGACATTGATATCAGTCTGATCAACATGGGCGGCGGCTTACCCGCCCACTATTACACCAAAATTCACGACATCCCCAAATACGGTAAAACCATTCAGCATTATCTGGAAGAAGACTTTGGCACCGGCGACGAACTGCCTGAAATCATTATCGAACCCGGTCGGGCATTGGTGGGTGATGCGGGCGTACTGGTATCCGAAGTGGTCCTGGTATCGCGCAAATCACGCGACGCCCTCAACCGCTGGGTGTTTCTCGACATCGGTAAATTTGGCGGCCTGATTGAAACGCTGGACGAAAGCATCCGTTACCCGATTTATCTCGAAACGGACGCCGGCGAAGCCGAAGACGTGATTCTCGCGGGCCCAACCTGCGACAGCATGGATATTCTTTACGAAGATCATAAATACGCACTGCCGATGGACTTAAAACCAGGGGATCGCATTTACTGGTTCAGCACCGGTGCTTACACCACCACCTACAGCTCGGTGGAGTTCAATGGCTTTCCGCCACTGAAGAGCTACTGCATCAAGTAAGCGCTTGCGTTCAGGATGTCTGGCGACAGGCATCCTGAACATATTGCGGCAACGCAAATGCCGCCAGGTGCATCGCCGGATTGTAATAACGTGTTTGCAGTGCGGCCGCATGATAGCGCTCGCGGATAACCGCCTCCGTCAACTGCCGACGCACCGCCTCATCCGAGCAGCCCCAAGCCAACGCCATCGCACCACCCACATAACTCGGCACGGCGGCCATAAAAAAACTGGCATCCGCAAACAGGCCTTTCAGACGCTGATGGGTTTTTCGGGTTTCATCCAATTGCAGGAAGGGCACACCGTTTTGTGCGGCAAAGACGCCACCCGACGCCAGACAGCTCGCCACCCCCTGATAAAACCGCTCGGTAAACAATGCCTCTCCCGGCCCCATCGGATCCGTGCTGTCTGACAAAATAACGTCGAACTGCTCCGACGTGGCATTCACATACTCAATGCCGTCCCCAATCACGATCTCGGCTTTGGGGTGCTCAAAGGCACCATTCGAATGCGCGGGGAAGTACTGCTTGCACAGGTCAATCACGGCGGCGTCAATTTCAACTTGCACCACGCGCTCAAGCCCCGGATGCTTCACCACTTCACGCAAAATACCGCCATCACCGCCCCCAATAATCAATACCCGCTTGGGGTTGGGGTGCGACAACAAGGGAACATGCGCCAGCATTTCGTGATACACAAACTCATCGCGTGAGGTCGTCTGGATAGCGCCATCCAAGGCCATGACGCGACCAAATGCAGCGTTTTCAAAAATCAGCAGATGCTGGCAGCCGGTATCCAGCTCGAACAAAATATCCCTGACATCGAAAAACTGCCCCCAACCCGCATGGAGCGTTTCCCGAAAAAGATCACTCACCTTCCCAATGCCCGCGCAAATACTCACGCACTTCTATGCGTCCGGGCTGGAACGCCTCTCGCAAGACAGGAACCGCTTGCTCGGGGCGGGCATTGCCACACATGAAGACATCAAACGCCGCGTAGCGGCGTTCAGGCCAGGTGTGCACACTGATGTGCGATTCCGCCAGAACCGCCACACCGGAGATACCGCCATTGGGCGTGAAATGATGCATATGAATGTGCAGCAAGGTCGCTCCACACACCTCGACGGCACGCCGGAAGGCGGCATCCATAAGACGGATATCATCGAGGTTATGGGCATCCCAGAAGTCGATAATCAGATGGGAGCCAGCGAATTCCTTGCCATCGCGAACAATAAAGTGGTCTTTGGGCTCCACCACATCGTCGCCGATGAAGGTCGGATAATCGGTAGCAGGGGGCTTAGAGTCGAAAACCTCCCCAGCCAAACTCAGAGCAGCGGCTTTTTTCATTTAACATAAATCCCCCACAGGACGGACAAGTGCGGCCATTAAAAAGCCTTTCTGGGCAAGGGTCAATAGAATCCGGCTCGAAATACAAACTGGGCTATAATCAGCGCATTGAAACCATCACCATGACTATTTCTGCCATGTTTGGTCTATTTAAAAAGCGCGACACTCACCCTGCCGACACCATTGCGCCGCTGCTGGACTTCATCCCCCGTTTTGAAGCCGGCCAGTTCAAGCGCGCTATCGATTATTACAACAAGCACGATAATAACGTCTTGCCCGAAGTTCAGGCGCTGCGCAAGGCACTACTGCAAAGCGGTCTGATCTACGGCCACGAATGGGCCAGGCTGCCCTCAACGGTTCTATTAAAGATCTGGAAAAACCCCGATGACCTTTCGGCATTAGATGCCCATACGCTACAGACAACCTTGACGGCCTTTGTGCGAGCGGATCATCTTTCGGAAGGTATTGTATTGTCGGCCATGTGTCAGCAAGGTTTTATACACGTGGCATTGGATCGCGTGAAAACATTGCACAACAACAACGAAATCACGCCAATATTACGCTTTCAATAACCGACTGGCGTATCCGGCAGCAAGCTTCGGTGCGCAGGCACCGAGCCATTTCTTTAATAAAACGCCTTAACGCCCGGCACGTTTGCGATCGTTTTCCGTCAGCAGCTTTTTACGCAACCGGATAGCCGTCGGTGTCACTTCCACCAGTTCGTCATCCTCAATAAACTCCAGCGCCTGCTCCAGCGTAAATCGCACCGCCGGTGTCAGCACGACGTTTTCATCCGTACCGGAGGCACGCATGTTCGTCAGCTGCTTGCCCTTGGTGGGGTTGACCACCAAATCATTACCGCGGCTGTGCAAACCCACAATCTGGCCTTCATAGACTTCAACATTCGGCTCTACAAACAAGCGGCCGCGTTCCTGTAAGTTAAACAAGCCAAACGCCAATGTTTTTCCTTTGACCATGGAAATCAACACACCATTCTGGCGCTTGCTGACTTCACCGACTTTTGCAGGACCGTAGTGATCAAACACCGAGGTCATGATGCCGGAACCGGAAGTCAATGTGAGGAAGTGACCTCGGAAGCCAATCAGTCCACGTGACGGAGCAAGGTACTCCATGCGCACACGGCCCTTGCCATCGACTTCCATATTTTTGAGTTCGGCTTTGCGTTGACCCATCTCTTCCATGATGGAGCCTTGATGCTGCTCTTCCACATCAATGACCACCACCTCAAACGGCTCATGCGTTTCGCCGTCCACTTCACGCGTCACCACAACAGGACGTGACACGCCCAGCTCAAAACCTTCCCGACGCATATTTTCAATCAGCACCGACAAATGCAATTCACCGCGCCCGGACACTTTGAATTTGTCCGGCGTATCGCCCGGCTCAACACGCAAGGCCACGTTATGCAGTAATTCGCGGTCCAGTCGATCTTTGATGTTACGCGTCGTGATGTATTTGCCTTCCTTGCCTGCGAACGGCGAATCATTGACCTGGAATGTCATGCTGACGGTAGGCTGGTCGACCGTGAGTTTAGGCAGTGCCTCCACTTTATCGGGACTGCACACCGTATCGGAAATAAACAGCTGCTCAATGCCGGTAATGCACACAATATCGCCGGCCTCCGCAACAGGCACTTCCACCCGCTCGAGTCCATGATGACTCATCACCTGCAAAATCTTGCCTGATTTAATCCCGCCATCGGCACCAATGATTTTCACCGGTGCGCCGGGTTTGATGCGGCCACGCTTGATGCGGCCAATGCCGATAACGCCCACATAACTGGAGTAATCCAGCGCCGAAATCTGCATTTGCAACGGACCATCCAGATCCACATCCGGATGCGCCACACGATCCACAATCATCTGGAACAAG
>DATCSK010000018.1:0-33375 GCA_036568505.1 Pseudomonadales bacterium | reverse complement strand
GCCCGCCGGCAGTGATACCGTGGTGATTCAGGAAAATGCGGATGCAAACGGCAATGAAGTGACTTTTCGCGAGCCCTGCAAGCCCGGTGCGAACGTGCGCCGCCAAGGCCACGATGTTGAAAAGGGCAGTGTATTGTTGAGTGCAGGTCACCGCATTCGACCGGCCGATATCGGTTTGCTGGCCTGCGTGGGCGTGAGTGATGTCACGGTACGCAAACCCTTGCGGGTGGCGGTGATTGCCACCGGCAATGAATTAACACCAGTGGGTGAGACGCTCACCGCCGGCAGTTTGTACGACTCTAATGGCCCGATGCTTACTGCCTTGCTTGCGCAACTCGGTATGAAAGTGATTGACGGTGGCCGAGTAGGCGATGATCTGCCGTCTACGCGCACGCGTTTGCGCGAACTGGCAGGCCGAGCCGATGTGCTACTTACCACCGGTGGTGTGTCCGTCGGTGAAGAAGATCACGTGAAAGCGGCTATTGAAGCAGAAGGTGAGTTAAACCTCTGGAAAGTGCGCATCAAGCCCGGCAAGCCGCTCGGTTTTGGCCGCATTGTGAACACACCGTGGTTTGGCCTGCCCGGTAACCCGGTATCAGCCTTTGTGACTTTTCAATTGTTTGTGCGCCCGTGGCTATTGAAAAGTCAGGGCGCGAGCGAGCTGCATTTAAAGCGCGTTACATTGGCCGCCGGTTTTGAATGGCCGAAAGCCGGCGCCCGGCAAGAGTATTTGCGCGGCCGCATTGAAGCGGGCGTGGTGCAACTTCACCTGCGCCAAGGCTCCGATGCCTTATCGGGTATCAGTTGGGCGGATTGTCTGGTGGAACTGCCGGCGGGGCAGATGGTAAAGATTGGGGATAAGGTGACGGTATTGTTGGTGTGATTAACGCCCGAACAAGAGAATGCGCTTTACGGGATTTTGTCATTAGATTCTGACGCGCCAAACCAGGCTGTTATTTTTTGCTTTGTTTTATCTTTTACATTGTCGTTTATGTAAATCGAAACGGTTGCCACAGCCATGACCAATACACCCAAATCATCGGTATAACCGATAATCGGCGTCACATCAGGAATGGCATCAATCAGGCTAATGAAATAACCCAAGGCACCCACGATGGTTGCCTTGGCCCATGCGGGTGTGCTTTCTTCTTGCGCGGCGTAATAAAGAAAAAGTGATTTTTCTACTACTTCAACTCCGGCAGACTTGGCGTATTTAGACAGCTTATCCCTGAAGCTTTTTTCAGAATATTCTTTTTCAAAGTCATGCGATTCATTCATGGTTTATTCTGCATGGCGCCTAACGCCTTTTCCGCAGGCCGACACTGCTCAGCAGTGACAGTCCAACGAATCTCGCTGCGCGATTGTGCGAAAACTTGTTAAGTGTTTGCATGCCTAGCCTCCTGGAATGCCATAACATATGGTGCAACAGTAATTGCAAGATAGGGTATATAAAAAATGAGTGCGGCAGGCCTGCTAATACAAAAAAATGCAAAAATTACTGACAGAAGGCAAATGGCATAAAAATTATGCTTTGTGACTTGTTTTACTAATAGCGCTAAGAAAAGGAAGGAAATTGTAAGAATGGCAATTTGGGTGTTGGTATATGTAATGCCATCTAGTCCGTTGAAAAAACTGACGGTTAATGGAAACATAAATGAAGTAAACACTAGCAATCCAAAAAGACAGTAATTTATCCCGTCAGAAATATGAAATGCTATTTGTGTAGGACGTGACTTATGCATAAACACTTAACGCTTTGCACACCGGCCAAGCTGCGGCGTGCCAAAATGTGGTAAATAGCGCAGCGACCACATTTTGGTGCGCCGTAGCTTGGTCCGCGTGCTGCAACTTGTTAGGCGGGAACCAACAAGAAGACAAATTCAGATCAAAATTCAAAGGGTTCAATGTTCGTAATATGTGCATATCCTAGTATGCTTTTCATAGTTACCCCTAGCGAAGCCAATCGAAACAGTACCAGAGGGATAGCGGCAGTTGTAAGAAACATCCCGGCAATAGGCAGGACTGCGTTAACAGAAATATTACCAATAAATGCATTCCGAACTGAATCAACCTGTTTGCTATTAAATTTTCCTGTCTTACACCACGTTGAAAAATGCTCGCAATTATTTCTAACCAAATGATAATCGCCCTGCCCAATAGCTTTCCTGGCTCTTTCCAGTGATTCTTCAACTGGAAGACTTTTTTATATTTTATTGCAAATACTTTGTCACCATTAGAAAAGGTTCCAATATCTGTCTCGCATATTTGCGCCTGCGATTTTGAACCTGGTTCGCCTGAGAAATGTATAACTCGACCATTACCAATATACAGTCCGTGATGTGTATAACCAGTACGCCGAGCAAAAATATGTTCCGCTTCCATTTAATACTCCAAAATACCTGACCAATTAATTAACGCCTAACGCCGTGCGCACGGGCAGGCAAACCGAAGGTTTGGCTGTCCGAGGCAGCTTGCTGCCGGTGCGTGCCGCACTTGGTTAAATGCCTGTAATAACGCTAGATAGTAATATTGCACTTGCCCCACCTATGAACCAAATAAACATTCTGGCCCATGCTGATCTATATACTTGCCAGCCCTCTTGGTTGGCGGGCCAATAAAATGGAAATGAGAAATTTTCACCGCTATATAACTTTTTTAGAGCCTCACTGCCTATAACAAAGATAAATATTGTTGGAAAAAACAGGATTGCTGACCAGATAAAGTTTATCCCGTAAATTTCTGAGATCGACATGAAGCCGCATAGTAAGAGCCCGCTTATGAATGATGATGCTTTGGTTGCTTTCATTGGCATTTAACAGTTAATTCTGCGACAGCTGTCGCTTTTGCCCGTGTCGCAGTAATAATTACTGCGACACCCCTTATTTCCTGAAAGTATCCTTTAATCAGTGAGTTGGCTGCAAGCGCTGTTTTTTGCTACCGACAATTGCGACAGCTGTCGTAGTAATAGGAAAAACTTTTTCGGGCTGTGGGCCGCTACTTTGCTAGGTTCTGGCTTGCGTTGTCGCTGTAACAGGGTTGATGCATACGCGAACAAGGGGGCTGGCTTATACATGAGTTATAAAAAGCCCGGCGGATGGCCGGGTTCTTCTGCGCCGGCAGCACCCAAAGAGTGATACCCAAACTGGGAGCCAATTGAAAAAGCGGCATGATCGGTGTGTGGTTGACTAAAAGGCGTGCAGCCCGATGCCGACTGAATGCCTGGCGTGACAAGCATTTTTCTAATGGGTTGGTCGGTTACACAACGCCTTGCTCAATCATGGCCTCGGCGACGCGTTTGAAGCCTGCGATATTAGCGCCTAAAACAAGGTTGCCAGGCTGGCCAAATTCAGTGGCAGTGTTGCTGGCCGAATCGAAAATATTCCGCATGATGACTTTTAGCTTGCTGTCTACTTGCTCAAACGTCCAACTCTGCATGCTGGCATTTTGTGCCATTTCCAGTTGACTGGTGGCTACCCCGCCGGCATTGGCCGCTTTACCCGGGCCGTAAGCAATTTTCGCATCAATAAAAGCATTAACGGCAGTCTGGCAGGATGGCATGTTTGCGCCTTCACTCACCGCAGCGCAGCCATTAGCCAATAAGGTCTGGGCGTCTGCGCCGGTTAACTCATTTTGGGTGGCGCAGGGGAATGCGATATCTGCATGGAAACGCCATGCTGCATGCCCGTCTTTTGGGTAATCGGCGATCGGAATGTATTGGGCATCATGGTGTGTTTGTAAATAGTCTTCCAGACTTCTGCGGTGCACTTCTTTTAGATTTTTTAACAAGCCAAGGTCAATGCCTTTGTCGTGATAAAGTGTGCCGCGCGAATCGGAACAGCTCACCGGCAGAGCTCCAAGCTGGTATAGTTTTTCAATGGTATAGATAGCCACGTTACCGGCACCTGAAATAAGGCATCTTTTACCTTTCAGGGCATCTCCGCGCGCTGCCAGCATGTATTCGGCAAAATAGACCGCGCCATAACCCGTGGCTTCTTTGCGCGCCAATGAGCCACCCCATAATAGGCTTTTACCGGTTAGCACACCGTCGTAACGGCCGGTTAAACGCTTGTATTGCCCAAACAGGTAACCGATTTCACGACCGCCTACGCCAATATCACCAGCAGGAACATCAATGGTGGGGCCGATATGACGATACAACTCTGTCATAAACGACTGGCAAAAGCGCATGATTTCAGCATCGGAGCGGCCTTTTGGGTCGAAATTGGCGCCACCTTTTCCGCCGCCAATGGCGAGCCCGGTTAAGGCATTTTTGAACGTTTGTTCAAAGCCCAAGAACTTAATAATGCTGGCATTGACGCTTGGGTGAAAACGCAAGCCGCCTTTATACGGTCCTAGCGCGGAATTAAATTCGATACGGTAACCCTTGTTGATTTGAATGTTACCGTTGTCATCTGTCCAGGGCACGCGAAACATGATTTGACGTTCGGGCTCAACGAGGCGTTGGATAATGGCCTGTTGTTGGTAGCGGTCATTGTTTTCCAGCACCGGATCGAGCGACTCCAGCACTTCTTCTACAGCCTGATAAAACTCGTCTTGAGCCGGGCTCGTGTGTCTTAAGTCAGTAATGGTTTGATGAATATATGTCATGAGGCGCTGGACCTTGATGAACGGCGGGATGGGTGGTCAGATCATGAGTGGGATCTCATGCATTATAAGGATTTCTTCGGTCGTAGAAAGCAAGACAAAGCCATGCCTCATAAAAAAGATTGCGAGGCTTAAGGTTTTATTGGCAGGCTTTTTTGCGATGATCAAGATGTGTTTGAGGTCAGGATTGATGAGCACGATTCAACAAAAAACCCGGCACATGGCCGGGTTCTTCAACACACGTAAAATCAGCCTTCGTATTTCTGCATCACCAATGACGCATTGGTGCCACCAAAACCAAAGCTGTTTGACATGCAGCAGCGCAGGTTGGCGTTGTCTTGCCGCTCGCGAATCACCGGCATGCCTTCGGCTTCCGGATCCAGGGTTTCGATGTTGGCCGAGGCGGCAATAAAGTTGCCTTCCATCATCAGCAGAGTGTAGATCGCTTCTTGCACGCCGGCGGCACCCAGTGAATGGCCTGACAGTGATTTGGTGGAGCCAATGGTTGGCACTTTGTCACCAAAGGCCGCTTTCACGGCTTTTAATTCCTGCATGTCACCGGCCGGTGTGCTGGTGCCGTGGGCGTTGATGTAATCAATCGGCAATTTCACGGTAGAGAGCGCCTGCTGCATGCAGCGGGTGGCGCCTTCGCCACTGGGGGCGACCATGTCGTAACCGTCGGAGGTGGCGCCGTAGCCGACCACTTCAGCGTAAATTTTCGCACCGCGCGCTTTGGCGTGTTCGAGTTCTTCCAGTACCAGCATGCCGCCACCGCCGGCGATGACAAAACCGTCGCGGTTGGCGTCGTACGCACGCGAGGCTTTTTCAGGCGTGTCGTTGTATTTGGTGGAGAGCGCGCCCATGGCATCGAACAGGCAGGAGAGTGTCCAGTGTTCTTCTTCGCCGCCGCCGGCAAACACGATGTCTTGCTTGCCCCATTGAATCAGTTCAGCGGCATTGCCAATGCAGTGCGCGCTGGTCGAGCAGGCCGATGAAATCGAGTAGTTCACGCCTTTGATCTTGAATGGCGTGGCCAAGCAGGCTGATACGGTGCTGCCCATGGTTTGGGTGACGCGATACGGGCCAACACGCTTCACGCCTTTTTCGCGCATGATGTCAGCGGCTTCAACCTGGCTGGCAGACGATGCGCCACCGGAGCCGGCGATCACGCCGGTGCGTGGGTTGGAGACTTGCGCTTCGGTCAGGCCGGAATCGGCAATGGCCTGTTGCATGGATAAGAAGGCATAAGCAGCTGCGTTGCCCATAAAGCGGTATTGTTTGCGGTCGATCAGTTCGGCAGGGTCAATTTGCGGTGAGCCGGATACGTGGCTGCGAAAGCCCATGTCTTTATAAAGTGCGTTGGCGCGAATGCCCGAGCGACCGTGGTACAGCGATTCGCTGACGGTTTTGGCGTCATTGCCGAGGCAAGACACAATACCGAGACCTGTGATGACTACACGCCGCATATCGGGCTCCTGTTTGAGGTTCAACTGGCGTCGAGATCGTCGCCTTCGGCCTTGAACAGGCCGACGCGCAAGTCATTGGCAGTATAAATTTCTTTTCCATCGCAGGACAGGCTGCCATCGGCAATGCCCATCACCAGTTTGCGTTCGATCACGCGCTTTAGATGCAGATGATAAACAACTTTTTTGGCGGTGGGTAAAACCTGGCCGGTGAATTTGATTTCGCCGGCGCCCAGTGCGCGGCCACGGCCGGGGTTGCCGCGCCAGCCCAGATAAAAGCCGACCAGTTGCCACATGGCGTCCAGCCCCAGGCAGCCGGGCATCACCGGGTCGCCGGGGAAGTGGCATTGGAAAAACCACAGATCGGGATGGATATCGAGTTCGGCGATGATTTCGCCCTTGCCGTAACGGCCGCCGTCGCTGGCGATATGAATGATGCGGTTCAGCATCAGCATGTTGTCGACCGGTAGCTGGGCATTGCCCGGGCCAAATAGGCGACCGTGGCCGCATTCGATGAGTTCGTCGTGAGTGAAGCTGCTTTGGGTGGTGAACGACGGTTTTTTCTGGTCGGAGGTTTGTGCTTGCACAGACCGCTCCCTGATTGGTGGCTGGTGACCGGTCACAAGACGCAGTCGGGAACGCGCATTCTAGCGGATCAGCCTGAATTGTCCATAGAAAACAGGGTCTTCCGTGTGTGCGGCGCATGCAATCGGCTGCACGAAACCGCTATAATGAGCGCCGTTTTTGATGGCGTGAGCCGTACGGTGGGAGCAGGGGTATGACAGGGCCAATGGTGCCAGTATTGCTCTCGGGCGGGGTGGGTAGCCGGCTGTGGCCGGTTTCCCGCGAGTTGTACCCCAAGCAGTTTTTGGCTTTGGGGACAGGCCATCACAGCATGTTGCAGGAGACTTGCCTGCGTTTGAATCGTCTGCCGGTTGCAGCCCCCGTTGTCGTGTGCAATGAGGCGCACCGTTTTCTGGTGGCCCAGCAATTGGCGGACATCAGCCTGCAGGCGCAATCGATTCTGTTGGAGCCGGTGGGGCGCAATACAGCGCCGGCCTTGGCCTTGGCGGCATTGAGCCTGCGTCAGGCGGGCTGTGGTGATGCCGTGATGCTGGTCTTGCCGGCCGATCACCTGCTTGAAATCGGTGAGCGCTTTGAGGCGGCGATCACGCGCGCGCGCACACTGGCCGAGCAAGGCTATCTGGTGACTTTTGGTATTCATCCCGATCAACCCGAATGCGGGTATGGCTACATTCGCCAAGGCGAGGCCTTGGGTGAAGGCGCGTTCCGGGTGGCGGCATTTGTCGAAAAACCCGATCGGCCAACCGCGGAATCGTATCTGCAGGCAGGCGGGTATGCCTGGAACAGCGGCATGTTCATGATGCGCGCCGATCGGTATTTGGCCGAATTGCAGCAGTGGGCACCGGCGATATTGGCGTGTTGTGAGCAAGCGCTTGCTACGGCGCTGCACGACTTGGACTTTACCCGCATTGATGCCGGGCGGTTTGCGGCCTGCCCGGCCGACTCCATCGATTATGCGGTGATGGAGCACACCCGCGAGGCGGCCGTGGTGCCCTTGGATGTGTTCTGGAGCGATGTCGGCTCGTGGTCGGCGCTGTGGGATGCCGGCGAGCAGGACGCTGCCGGTAATGTCAGTCGTGGCGATGTGATGTTGCAGGATGTCACGCACAGCTTGGCGCATGCCGAGTCGCGCTTGGTGGCCTTGCTGGGGGTTGAGAATCTGGTGGTGGTGGAAACCGCCGATGCCGTACTGGTGGCCGATCGCAGCCGTGTGCAGGAAGTCAAAAAAATTGTCGATCGCCTGCGGGAACAATCGCGCGACGAGGCGGTGAGTCACAAGCAGGTGTTCCGCCCGTGGGGCAGTTACGAGTCGCTGGTTTCTGCGCACGGTTTTCAGGTCAAACGCATCGTGGTGAATGCCGGCGCATCGCTGTCATTGCAACTGCATCATCATCGTTCCGAGCATTGGGTGGTGGTGAGCGGTGAGGCCGAAGTGGTCTGTGGTGAAAAAATATTCCGCTTGCAGCATGATGAGTCCACGTACATTCCCGTGGGCAGCAAGCATCGCTTGCGCAATCCGGGTACGGCACCGCTGGTGGTGATTGAAGTGCAAACCGGCGATTACCTCGGTGAAGACGATATCATTCGGTTTAACGATAATTATGGCCGCGCAGAAGGCGACACGCCTGCGTAAGCGGTCGAGGCAGTGAGGAATACCATGATCAGAAAATGTCTTTTCCCTGTGGCAGGCTACGGCACGCGTTTTTTGCCGGCAACGAAATCCATGCCCAAGGAAATGTTGCCCATTGTCAATAAACCGTTGGTGCATTACGGCGTTGAAGAAGCGATTGATGCCGGCTTGAGTCAAATGGCATTTGTCACCGGGCGCGGCAAGCGTGCGATCGCCGATTATTTCGATATCAGTTATGAACTCGAGCACCAGATTAAAGACACCGGCAAAGAGGCTGCACTCAAGGGTGTGCGCAATATGCTGGAGCAGGCCAGTTTTTCCTTCACGCGGCAGCGCGAAATGAAAGGCTTGGGGCACGCGATTTTGACCGGCGAAACGTTAATCGGTAATGAGCCGTTTGGCGTGTTGTTGTCGGATGACTTATGCCTGAGTGAAGATCACGGTCATGGCGATGGCGTGTTAAAGCAAATGGTGGCTTTGTTTCGGCGGCATCAGTGCAGTGTGATTGCCATCCAGGAAGTGCCCGCCGATGAGACGGAAAAATACGGCGTTATTGCCGGCACGCTGATTGAAGACAATGTGTACGAAGTCACCGACATGGTGGAAAAGCCCGCCAAAGGGCAGGCGCCCAGTAATCTGGCGATTATCGGCCGTTACATTTTAACGCCGGACATTTTTGATATTTTGCGCGTCACACCGCCCGGCAAAAACGGCGAGATCCAATTGACCGATGCACTGCTGACGCAAGCCAAGCGCGGCAAAGTGCTGGCGTATCGGTTTAAAGGACGGCGTTTTGATTGCGGCAGTATCGATGGCTTTGTTGAGGCGACCAATTACTGCTATCAGCACGTGTATCCGCGCGAACGGGTATAAGCGCTAGATCTCGCCATCGGCGGCGGCGTTGGGCAGCATGTATTTCAAGTCATAGAGCACGCCGCCCGGTTTTAACCAGCGGCGCAGTTCATCGGCGGTCATGGCGCGAAATGCCGAATGGGCGACAGCAATCAGTATTGCATCGTAGGTGCCGGCTTCCGGCTGGCTGAGTAAACGCGCATCCGGCAGATGGGTGGCGGCATCGTCGCCGGCTACAGGATCGTACACATCGACCTCGGCATTAAAGGCGCGCAGGTTGCGAATGATGTCGATGACTTTGGTGTTGCGTAAATCCGGGCAGTTTTCTTTAAAGGTCAAACCGAGCACCAGCACGCGCGCGCCGACAATGCTCAGGCGGTGGCGTGCCATCAGGGCCATAAAATCACGTGCGACAAATTCGCTCATGCCTTCATTGATGCGCCGGCTGGCGGCGATGATTTCAGGAAAGTAGCCTGCCGCTTGAGCTTTGTGCACCAGATAGTAAGGGTCTACGCCGATGCAGTGGCCACCGACCAAGCCCGGCCGAAACGGCAGAAAATTCCATTTACTGCCGGCGGCTTCGAGCACTTCACGGGTGCTGATGCCCAGTTTTTTGAAGATGATGGCCAACTCGTTGATGAGTGCAATGTTGGCATCACGCTGCGTGTTCTCGACCACTTTGGCCGCCTCGGCAACGCGAATCGAGCTGACCGGGTGCGTGGTTTGTACGATGCGGCGGTACAGGGTGTCGACGTAGGCGGCCGCTTCGGGTGTCGAGCCGGAAGTGATCTTCGGAGTATTCGCAAGCGTGTGTTCACGATCACCGGGGTTGATGCGCTCGGGGCTGTAGCCGACAAAAAAATCACGATTGCAGGTCAGTCCGGACGCGCGTTCCAGTACCGGTACGCAGGTTTCTTCGGTGGCACCCGGATACACCGTGGATTCGTAAATCACCACATCGCCGCGCCGCAAATGTTGACCGATGAGGGCGCTGGCTTGTTCGAGCGGTTCCAGTAAAGGGCGTTTGCTGTCATCCACGGGGGTGGGCACGGTCACAATAAACGTGTTGCAGCCGATCAGGGCCTGTTCATCGGTCGTGAACGACAGGGTTTTATTTTGCAGGTGGGCGGTGTCGACTTCGGCATTGTTGTCGCGACCCGCTTGCAGTGCCGCAATGCGCGCCGGGTCGATATCAAATCCGACGCAGGCGAAGTGCTCGCTGAATGCCAGAGCGAGTGGCAGGCCGACATAACCCAGGCCGACAACAGCAACATGCGCTTTAACGGGAACAGTGGCCTGGTCGCTCATGATGGTTTCCGCAGTGAGGCGATGTGATGGAGTGAGGCTTGTAAGTCGACGGGCAGGGATGCGCTATCGCCCTGCAATGCCGGGTACACGGCTTGGCTGATTTGCTTGCCGAGCTCAACGCCCCATTGATCGAAGGGGTTGATGCCCCAGATCTGACTTTCAAAAAATGTTTTGTGCTCGTAGGCGGCGATTAATGCGCCGAGGACCTCGGCCGATAAGCGCGGGTAGAGCAATAAACTGGAGGGGCGGTTGCCGGGCATGTGGCGATGCGCGCGTAATGCATCGTCGCTGCCAGCAGACGCCAGTGTGCTGGCAGAGCCAAAGGCCAGCGTGTGCGCTTGCGCGAGCGCATTGGCAACCAGGCAATCGTGTTGTGCTTGCGGCTCGCCGCGCGCGGGAATGAGAAATTCTACCGGCACCGTGTCGGTACCTTGATGCAAGCACTGATGAAACGAATGTTGTCCGTTGCTGCCAATGCCGCCCCAGATAATAGGCGAGGTGTGGCACGGTACGGCGTGACCATCGCGTTGCGTGCGTTTGCCATTGCTTTCCATCACCAGCTGCTGCAGGTAATCGGGCAGCAAGGCGAGTTGATTGTCGTAGGGAACAATCGCCAGCGTGTCGTGGTGCAGAAAGTTACGATTCCATATCCCAATCAAGGCCATCAGCATGGGAATGTTGTGACGGCAAGCGGTGTTTAAGGCGTGGGCATCCATCGCGCGAGCGCCTTGATGCAAGGCGCGCAAGGTATCGCTGCCGTAAGCGATAGCAATGGGCAGGTCGACGGCCGACCAAAGCGAATAACGGCCACCCACGCTGTCGGCGACACGGAAAATATGGTCATCGGGAATGCCGAGTGCGCGAGCGGCATCGGAGTTGGCGGTGACGGCGGCGAGTCGATCATCGCGCCAGTCGGGGCCGGCCTTTTGATCCATCCAGTCACAAACGGCCTGTGCATTGAGCGTGGTCTCGGGCGTGCCCAGTGATTTTGACGACACAATCCACAAGGTGGTGCGTGGATTTAAGCGAGGCAGCAAATGCTGCAGCCCCTGCGGATCAACATTGCTTAAAAAGTGGCAGCGCGGGCCGGCATCGTGAACCAAGGCATTGGCGAGCAAAGCGGGCCCCAGATGCGAACCGCCAATGCCGATATTCACGATATCGGTGATGGCTTCGCCGCGCGCGGTGCGATAGTCACCGCGGTGTATGCGATCGGCCCATTCCCATCGGCGTTCGGCCGCCATGGAGTTGGATGCGCGCAGTTGCATGTGAATGGCTGCACGATCCTCGGTGTTGTTCAGTTTGTCGCCGTTGAGTAATGCGTGCAGTCGAGGCTGCAGTGCGGCGGCATCGGCAAGTTGCACCAATGCATCGAGCGTGGCGTTATCGACAGCCTGGCGTGAGTAGTCGAGCGTCAGCGAGCCGGCATGGGCGCAATAGGCTTGCGCGCGTTCGGGTGCATCATGAAAGAGCTGATGCAATGAACGTTGTGGTGCCCGGGCCATGGCACTTAACACAGACCACGCAGCATTCAGGGCAGGTTGGGGGCAGGTATCCGGCAGTGAGGGTTTGATCATAGTGGGCATGATGGTCCGGGTACGGTGCGGCAGCCTTGTTGTTATAGGGGTGGCTGGGTAACCGATTATAGGGAGCGTGATTGCCTGGGGGCAACTGTGTTGATCGAATCAATGATGGACGGCTAGTGACTGGATGTGATTTCGTCAGTCAATTGCTCGATATGCGTGGTAATGGAGTCAAACGCACGTTCAAACAGCGGGCCGCTGTCGAGTATTTTCATGCGGCCGCGTTGTAATTCATAGGCAACCGTCCGTCGCGGCAGCTCAAACAGCCGGAAGCCATTGGCATCGACAAAAATAAAACTGTCGGTTTCAGCAATTTTGGCGGCCAGTTTGCAGCGTTGGCCTTGATCGAGTTGCAACGGATTGGTGCGGAACAGCCATGTGCCCGTTTCAAGGTTGTCGGTCAGGCGAATGGAGTCAAAGCTCAAGGAGGCGTATTTTTTCTCTTCGCGTGCAGTGGCAATTTCTTCATCCCAGCTGCCAATGGTATTGGCCAGGCTTTGCCCGAGCGCTTCGGCATGCAATGAATTCAGGGGGATCATGGCCACGTCGGCGCCTTGGCCGTTGATCCACTGCTGGCAAGTTTCTTCAAGCTTGCGGAAAGTGACCGAGGCAATGGCCGTTGGCGTGGCGGCTTTGGCGCTTAACTGGGTAATGCGTGTCAGCACGGCGTGGGCAGATGCTTTGATGTCATCTTGAGGTTGTGCCTTGCGGGCTTCGCTGCTGATGTGTATCAGCTCATTAATGACCGAGATCGACTCATCCCATTCGCGGCTTTGTTCGCTGAATTTCAATAACACCTGAAACATGACGTCGCGCCAGGTGGTGCTCAAAAAATTCAGCACGCTTTCGGGTAGATAACGGTCACGCAGAGTTTGGTACAGGCTGTCTTGTACGTGTTGGCGCGCGTGACGTGCGCGGGCCTGGCCGACGGCCGCATCATTGGTGCGCTTTTCAATCAGTGTGGATTTGCGTTGTTCGTGATGCACGATGGTGTTGATGCGGTCGTACTGTTGCTCAAAGGCGACCTCGGGGTTCTGGTTGTTATCCAAGATGGCCTGAACGGATTGCTTGAGTGTGTCGAGCAGTGGGTCATCCGGTGCGTCATCGCTACAGCCCATGCCGGCGCGCGCCAGGCATTCAATGAAGTGCCGTGCCGGGTGATCCGGGTTGTTGAAAAAGCCGGGATCGCGCAAGGCGGCCTTTAATGTTTGTAGCTGCAGCCGGCTAATCAGCAGCTTGATGCAGGTAGGCAGCGAGGCATCATCCAGCACAAAATCGAAAAACAGCGCCACCAGATTGATAACGTCTTCATCCATGGGCGCGAGAGAAACGGGGTGCCCCGAACGGCTGCGTTGAGACAGGATGTGCTGCACCACGGCGCGGATTTCGCGAGCGCCGCTTTGTTGTTTGTGTGTATACAGCGATTGCAGTCGTGAAATGCCGTCCATGAGCTCCTGGGAGTTCAATGCCGGGCCGTGATTTAAATGCCCCAGTCGGGGTGCTGAAGGAATGCTGACACCCAAGGTACGCAACTTGGTGAGCAGCTCCGAGAGTTCATGAAAATCCAGCGATGACGGGGGCGTTGCTTCGTGTGTGTCGTCGCGGACGGTATCCGGCGCTTGTTCGTCAGGCGGTGCCGGCACATAACCTAATTGATCGAGTTGGTTGTCAATGGTGTCCAGTAATGCAGGCAGCGTTTGAATGACTTGCTGATCGAATTGTTTGAACAGCACGAGACGCGCTTTGATGTGCAATTTGAGCGGTTGCAGTGCCAGAGTGAAGGCATGACACAGTTGCTGTGGATCGAGCGGGTTGCTGCGATCGGTCAGCGGGCGGTGAATCAACCAGCCCAGTCGATAACCCACGCGTTGCAATCGAACGCTGTTACTGGCGCGGCATTTGGAGACGATGCCGGCGATCGCCACATTTTGCTCGAGCTCTTCGGGTTGTAATAACTCCAATGTGCGGGTGGCGCCTTGGCCGGTTGCCTTGTTGTTGGCTGTCCCGGCTTCTGCGGTATGGTCAGCCATAGCTTTGCGGAAACGTCCGGCGACGAGTGACGACTTCTCGCGAGTCTCCCGCATGGCTTCGAAATAACAATTTTGCTCGGTGTTGCTGGTGGCGCGGCTGGAGAGATCAAAAAATAATTCGTCGACACTTTCCAGCAGAGTGCCCAGCTGTTGCATGAGCTGTTGCTCGCTGCGCTGGAGCAGATCCTGAAACAGTCGCGCACGCGCAGCATCGTTTGCTGCGTGTGAACTGGTTCCGGTTTTGTTTGTGATGTCTACCATAAAAAATATCGGCCGCGCGCTCATTGAGCTTGAGAAAACCCACCATAAGTGTATGTCATGATTGGTATTTCTACCAGCAAGCCGGCGTTGCCGGGTTGAGGATGCGGGTGATGCGGCTTAGAACGTGAGGTTATAAAAATAACAATAAAATCAATCAGTTATTGAATATGGCTCAATGGTCGCGCGCCAGGGCCAGACGCGTGAGGCGCTCCATGGCGTCGCGCTGGGGAGATGCGGGCAGGTTTTGCAGGGCGCTGAGGGCCTCATTGCTGGCCAGACGAGCCTGCTCCCGGGTGTATTCGAGCCCTCCGTGGGCGTTGACCGCAGCGAGTACGGTGTCAATCCGGTCGCGGTTACGTTCGCGAATGGCCGTGGTGATCAGGGTGTGTGTCTCGGCATCGCAGTGTTTGAGTGTATGAATCAGCGGCAAGGTCATTTTGCCTTCAGTGATGTCATCGCCCACCTGTTTGCCGAGCGTGCCGCTGTCACCGGCGTAATCGAGAGCATCGTCGATCAGTTGAAAGGCTTTTCCCAGTGCCAGACCGTATTGCGCCAGTGCATGCTCTTGTGCCGGTGTCGCGCCAGCCAGTATGGCACCACCCAGCGTGGCGGCCTGAAAGAGCACCGCGGTTTTGCGTTCAATCACATCGTGGTACGCCGTTTCATCCGTGCCAGGCTCTCCGGCATGGACCAGTTGCAGCACCTCGCCTTCGGCAATGCGGTTCGTGGTGTCGGCGAGCAAGGGCAAAATACGCGGCTCATTCAGACTGATCATCAGCTGAAAGGCACGTGAATAGACAAAATCGCCCACCAGAACACTGGGTGCATTGCCCCAGCGGGCATTGGCGGTCGGGCGGCCACGGCGCAGGCTGGAGACATCCACCACGTCATCGTGCAGCAGGGTGGCGGTGTGGATAAATTCAATGATCGCAGCCAGCCGGATGTGCTGATCGCCCTGATACCCCAGGCTGCGGGCTGCCAGCAGTACCAGTTGCGGGCGCAGGCGTTTACCGCCGCTTTCGACAATGTAATGGCCGATGTTTTCGATCAGCGCGACATCGGAGTGCAGTTGTTCCAGGATCAGCCGATTGACGGCATCCATGTCGGTCTGGATGGTGGCGGTGACCTGCTTCATGCCGGGACTGGATCCGGTAGTGAGTGGGATTGGCGGCGAATGCTAGGGAGGCCGGCTGTGGCTGTCAAGGAAAGCCGGTAAAGTGCTTGTTTCGCTTGTCGGGATGGCTTAGAATTCGCGCCCCCGAAAGCGGGAATCAGTACCCAATGGCACTTTAGTGAGTGCGCGGGTCGGTCCTTCAGTGTGAGGAATACGTACATGTATGCCGTAATTGTGAGCGGTGGTAAGCAGCACCGTGTAAAACAGGGTGAAGTATTGCGTCTCGAGAAAATCGAGGCGGCAACCGGCGAGACGATTGAATTTGATCGCGTGTTGATGGTTGGCGAAGGTGCCGATGTCAAAGTGGGCGCGCCATTGCTTGCCGGCAGTAAAGTAACGGCCGAAGTAGTGAATCACGGGCGTGGCGATAAAATCATCATCATCAAGATGCGTCGCCGTAAGCATTATCGTAAAACCCAGGGCCACCGCCAGTGGTTTACCGAAGTCCGCATTACCGGCATTTCGGCTGGCTGATCAGGAGCATTTCTCATGGCACACAAGAAAGCAGGCGGCAGTACCCGTAACGGTCGCGATTCCGAATCCAAACGATTGGGCGTCAAGCGGTTTGGCGGCCAAGAGGTGTTGGCAGGCAATATCCTCGTGCGTCAGCGTGGCACGAAGTTTCACCCCGGCGTGAACGTGGGTTGCGGCAAGGATCACACCTTGTTTGCGAAAGCCGATGGGCGCGTAGAATTTGTTGTCAAAGGTCCGGAAAGCCGCAAGTATGTGAATGTGGTGGCAGTCGAGGCCTGAGTTTGGCTTGGATGGTTCTGAAAGCCCCGCCACTGGCGGGGTTTTTTGTATGTGAGGTCGATACGGCCAAGGTGTTGAGTCATGCGTTTTGTAGATGAGGCAATCATTCAGGTGGATGCAGGCAAAGGCGGCAATGGCTGCATGAGCTTTCATCGCGAGAAATTCGTGCCCATGGGCGGGCCCGACGGTGGCGATGGCGGGCACGGCGGCAGCGTGTGGCTGGAGGCCGATGATTCCCTCAATACGATGATTGATTACCGCTATACCCGGCGTTTTCGTGCAGAAAATGGTGCCGGTGGGCGCGGTAAAAACTGCACGGGTGCCGATGGCCATGATTTGGTATTGAAAGTGCCTGTCGGTACGACGGTTATTGATGAAGACAACGGTCAGGTGCTGGGCGATCTATCGGTTGCCGGTCAGTGCTTGCTGGTGGCACAAGGCGGTCGGCGCGGATTGGGTAATGTGCATTTTAAGTCCAGTGTGAATCAGGCGCCTCGCAAGACCATTCCCGGTGAAATGGGCGAGAGCCGCAGCCTGCGCTTGGAGCTTAAATTATTGGCCGATGTGGGTTTGCTGGGTTTGCCGAATGCGGGCAAGTCCACGCTGATACGCGCGGTGTCGGCGGCGCGGCCTAAAGTGGCGGACTATCCGTTTACGACGCTGGTACCGAATTTGGGCGTGGTGAGCATTGAGGCCCATCGCAGCTTTGTGATGGCCGATATTCCGGGCTTGATCGCCGGCGCTGCCGATGGCGCAGGTCTGGGCATCCGGTTTCTCAAGCACCTGACACGCAACCGGGTGTTGTTGCATTTGATTGATGTGTTGCCGATGGACGAGACCGATCCGGCCGAGGCCTTTGCGGCCATCGATTCGGAGTTGACGCGTTTTAGCCCGATATTGGCTACGCAAGAACGCTGGCTGGTGTTGAACAAAATGGATTTGCTGCCTGCCGATGAACGCGAGGCATTGAAAGAGCGGCTGCTGGATGCGATTGGTTGGCAGGGCCCGGTGTATTGCGTGTCGGCGGCCACCGGTGAGGGCACGCGTGCGCTGGTCGAGGATTTAATGCGGTATCTGGACGCACTGCGTGAGCGCGGCATAGAAGATCCTGAATTTTTGGCGGCTGAAAAGCAGCGTCAGGAGCAGATGCAGCAAGAGGCCCGTGAGCGTATTCAGGCCTTGGCGGAGCGGCGCAAGTCCGGTGTGCTTGAGGACGGCGCATCGGATGATAACGATGACGACGAAGATTGGGATGATGAGGATGGGCCGGAGGTGATTTATGTCCGTGACTGAATCCGCTCGCGAGGGGTTTTCGCGGATGCAGCGCATTGTCGTGAAAATCGGCAGTGCCTTGTTGACGGCGGACGGTCGCGGCTTGAATCGGGACGGCATTGCCCAGTGGGTGCAGCAAATGGCAGTGCTGCGGCAGCAAGGCCTGGAGATTGTGATTGTGTCGTCCGGTTCGGTAGCGGAGGGCATGGCGCGATTGGGCTGGAAGGCGCGGCCCAAGACCGTGCATGAATTACAGGCTGCCGCCGCCGTGGGCCAGATGGGCCTGGTGCAGGCGTGGGAAACGGCGTTTCAGCAGCACGGCCGACATACGGCGCAAGTGCTGCTTGTGCACGAGGATGTGTCCGATCGCCAGCGTTACCTCAATGCACGCAGCACCTTGAATACGCTGGTGGGGCTGGGTGTGGTGCCGGTGGTCAATGAAAATGACACGGTCGCCACCGATGAAATCCGCTTTGGTGATAACGATACGCTGGCCGGTTTGGTGGCGAACCTGATCGATGCCGATTTACTGGTGATTCTGACGGATCAGGCAGGGTTGTGTGATAGTGATCCTCGCCAGAACCCGAACGCCAACTTGTTGCATGAAGTGACGGCCGGCGATCCTGCGCTTGAGCGCATGGCAGGTTCAACCGGCGGCGCCTTGGGTCGGGGCGGTATGGCAACCAAGGTGCGGGCTGCTCGTCTGGCATCGCGGTCGGGCGCTCAGACCGTGATTGCCAATGGGCGTGAGGCGGATGTGTTAAACCGGGTGATGGCCGGTGAGCAGATGGGAACGTGGTTCCGTACGGCACAGAAGCCCGTGGCTGCGCGCAAACAGTGGTTGGCCGGTCAAGTGCAGGTGTCCGGTCGCTTGGTGCTTGATGACGGTGCGGTGCGCGTGTTGCAAGAGGCGGGCAAAAGCTTGCTGCCTGTTGGCGTGACCGCCGTGGAAGGTGAGTTCGAGCGTGGTGCGTTGGTGTCGTGCGTCAACGAGGCCGGCGTGGAGATTGCCCGGGGTTTGATTAACTACGGGGCCGCTGAGGCACGCAAGATCAAAGGTTTGAACTCCGAGCGCATGGCCGGTGTGTTGGCGATGCCCGGTGAACGCGAGTTGATACACCGGGATAACCTGGTGCTGTTATAGCGATAGCGGGTTTTCAGGCAATAAAAAAGCCGGCTTCTGCCGGCTTTTTTACGGATTGCGGTGTGTCGATCAGGCCATCGCTTTGATGCGTGCGGACAGGCGGCTCTTGTGACGAGCGGCCTTGTTGCGATGAATCAGTCCCTTGTTGACCATGCCGTCCACAATCGGGGTGGCACTTTGCAGGGCCATTTTGGCCTGCTCTTTGTCACCGCTGCGGATGGCGGCGATGACTTTTTTGATGGATGTGCGCGTGCGTGAACGCAAGCTGGCGTTGTGTTGACGGTGTGTTTCCGCCTGACGGGCGCGTTTTCTGGCCTGTGCTGAGTTTGCCACGGTCGATTTCCTCAATAAAAAACAATAAGACCGGTTTAAGGGACGCGGATTATTCCCGTTTGGGTGGGTGCTGTCAAGGCTTCAGCGCAGCCAGTCGGGCAGTTCGGCTGGAGCCTCGGTGAGTTGTTTCTCGGTGTAATCGAACAGCAGCATGGCCGTTTTGGCGATGGCCACCAGACGCCCGTCGGCGGCGCTGACACGGTAAATGAAGTCACAGCCCCGGCGGTGGAAGCCTGTGGCGGCGATTTCGATGGTGAGCCGTTCGCCGTGGCGTGCTTCGGATTTGTAAATAATAGCGAGGTCGGCGTTGATCCAGTGCAGCGTGGCGAGTGCGGGGTGAGCGTGCTGGCGCTCGGCCATGAAGCGTACACGAGCCTCGTTCAGCAGGCTCAGCAGCGATTCATTGCCCAGATGATCGCCGCGGTTGATGTGGCCAATGTAGACATCCAGCGTGGTTTTGAAGCCAAAGCGCTCGGGCAAGGGGATTTCAACGCGTGCCATAGGGGCTCCGGAGGCTTACGCCAGTCGTGTCCAGGCCATGGCGCCCCAGCACAGCAGAACGATCATCATGGACAGGAAAACGGCGGCCGAGCCCATGTCCTTGGCTTGGCCGATTAAGGGGTCGTGTGCCGTGGTGATGCGATCGGCCAGGGCCTCAAGCGCTGAGTTGATCAGCTCCACCACCAGCACCAATAGCAGGCTGCCCAGTAGCAGCGCGTACTCCAGCGGTGATTGCCCCAGCCAGAAGGCGGCGGGCACGAGGATCAGTAACAGCGCGAGCTCTTGTCGAAATGCGGTTTCCTGGCGAATGGCCTGGGAAATCCCGCGCACGGAGTAACGGGTGGCATCCAGTACATGGGCCAGACCGGGACGCGAAGGTTTGTTTTGCGGTGTCTTCATACGTTGAACAACAGGTGATGGGATAGATTGCCTTTCAGCTCGGGCAGCATCTCTCGCGCAGTGAAATGCCACTGTCCGTCGGTGCGGGTGAAGCGATCGTGGTAGCGCCCGGCAATAATGGGTTGCAAGTCGAGGTCGTCGGTGGCTTGAAGGACCACGAAGGTGGATCGCGCCTGGGCGTGTGTGGCATCAACCACATCAACAATAGGGTTGCAGACCAGATGGCGTGTGCGTGGCGTCCCGTCAGGGTAGCGGCGTGTGCTGTGTTGATACAGTGCCAGAACGGCTTCGCGGCCACGAATCGGCTCGCGGAGTGCGCTGCTGTGGATGGCTGCGTGCGCGAACAGGTCCGCAAGGCCTTCGAAATCGCCGGCATCGATGCGCTCGGCATACAGATACAGCAGGCGCTGGATGGCGTAATGCGGGTCCATGAGGGCTTCTCGATCAACGGTGCGGCTATGGTAGCGGCCATCGGCGGACTTTCACAGGGTTGCATATGACTTCCGGTAGGGGATTGGTACAATGCCGAGGTTGTGGGCCTCGGGCTTGCAGCAAACATCCGATAATAATAGTCGGTTCAATGGATGGGCCCGGCACATGCCCTGAACAGGGGTAGGAGGTGGCGAGGCGTGCCATTGCCGACACGGCAGTGATGCGTTGACCCTCTGATAATGGCGAGCACCGAATCCAAAAAACCTTTTCTGGGCCTCAAGCTCAAGGCGCTGTATCTGACCAGCGGCCTGTTCGTGATTATTGCCGGCCTGTTTATCATGCTGGGCTACTCGTTTTTGCATCGGCAATTCGAGAATCAGCGCGAACAGGATGCCGAACTGTATCGCAACCAGATCATTGTGTTGCTGGAGCGCTCGGTGGCGCGTTTGCAGCAATTGCAAGATACCACCGTGTACATCGAGGGGGTGGCGACATCGATCCTGCGCGATGATCAAGAAGCGCTGCAGGAAAGCTTTAATGAATATTGGTGGAAATTTCGTATTGATAACCAGCTGCAATCGGCCAGTTTTGTCAGTCTGAATAATGGGCGCTCCGTGCATTGGGGTGTTTATGTCGATGTTGATCCGCTGGTCAAGCAGCTGTCGGCATCCAATAAGCGGGCTTGGGATATCACCTGTACGGAGGCCTGTTATCTGGTGGTGGCATCGCGCATTGCCGTGGGGTCATCCCATTACGCCATCGTGTTCTCAACGGCGCTGGATCCTGCGCTCGAATCGTTCACGCGCATTACGGGTGCCGGCATGGTGGTGTTGTCTGCCGCATCCGGGGTGGGCAGCGAAGACAACGCCTTGAAGCAATGGCAGCGCGTGATGATGCAGGGCAGTCGTCCGGATTTGGACTTCCCCCGGTTGTTGCAGGCGGCGACGCAGTTTTCGTTGGATGTCTTGGTTGGTCATGCGCAGTATTTTCAACGGGGTGACGAACAGCTTGAGTTTATCCGCATTGATACGGGGCGCTCCCGAATCGGTGAAGACAATGCCTTTATTGTGGTGAGTGACGTTACGCAAGAAATGAACGGCATTCAGCAGATTTTCCGTGAAATATTGATGGTGTCTATTTTCGGTTTGTTGATTACCGAGCTGATTTTGCTTGCAGTGCTCTGGAAGCCGACCACGCAGTTACGGCGCATTACCGATGCATTGCCGTTGTTTGCCGCCAATGAATTCGATGCCTTGCGAAAAAAATTCCTGCGCAGTGATTATGTGGCATTGGTTGAAGATGAAAGTGATGTGTTGCGCAAGACAGCCATTAATTTGTCGTACCAGTTGGAAACGCTGCACTCGCTGCTGAGTAATCGTGCGGAGCAGTTGGAGTCGCGCGGCCAAGAGCTCGAGACCGAGCGCAACTTCGTGCTGGGTCTTTTGGATACGGCGCACGCCATCATCCTGACGCAAGACGATGACGGTGAGATATTGATGCTGAATCGTTTTGGTGCTGACTTGATTGGCCTGGATGAGGACAATCTTGCCGGTGCCCGTTTTGCCGCGTTGTTGTCAGAATCTGAAGAAGCGCATCGGGTATTGGATGATTTGCGCCGCTTGGCGCATGGAGAGTTGGCCGATTGCCATCACGAGTCAATTGTGCTGTGTCAGGGTGGAGGGAATAAATACATTTCCTGGTGTCACTCCAAGTTGCCGGACACGGACCATGAAGGGCATCACATCCTGTCGATTGGTATGGACGTGAGTGAAAAAATAAAAGCCGAAGAAAATCTCGACTGGTTATCGGGCCATGATCCGTTGACAGGTTTGATGAATCGCGCCCGTTTCGAAGAAGAACTTGAGCAAGTGCTGGCGGCCTCGCAGCGTTACGATCATTCGGGCGCCTTGTTGATGATCAACCTGGATCAGTTTAAAGACATTAATGACAGCAGCGGTCATCAGGTGGGCGACGAAATGTTGCGCATGGTCTCGGCGCGTTTGATTGAGAGCGCTCAGGCGGGCGATATGGTTGCCCGCATCGGTGGCGATGAATTTGCCGTCATTGTTCAGGAGGCCGATGAAGTGTCTGCCGGTGAAGCTGCCGACCGTCTTTGCCGGTCGCTGATGCAGGTTGCCTTGACCAGCGAGACGCGAGTGCATCGTATTTCCGCCAGTATCGGGGTGGCGTTGTTTCCAGCCCACGGTATGTATAAGGCCGATATTTTAACGTCGGTCGGTTTGGCGATGCGTAACGCCAAAGACATGGGGCGCAATTGTTGGAGTATTTTCAATGAAAATGAATTGGGCAAGCAGCGCATTAATGAGCGCGTTTTCTGGAATGAAACGGTAAAACAAGTATTGGCCGATGACCATTTTGAAATGGTTTACCAGTCGATTAGCGATGTTAAAACCGGCGATGTGACGCATTACGAAGCCTTGTTGCGGGTTTACGGCGACGAAGGAAAGTTGGTGCCGCCAGATCGCTTTATTGCAGCGGCCGAGCGCAGCAACTTGATGCAAACAGTGGATGAGCGCGTGATCAATCGCGTCATGCAAGATCAGGCTGCATTGGCCGCAGCAGGGATTGATGCAAAGCTTTCAATTAATCTTTCGGGGCTTTCGTTTAAGAGCAGCAATTTGCTGACGCATATTCGAGAGTGCACCCATAAGCATGGCATTAATCCGGGCGCTATTATTTTTGAGATTACCGAAACAGCCGCCGTGGCCGATATCAATGTGGCCTGCAATATGGTTGAGTCAATCCGTGCACTGGGATTCCGGTTCGCGCTCGATGATTTTGGTGTTGGTTTTTCTTCATTGCATTACTTGAAGCGGTTGCCGGTTGATTACGTCAAGATTGATGGTTCGTTTATCCGTAATTTGCATCAGGAAGAAGACGATCGCGTGCTGGTCAAAGCACTGGTTGAAATATCCAAAGTGTTTGGGCAGGCGACCGTTGCTGAATTTGTCGACAGTCAGGCGGTGCTCGATGTACTGGCTGAGTTGGGTGTTGATTATGCCCAAGGATATTTTATCGCGAAACCGCGCAGCTTTGACGATATCTGGGGAAGGCCTGCCGTATAATAACCATCGTTTTTAAGCCGGTGTTTGCCGGCATTGTCCGTTAGGAGAGGGCGCCAATGGATTTTTCAGTATGGATCGATAAAGCGACGGAACTGGGCATGACCTACGGTATTCGCGTGGCCCTCGCATTGGTTATTTTGTTGGCAGGTCGCGTGGTGGTTCGTGTGTTGTCGCGCATCATGGAGCGCGCATTGATGCGCCGCAACATGGATTTGACGATCAGTCATTTTCTGAGCAATTTGGCGTACGGTGCAGGCCTTGCTTTTGTGGTGATTGCGGCGCTGGGCCAACTCGGTATTCAGACGGCATCGTTCGTGGCGATTATCGGTGCGGCGGGCTTGGCCGTGGGCCTGGCCTTGCAGGGCTCCCTGTCCAACTTTGCAGCCGGCGTGCTGATGATTACGCTGCGCCCTTGCAAGGTCGGTGATTTTATTGAGGCGGCGGGTGTGATGGGGTTTGTGGATGAAATCAGTTTGTTTACCACGACCATCAAAACGGGGGACAACAAAACGGTTATCGTGCCGAACTCCGATCTTTTGAATGCCAATATTATTAATTACACGCGCGAGCCGCATCGCCGCATCGACATGCTGATCGGTGTTAGTTATGGTGCCGACACGCAAAAAACCAAGCAGGTTTTTCGTGATGCAGTGGCCGCCGAGTCGCGAGTACTTAAAGATCAGAAAGTGGATGTGGCATTGCGGGAGCTGGGCGCGTCCTCGGTGAATTATATTGTTCGTGTGTGGGTAAAAACCGAAGACTATTGGGCCGTGCACGATGATTTGCTGGAAGCAATTAAAAATCGTCTTGATGCCAATGGTATCGGCATTCCATTTCCGCAAATGGATGTGCATTTTCATTCGACATCAAAAAACAACCTTGAGGTATAACCGTTTCATGAAGAAGTATTTTGCAGCGTTTTTGTTTGTGGTGGCGATGCCAATTTATGCTGAAGATTTGGTAGAGCCATTATGGCTTGCCGAAGTGGCATTGGGGTATACCAATAAAACAGGCAATACGGATTCGTCAGAAATTAACTTTGATGGTGATTTGACGCGTGCTTACGGTGACTGGAAGCATGAGGCAACATTGGAATATGACTATGAATCAAACGATGAACAAACCACCGATGACGATCTGTATACGACGTGGCAAAGTAATTACTACCTCGATAAGGCCAACTACGCATACGGATTTGGATCGTTCAAAGACGATCGTTACAGCGGCATTGATGAAGAGTTTGTGTTGTCGGCAGGTTATGGCCGGATATTGTTGAACGATGATATTTATTATTTGGAGGTGGAAGGCGGTCCGGGTGTGCGTTTTACCAATCCAACCGATGGCGATGAAGAAACAGCGCTGATTGCCCGTCTTGGTGAGAAATTCACGTGGGTGCTCACGGAGCATTCAAGGTTCAAGCAGGATTTCTCGGTTGATACGGGCGGCGGTAATACATCCACCCGATTCTCGGCGGCCGTGGAAACCGATATCAACAGCAGTTTGGCATTGCGTCTGTCGTACGAGGTCGATTACGTGTACAACGTGCCAGCCGGAAAAGATAAAACCGACACCAAAACCATCATCGCCATTGTGTATAAGCTCCACTGATCATGACTGACAACTTTGATGACATCCGTCCGTACCGGGATGACGAAGTGCTTCCCGTGCTGGCGCGTATTCTGGCTAATTCGGAATTGATGTTGGCGGTGACCAAATTGCGCTTTCCGCGCTGGCCTTTGATGGTGCGGCGTTTGTTGGTGCCGGTGGTTCGTTTGGTGCTGCGGCGGCAATTGGCGAATGTGAAAACGGTGTTGGATTTTCAGCATGTCGTGGCCGGTCACATGGAGCATATGATTGAAACGACAACCTCGGCGTTTACCGTCAGTGGCATTGAACACCTGCAGGCGGGGCAAGCGTATTTGTTCATCAGTAACCATCGCGATATTGCGTTGGATCCGGCCTTTATCAATTACGCGTTATTCAAGCAGCGCGGTCACACGGTACGCATTGCGATTGGCGACAATCTGCTGACGAAAGATTATGTTTCGGATCTGATGCGCTTGAATAAAAGCTTTATCGTCAAGCGCTCGGTCAGTGGCATGAAGGAGCTTTTGAAAGCCAGCAAGCATTTGGCGGCGTATATGCGTTTTTCGATTCAACAAGAGCGGCACTCGGTCTGGATTGCCCAGCGTGAAGGCCGCGCTAAAAATGGTATTGATCGCACCGAGCCTGCGGTTATCAAGATGATTGCTTTGGCACAAGACCGCAAAGAAGAGTCGTTGGCCGACTTTGTGAGTGGCATGCATATTGTGCCGGTGTCGATTTCCTATGAATTTGATCCCTGCGACCAGATGAAAGCCGGCGAGTTGCTGGCCAAGGCGCGTACCGGCTCCTATCAAAAAGGCGAGCACGAAGATGTTGCCAGCATTGCGCAGGGCATTGCCGGACAGAAAGGTGCTGTGCATCTGGCCATTGGCCGGCCCTTGAGCGGGTCATTCGACAGCATTGAAGCCGTGGTGGCGGCGTTGGATGAGCAGATCGTGGGTAATTACCGCTTGCATGCGAGCAATTATATTGCGTGGCAGCGATTGTACGGTGCGTTGCCCGAAGGCATTCGTGTGGACGCGAGTGAGCAGCAACTCGACAGTGCCAGGGCGTATCTGGATGAGCGTCTGGCCGGCTGCGAGGCCGATGCGGCGCCCTATTTATTAGGGATGTATGCCAATTGCATAAAAAGTTTGCAGGAGTACTCCGCAGGCCGGTCTTCGGCCGGCACCTGAGGCATTAGAGGCTGTGTTGATCAAGCAGCGTTTCGAGGCTCTGCAAGGCCTCGGGTGAGGCATCAATAATCTGAAACCCTGCCCAATGCCCGCGGAAATGATCCGCCGGGCGCGCCCATAAACAATCCATCCCCAAGCGCAAGCTCGTTAAGCCATGGATCGGCTCGGGCAGTTGCAAATCCAGAATATAGAGTTTGGTTTTGTCGAACGGTGTCGGGGCCTCGAGCATGACCCCTTCGACGGTGATATCCACCACGTGGCCGGCATCGGCACCGGTCAGTGCGTTGATAAAGCAGGTTTTCTGCTTCAACTGTTTGCGTTCAAGGCGTCGCTTCATGACGGTTCTGGCCGTTCTTATCCGACGCTCAGTATAGCGAACTTGAGTCAGGGGATGATAATGCCCGGCCACTTGCGTGGCCGGGCATTATTGAAGCGTTACTCGCGAGCCGGCGATGCACATTGGAACAGGTAGTGCAGGTAGTAGTCTGGTCCAACGGGCAGGCTCCATTCACGGATCTTGAGCCAGCCATTCGGGCAATGCCCGGCCATCTGCTGGTGCAGGTTATTGATGGCCGCGGATGCGGTTTGGGCGTTTGCGCTGTTGCCCGGTGCGTAGCGTGCGCGAATCATAAAACGTTGGCCGTCATAGCCTTTGCCTCGAGACAGCTGCTCTTGGGTCTTTTTCGCTTCATAAGCTTCGGCTTTGGCAACATTAGAGCCAGGCTTTTCGGTGGCAATGGCCTGTGGTGCGGGTGAGGCACGGGGCGGTGTTGCCGTGGATGCGCTGCCGGTTGCCGTCGGCGCTGCGGTATCACCGGCATCGTCATCGTAGGTCACCGTCGTGGTTTTTTCGGTGACGCCGAACTCACCTTTGTCCGAGTCCCACAAGGTGATGGCACCTTCTTGTTCGGTGTGGAAGTCTTCAAAATTCAAACTGTCCGCTTTGTCGGCATCGCCGGGGGCCGCATGGGCGGGTAGGCAGAATGCCAGCAGGCTTGTCATCAGAAGCAGTGCGCGGTAGGTCATGGTGGTATCCCGTGGTTGTCATCTGGTCAGATAGTATCAAAGTGCGATGGTAAAAAAGGGCGCCGAAGCGCCCTTTTTCGTAGGCGATGGGCATTAGAAGTTCATTTCAATGCCGACGCCGAAGGTTTGCCATTGGTCATCCTTGATGGTGCCTTTGGTAAAGGCTGCATCGGGATTGGCATCCAGCAGGCTGTAGTACGCGAAGACCTTGCTGTATTTGTCGATCTGGTAGTCAACGCCAACGGAGGTGGATTCGATCTCGAATTCAGCCAGATTCAGCGGGTCCACACTGCTGTCGGTGCTGGTTTTGCTGCTGCCGTACTGTGCTTTTAAGGTGTAGTCATCAATGGTCCAGGCGGCAGAGACCACCATGGCGCTTTGCTTGTTCCAAACGCCAACACCGGTTGCGCTCGCAATATCGTACAGGCCATTGTCGGTACTGATATTTTTAGCAATGCCGCCCATTTTGCCAATACCGGCGGTAGGCACACCCAGCACCGAGTAGTCATCGTGTACGGTGGCTTCTTGCGCCAGCGCGCCGAGCGTGACCGAGCCTAAATACACTTGACCGGCCACGCGCAGGATGTCGGTGTTCTCGACGTTGTCGTCCATGGCAATGGCCACACTGAACGCATCTTTCTGGGTGTAGTTCACCGATACAGAGTATTCATCGGCAAAGTTGTTATCGTCCTGACCGTTGCCGCTGCAGGCTGCCGGATTGGTTGGGTTGACGCAGCCCGAGTCTTCGCCTGGCATGAAAGCGATCGTGGCGGATAGGCCGTTAAAGTTCGGTGTGCTGTACATCACGATGTTGTCTTCGCGATTTTCACCCACCATGTAATTTTTGATGTCGGCGTATTCCAGATCGTTGAACTGGTCGACGTTGCCCTGTGAGAGCTTGGTGGGGGTGTCGTGCTTGCCGCCAATCAGTGTGCCGTAGGTGGCGTGTTGCAATCCGACATAGATATTGCGTGAGTCGAAGTTGCTGTTGCTGCCGGTGGCATCGTATTGGTATTCGATTTTGTAAATGCCTTTTAACGTGTCGGAAATGTCGTGACTGCCTTTGATGCCAATGCGTGAGGCATTGCTGAGCATTTCCCAGTTATCCTGCGAGGTAAAGTCCAGCCCGGCACCGGTGTAGGTTTCTTCCAGTTGTTGATAGCTGAGATTGGCTTTGCCGTAAACGGTGACATCGGCCAGGGCGGCAGGTGCCATCATGAGGCCGGCAATGCTTGCAGCGAGTAATTTGCGTTTCATTCGATATTCCCCTTCCTGTAATTTGGATAAACTCACAATGTTCGAGCAGATCCATTGCCTGCCCATGGAGCGCCATTCTGGGGAGATAATGTTTCATTTCGATGACAGATAGGACTTTTTGTTATTCGTGATAGAGCTAAGGGGCAGGATGCCTCATAACGACAAGGTCTATTAAGTGCACTGCCGGATATTCGTTGGCAAGCTACACTGAGAGACTATGGAGTGTGAACTGCATCACAAAAATGTGATGCAGTCAGGGATGGATACCATGCGGTTTGCGGGCAGTTTGTCGACGCGATTTTCGTTAATGGCCTTGCTGGGCGGCCAGGTGTTTGGGCTGCTGGTGGCCTTCTTTCTGATCACGGTGGACTATCAGCGTCATGTGCAAGATACGCGTATGACGATGGACGACTTTATCCAGCAATCCGTATTGCCGCTCAGCAAGTTAATTGGTGCCGATGCCCAGCAAAATGCATTGTTGCTGGTCGAGGGCATGGTCAATGGCCCCTGGATCCAGCGTGCCAGTGTCATGACGCCCGAAGGCCGGGTGCTGTTGTCGCGCGAAAAAGCCGAATCGGCATCGTTGCCGTGGTGGATGCCGGCGCCTTTTTCCGACCCGCTCCGCACGGTCTTGCCCGGTGCGTTACCGGGGGGTAAAACCTTGCTTTTGGAAGTGGCCGTTGATCAAGGGCGTTTAATGGCACCGGCCATTGAGCGCGCAGAAATTATTTTGCAAAGCTGCCTGGTGGCCGGTTTGTTGGCGCCGTTACTGGTGCTGGCGCTGATGCGATCGATGGTGACCGATTACCTGCGCCGTATTATTCATACGCTCAACGCCATTAACCCCGCCAAGCTGGATGCGGTGCGCCTGCCGGTGCATCCGGCACATCGTTACGATGAATTGGGGGCGTTGGAACGGGTCGGCAACCGGCTGTTACGTGAAATGCACGATTTGATGGAATCGCGAAAGACCATGGCCGAGGCCCTGTTCGACAGTGAGCGGCGTATGCGGCAATTGATGGATGCGATACCGCACAGCATTTTTGCTCGTGACCACAATGGCCGTTTTGTGTATGCCAATCGCTGTTATGCGATGACGATTGGCAAGACGGTGGAGGCCATTGAAGGCCGCACGCTGAGTGAGTTGATGCCTGCCCTGTCGGCCGAGGACATTGCCGATCGATTGGCTGCTGATCGAAGGATCATCCATAGCAAAGAAGAGGAGATCATTCCTGAAGAAGTGGTGCTGGATGCATACGGTGTCAGACGTGTTTACCAGACGATTCGTGTGCCGCTGCAATATCCGGATCGCACGATTGCATTGGCAGTCTCCATGGATATCACCGATCAGAAAGTGGCTGAAGAACGCATGCGGTTTATGGCATTTCATGACGCTTTAACCAGTTTGCCGAATCGCAGTCAGTTGATGGAAAGCATGGACCGCGAGTTGGCGCGCTCACACCGCAGTGGCCAAATCGGGGCTTTGCTGTTTGTGGATCTGGATGGTTTTAAAGCCGTCAATGACCGCATGGGGCATCAGTGCGGCGACATGTTGTTGCAGCAGTTATCGCGGCGGTTGGAGGAGCATGTGCGCGAAGGCGATCTGGCCTCGCGGCTCGCAGGCGATGAGTTTGTGATTCTCACCCCGGATTTGGGGCCGGATCACGAGCAAGCTTTTCACTCGGCATCCCGCATTGCCGAACATCTGCGGCAAGTGTTGGCGTTGCCTTTTTCGATCGCCAATGAGTCGATCAAGCTGACGGCCAGTATTGGTGTGGTGTTGTTTCCCGACGGCCGCAGCGACAGTCACGCATTAATCAGCCGTGCGGATAGCGCCATGTACCGCGCCAAAATCGAAGGTAAAAATGCCGTGGTCTTTTTTGGTGACGAAGAGGCTGCCGCAGGGCGTCGATTGACGCACCTGCGCGAAGACCTGCCGTTTGCGTTGGAACGCAATGAATTGATGCTGTTGTTTGTGCCGCAAGTGGATGTGCAGGGGCGGGTGACGGGTGGTGAAATGCTGTTGCGCTGGCAGCATCCGGAAGAAGGCATTATTTTGCCAAAAACGTTTTTACCGCTGATGGAGTCTTCTGGCCTGATTTTGCAGGTGGGCGACTGGGTGCTGGACCAGGGCTGTCAGTGCTTGTCGTCATGGCGTGTGCGAGGTCTCTGGCGCGATACCATGGCGTTGAGTATGAATGTCTCCGCACGCGAGTTGTTGCGCAGTCATTTGGCCGATCATTTATACGAACGATTGGAAGTCTATTCGGTGCCGGCATCGTGCTTGATGCTGGAAGTGCACGAAGGCGCCTTACTCAATTATGGCGATAGTCTGCTGGGTGCCATGCAATCATTGCGCACGGCGGGCTTCCGCTTGGCGCTGGATGATTTTGGCGCCGGCTATTTCTCGCTGAATGATTTGGGGCGATTGCCGATTGATTGTCTGAAAGCGGCGCCGAGCTTGATCAGTCATCCCAATGGCGAACGGCCGCGTGCGTTGTTCCGGGGTTTGATTTCGTTAAGCCAGCAATTGGGAATTGATGTGGTTGCCGAAGGTGTCGAGCATCGCGCGCAGCTTGATTTTTTGGAAGCCGTTGATTGCCGGCAGTGCCAAGGGTATTACTTCGGGGTGCCCATGCAGTTGGCCGACTTTGAAATGTTGCTGGCGCAAGGTCGAGTGCCCATGCATCACGGCTCAGTCGGATAAATGCCGGTTCATGACCCGCAGCCATTGTCGGGTTTGTTGCGTGTCAGCCGATGCCGGGTCAATGCGCAAAGTCTGCAGTGCGAGCAGCGTCTCTTCGTTCAATTGCCAGCCGTCTTTCGATGTCTGAAAACAGGCTTGCCCTTGCGGCAGGCAGGCGAGCGCGACCAGCCAGTGATGGAGCAGATGGGTTTCGCGATCGGTGTTAACGGCAGAGGCATCGGGGCCGGCGATATCCAGCTGGCTGTGCAGGCGGGCCAGTATGTCGCGCAGGGTATTGAAGTCGTCATGGCCCAACAGCTGCGCCATGTCATGTTCCAGTGCGTGCATGGCCAACACGGCATCGCGAATCAGTGCCTTACCGCGCGGTGTAAACACCAGCGCACGGGAGCGGCGGTCGGTGGGGTCTTCCTCGCGTTTGAGGTAGCCGGCTTTTTCAATGGATTGTGCAATCTGGCTGATGGCTTGTTTGGAGACGCCCTGAATGCGCGCAATGTCAATCACGCGCGTACCGGATTCGCCCAGAAACAGCATGACCATGCCGAAGGAGCGCTTCAGTGAGCGGTGGCCTTTGGCGGTGGCAGCTTCCATCAATTGCTGCTCCAGCAAATTGGTGATGCCGTTCAGGTGCATCGAGAGCGCACCACTGATGTGCTCGTGCATGCCGGGCTGTGCTTCAACGGCCGGGTAATCCAGCTGCAGGCCTTTAAACAATCGCCGCAATAGCGTGTTCAGTTGCTGCATGGCCGCCGGGCCAATGAATTCGGCGAACTCGTTTTCAACGCAATCGGCGATGTCGGCGGCATCGCGAATCAAGTCCAGCCCGCGCGGTGACAAGGCAATGCGGCGCGAGCGCTGATCGCGGTCATCGGTCATGCGCAGCAAATAGCCTTGGGCTTCGATTTCGCTGACCAGTTGGCCGATGGCCTGTTTGGAGATACCTTGGTGGCGGGCAATATCAACAATGCGGGTGCCCTCAGGGCCGATGTGAGGCAATACCTGCACCCAGGTTGGCCGCAAGCCACGGTAACCGCGCTGCACCATCTGTTGCATTAAGCGTTGCTCGGCCAGACGGGAAATATCACCGAGGTGACGGCACAGATTGTGGCAATAGTGGCGGTAAATCTCGGGCCAGTCGTGGGTGTCAGACATCACAATATCCTGTTGCTGAAGCATGATCGTAGGCTGCCTACCGGGCAGCATGGTAAATTTAATTGACCAGATAGACAACTGCTATTTACCATATAGAAACCGCTTGGCCTGTTCGATCATCTTGCGGTCAGGGAAGAGCGCGGCGACGCTACTTGCTATAATGCGGCTGAAATCGTGACAAACACTGGGGTCGTTCGGGGTGAGAGCTGAAAACCGCTTCGTCGGCTTGCTGGATTGGTTTGTCGCGCGCCACTACGCTGACAATATCAACTTGCTGTATCGCGCG
The DNA here is from genome assembly GCA_036568505.1 of Pseudomonadales bacterium. Classification (GTDB taxonomy): domain Bacteria; phylum Pseudomonadota; class Gammaproteobacteria; order Pseudomonadales; family M0112; genus M0112. Next base: position 759 of record DATCSK010000018.1, on the reverse strand, counting down.
CGTCTCCTGGTGGGCACGCTGCTGGTCTTGAGCGGCGTCTTGTTCGTGTTTATGTTGTACATGGTGTATGGCGCACCCCTGAGTGAAAGTGGGCGGGTTGCGGCGGTGCAATTTATTGCGCCCTTATTACTGATGTATGCCTTGCTGTTGGTGGTGGCGCGTGTCATTGGCGGGCTGAATTTTTGCAGTCATGCACTGCTGTTTGCTTCCATTGTGGTGTTGATGACGGCCGTGTTTTACTCCGGCGGTCCTGCGGTGTCGCCGGCGCGTCCCATGCTGATGGTGCTGGTGGTGATGGCCTACTGCCTGACGGGCTTGGCCGGAGGCTTGTTCTGGACGGCCAGTATGCTGCTGGTGCAAGCGGTCTTTTTCTATCTGATGCTCAACGATTACCGCTTTCCGTATTTGGGCGAAGCGGCATCGGACGGTTACAACATAGCGTTTAACTGGCTGCTGGCCGTGTTTAATTGCTCGGCGGTGATGGTGGTGTATGAGCGCATTAACCATCGACTCAGCGATCAACTGGAGCGCGAGAAAGAAAGCTTCGCGCACCAGGCGCATCACGATGCGTTAACGGGGTTGCATAATCGCGCGCGCTTTGACGATGAGCTCGAACGCGCCTTGCTGCGTGCCGAGCGATCGGGTGACCGCGTGGGTTTGATGTACATGGATCTCGATGGTTTTAAACCGATCAATGACAGCCTGGGCCACGAGGCCGGTGATGTGGTGCTGCGTGCCGTGGCCGATCGCCTGAAAGCG
>DATCSK010000017.1:0-18331 GCA_036568505.1 Pseudomonadales bacterium | reverse complement strand
GTCCATTGGCCCACACCAGCATCTGGAAATGGCGCGTCTGCGTGCGCTCGAAACAGGACGCCCGGTCGTGCGTGCCACCAACAACGGCATCACCGCACTGATCGATCATCACGGCACGATCACAGCGCAATTGCCGTCATTCCAAAGTGGCGTGCTGACCGGCACCGTTCGACCCACTACCGGACAAACTTTGTTTGATGTCTGGGGCTCGTGGCCCGTTGTAATTCTGTGCGTTCTACTGCTGGCCCGACGCAGGCATCAATAAAGTCCGCGATACACCACTGCCCCCAACCACTCGTGCAGCACCAGACTGCTATCGGCCAATGCCTGCGCTGACGGCATAAAACGCAGCGCCCCGGTGTCGTGATGATCGCTATCGGCGAACCGCGTTGGGGCGGCCACCACTTCAAAACCGTTTGCCTCGAATGACCACACCGAGCGCGGCATGTGCCAGGCGTGCGTGACCAACAACACCCGCGGACGGGCATCCGCGGCGAACAGAGCCCGCGCACGGATGGCATTATCCCAAGTGGTTTGACTCACGGTTTCTGCGGTGACATCCGCAATGCCGAAGTCATCCCGCAAGCTCGCCGCCATCAACTCGGCAGCCGATAGCCCATCACCGAACACCGCGCCGCCGCTGACAATCACCGGCAAGCCTGTCTGCCGGGCCAAAAAAGCCGCGTATTCGATGCGCTGCAAGCTCAACCCGTCCGGGCGAGGCGCACCGTACTCCGGCGCCCCCAGATAGCGCCCGGCAGACAGCACCACGATGGCGTCAGCCCGGGTTGTATCCAACGTCGCGGGCAACAACGGCGGCACGGTTTCCAATCGTTCCAGTAACGCCTGCGCCGTCCACGGCAACGACAGCAGCCACAGCGATAGAAACCCGCTCAACGCCAACAACGGCCCCAGACGCGGCCAGCGACGGCGCAACAACACGCCAGCGGCAATCAATAACAGACCACTTGCCGGCGGCAGCAGCAAACCTTTCAAAAAATAGCGTAATAACATGGTTTGCGTGGCCTCAGAGGGGACTCTGCGGTATCCTACTGCGTTTTTTCACCCGCAGAAACGCCCAGCCCAAACGAGTACAGCATGAGCCTTGATGAGCGCTACGAACCGTCTGCCGTTGAGCAGGCTGCCCAACAGTATTGGGACAGCCACAACACCTTCACCGCTCACGAGGATAACGCTCGTGAAAAGTACTATTGCCTTGCCATGTTCCCCTACCCCAGCGGCAAACTGCACATGGGGCATGTGCGCAATTACACCATTACCGATGTCATCAGCCGTTTTCAGCGCATGCAAGGCAAGCACGTGTTGCACCCCATGGGCTGGGATGCTTTCGGCCTGCCTGCCGAAAACGCGGCGATTGCCCATCGGGTTTCGCCCGCACAGTGGACGTATTCCAACATTGCTTATATGAAGCAACAGCTGCAATCGCTGGGGCTTGGCGTTGACTGGTCGCGCGAAATCGCCACTTGCAAGCCGGAATACTATCGCTGGGAGCAATGGCTCTTTACACGGCTATTCCAAAAAGGCGTGATTTATCGCAAATCGGGCACCGTCAACTGGGATCCGGTCGATCAAACCGTACTCGCCAACGAACAGGTGATTGACGGTCGCGGCTGGCGCAGCGGCGCACTGATCGAGAAACGCGAAATCCCGATGTACTACTTCCGCATTACCGACTATGCCGATGAGCTGTTAAGTTCGCTGGATGAATTGCCTGGCTGGCCCGAACAAGTCAAAACCATGCAACGCAACTGGATTGGCAAGTCACGCGGCATGGAAGTGACGTTCCCGTTTGATGCCGATTTAAAAGCGGCCGGCCTGGGTGAAGGCCTGAAAGTGTTCACCACCCGCCCCGATACCCTGATGGGCGCGACCTATGTTGCCGTTGCCGCCGAACACCCCTTGGCCACGCACGCTGCATTAAATAACGCCGCACTGACGGCGTTTATCCATGAATGCAAAAGCGGCAGTGTTGCCGAAGCCGACATTGCCACTGCCGAGAAAAAAGGCATGGCAACCGGATTAACCGTACAACACCCGTTCACCGGCGAAGCCTTGCCAGTTTGGGTCGCCAATTATGTGTTGATGAATTATGGCGAAGGCGCTGTGATGGCGGTGCCGGCACACGATGAACGTGACTTTGCTTTCGCGCAGCAATACCAATTGCCCATCCAGCCCGTCATTGCAACGTCTGCGGGCAACACCACCCCCGCACCGTGGCAAGATGCCTACGCCGAACACGGCACGCTGATCAACTCGGGCGAGTTCAACGGCCTCACCTTCGAGTCCGCCTTCGAAGCGATGGAGGCGCGGCTGAAAGCCCGGCATCTGGGGCAGTCGCGCATCCAGTTCCGCCTGCGTGACTGGGGCATTTCACGGCAACGTTTCTGGGGCTGCCCGATCCCGATCATCCATTGCGACAGCTGCGGTGACGTACCGGTGCCCGAAGCCGACTTACCCGTCGTGTTACCCGAAGACGTCGTGCCCGACGGCAGTGGCAATCCACTCAATAAATTACCGGGCTTTTTTGAGTGTGCGTGCCCTGCCTGCGGCAAACCGGCACGCCGCGAAACCGACACCATGGATACCTTCGTCGAATCCTCTTGGTACTTTGCACGTTATATGTCGCCGCAATACCAAGACGGCATGATCGATCCTGCGGCAGCCTGCTACTGGCAATCGGTCGATCAATACGTCGGCGGCGTCGAGCACGCGATATTGCATTTATTGTACGCGCGCTTCTTCCACAAACTGATGCGCGATGAAGGCCTGCTCCACAGCAACGAACCCTTTCAGCGCCTGCTGACACAAGGCATGGTGATTGCTGAAACGTATTACCGCGAAGCAACCGGCGGCAAGAAGCTCTGGTTTAACCCGGCCGATGTCACGGTGGAACGGGACAGCAAGGGCAAGCCGGTAGGCGCTACCCTCAACAGCGATGGCCAGCCGGTGATTATTGGCGGCATTGAAAAAATGTCGAAGTCCAAAAACAACGGTGTGGACCCGCAGTCATTAATCGATCAGTACGGTGCCGACACTGCACGCCTGTTCATGATGTTTGCCGCGCCACCGGAGATGTCGCTGGAATGGTCAGACTCCGGCGTGGAAGGTGCCTCGCGCTTTCTGAAACGGTTATGGAAACAAGTGGTCGATCATCTGGCCAAAGCCACACCGGCAATGCTTGCTGCCGATACGCTCGATGACCACCAGAAAGCGCTGCGCCGCAAAACCCACGAAACCATCGCCAAGGTCACCGACGATTACGGCCGCCGCCATACGTTCAATACCGCGATTGCTGCGGTCATGGAGCTATCCAACGACATCGGCCGGTTCAATGACGACTCACCGCAAGGCCTGGCCGTTGAGCGCGAAGCATTGGAAAGCGCCGTACTGCTGCTTTCCCCGATCGTGCCGCACATCACCCACAGCTTGTGGGCTGCACTGCATCCGGGCACGGCCGCGGTCGATCAATCTTGGCCGGTGCTCGATGAACAGGCACTGATTCGCGACAGCATCACCTTGGCCGTGCAAATCAACGGCAAGCTGCGTGCCCAGATCGACGTGCCTGCCGACGCCGACAAAGCAGCCGTCGAAACCCTGGCGCAGGCCAACGAGAACGTTCAGCGCTTTACGGCAGGCAAAACGCTGCGTAAAGTGATTCTCGTGCCCGGCAAACTGATCAATTTCGTCATTTCGGACTAACCCATGATGCACTGGCTTTCCCGTTCTTCCCTGTTTGTAACGCTGCTGGTGCTGCTGTCAGCCTGTGGCTGGCATTTACGCGGTGACATCAACCTGCCTCCCGGCATGGAGGCCGTCACCATTCATACCGGCCAATCAGGCCAGGAGCTTGCCCAAGAGCTACGGCAGGTACTGACCACCGCCGGCGTCACCGCCAGTCTGGAGAGTGCCGGCAATAACGCCTGGAACCTCGACATCATTGACGAGCGCCTGCAACGCCGCGAAGTCAGCGTCAGCCGCGACATCACCACTGCCGAGTACGGGCTGACCCTCACCGTGCAATGGCAACTGCGCAACGCCTCGGGCGAGGTCATTGTCCCGTCGGAATCACTGAGCACTCAAAGCGTGTACCGTCAGGATGCCAACAACCTCAACGGCAAAAAGCGTGAAGAAGCCCGCTTGTTAGCCGACATGCGTCGATTCCTTGCCGGCCAGATTCTGCGTCGGGTCGGCTACGCCCAACAGCATCCGACGGCGCCATGAGTGGCAACCGGGAGCTTGAACGCCTGTTAAATCAGGCCCTGCACCCGGTGTACGTGATTGCCGGTGACGACCCGCTGCTGGTGCAAGAGGCGCGCGATGCCTTGCGTGCCAAAGCCCGTCAGTCCGATCACAGCGAATACTCTCTGCTCATCGCTGAAAAGGGGTTTGATTGGTCGCAATTTGAAGCCGAAACAGCCAATCGCTCATTGTTCGGCGATCGCAAACTGATCGACTTGCGACTCGATATTGAATCCTGGCCCGCCAAAACACGCGATACCGCCCGCACACAGATCAAAGCCTATTGTGACCGCCCCGATCTGGATGCCGTGCTGATTATCTCCGCCGGCAAACTCAGCAAAAAAGAGCAGAATACCGGCTGGTATCAACAAGCCGCTCGCGTCGGCGCCACCCTCACGCTGTGGCCACCACGGCCCAACGAGTTTCCAACCTGGCTGCGCAATCGCTGCAGTGATGCCGGTCTGCGGATCAGCCCGGAAGCATTAGGGCTGCTACTAGACCGCACCGAAGGCAACTTGCTGGCAGCGCACCAGGAAATCACCAAACTGCGCCTGCTGCTTGAAAAAGACAGCGTCGGCACGGATGACGTATTGGCGGCTGTCGGCGACAGCGCCCGCTACGATATTTTCAAATTGACCGATCGCATTCTCGAAGGCAAACCCCGTGATGCCTGGCGCACCCTGCAAGGCTTACGCGGCGAAGGCATTGAACCCTTGTCGGTATTATGGGCACTGGCCCGTGACGTGCGTCTACTGCTCACGCTGGGGCAACGTGCCCGCCACGAAGGTCGTGACCATGCCATGGGCAGCCTGCACATCATGCCCATGCGTCGCTCGCTGGTCTCTTCCGCGCTCGATCGCGTGCCCCGCAAACTGCTGTGGCAGTCCTTGGGGCGCCTGAGCCAAACCGATCGCGCGGTAAAAGGACTGGCGCAAGACGACCCGTGGCTGACCCTGGAAACCGTCACCGTCGAATTGGCCAGCGCGGGCCACTAACACCCGACAAACCCCGCGATTTCCTCTACAATACGACCCCAAAACCAAGCGCCCAACCACCGTTTTCACCATGACAGCAAAGACCGAGCCTATGACCGCTATTTTGGGTATTTCTGCTTTTTATCATGACAGCGCTGCAGCACTGGTCGTTGACGGCCGCATCATTGCCGCCGCCCAAGAAGAGCGCTTTACCCGCAAAAAACACGACGCCGGCTTCCCGGCCCATGCGATTGCATACTGCCTGCAAGAAGCCGAGATGAGTTTGGCCGACATCACGCAAGTGGTGTTCTACGACAAGCCGCTGGTGAAATTTGAACGCTTGCTGGAAACTTACCTCGCCTACACCCCTAAAGGCTTTCGCTCTTTTCTCACCGCCATCCCGGTGTGGCTCAAAGAAAAGCTGTATCTGAAAAAAGTCTTACGCCAAGAACTGTGCGCGCTCGGCAAATTGAAAGAAAAAGACTTACCGCCTTTGTTGTTTACCGAACACCACCAATCGCATGCCGCATCGGCATTTTTCCCAAGCCCGTTCGAGAAAGCCATCGTCATGTGCCTGGATGGTGTCGGCGAATGGGCCACCAGCTCGGTGTGGCTGGGCGAAGGCAATCGCCTGACACCGCAATGGGAAATCGATTTCCCGCATTCGCTGGGCTTGCTGTATTCCGCGTTCACCTATTACACCGGTTTCAAAGTGAACTCGGGCGAATACAAACTCATGGGGCTCGCACCGTACGGCGAGCCGCGTTATGTCGACACCATTCTGGAGCACCTGCTTGATTTAAAAGACGACGGCACTTTCCGCCTTGATATGAGTTACTTCAATTACGCCACCGGCCTGACCATGACCGGCCCGAAATTTGATGCCTTGTTTGGCGGTCCGCCCCGCGAAGCCGAATCCCCCGTCACGCAAAAAGAAATGGATCTGGCACGTTCGATTCAGGTCGTCACCGAAGAGATCATCTTAAAGCTTGGCCGTACCGTGCAGCAGGAACTGGGCATCGACAAGCTGTGCCTGGCCGGCGGTGTCGCACTCAACTGCGTGGCCAATGGCCGCCTGTTGCGCGAAGGGCCGTTCTCGGAGATATGGATTCAGCCTGCCGCCGGTGATGCCGGCGGTGCACTCGGTGCCGCATTGGCCATTTGGTACGAATACCTCGACAACCCGCGCAGCGCCGATGGCAAAACCGACGCCATGCGCGGCAGCTACTTAGGTCCAGCCTACGGCAACGATCACATTGAATCGTACTTGCAGGAAGTCGGCGCGAAATACCGTCGCCTGGATGACGCGGCGCTGGTGAGCGAAGTCGCTACGGCCATGGCCGGTGAAAACGTCATCGGCTGGTTCCAGGGCCGCATGGAGTTCGGCCCGCGCGCATTGGGGGGGCGTTCCATCATTGGCGATCCGCGCAGCCAGAAAATGCAATCCATCATGAACCTCAAAATCAAATACCGTGAATCCTTCCGGCCTTTTGCGCCCGCCGTCAAAGCCGACAAAGTCGCCGACTGGTTTCAACACAACGCCACCAGCCCTTACATGTTGATGGTCGCACCCGTCGTCGATGACAAACGCATTGCGATGACGCCGGAACAAGAGCAATTGTTCGGCATCGACAAGCTGAATGTGCCGCGTTCGCAACTGCCCGCAGTGACGCACGTTGATTACTCGGCACGCATTCAGACTGTTCATACCGACACCAACCCGCGCTTTTATGCCCTGCTGGATGCCTTCGAGCAACAAACCGGCTGTCCGGTCAGCATCAACACTTCGTTCAACGTGCGCGGCGAACCGATCGTCAACACGCCCGAAGATGCTTACCGTTGCTTTATGCGCACCGAGATGGATTATCTGGTGCTGGAAAACTGCCTGCTCGACAAACGCGAGCAACCGTTGTTTGAAGACAGCGGTGATTGGCGCAATGAATTTGAACTGGATTAATACGCCATGATTGATGCCAACCAACCCATGACAAGCAAGCAACTGCGTGAATTCGGCATTGTCACCGGACTGATGTTCTTGCTGATTTTTGCGCTGATATTCCCCGGCATCAGCTGGCTACGCAAAGACATCTGGTATTGGGCCATCTGGCCTTGGTATGTGTTTGGCGTACTTGGACTGTGGGCCTTGGTGCATCCGGCCAGCTTGATTGCGATTTATCGGCCCTGGATGAAACTCGCCGGTTTTCTGGGCTTTATCAATACGCGCATCATCATGACCATTCTGTTTTACATTATTCTGATGCCCATTGGCCTCGTCATGCGCCTGTTCGGTCACGACCCCATGCGCCTCAAACTCGACAAAACCACCTCAAGCTATCGCCAACAACGCGACAAGCGCGACCCTCACCACATGGAGCGACCCTTCTGATGTTTGATCTGCTGAAAGACCTTTGGGCATTCATGCGTGAACGCAAAAAATACTGGCTCGCGCCCATCGTTATCGTGATGTTGCTGCTCGGCATGCTGATCGTCTTTGCACAGGGCTCAGCCGTCGCACCGTTCATCTACACGCTGTTTTAAGGCGCCGTCAGAAACTGCTCCAACACGGACGCCACCACGGCATTGCCCTGTGGCGTCCAGTGTTGATCGTAGCTGTAGTACACCTGCTCGCCGCGCTGCATGGCATCCCGTAACGGAACGGTCGTGCTGACAAACGCCAAGCCTTGTTCGCGGCAAAAATCGCGCACAACCGATTCTTGATTATCCAGACGCGCAAACACCTCGGCCTTGAGTGTATCGGCCGCCGGCACACGGTCGGTTTCATAGAGCATGAAGCGATGCAGCTGATCGGCCGGCACGGATGACTCGACCAATGGCAACACCACATGGGGTGTGCTGGGCGCGTACACAATGACCAGCCGTGCACCGGACTCTTCGGTCAATGCTTTCATCTCCAGCAACACATCACGCACACTGGTCCAATCCGGTGATTGTGCAAATTGCTCTGCCGTGACATTCAGATACTTCAGCCGCTTGGGCGGGAAGCTGTAATACTGATCTCCCATCGGCGTCGCCAGCCTGACCGGCATCCAACCCATTTTCTCTTCGTAATCGGGCACCGGCTTGTCAGCACCCCAGGGTTGCAGCACTTCGCTGGACAACCGGCGCAGACCGCGTGTCACCGGAGAGGCCTTGGTCAATACTTCAATACGTTGCCCCAAGGTCTTTTGTTGCTCGCCCGTTTTGGCATCCATTTTCGGCGGCGCTTCATAACGAAAGTCATTGCCTTCATACAACATAAACAACACGGTTTTCGGGTTGAACCGCTGACCGAGAACCACGTAATTGTTCAGGTACACCCGGGGCGATGAGCCCGACACACCCAGATTGTAAATCGGCTCATGCAATGCATTCGACAACAAGACGGTCCATGCCTGTTCGTCCGACACGTGGGAACCCGCCGCGAACGAATCACCCACCGCCACGATCGGATAGCTTTCCAGCAATTCCCCCGGATTACGATAACCGTACCGGTCGCTGGTCAAAATGATCGGCAGCGTGCCATAACCGCCGGGCCGGCCCGGATAGGAGCGTGGCAGCTCCGGCTCGTCGGTCCAATTCAATTCGTAATATTCATTGGCCGGCCGGTGCCGCACCAAACCTTGCAACTGATGCTTGCCGGTTTCATCGCTGGCTGCTTTTTCAACATAGCGCGGCTGACTCATCCAGCCAGTGACCAACAACACCAAAAACAAGGCCAGCCCTGTCGATACCGGCACCATGATGCTGGCGAACACACGATCGCCCCGACTTTTCATGGGCACCAATAACAGCACGCCCTGCATCAACAATAGCGCCGTTAAAAAAAGCAGTGCTCCGAAATGGCCTTGCGAATAACGCCCCAGCAGCACTTCACGCTGACGCACAATCAAATCAATCACATCGCTCGCAGGTATCCAGATAGCACCGGCGGTCAACAACAGTACCCACCCGGCCCAATGACGTGCTTGCATGAACTTACTCCTCAACAACTTTTCTGATCGCCGAGGGCGCGCCCTCGGCGGGGATCACGGTTTCAACGGCTTCGGTGTCTACCGATTGCACGTGGCCGCTCATGTCCCAATATTCAAACTGACGATACCGATTACCGTAAATGCTCTGGCCGCGCATCATCAGCTGACCGTTCGGCCACCACGCACGCAACTCACCGTGCTCACGGCCCTTGTCCATCGGTGTTTCGGACATCAATTGTCCGTTCGGATACCACACCCGCCAAAGGCCTTGCATCTTGCCATCGGGTAACACGCACTTTTGCTCATAACCGTCGGGAGGCGGACTGCCTACCGGGAAGCTTCCCTCGGGGCATGGCGACGTGTCGGCATGAGCTGCCGAGACCATCAGCCAGACCCCTACCACCGCAAGCGCATCCGCACACCGCATAAGCACCTCAAAAAACCGATTTTCACGGCGCCATACACTACCACAGCCAAGGCTGCTACCCTAAGATCCAGACTGTGAACTCCCGTTGATTGTGAGCACTGCCATGGATACTGCAACCCTCGTTTTTGCCGGCATTACCCTCTGGTTTGCCTTGCGTGGCTTCTGGCTGGGATTGCCCGCCGTGCTGGTACGCCTGGTGGCGCTGGCAGCCGGCTATGCGGCCGCTATTTTTCTGGCCCCGGGCTGGGTCGACTGGGTCGATGCCAACACACCGCTGGATGGCCTGACCCCCTACCCGGCAACACTGCTGGCCACTTTTTTTGGCGTGGCCTTTCTGGCCAACCTGATCGGCGGCCTGATCATTCGATTGAGCCTGCCTGAAGATCGCCGCCACGGCGGTAAATTACCCGCCGTCCTTCTCAACGGTGCTTTTGGCGCGGCGATTGCGTTGGTGGCGGTATGGTGTGTCGGTCTACTGCAAACCACGATTCATCCCGATCGCGAACCGGCTGAGCCATCGGCACTGCAGGCGAAGGCCGACACATTGGTCGCCGTGGCCATGCGCACACTCGTGAGCAAGATGTCACCCGAACAGCCTCAACGCGCTGCCATGACCGAACAACTGCTGGCACAACCGGCACAAACCGTCAGCGACCTGCGCTTCATGGCCAACCACGCAGCGCTCAACTCATTGCTCCGTGACCCTGACAACCAGGCATTGATGAAACGTGCGGACATACAAAGCCTGAAGAACAGCCACACGTTCCGTGAGTTCACTCGCGATCAACGCGCAAAAACTATCTTGCTCGGCAGCGGTCTGCTGCCCGAGGGCACCCAAGCTGCCGATTACGACGATGCCCTGGCCGCACAACTCATTACCACCTGGAAAAAAATAGAAGCCGTACGCGATCAACCGGACTTCCAAGCCATCATCGGCGACACCGAATTCCGGCAGCAGCTGCAAGAGGGCAATTTACTGTCATTAATCAATGATGAGCGCAGCGCGCAACTGGCCGAGATTGTCTGGTCCGCGCAACCGGCTGATACCGCCTCCGTAAACGCCGGTACGGATGCCACGCCACCCATGGAGGCCCCATCAAAAACAACCACCCCGGTGGACATACACCGCTGGCAAGACAGTGAAGGCCGATGGCACTTCAGCGATCAACCCAACCCTTAAGATTCACCGCCGTGTAGCGCCGGGGGTGGGGTATGTCGCGGAATGTTTTGGCCCCAGATATTCAAACTGCCCGAAGTAATCGATCCGTTGCGTGTGCACCGGGTCTGCGGTTTTTTCCAACTCGGCATCCAAGCGAGCCCGTAGACGATTGCGCACGTCGGTCAAGGCGGGATCGTCAATGCGGTTATGCAACTGCCCCGGATCATCGGCCAATACATACAACTCTTCATAGGGTTTCTTGGTGGTCGCCAAACTGTAAAACGGTTCCAGTGCATGATCCTGCGCATCACGCAAAAAATAAGTGCCTGCCTCGATAAAACGCGGCGGATCACCAAACGCCCAACGATCCGGAAAGTAATTGCGGATCAAGACGTATTCTGGCGTATGAATGGCTCGACGCGGATAGGTGGCATTGAACTCTCGGATAAAACCCGCATGACGCTCATACGCGGTAAATACCGCATCACGTCCTGTCACGGCCTTCGATGATTGCAGCAACGGCAATAAACTCTGCCCGTCCATCGGCGGCACAGACGACACCCCCGCCACTTGCAAGAAGGTTGGCGCAAGATCCACCAAGCTGACCACGCCTTCCAGCCGCCGACCGGGCGAATGCAGGCCATCCGGCCACACCATCACCAAAGGAACCCGCACCCCGTATTCGTAATTGGTGGTTTTGGCGCGCGCTACATCAATGCCATTATCCGAGGTGACGACCACCAGGGTGTTATCCAGAAACCCTCGACGCTGCAACACGTCCATGATGCGACCAAGGTCGGCATCATACAGTTCCACCTCTTGCAGATACGCAGCCAGATCCTTTCGCAATTGCGGTGTATCCGGCAAATTCGGCGGCAAAAAATGGCGTGCATCCAGTAATGTGAATCGACTGACGTCGCCTTTCGGGAACGGCCGGTGCGGCTCATACGCGCCCACGATAAACGAAAAGGGTGCGGCAGCCGGTCGCGCATCCAGAAACGCCTCAAAATTAGCCGCCAGATCCCACACCCCGCGCCAGCCCGGCGCCTTGGGCAACAACCGATCAACGTACGGAACGCCGGTGGGATCCACGCCCTGACGCGTGCCGGGCCTCACATAACCCGGCCCCCAGGGCTTGCCGGTATACCCGGTGTGGTAACCCGCTTTAGCCAAAACATCTTGATACGAGGGAATCGCTTCGGGCCAGTAGCCCCAAAGCATCGCTGCGGATTCCAGCCCCCAGATATGACGCCCGGTGAGTATGGAAGCGCGCGAGGCACCGCAGGTCGGTGCGGCCACATAGGCCCGTTCGAAATACACACCTTGATGCGCCAGACGATCAAAGTTCGGCGTCTGAATGGCCGGATAACCGGCAAACGATGTGTGCTCCCACGACTGGTCATCGGAGATAATCAGTAAAATATTCGGCCGCCCGGCTGCCATGGCGCTCATGCAACCGAACAGCCACCCCATCAGCACCAGAAGACGTAACACCACGGCATGCACCCGTCAAAACGATAGTCGCTATCTTGAAGGATGCATACCGGCAACGCCAGACCTCAGCCTGCGATCACATCGGCAAACGATGAAATGGAGAAATCCAGTTGGTGTCTTCCAATGCCGGCCGTTTCATGCCCAGACACGCCATGGCATTGCATGCATCTTCACACTGGTGCGCGGGCACATCAATCGTCAGCAGGCAGCAGCCCGCTTCCAGTGCTCTGTGAAATGGGCGAATTTGATAATTTTCCTGCATCCAGCCAATCAAACCACCCTCCCAGGCACCAAACGCCGTGAACACCAGCAGCACCGCTGTCAGCAGCCACATGCCAGGCTCGACATTCATCGGCGCCCACCACACCAACACCAGTACCATGGCCAGCCCCGTTAAAAAACCCACCAACGCACCGCGCTCACCAATACGAATAACATCGCGTTCTTGCACCCAGCTGGCGGTTTGCAGATGTCGCTCCTCAATGCCCGCTTCGTCATGACAAATCACATGCACTCGATGCTTATCAATGCCCGCTGCGCGCAACGCAAAACTGGCTTCTTCAGCCCCATCCAGACTTCCCAATACATAGAACAGGCGCTTCATGATGGCTCCCTCCCTGTGGCTCATCAGCCTGCTTCAAGTATGGCTTGCTTTCTGTGACCCAATACCAATCCATCAGATTATTCACCCATAAAAAAAGCCGGGGATATTCCCCGGCCTTCTATATCAGGCAACACGGCCTACACGCGCATGAATTGACCGCCATCGACATTGAGAATATGGCCGGTAATCCAGCTCGCTTCATCCGACAGCAGGAATAAAACCGCATTAGCCATGTCTTCCGGCTTGCCCAAGCGCTTGATCGGCATGGTTTTCACTAACTCATCGGCATAAGAGCCTGCCGTTTTGCGCAAGGCTTCGGTTTCGGTGGGGCCCGGCGCAATCGCATTGATGCGGATTTTTCGCCACCCCAGTTCATTGGCCAGTGAACAGGTAATGCCGTTCAAGGCCAATTTGGCGACACCGTAAAAACCCATGTTCATCCATGCGGCCGTTGAGCTTTGATTCACGATAGCACTGCCTTTTTTCATGTGCGGCACCACGGCACGCGTCATCAACAACGCACCGTTCGTGTTCACCGCCATAAATTTGTTCAGGTAATCCATGTCGACATTCAGATAACCTTCAATCTTCATGTCGCCAAAAATGGCTGCGTTATTCACCAGATAATCAATCGCACCGAAAGCTTCCATGGCTTTGTCGGCCGCTGCTTTGCAGGACGCTTCATCGGATACGTCGGTGCGCACAAACACGGCCTGCCCGCCTGCCGCAACAATCTCGTCGGCCACGCGTTGACCTTGCGCTGCATTGATTTCCGATACCACCACTTTCATGCCTTTTGCAGCAAAGGTTTTGGCATAACCCTCACCAATGCCTTGACCGGCACCGGTCACGATCACAACTTTATCCTGGAATGACATGGCAGCTCTCCTGCTTGGAATACGGGATTAAAATTCAGGCTTGGTCACGGGACGGTTCGGGCGCACTTCAATGAAGTCGACGGCCACACCGCGCGGATAACCAAAGCAATGCGCAACCGCAGCACCAATATCATCAACGCCCATGCCTTCATAAAACTCCGGCGAGCGTTTGCGCCACACAGCGGCCGCTTTCTGTAATTTCGCGAAATCCCACCCTGCCGCAAAATCCGTCGCGGCAAAACCGGGACTGACGGCCGTCACGGCAATACCTTCGCCCTTGAGCTCTTCACGCAATTCAAAGGTCATGCGTTCTGCGGCTGCTTTGGTGGAGGCATAAACACCCAGATGCGCCATTTCATCATTGTGGCGGGCGCTGGCCGAAGTAATCGTCACGATGCGCGGATTGTCACTCTTGCGCAACCACGGCAATGCCGCCTGACTCGCCCACAACACGCCACCCACATTCACCGCCCATTGCATCGCAAAATCCGCTGCACTGACTGCCTCCAGCGGATCGGGCCGTGCTACGCCGGCGTTATTCACCAGCCCATCCAGCCGTCCGTAATGCGTGGCAATTGCGTCAATTGCCTGCTTGATGGCCTCGGGCTCCGCCACATCAGCCACTTGTGCAAACGCCTTGTCAGCACCCAATGCCGCCACAGCAGCGTCCAGCGTTTTTGGATTACGCGAAATCAAACCCACTTTAGCGCCGGCAGCCACCAAGGCGCGCGCAATCGCCAGACCAAACCCTTGCGAGCCACCGGTAATCGCGATCACCTGATGATTCAATGTGCTCATGCTGTCACCGCCACGGTTTTTGTTTCGAGGTATTCTTCAAAGCCTTCCACGCCCATTTCACGGCCCACGCCGCTTTGCTTGTAACCGCCAAACGGCGCATCGGGGCCTAAAAAATTGCCCCCGTTCACATTCACGGTGCCGGTGCGCAACCGACGCGCCACCGACAATGCCCGCTCTTGCGAACCCGACCACACCATCGCTGACAAACCAAAAATAGAGTCATTGGCAATGCGTACCGCATCGTCGTCATCGTCGTAAGGAATGACAACCAGCACCGGCCCGAAAATTTCTTCTTGTGCAATGGTCATGTCGTTGGTCACATCCGCAAACAAGGTTTGCTCGACATAAAAACCTTTCTTCAAATGCGCCGGCACGCCACCGCCGACCACCAGACGCGCACCCTCGGCCTTGCCTTTTTCAATATACGCCAACACCCGCTCTTGCTGCTTTTTATTAATCAGCGGGCCCATGATCTGATCTTTTGATTGCGCATCGCCCATGCTGATGAAGCCGAAATACTGCTTCACCAAGGCCACGCCCTCTTCATAGCGTGAACGCGGCAACAGCAAGCGCGTTGCAATAGCGCAGCCTTGGCCTGCGTGAAAACACACCGCCAGATTACTCAACAACGCCGAACCAAAATCGGCATCGTCCAATACGATATTGGCCGACTTGCCGCCGAGCTCCAGAAACACCTTTTTCACGGTCTTGGCGGCCAACGCCATGATGTGGCGGCCGACGGCGGTTGAACCGGTAAACGACACCACATCCACGCGCGGATCGGTGCAGAGCATCTCGCCGACGACCACCGGGTCGGCGGCCGTCACCACATTGAACACGCCCGCAGGAATATCCGTGTGCTCAGCCACCACACGACCAATCAGGGTGGCGCACCAAGGTGTATCCGGCGCAGGCTTCAACACCACCGTGCAACCGGCTGCGAGTGCCGGAATGATTTTCGCCAGATTGATCTGCACCGGAAAATTCCACGGCGTAATGGCCGCGACAACGCCGGCGGCCTCCTTCCATACCAGATGACGGCTTCGGGTGCCCATCACTTCGTACTGGCCGCTTTCACGTTCCCACTGAAAGTGCTCAAGATAATGAATCGTCCAATCGATCATCTCCAATGGACCGTCGCATTGCGGGCCTTCCACGATACCGCGTGGCGCACCGACTTCAGCAATCACCCATTCGCGCAATTCATCGCGCACGGCTTTCAAGCCGGCCTCAAGCTGACGCAAACACTTCACACGAAATGCGTGATTCGTGGACCAGTCGCTGGCGTCAAACGCACGACGTGCTGCGGCAATCGCGCGCTCCATATCCTCAACGCCCGCATCGGCGACCTGACCGATTTCCTCTTCGGTGGCCGGATTGATGTTCGGATACGTGCGGCCGGAGTGCGCCATGCACAACTGACCATCAATCAACATCCGTGCTTCGCCCAGTACCGCCATGACGTGCTCCTTACTTAATAGGCGTTGAAAAATACTTTTTCGATCAGGGTCTGATTCACCGTTGTCGCCGGCAAGTCGCAATTCAATTGCGCGGCCGATTCCAATGCGGCCTGCAAATCTTTGGCACCCAAGGCCGCAAAGCCACCGAAGATCGCTTTGAAGTCGGCTTCACTGCAGCCTTTGTGCAAGGCGTTTCGGTTTTCAATAAACATCTGCATTTGCGGCGTGATCACGCCATTGGCCTGCCCTACTTCAGCGAGCACCGCCAACGACAAGCCAGCGGCTTCCGCCAATTTACCGGCCTCGTGAATGGCAATAAACTCGGCGTAGGTGATCAGGTTATTGCACAGTTTCAATGCAATGCCGGCACCCAGATCACCGGCATGAATCACTTTTTGTGCCGAGGTCATAAACACAGGTCGCACTGTCTCGACCGTCGCCGCATCGCCACCCAGCATGTAACACAAGCTGCCATTCTCGGCGCCGCTCGCACCGCCGGTGATCGGCGCATCCATCACAATCACGCCGCTGGCACGCGCACGCTCTGCCATGGCCAAAATAGTGGACTGCCGTACCGTGCTGTGAATCGCCACAACAGTACCCGCTGCAGCCGTCGATAAAATACCGTGCTCGCCAGTCAACACACTCTCGACATCGGCATCGTCGCGCACACAAACACCGATCACATCGGCTTGTGCGGCCAATGCGGCGGGACTCGCTGCCACCTGCGCGCCCAAGGCCTCCAGCTCGGCGCATGCCGCCGGATTAATGTCGTAAACCGTCAAGGCGTAATCGCTGGTGGCCAATCGCTTGGCCATGGGCTTGCCAATATTGCCCAATCCGATAAACCCGGTTTTCATAGCCCTGCCTCCGCGAAACGAACCCGCATAGTAAAGTTGCTTGTCTTTTTAGTCAATCTTTGTTGTCTTTTGCGTCGGGCACCCGCTATGATGCATTCTTGCTGACCGGAGGATCGTCCCCATGACCGATAAAGCCGCTCGCCGCGCACGCGGTGAACTCTACTTTCGCAAAAATTACGCCGACATGATGGAGCCGCCGCCCGAGGGCGAGGACCCGTTCTTCGACATTATGCTCGACACCCTGTTTTCAGAAGTCTGGTCACGCGAAGAACAACTCTCGCTGCGCGACCGCCGCCTGTTTACCATGGGCATTATTGCCGCCATGGGTGAGGCCGATGTGTTTGGCATTCAATGCAGCAGCGCGCTGCGGCGTGGCGAGCTGGATGAAGCGCAGGTGCGTGAGCTGGTTATTCATGCAGCCCCCTATGCTGGCTACCCACGCGTCGGGCGCTTACGCGCATCGGCCGAACAAGCCATCAGTCAGCACCACAAAACACAGAAAAAGAGCGCCTCAACTGATGAACAATAATCTGGCCTCGCTACTGCCTTTATTGGCGCTCGATTTAATCGGCTGCACCCTGGCCGGCATCGGTTTTGCGGATCAGCTATCGAATACGGAGATCGTCCCTATCGCTTGGCGATTCCCTTCTTACGGGTGGGTGATGGTGGCCGTCGGTTTTTCACTAACCCTGCCGTTTAATCGCGAAATTCTCCGTCGTGTAAAAGCCGCGCAACCAACGGAGGATCAAAAGGCGCCCCGTATTCACGGCATTGATTCATAACAAAAAAGGACCGCAGCATGGAGCTGTATTCAAACGATGATCGCTCGTACCAAAGCCTGGGTGACTCCGAGCGCGCCATTTTGGCTGCCGCATCGCGCTTTATCGCCGCGTGGCTGCAAAACGGCACGCTGACCGAAGCCAATGCCGAGGCATTGACCGACAAAGCCATCAAGCTGGCCATTCAGCTGGCCGATAAAGTGGATGACGCGATAAAAACAGACTCCGAGCTCTAAGCCTCGGCACCGGCCATCACCCACACCCCGTGCTGATGCTTGGCCTGATACATGGCCTGATCGGCACGGCGTAACAGGTCGGTGGCGTTATCGGCATGATCCGGGTACACCGCAATCCCAAGGCTTGCGGTCACGTGCGGCTGCCCGGGCAAGCTCGCGACCGGCTCGCGCACGCAGGCCAGCACACTGGCGGCAATGCTACCCAGCACTGTCGGGTCATCGAGCTGTTCGACAACAATGGCGAACTCATCGCCGCCCAATCGCGCAATGGCATCCGCACGCCGCAGTCGCGCTTTCAGGCGATCGGCCACGGCACGCAGCACCACATCACCGGCCTCGTGGCCCAGGCTGTCATTGATCGGTTTAAAACCATCGAGATCCATGTACATCAAACCCACGCGGTCACCCGATCGCTCGGCACGCAGCAAGGC